>CAWAPG010000020.1:0-29873 GCA_963783905.1 uncultured delta proteobacterium | reverse complement strand
GGTAAGAGATGGCACTAACTGGTATACAGATTCTCAAAATGCTGCCGAAGACCAACTGCGGTGAATGCGGTATACCGACCTGCCTTGCTTTTGGCATGAAAGTGGCGGCAGGGCAGATAGAGATTGGGGAATGTCCTTATGTAAGTGATGAGGTCAAGGAAACCATCGGTGAAGCGTCAGCCCCGCCGATCCGGACAATCAAGCTGGGTAGCGGCGAAACCACCTTCAAGGCCGGTGGCGAAACCTGCCTGTTTCGACATGAGAAACGTTTTGAGAATCCAACCGGTCTTGGCGTTATGCTGACAACCGACATGAGCGATGCGGACGTGGACGGCAGAATAGATCGTTTCAATGCCATTCGCATCGAACGGGTCGGCGTTATCATGAAGGCCGATCTTTTTGCCGTCAAGGATTCCAAGGGCGATGAAGGGGCGTTTACCTCCCTGGTCCAAAAAATTCTTGATAAAGCTCCGGATGCCAATCTAATCCTGATCAGCGACAAAGCGGATACACTCTCGGCAGCAGCAAAGCTCTGTGGTGATAGAAAACCGCTTCTTCTCGGTGCCGACTCCAATAACCGGGAGGCCATGGCCGGTCTCGCCAAGGAACTGGGATGCCCCCTTGGTGTTCGAGGCACCAATCTTGACAATACCATTGAGATCGCGGACCAGCTGTTGAATGACGGTCTGAAAGACCTTGTCATTGACACAGGGGCCCGCACCATGAAAGCGGCATTTGAAGACAACATAGTAGCACGCAGGGCGGCGGTCAAAAAGAAATTCAAGCCCCTGGGATTCCCCACCATCGTCTTTCCCTGCGAGATGACGGACGATCCGCTGATGGAGGTCATGATCGCCTCCGTGCTGGTAGCAAAATATGCCGGTATTGTTATCCTTTCCGACCTGCAGGGCGACACCCTGTTCCCGCTGTTTCTTGAACGTCT
The DNA here is from genome assembly GCA_963783905.1 of uncultured delta proteobacterium. Lineage (GTDB taxonomy): Bacteria > Desulfobacterota > Desulfobulbia > Desulfobulbales > BM004 > BM004. The sequence continues at coordinate 28,930 of CAWAPG010000020.1, read as the reverse complement.
GAATATCTTCACGGATCCGCAGCGGCCCATGGTGGTGAAGGAAGACATCTATCCCATCAACGGCCCAGGCGAGGATTCACCGGTTCTTATCACCTGTAACTTCTCGTTGACCTACTTTATTGTGTCAGGGGAAATTGAAGGAAGCAAGGTGCCGTCATGGCTGTTGATCAAGGATACCGAAGGGCTTTCTGTTCTGACCGCATGGGCGGCTGGTAAATTCGGGGCGGATCTTATTGCCGGGTGGATCAACAAGTCGGGCATCGCGGACAAGGTGAAGCACCGTGAACTCATTATACCCGGATATCTTGCCACCATTAAGGGTGAACTGGAAGAAGAACTTCCCGACTGGACCATTACCATCGGCCCCAGGGAAGCCGGGCATATGCCGGCATTTCTGAAAGAATGGAAGGTGGCTGCCTGAGAAAAACCATAGCAAAATTGTACAGTCGGCATCATCAGGCCGGCACCATTCATAGAACCAACTAAATGTAATTGGAGTTATACATCATGGCTAAAACAAAGAAGAACAGGGAAGGAACAGTTATGGTCCTGGGCGGCGGCATCGCCGGGGTCCAGGCAGCTCTGGACCTGACCAATTTGGGGTACTACGTCTACCTGGTTGAGAAATCGCCTGCCATCGGCGGCGTGATGGCTCAGCTGGACAAGACCTTCCCGACCAACGACTGTTCGCTCTGAATCCTGGCGCCCAAGTTGGTTGAGGCCGGTCGGTCTCCAAATATCGAAATACTCACAAACACGGACCTTATTTCCCTGGCCGGGAAACCGGGGAAATTTACCGCTGAAATCGTCCAGCGTCCACGCTATATCAATGCGGATGACTGTACCGCCTGCGGACTCTGCACCACTTACTGCCCGCGGCACCAGGTCAATGATTACAACGAAGGCTTGAATCTGACCCGTCCCATTCACATCGATTATCCCCAGGCGGTTCCGGCTACGTACTATATTGATCCGCGCAGCTGTTTGCATCTTACCCATGATACCTGCCAGATCTGCGTACCGGTCTGCCAGAGCAAGGCCATTGACTTCAGCCAGACACCGGAGGAAATGACCCTGGAAGTCGGGGCGGTCGTCATGTCTCCCGGCTTTGGCCGCATCTCTGAAGAGACCCTTGCCAAGTACAGTTTCGGCAAGCATCCTGACGTGGTAACCAGCATTGAATTTGAAAGGCTTCTGAATCCTTCCGGTCCTTTTTCCGGAGAGGTCCGCTGTCTTTCAGACAATCGCCATCCCCACAAGATTGCCTTTATCCAATGCGTCGGCTCGCGTGATATCAGCTGCGACAACGGCTACTGCTCCTCGGTGTGTTGCATGTATGCAATCAAGGAGGCTATGGTTGCCAAGGAGCATGATCCGGAAGCGGAAATCACTATCTATTACATGGATATCCGGACCCAGGGCAAGGAATTTGACGCGGCCCTGAAGCGGGCCGAAGACAAAGGGATTAAATTCGTGCGGGCCAGGGTGGCTGATGTCATGCCCTGGGGTAATCAACTGCGCCTTACCTATTCCACCCTTGACGGCATGCACAACTTTGAACCCTTCGACATGGTGGTTCTCTCCGTCGGCCTCGAATCGCCGACGGATGCCGAAAAACTGGCCGACATCGCAGGCTTCAACCTGAATAAATACAATTTCTGCGACACCGAAACCTTCACCCCCCTTACCACCAGCAAGGAGGGCATTTACGTGGCCGGCGCCTTTAACGGACCCATGGATATTCCGGAATCGGTTACCCAGTCAAGCGGTGCAGCCGGAATTGCTTCAGGACTGATTAAAAAACAGCGCGGCAAGGGCATTATTCACAAGGGTTATCCGGATGAAAAAGAACTGGATGAAGAGGTTCGCATCGGAGTGTTCGTCTGTCACTGCGGCATTAACATAGGTTCCGTAGTTGATGTTCCCGGCGTCAGCAACTATGCCGGCGACATGGAAGACGTGGTGTACTATACCGAAAGCCTTTACAGCTGTTCCCAGGATGCCCAGGAGGTGCTGAAGGAGAAAATCAAGGAACACAACCTGAACCGGGTTGTAATCGCAGCCTGTTCTCCCAGGACCCATGAACCCTTGTTCCAGGAAACCTTGAAAGACGCCGGTCTGAACCGCTCTCTCTTTGAAATGGTCAACATCAGGGACCAGTGTTCCTGGGTCCATGCCAATGAGCCTGGTGCGGCAACCGACAAGTCAAAAGACCTTGTCCGCATGGCAGTGGCCAAGGCAAGACAAATTCAACCCCTGCCGGAACAGACCGTGCCGGTGAATAAAACCGGCCTGGTAATCGGCGGCGGTATCGCCGGCATGACCGCAGCCCTGAACCTTGCCGACCAGGGCTTCAACAACTATTTGATCGAGAAACAGAGTGAACTGGGCGGAAATTTCAAGAAACTCGCCCATACCCAAAAACTGATTGATCAGGTCAAAAAGAACAAGCTGATCACCGTTTATACCGATGCCGAAATCCAGCAGACCAACGGCTTTGTTGGCAATTTCTCCTCGATTATTTCCACCGGCAAAGGCGCCAGGGCCAAGGAAGTCACCTTGGATCACGGTATTATCGTCATTGCCACCGGCGCCCGTGAATACCGGCCTGAAACCGTTCTGGGCAATACGATCAAGTATTCCAAAAAAATGGTCATCCAGAGCGAATTGGCGGAGCAGCTGGATGGAAAAGGCAAAAAACGGGCTCCGGACTCGATTGTCATGATCCAGTGTGCCGGCTCCCGCGGCGATGATCTCAATTACTGTTCCAAAACCTGCTGTACAACGGCGGTGCAGAACGCACTCAAGGTGAAGGAAATAAATCCGGACTCCCAGATTATTGTACTCTACCGGGATATCCGAACCTACGGTTATGCCGAGGATCTCTACCAGGAAGCCCGGAAAAAGGGGGTGCTCTTTATTCCCTACAGCATGGACAATAAGCCGACAATTGCTGAAAAAAGTGGCAAACTTACCGTTTCCTACTTTGATCCCATCCTGCAGGACGACGTAAGCATGAACCCGCAGATGGTGGCGCTGAGCGTCGGCATGGTTCCGGAAGAGACCGATACCCTGAGCAAACTGCTGAAGGTTCCGGTCACTGCCGACAAATTCTTCCTGGAGGCTCACGTCAAGCTGCGGCCGGTTGAACTACCGGTGGATGGTGTTTATGTCTGCGGCCTGGCCCATGCCCCGAAACCGGTCAACGAAATCATTGCCCAGGCCCAAGCTGCCTCGGCCAAGTCAGCCATACCTCTGGTCAAGGGGTATGTCACCGTTGATCCGATTGTTTCAAATATTGACAAGGATATCTGCATCGGCTGCCGGCTCTGCACCAACCTTTGTCCTTACCAGGCAATCCAGATGGTCAAGGATGAAAACAACAGGCCCAAGGCCGAGACCATTGTGGCATCATGCAAAGCCTGTGGTATCTGCGCCTCCCACTGTCCAACATTTGCAATTTCCATGGGCGGCTTTACCAATGAACAGCTTACTTCGCAGATAAAAGCATTCGGCGAGAAAGTTACGGAAAAGGAAACTGAAACAGCGTAAACCTGATGTCCTGAGCTGGTTTAAGTACATCATTATAACAATGATTAAAGGATAAAAAATGAGCAAGGAAGAGTACAACCCGAAGATCCTGGGATTTCTGTGCAACTGGTGCTGTTATGCCGCAGCTGATGCAGCGGGTGTTTCACGCTACCAGTATCCACCCAACCTGCGGACAATCAGGGTAATGTGCACGGGTCGGGTCGATCCATCCTTTATCCTTCGGGGCTTTGTCGAAGGGGCGGACGGTATCTTCACTGGTGGCTGACAACTTGGCGAATGTCATTACCAGGTAGGTAATTACGACGCAATGGGAATGAATGCCCTGGTGTTTAATGTATTGCAGGAAATCGGCGTCAATCCTGCCAGGTTTTCCCTGCAGTGGGCTTCTGCGGCGGAAGCGCCCCGTTTTGTTAAGCTGATCACCGATTTTACCGGCAAAATTAAAGAACTGGGTCCGCTGGGAGAAGCCGAAGGAATTGCTCCGGATGAACTGCAGGCAAAGCTGGAAAAAGGTCTTGAAGCGGTCAGCTCCAGAAAGGTGCGAATGATTTATGGCAATACCGCCAAGTCAATCCGCAAGGAAGGTATCTTTACCCAGGAATATATAAGCTCGGTTATCGATGAAAAATTGAACAAGGCAATCGTTGGAGCCCTTACTGCGGAAGAAGCGGAAGAGGGGAAAACTCCGGCTGCAAAGAAAGCTGTTCCTGCCAAACCGTCTCCGGCAAGCAAAGAAAAACCGAAGAAAAAAACGGCCGCCCCGAAAGATGCCGCCAAGACAAAACCAGCGCCTTCAAAAGCGGCAAAAAAAACAAAGTCAAAGGCCAAGCCTGCTGCGGCAAAAAAATCGGCCGCCCCTAAAAAGACAACAGCAAAAAAAACAGCTGCGCCAAAGAAAAAAGCTGCTGCGCCGAAATCCGCGCCAAAGAAAAAAGCGGCTGCAAAGAAAAAGAAATAGCGGCAGCCCAAAATAGCTCTTGCAAAACCCCGCGTCCCTCTGTCAGGAACAGCGGGGTTTTTTGTTTCCATCATCCGGCAAATCAACTCCGATTGAAAAAAATTGACCTGTTCAGGGTACCTGCGGGCAATCAAGAAATTTTCCCGTACAAATTGAAACATAACGAAAATAAGTGTAATACATACGGCATTATAAAATCCCGCTCAATACTATTGCACCGCTCATGAATTAACGGGACCGATATATCATTCCCACAAGGTTTTGGTTTGTTTACAGAGGTTAAAAAATTGTTATGGGTTCACTGCAGCCCATGCCGGATGACTTCCGGAAAGGAGGAGGCGTCATGAAAAAGAATTGTTCTTTTGTCATTGTTGTTTCGGCCGTACTGTTTTTATCAACAACCGCTTTTGCCACCAACGGATATCAGCTTATCGGTGTCGGGTCTTATCAGAAAAGTCTGGGCGGGGCAGTTACCGCCCTGCCGGGCAGCAATATGACCGCTGTTACGAACCCGGCCGGCATGATACGCATTGGTCGGCGGGCGGATTTTTCCATGGAGGCCTTCATGCCCGACCGGTATGCTGATTTTTCCGCATTTGGCGGGAGCAGGGCGGACAGCAGTTCGGAACTCTATGGCATACCGTCAATTGGCTGGAATGGTCCTGTCGGCAGCCGCGACGATATGGTATTCGGCGGCGGCATGTACGGCACCTCGGGCATGGGAGTGGATTATGGTCCGACCCTGATGCAGCCTGCCATGGCAGGGACAAGTCCCGCAGTTTACTGGGATGGCTACAGCAGTATCGCCTTCTGGCAGATGGCGCCCAGTCTTGCCTGGCAGGTCGCTGAAAAACTGAGCCTCGGGGCCGCGATCAATATTGATTTTCAACAGGTTTCCTTCCAACAGCGCATGATGGCCGACACGGATGGAAATAGCCAGGGAGACCTGGTGGTTAATAATTTTGACCTCGGCCGGGTGGCCTCTTCTTTTGGTTTCGGCATCGGCCTTGGCTTCATTTATGATTTTAATGACATGATCAGTCTGGGTGCGGCGTATAGGAGCAAACAGTTTTTTACCAATCTTGAATACCAGCTGGCTGCCGGTGACATAAATTTCGGCACCCCTCTCCCTGCGGGCACCTATGAACTTGATCTGGATTTCCCGCAGCAGGCGGCTGTCGGCATTGCAGTCCATGCCAACCAGGCCTTCACGGTTGCTGCCGACGTCAAATGGATCAACTGGTCCGATACCATGGATATCCTTGCCGTATCAGGTCCGGGTGGAATTCAGGTTCCCATGGATCCGGGGTGGAATGATCAGATTGTTTTTGCCCTGGGACTTGCCTACCGAGTAAATGACCGTTTTAACCTGCGGGCCGGATTCAACTATGGCAAATCACCCATAGATGAGGACAGCGCTGCCAACAACCTGATCCTGCCGGCAATAGTTGAAACCCATTATACGGTCGGTGCCGATTATAAATTTGATCAACACTGGGATATCGGTTTTCACTATATGTATGTGCCGGAAAAAAGCGTCACCGCCGGACCGTTGACCAGGGCCCCGGGCGTAGAAATCGCCCTGTCCGAACAATCCGTCGGGGTCAATCTCGGATACAGATTTTAAAGGGCTGCAGCGGTTACTCATCCATGAATTTTGCATCATATACCATTATGCTGCCGGACTGGGTGGATGATATCGTCTCTGCAGGGGGTGCGATTTATGCCACGGTTGAAGAACGCATGGAACTGGCAATTACCCTTGCGGCCAATAATGTCAGAAATGATGGCGGCCCTTTTGGCGCGGCCATTTTTGAAAAGGACAGCGGCCGCCTGATAACCCCTGGCATCAACCTTGTTCTGCAGAACAACTGTTCGGTGGTCCATGCTGAAATAGTCGCCATCATCCTCGCCCAGCAGAAGGTGGAAAACTTTGATCTCGGGGCCGAAGGGCTTCCTGATTATGAACTTGTCACCACAACGGAACCTTGCGCCATGTGTCTGGGCGCCATCCCCTGGTCCGGGATCAGCAGCCTTGTATGCGGCGCCAGGGATGAAGACGCAAGAAGCATCGGTTTTGACGAGGGCGATAAGCCTGAAAACTGGTCCCGGAAACTTCTAGCCCGCACCATTTCAGTCCGGCGTGATATTCTTCGGGAGAAGGCGAAAGGAGTTTTGCAGCAATATATTGACGCAGGGGGTATAATCTATAACGGCAGGACCCGAAAAGCGTCATAGCAAAAGCGGCATAACGCTTTTGTTCATAAAACTTGGCAGGATAACAAATGACGGACAATACGGACACCCATCGCAAAACGGTCGGTTATATTCTCTGGCTTTTCGGCTTTACCGGGTCGCATCGTTTCTACTACGGAAATCCTCTGATCGGCACCATCTATTTTTTTACCCTGGGCCTGCTGGGCATAGGCTGGCTTATTGATCTTTTTCTTATTCCATCCATGGACCGGCAGGCAGATCTTCGATTCGCGCCCGGCCCCATCGATTATTCTGTTGCCTGGCTGCTCCTGACTTTTCTGGGCATATTCGGCATCCATCGGATGTACATGCAAAAATGGTTGACCGGAATCATATATCTTCTTACCGGAGGACTCTTGGGATTCGGCTATCTCTATGATTTCTGGACCCTGAACGACCAGATTACGATTTTGAACCGTTCATCCCAAAAATGAAAATATATCCCTGTTTACTGTAATCTGTCGGCAGGATTTTCTTTAAAAATGCTCCTGCCATGTTGACCGAGGAGGCTTTGCATGAATAAAAAAACCTTGATTATCACTTTGGGCCTGGTTGTTTTTACTCTCTGCCAGGTAAATAATGCATTCAGCGATGAATATTACCGGACATATGAAATCATCGGTAAAAGTGAAAACAGCCTGACCTTAAAAGACAATGACGGCAATGTTCTTGAAGTCAACGAATCCCCGGAAGGCTTCCGGGTAGGATACAATGTGCGCTACGACAGTATCCGCAAAAGGCTGCGGAAATACCGCTGGCAGGATTATGAGGTTATAGCCGTTACCGACAACGCCATTACCATGCGGCACAAAACCGGAGATATTCTTTCGGTGGCTGGGAATTACACCCGTGAATTTGAAGTCGGCGACCAGGTCCGCTATGATTCGGTGGGAGAAAAGCTGGAACCCCTGAAAGATACCGGCCAATGGAAACAGTATACAGTTACAGCGGCAGACAGGGAAAAAATTACCCTCCGCAGCAACGATGGCAACGACGAGGTAGTCCTGCATCTGAATAATAATATCTATGAGGCCCCCAGGGGCCTTTTTATACCCAATTACAAGGTCGGAGATAAGGTCCGCTACAACGTCGTCACCAACAATTTGAAAAAGGCCGTATTCCGCACCTATGACTGGCAGGATTACGTGGTTAAAGAGGCAGACAAAAACCAAATAATCCTGGTCAATGACAAGAAGGAAGAGCTAATCCTCGAAAACATGTATGGAGATGATTATAAAGCGGGCGACAAGGTAAAATATGACCGTCTGAATCACCTGCTTAAAAAGGCCCGATGAACAAAAATGATGGTAATCCTTCCAATCTTGGGCGTCATCCTGATGCTGTTTGGACTGGTGGTCAGCGTCATCTTCCGGATACCGGCCATATTCGACAGGAGCAAGGTGAAAATGATCATGGGCAGACGCTACAAGCTCGTGTACCTGATCTATATTGCCAATGGTCCGCTGCTTATACTCTTTGGTTTTCTGCTTATTATCTGGCCGCGGATTTAAAAAGAACAACAAAAAAGTGACGGAGAAACCCGGGACTGGAACCTTTATGAATACCCAACCGGTCGGGTTGGCAAAAGCTCAGGATAAGAGCTTGGGATCATTGGCGACCTTGCGGACAAGCTCGCGGTAATCATGGGCACCGTTGCAGCCGGGGGCGTATTCATAAATGGTTTTGCCATAGGCAGGCGCCTCGGACAGCCTGACATTATAACGGATGGGAGGGCAGAGCCTTTCACCATAAATTTTGCCGATTTTATTGAGGATGCGCGATGTTTTCTTGACCCGCTTGTCCTCGAAAGTCGGCAGAATATATTTCAGGCCGAGTTCTGGGCGGTATTTCTGAATGGCGGATATGGACCGGAGAAATTCGCTGAGTCCCTGCAAAGACATGATCTCGAGGGCTACGGGTATCATCAGCTCATTCACATAGAAAAGAACATTTACCGTAAGCGGATCCCACCCCGGTGATGTATCGATAACGACAAAATCAAATATTTTGTCCACCGGCTGCAGGGCTTCACTGACAGTCATCTCACCGCCGTAATCCTTGCGGTCAATCATGCGTTTGACCCCGGCAAGGGACTTGCCGCCTGCCAGCAGCCACAGGTTATTGCGGGCCTTGGTCAAACATTCTTTCAGGGAAAGCTCTCCGGTGACGAGCTCGGTGAGACCGGCTTTCGGTTTTACCCCCAGCATGAAGCTGTCCTGTCCCTGGGTATCCGTATCTATAAGCAGCACTTTGTAGCCGGCCAGCGCCAGGCCGGCAGACAGGTTGATGGCAGTTGTTGACTTGCCGACCCCGCCCTTACTGAGGGAAATGCCGATTTTCCTGGCAACGGTATCGCCTTTCTTGGCCTGTTGCTGCTTTTTCTCCACGGCCGGTCTTTTTATATTAAGCGCAAAGGACTGACCGCAGCTGGTGCAGCGTGCCTTGGTTGCATTGGCAGGAATCTTATTTTCGTCAATTGTATGCTTTTTTTTGCAATGGGGACAAATGACAAGCATTCTACCGCCTCCAGATATTTAAGTTGTTATAGATCAACAATCCTTTTATTCGTTTCAAATTTTCTGCATGATAGAGCGCATCAAACTGCTGTCTTTTCCTTTGGCAGAAAAATCCTGCCAGGTCACGGCCAGGGCCTGGTTTACAATATACGACCTGAATACCCGGGAACGTAGATCCGGCGGCGCCAGCCTGCGGACAGCCATCTGGACCTTATCTGATTTTTCAGAAATTTCCTGCGCCGGATAACAGGTTGTTTTTTTCTTCGGCTTTGCCTGCTTCATGCCGTCTAATGCGGTGCTGGTTCTAATAACCGGCCTCTTTTTTATGGTAATGGTAGCATTGTTTGAAGACAGTCCTTCTATCAACCTATTTACCGCAATAAGTTCTTTTTTGCTAACAATACCTTCAGTTGATTTACCCAGGAGCAACTCGAAGAGAAGGTCTCTTTTTTTTCTTGCGGACAAATTAAAAAAATTCGGCTTCATTCTGCACCAGTGTCAAAGGAATATCGCACAAGTTTCATGCAATAATAGTACCAGTTATTCTTCCTTGAACATTTTTTCCCGACAGGCCTGCACGAATTGGGTCAACGCCGATCGGGTATGCTCATCAACGTTCATGAATTCTATGCCGCAGAGGAACTCTTCTTTCCCGAGAGGGTTGATATGCTGCACTCGTCCCCGGAGATTGAGAACCTGATTTTCAATATGTAATTCAATCGGCAGTTCGTCCCCCTCGGTCAGCAGTAAATCCTCAGAACTCAGCTGTATGCCGATACCACCGTCACTGAGGTCGAATATTACGTATGGGACATTATTAATCCTGACGGAGACGGTATCATTTTCCTTGAGATTAATTCTGAAATATTTTCGCTTGATTTCATGCAAATCCATAATTTTCTCCTGAATTGATTTCAGCTTGCAAACTGACTGCCAGAGAATGAAAGAATTTCCGCAGGTTATATTACACTTTGCTCATATTATCATAAACTATTTTTTAAAATTATTTTACCGCCGCGGTCTTTGCACGCAAACCCATCACGATATCGCGGTTTAATCATGGCGCCATCTTTCCGGCCAGTTGGCCGCAGGCGGCTGAAATGTCTGCCCCGCGGCTGGAACGGATCATCACCGTATAGCCTGCATTCCAGAGTACCTGCTGAAATCGTTCAACCGTTTCATCCGCAGGACGCCGGAAGGGGAGGCCGGCGGATTCATTATAGGGCAGCAGGTTTATTTTGCACGGAATGCCCTTAAGTTTTCGGGCCAGCATCTCGGCATCGGCTTCGGCATCGTTAAGATCTCGGATAAGAATATATTCGAACATGATCCGTTTTCGTTTCGGCATCGGGAAGTTTCTGCAGGCATCCAACAGTGCAGCCACCGGGTATTTATTATTAATGGGCATTAATTTTGAGCGGATCGCGTCATCAACGGAATGGAGGGAAACCGCAAGATTAACCTTTGTTTTTTGCCCCAGTTCAATGATTTTCGGCACCAGGCCGCAGGTTGATATCGTAATCCTGCGCTCGGAGAAATCCAGGCCGCGCTGCTCCAGCAGGATTTCCAGGGCGACCAGGAGATTGTCAAAATTTGCCAGCGGTTCACCCATTCCCATGAAAACAAGGTTGTTCAACGCTGTCCGGGGGGTATCCGGATTAAGAAGCCAGTCCCTGACCCTGACGACCTGACCCACTATTTCACCCGGCGTCAGGTTGCGTTTAATGCCGCCGACACCGGTCAGACAGAAACCGCAGCCCATGGCGCAGCCCACCTGGGATGAGACGCAGAGGGTATTCCTTTCCTCTTCGGGGATAAGCACTGATTCGATATAATTACCGTCTTGCAGTTTAAAACCGAATTTGACGGTGCCGTCCTCTGAACGTTCAACTTCTTCCAGGTGCGGCCGGTCAAAGACAGTCCGGGCAGCCAGGGTTTCCCGCAGCTCCTTGGACAGGTCGGTCATCTGCGAAAAGTCAGAGAAATGGGGGCGATACAACCAGGCAAAAACCTGAATACCGCGGTATTTCGGCAGACCGAGGCTGACAAGAAATTCGGTCAGCTGTTCCAGGGACAAATTGGCCAGATCGGTTTTATGCATCAGGAATCAAAGAGCCCTCTGGAATTCAGGTTTGAGATGAAGCCTGCCGTTCAGGCCGTCTTCAATGATCTGCAGTATCCTCTCCTTGTCTCGTGCCAGCCTTCCGGAAATGGGCAGATAGTTCGAGGCATGGTTGGCCTGAAACTGCACCCGCTGCAGAGTGATCGATTGCACCAGGACCTGGAGTTCTGCAAGGAGCATATTGCGGTCGGGCAGCAGAAAAACGCCCGAGCGTGCATCCTTGTACAGGGGAGTATTTTTCAGAATCATCAGGGTTAGGGCCGCTATCTGATTCGGCTGCATGCGGTTCAGGACTCTGCCTGTTTCTTCGGCATGTTGAAGGGAATGAGCCTGCCCGGCTATACCTAGCAGTACGGTGACGGAGAAAAACAGACCTGCTTCCCGAACCATTGCCGCCGCCTCAATCATCTGCGTGGCGGTAACGCCCTTGCCGATACTTTTGAGGGTGGGATCATGGCCGCTCTCAAGCCCCAGATAGATACGGTCCAGGCCCAAATCCTTCAGGCGCTGCAGGTCCGCCGCTGTTTTCCTGAGAATGCTTTTGGCATTGGCATACAGACTTACTCTGTTCACCCATGGCAGATTCTGCCTGATCCCGGAAAAAATTTCCACAAGTCCGTCGGTCGGGATGATGAGGGCATCGCCGTCGGCCAGAAACACCTTTTTCTGTTTTTTGCAATATTGTCGTGCGAATGCAATATCTGCTTGGATGGCTGCCGCATCCTTGATCCGGAAGCGAACTCCTTTATATGCCCCGCAGAATGTGCATTTGTTGTGGGAACAGCCTACCGTTACCTGGAGGATAATGGAATGGGCCTCGCTGGGGGGCCGGATTATGTTTCCTTCGTAGTTCACCGGGATATATTATATTGCATTTTCAATGTTTATTTAACAACGACCCACAAAAGGGATGGATTATAGAGTGACCCAAAAGGAGCTGAGTATTTTTTGCAGTAAAAATGTTTTTAAACGCCATTTCACGCAGCCGAAGCAGCGCAGCTGTCAATCGTCGGCAGTAGTATATTTGTCGACAAAGAACGGAAAAGCGACTCGGTCATAGCGAAGCGTCATCCCGATGTCGCCCGTTCTTTGCTAGCAGCGCAGGGCAGTCGACCGAGGGTCGACCAAGTGATCAGGCTGCACTTTCTTTTGGTTCGTTTTCTTTGGGCAAGCAAAGAAAATGAACGTTCATATATTAAATATAATTTGTTATATGCATGTCTCTTGTAATTTATCACTACCATATTTACACAACATCGCCGGGGCACACCAGCTATGCTGATTAAAGGTTTATAATTAAGCAGATCAACCATTATCCCTGGCAAAATCCTCCATGAAGTTCACCAGTTTTTCAACCCCCTCGCGGGGAAAGGCATTATAGATGGAAGCACGGCAGCCCCCGATCGAGCGGTGCCCTTTGAGCCCGTCAAGGGAGAGCGCTGCGGCTTCCCGGATAAATTTTGCTTCAAGCTCCGGGGTGGGAAGATTAAAGGTAACATTCATCTGGGAACGGGAGTCCTTTTGGGCGTGTCCCCTGTAGAAACTATTTGCGTCAATGGTCTGGTAGAGAAGGGCGGCCTTGTCCCGGTTCCTTGCCGCAATGGCTGGCACACCGCCTGTTTTCTGCAGCCATTGCAGCACAAGGCCGATGGTATAAATGGCAAAGCAGGGCGGGGTATTGAACATGGATCCTTTGTCGGCATGGGTTTTATAGCGAAACATGGTCGGGACGTTTTCCGAGATACGGTCGAGTAGATCATCACGGATAATCACCACGGTACAGCCGGCGGGACCCATATTTTTCTGGGCCCCGGCAAAAATCAGCCCGAACCGGCTGACATCAATCGGCCGCGACAGGATGTCAGACGACATATCGCAGACCATTATCCCGTCAGTTTCCGGCATGGTCTGGAACTGGGTGCCGAAGATGGTGTTGTTGGAAACAAAGTACAGGTATTCGGCATCCGCCGGTACGGAATAATCCCCCGGGGAAGGCACCCGGTCAAAATTGGTAGGCTCGCTGCTGTAGGCGACATCTACGGTGCCCAAAAATTCTGCCTCCTTGATCGCCTTCTTGGACCAGGTCCCGGTATTGAGGTAACAGGCGGTTTTCCCCGGCCCGAGCAGATTCATCGGCACCATGGCGAACTGGGTGGAGGCGCCGCCCTGCAGAAAAAGGACCTTGTAGTTATCCGGAATGGAAAGCAGTTCACGAAGCAGTGCTTCACAGTCGTCAACAACCTGGATGAATTCCTTGCTGCGGTGGCTCATTTCAATGAGCCCGATGCCCCTGTCTTTGAAGTTGACGATATCCTTAGCGGCCTGCACAAGTACTTCATAGGGCAGGGTGGCAGGACCGGGGCTGAAATTATAGATGCGGTCGGGCATGGGTCGTTTCCTCCGGATTTTTAAATTATGCAAAGTATCAGTAAAATTTTACTATTTAACAACAGCTATGGATTTTTTTATATCAATAAGTGGCTATAAACAATTTTCATGTTGTCAACTCAAAAGGCTATATTTGTGCCTGCCTGTCATATAAAGGTGGAGTGGAGTGTTGGAGTGTTGGAGTACTGGGTTTAAAGATTTAACGGGCATCTCGAACGGCCATAATTTTTCAACCTGTCATCTCGAACGGCCATAATTTTTCAACCTGTCATCTCGAACGGCCGTCAGGCCGGAGAGATCTTGTTAAGTTTTCTCACTGTCAGGAGACAGTAGACAGGGAACAGGAGACAGAAAAGAACAAGATTTCTCACGTTCGTTCGAAATGACATGCTTTTTTTCAGGTTCCTTGTTCCGGGTATATGCTTCAACAGCATAACTTGTTCGTGGTTGGCTGCCGGTTGTCGGTTGTGGGTTTTTAATGGTTAATGGTGAATGGTTAACGGTTAATTGTTAACGGTTATGGTGAATGGTTGTGGGTTATTTGGTTGTTGATAGTTGGTGGTTGTTTTTAAATGGTTAATTGTGAATGGTTAACGGTTAATTGTTAACGGTTAATGGCTTAATTGTGAATGGTTGTGGGTTATTTGGTTGTTGATAGTTGGTTGTAGGTTATTTGGTTGTTGCTAGCCTTGTGGGTTGTTGGTTGGGCATTGTGCCTTTAAGCCTCTGTCCCTGTTTTTTAATTAAGAACTTAAAACTCTGTCAATCATCAGATTGTTTCGTTATCTGATAAAACTTAAAACTATCTTCTCGACCCCTGGCCCCAGACCCCCTGTTTTCCAACCCAACACTCCAACACTCCAGTACTCCACTCAATTCTAATCCTACCATACCGACTGCTGCCGCAGGGCCTCATAAAGAACGATGCCGGCAGCATTGGCAAGGTTCAGGCTCCGTATTTTCCGGTTGCTCATAGGTATGGTGTAACAGCGGTCTATATACAGTTTTATGACTTCTTCCGGCAAGCCTTTCGTTTCCTTGCCGAAAATAAGGAAATCCCCTGGTGCAAACCTGGCGCTGGAATACGGTTGTCCGGTTTTCTTGGTAAAAAAATAAAGTTTTCTCTCATCCTGGGCAGCCAGAAATTCATCGAGATTTTCCCAGTAAACAATTTTTACATATTGCCAGTAATCCAGTCCTGCCCGTTTCAAATGCTTGTCGTCGGTGCTGAATCCCAGCGGTTGAACCAGATGCAGAATGCTGTCGGTCGCGCCGCACAGCCGCGCCGTGGTACCGGTATTCGGGGGAATTTCCGGTTCGACCAGGACAATGTTGAACGGGGAAGAGATGAACATCTATTGCGGTTTACAGAAAAGTAATCGCATGATCGTCGGACAGGATCACATTTTTTACCTGCAGTATGGTCTCGCCGGCATCTGTATTGAAAAGTTCGGCTGTCCGGGCGCTTTCCCGGTGGAAACGCGCCAATTCCTCCTCCTGCAGTATGGTTTTTGCCTTGAACTTTATGCCGAACGGATTCCGGAAAACACCATTTTGCTGGATGCGGTAATCAAGATGCGGCCCTGTTGATATGCCGGTGGACCCTACGTAGCCGATTATTTCTTTCTGGGTGACGGAGCTGCCGGTCTTCAGTCCTTTTTTGAAACCGCTTAAATGGCCGTAGTAAGTCTTGTAGCCCCCGTTATGCTTCAGGATAACAGTTTTACCAAAACCTCCTCTCCTGCCGATATACTCGACTCTGCCGTCCGCTGCCGCCATGACCGGTGTGCCCCGCGGTGCTGCAAGGTCAACCCCCAGATGGGGTCGGACAACACCGTAAATCGGATGCTTGCGGCGCATGGTGAATCGGGATGTTACGCGGCCAAACGGGATTGGCGAGCGGATGAACCAGGTGCCCAGCGCCTCGCCGTTTTCATCATAATAGCCGGCCGGACTATTTTCCGTAGCAAAACGAAACCCTTCATATTTGACATCCTCATGCTGGTAGCGGGCCACCAGGATTTGTCCATAGCCGACAAAGACATCGTCCTTGTAATATTTTTCAACCAGCAGATCGAATCTGTCTCCGGCTTGCGTTTCCGTGTTGAAATCAATCTTGGAGGCAAAAATATCCGCATAGGCATGGATGAGTTTCGGTTCCTCTCCCAGGGCGGTAAAGGCGTTGTATAACGATGATTCAATACTGCCGGATACTCTTTCAATTCGGCATTGAAGGTGCACCGGCTGCCGGCTTGTCAGATATGATCCGTCCTGTTCATGAACAAGAATATGGGTATTCAGGAGTCCTGAAACATACGTTGCCCGGGTTACCCCATTATCTTCATCCAGGAGAATGGTGAAGTGATCCCCCGGCTGCAGTATCTTAAAATCAAGCGTTTTGTCGAACCCCTTAATAATTTCATGCCTGAGGGCAGCATCTACGTTCAGTCGTTTCATGGCCCCGTCAAAACTTTCGCCCCGCCTTATTTCCCCGGTTATCTCGGCATGAGGTGCGGTGAACGTTTCCGGTATTGGAACGGCGGGTATATCCTGGACGCTGATGTCAACGGGCAATTCCTGTTGTTCACTATCAGCTGCAATCGGTGTTGCAATGGCACTATCTTGCAATTCTCCGTTAAAGAACAGCAGGAGCAGAACGATTCCTGTCCAGAACATGAGGCATACGGCCAGACTCATCAGTGTTTTTCCTGAATCCATGAAATATCCTTATTGTGTTTAAGCGGCTATTTATTTAAAAGAGGATGAACAGAAACAGCGGGCCCATTCTCTGCAGCCTGCTGCGGGCTCAGCAAGTTCAACTGATAAAGCTGTCATCCTTACCGCGGGAGATTTCCCGCGGGTTTTGCCAAGCATTCGCAAAGGTTCGCGAAGAGCTTCAATAAAAAAAATTGTTGCACTTTTCTAACAATATCTTGATCGTATTACAAGGTTGTTTTTGAGTGGAAATATTTTAAACTCGTATTATATACCGGTTACAACGGAAACATTGTTGCTTTTTTGGCAATAAAGTTTACATTGGGCAGTCTCATATTTTACAACCTCATTCCATGATGAATAATTACAGACAATGGCACTAATCGTTCAAAAATACGGCGGTACATCGGTCGGCAATCCCCTGAAAATCAAGACTGCTGCCGAGCGCGTTATCGATTACAGCCGCAGGGGACACCAGATGATTGTCGTGCTTTCCGCCATGTCCGGGGAAACCGATCGCCTTATAGGACTTGCAAATAGTGTGCAGGATCAGCCCGACACCCGTGAAATGGATGTGCTGCTCTCCACCGGGGAACAGGTAACCATATCCCTTTTCGCCATGGCTGTTAAGGCTGCGGGATATGACGCCATCTCCTTTCTCGGCGACCAGGTAAAGATACTCACCAGCAGCATGCACACCAGGGCAAGAATTCAGTCCATTGATACGGAGAAGGTGAAAGACCATCTGAACCGGGGCAAAATTGTTGTGGTCGCTGGTTTCCAGGGCGTCGATGAAAACGGCAATATTACCACCCTCGGCAGGGGAGGCTCCGATACCACCGCGGTTGCCCTTGCCGCAGTGCTCAAGGCCGATCAATGTGAGATTTTCACCGATGTGGAAGGGGTGTTTACGACTGATCCAAATGTCTGCGGGGCGGCCCGCAAGATCGAACGCATCTCCTATGACGAGATGCTGGAGCTTGCCAGTTTAGGCGCCAAGGTTCTCGATATCAGGTCGGTCGGTTTGGCAAAACGTTATAAAGTCCCACTGCATGTCCGGTCAACATTTGTCGAGACCGAAGGAACATGGGTGGTTGAGGAGGATAAAGCAATGGAATCCATGCTGGTTTCAGGAGTCACCTACACCAAAAACGAGGCCCGGCTTACTATTTCCCGGGTACCTGACAGACCGGGTATAGCCTCGAAAATCTTCATGCCCATTTCCGATGCCGGCATTGTCATTGATATGATCATCCAGAATACCAGGGCAGGGGACATGACTGATATGACCTTTACCGTGCCGCGTACCGATTACAAAAAAGCGCTGAAGATCCTGCAGGATGTTGCCGCGGATATCGGCGCTGAAGAAGTCAGCAGTGCGGACAATATCGCCAAGGTTTCCATTGTCGGGGTCGGCATGCGCAACCATTCGGGAATTGCCACCACCATGTTTCAGGTTCTGGCCAATGAGGGCATCAATATCATGATGATCAGCACCTCGGAAATAAAGGTCTCGTGTGTTATAGAGGAAAAGTATACGGAACTTGCGGTCAGGGCCCTGCATGACGCCTTTGCCCTGGATAAGCCGGAAGTGCAGTAAATATCTAAGGGAAAAGATAGTTGGCAGTTGGCAGATTCTTGGCAGGCAAGGGCTAGGTGCCTGGGGTCAGGGAACGCGAAGACCACCAACAACCTACTACGCCAAGCTACAACTAACAACCAACAACATACTACCAACAAATAATGGTTAAAGGCTACAGGCGAAAGGGAAAAGGTAGTTGACAGTTGGCAGATTACAGATGGCAGAAAAAGACGGGTTTCGGGGGCCAGGGCAAACCAGTTTTAAGTGTTGAATTTTAAGTTTTGAGTTGATTAAAGCTGAAAGTTGAAAGCTAAAAGAAAAGACAGGGGGCGGGAAAGGCAATTTTGAGTTCTAAATTTTGAGTATTTGCATCCTAGGTTTTACATTTAAGGGATTCCTCTGCAAACTGCAAACTGCCATCTAACAACCCACAACAAACTACCGCCCATTAACCATTCACAATTAACCATTCACCATTAACCATTCACCATTACACCATTAACAAAACCCACAACTATCAACCAACAACATACTACCCAAAATATTTTATAATCACAGAATATCATGAGTCACAAGGTAGACATATACGACACGACGTTACGCGACGGCACCCAGGCTGAAAATTTCAACCTCTCCGTTGAAGACAGGATCCGCATCTGTCTGAAGCTTGACGAATTGGGTATAGATTTCATCGAAGGCGGCTGGCCCGGCTCCAATCCAAGCGCGGTTGAATTTTTCACCGCCATCCGGAATCATACCCTGAAGCATGCTAAACTTACCGCTTTCGGCTCCACCCGGAATTTTAACAAGCCGGTGGACCGGGATCCGAACCTGCAGGCCCTGATCGATGCCAAAACACCGGGCATCACCATATTCGGCAAGACCTGGGATGTGCATGTCAGGGATGCCCTGCGTATCGGACTTGAGGACAATCTCACCATCATTATTGAATCCCTGCAGTATCTCAAAAATCATGTCGAGCATCTCTTTTATGACGCAGAGCATTTTTTCGACGGATTCAAACAGAATAAAGAATATGCCCTGGCAACGCTGGACAAGGCGGTGGCAGGCGGGGCCGAATGTTTGGTGCTCTGCGACACCAACGGCGGGACGCTGCCCAACGAGATTCCGCCGATCCTGGAAGCGGTCAGCAGCCATCTTGCCGGCAAGGGTTACAACATTCCCCTGGGAATCCATGCCCATAATGACTCGGAAACGGCTGTCGGCAATACCATGGTTGCGGTTTCACTCGGCATATCCCATGTACAGGGGACCATGAACGGTTTTGGCGAACGGTGCGGCAATGCCAACCTCACCTCAATTATCCCCGGCCTGGTCCTCAAGATGAAATGCCAGGTTCATGCCGGGAAAAAACTGGAGCGCCTCTCTGAAACAGCCCGGTTTGTCAACGAACTTGCCAACCTGCCGCACAATAAATACCAGCCCTACGTTGGCAGGTCAGCGTTCGCCCATAAGGGCGGGGTGCATGTCCAGGCCGTGGAGCGCAATCCCATCACCTATGAACACATAGATCCTGAAAAGGTGGGAAATGTCAGACGCATCCTTATTTCCGACCAGTCCGGCAAAAGCAATGTCCTGTTCAAGGCGAAGAAATTCGGGTTCAACCTGGACAGCAAGGACCCTGTGGTCAGTAAAATCGTCCAGGAGCTCAAAGAACTGGAAAACCAGGGTTTTCAGTATGAAGGTGCCGAGGCTTCATTTGAACTCCTGATGCGCAAGGCATTGGGAACCAAGCCCCGTTTCTTTGATCTGAAAGGCTTTCGGGTCATCAGCCAGAAAACCAGCCTGGATGAACCTTCACAGGATGAAGCAACCATCCGCATTGTGGTGGAAAAAGCGGGAGAGGTGCATACCGCCGCCCTTGGAGACGGACCGGTCAACGCCCTGGACAAGGCGATGCGCAAGGCTCTGTCGCAATTTTATCCCCGGCTCAAGGATATGGAGCTCACCGATTACAAGGTCAGGGTTCTGGCAGGTGAGCATGGCACCGGGGCCCAGGTCCGTGTTCTTATCACCTCCAAAGACAAGGATTCAGAATGGGGTACGGTCGGGGTTTCCCATGATATTCTGGAAGCAAGCTGGCAGGCACTGGTTGATTCCATTACCTATAAACTCATGAAGGATGAAAAAAAACAGGGATAAGGAAATACGCTCCTGCCGATCTGCAGATAATTTGCAGCAAAAGAGCCCGGGGGAAAATATTTCGGTCTTCCTTGCCCTTGCCGTCCTTCTTCTGGTTGCAGCCGTATTATCCAACCGCCATCACTTTTTTCAAAACAATGTTCCTCCTGCTCCCCATGCTGTAGAGAAAAGGTATGTCTGGCTGACCGGCTCCTTTGAAATGGCGGACGGGCTCTACCTGTTTACCCTGGAACAGCTGAAAAATGATTTTCCTGAGATAGGAGATCTTCTGATCGAGGGTGCCGGCCGGGAAGCTGATTCTGCAGTTTATGCAATTCATTACAATGGGGATATACCGCAGTTGGAGCCGCTGCCTCCGGAAGTGGCAAACATTTTTTTACAGCCGATTTCCATAAACCGCGCCGATGCAAACATTTTAACCGCCCTGCCGGGAGTAGGTCCTGCACTGGCGGCAAGAATCGTGCAGCGGCGAAAGCTTCACGGTCCTTTCCGGTCAAAGGAAGAACTTCTGCAAATAACCGGCATCGGTCCGAAAAAGTTTGCCGGACTGGTTGATCATATTACGTTGGATTAAGGCTAAAGGCTGAAAGGTCAAAGCTCAAAGGGAAAAACAGGGGCCAGGGGCCAGAAGATGAACTCAATTAACCATTAACCATTAACCATTAAAAACCAACAACCAACAACCAACAACGAACAAAGCTGAAAGCTGAAAGGTCAAAGCTCAAAGGGAAAAACAGGGGCCAGGGGCCAAGGGCCAGAAGATGAACTCAATTAACCATTAACCATTAACCATTAACCATTAACCATTAACAACCCACAACGATCTACGAACAACCAACAATCCACAACCTTTAACCTTAATATCCCAATGTCCCTTCCCGAACAAAAACTCATAATCCTCTGCGGCCCGACGGCGGTGGGAAAAACCGAACTATCCCTACAGATTGCGGAAAGGTTTTCCTGCGAAATTGTCGGTGTTGATTCCATGCAGGTTTACCGGCATATGGATATCGGCACGGCAAAACCGACCCCGGCGGAAAGAAGCCGCATTACCCATTATCTCATCGATATTGTGGACCCGGATGACGATTATACCCTGGGTCGCTTCGTTGCGGATGCCGGTGACGCCATCCGGACAATAAACAGTCATGGGAAAATGCCTCTCCTGGCCGGCGGCACCGGACTCTATTTCAGGGGCCTGTTGGAAGGTGTTTTTGATGATGCCGAAGGTGATGAAAAACAAACAAGTGAACTGAGGCGGGATCTCCGCAAAAGACTGGAGAAGGAAGGAAACGAACTCCTACACCGTGAACTGAGAACAGTTGATCCTGATTCTGCGGCACGCATTCATCCCAATGACTCCCAGAGGATTCTCAGGGGTTTGGAAATATATTATACCACCGGCATCCCCTGGTCCCTTCACCTGACAAATCAAAGGAAAAGAAAATCCCAGTATCAAACGCTCAAGATCGGCCTGACTCGGCCGCGAAAAGAGCTGTATGGCCGCATTGATGAGCGGGTCCGGATCATGGCGGAACAGGGATTACTGGCTGAAATGGAAAAACTTCTGGCCATGGGATATGACCGAAAACTTAAACCGATGCAGGCCATAGGCTATCGCCATATGCTGAATTTCCTCGATGGCCTCTGGACCTGGGAGCAGGCACTTGAACTGCTGGCCCGGGATACAAGGCATTATGCCAAGAGGCAGTATACCTGGTTCAACAAAGACCCGGAAATCTTATGGCATGATGTGAGGGAGCACGATACAATATTTGCAGCAATTACCGATTGGCTGTCCTGTTAAAGGTCTGCTTGCCATATAAAGGCTGAATGGAGTGCTGTCAGCATACGATACGTGCTGACGATTGACAGGAGTGTTGGAGTATTGTTAGTGGGTGGTTGTTAGTTGTTGGTGGATGGTTGTTAGTGGTTAGTTGTTCGTGGTTAGTAGCTGGTGGTCAATCGTTTTTATGAATATTTTAATGATAATTGGAAATTGATTTTTGTAGCTTGTGAATTGCTTTTTGTAAAAAAACCGTCTTTTACAACTAACAACCCACAACTAACAACTAACCATTAACCATTCACCAATAACCATTAACCATTAACCATTAAACAACCTACAACCTACAACCAACCACTAACAACCCACAACCAACAAATACATTAATGCAGGAAGTTATTTTCATAGGGGCAGGGACCCGCGGGGCAAAACTGGTTGGCGGCGAATTCCAGCCCTATATGGATTTTCATGGCAAAACCTGCCTGGAATATGTGGTGGAGGCCGCCATGCAGGCTAGAAGTGTGGGTGATATCTACATCTGGGGAGACAGAAAAACACTTGAAAAACTCCTGGCCGAACATATCAGACAGTATCGCCGGTCGCTCGTTATTGTTGAAGAACGGGGAAACATCATGGAGAGTTTCTTTTTCTCCTACCTCAACTATCTCTCCCGGGACAGCAATACCCTGCGAAGCATGATCAGCAGTTGGAGCTCGATAAAAAATATCAATTGGCACCAGCTGCGGCAACATTTTCTCCATAGCGATCAATGGGAAAAACAGGTCAATGTCATTGCCAGTGATACCCCGCTTATACGCTCATTCGAACTGGATTTTCTTATTGAAAATAAAAACCCTGATGCCGATCTGGTAATCGGACGCACTGCCAGAAAAGATTACAAGGCTATTTTGGAAAAGCTCGGTGAAATACCGGACCGGGAAAAATCCATTAAAAACTTCTATACCTACCGCATTGACAATAAGGATGTTTCCCTCATCGTCAACAGCTTTATCGCGGGCAAGCCTCTTAAGCTTAATGAAAATATCTGGAATCTGGCAGGAAACTTCTATGAAAACAGAACCATTATTGCCGGCCGCAAAAAAAATCTGCGCAATATTGCCAAAAATCTCCTTTTATTTAAAAGGCTGTTTTTCCCCGGTCAGATGGGAGAGGAAAAAAGGGGCTATACGGAAAGGGTCCGGGCAGGGTTTTACATGGTCAATTCCTACAAGGCTATTGTCAAGAGCAAAAGCAACAGTGTTTATTACCGGAATCTTGAAAAAATTCAGAAGAGCATCAATACCCTTGTCAACCTGCGGGTGGAACTGTATTTAAGCCACTGTTTCGGTGCCGCCTTTGATATTGATACATGCTATGAAGCCGATTTCGTTCGCCGGAACTTTTTTGCCCTGCAGAACATCTGTTACGAATATTACAAGACCCACGCCGGTCCCCGGCTTTAGACCAGCAATATGCAAAAGTAGAAGTGGCGATTTGCCTTTTTCAGATCTATCCATCTGACGAGAAAATCTATAGAAACACGAGAACATGAACATTCCACAAACAGAAAAGAAATGGCTTTATCGCCAATTGGACCCTGGTGTTTCTGAGCAGCAGGTAATAAAGATTGCCCGTGATTTGGGTTTGCCGGAAAAAATTGTCAGGATCCTGGCCTTCAGGGGTATTGCTGACAAAGATCATATTAACAATTTTCTGGCTCCATCTCTCCACCAGCTGCCGCGACCCCACCTCATGAAAGGCATGGGCAAGGCAGTGGCGATCCTGCTGGATGCATTAAAACTGCAAAAACCGATTACTATTTTTGGCGATTTTGATGCAGACGGAGTTACCTCCACCGCTATTCTTTCCCTGTTTTTCACGGAACTTTTTGCCAGGCTGCAAACCTACATTCCCGATCGCTTGACCGAAGGATATGGACTCAACCTCGAGGCTGTCCAGAAAATTTATGACCGCAACATAGAGCAATGGGGTAAAGCCGGGGTGCTCCTGACCGCAGACTGCGGCATCAGCGATGTTGAAGTTGTCAGAGAGGCTAAAAAACTGGGCTTTACGGTGATTATCACCGACCATCACAGACCGCCGGAAAACCTGCCCCCGGCCGATGCTGTTCTTAACCCGCTGCAGCCCGGCTGCCGTTTCCCCTGCAAGGATCTGGCCGGGGTAGGGGTGGCATTCTACCTCATGCTGGGGGTTCGTTCCGAACTGATGACCAAGGGACACTGGCCGGAAGACAAAATCCCGAACCTCAAGTCATATATGGATCTGGTGGCAATCGGCACCGTGGCTGACCAGGTGCCGGTCACCGGCTGCAATAGAATAATAGTCAAGGCAGGTCTGGAAATTTTAAACCAGTTCAACCGGGTTGGTTTAAGGAAACTGCTCGACAACTCAAAAAACAATGAGTCCGAGGTCACAGTTGAGGATATCGCCTTCCGCATGGCGCCCCGGATCAATGCGGTGGGCAGAATCGGCTCAGCGCATAAGGCCGTAAAACTCATGACCACCAGCTTTCCGGAAGAGGCGCAGAAATTCGCAGCAGACCTGGAAGAAGCCAACAATGCAAGGAAGAGCATCGAGGCAAATATTTTTGCCGAGGCTGCAGGCATGGTCACCCCGGATGTTTTACATGCCTGGAATTCCCTGATACTTCATAAAGATGACTGGCACCAGGGCGTTCTCGGCATTGTTGCCAGCAGGATGAGCGAGCTGTTTTGCCGGCCCACCATCCTGCTTACAGATTGTCCCCAGGACAATGATGAAGCGCTGAACCTGGTAAAGGGCTCCGGCCGCTCCATTGAAGGCCTTGATATCCACGCGGCAGTCTCCTCGTGCCAGGCGATGCTGCACCGGTTCGGCGGTCATGCGGGTGCCGTGGGACTTACGCTGACTGCAGACAATCTTGAGCCATTCAGGCAAAGCTTTAATGAGTCCATAGGGACACAATCCGATAAATATTCCTTGAAACCCAGTATATTGATAGATATGCCGACAACTTTGAATGAGCTTGCGGACCGGGAATTTCTGGCAGCATATACAACCCTGGCCCCTTTTGGATCCGGCAATCCGGAACCGGTCTTCTGCCTGAAAGGGCTGAAGATTTCAAACCCCAGGCTGGTGGGAACAAATCATCTCAGGTTCACCATCATGGAAAATGGCAGATCAATTAACGGCATCGGCTTCGGTTTTGGTGATCTTGCCGCATCCGCACAGAATGACCTTATGGATCTGGCCTTCACTTTACGGCTGAACTCCTACATGGGCCGGGAAAAATGGGAACTGAACCTCGTTGACCTGCGACCGTCCACCACTTGATTCTTTGCAATGACATCGTGTCTCTGCAACACAACATTTCCCCTTGACAAGTTAGGTATTTATACCTAATGTTTCCGGGTGTTGAAAACTGGGCTTTTTGACGGAAATCCACCGAAATTGAGGCAAAAATCTCTAATGAAAAAAATAGTTGCGTGTAAAACTAACCTTCAAAAGGATAGTGGCAATCCTTTGGGGGTTTTATTTTTTAGAGGCTCTAAACAATTTTATGTTGTCATCTCGAACGGCCCAAACCGGAGATATCCCTATAAGATTTCTCGTCGCGCAGCTCCTCGAAATGACATGGTTGTTCCCCTGGTGATAGTGTCATCTCGAACGGCCGAATTTGTGCCTACCTGTCATCTCGAACGGCCGTCAGGCCTTGCCACCTTGTCATCTCGAACGGCCGTCAGACCTTGCCCCCTTGTCATCTCGAACGGCCGTCAGGCCTTGCCCCCTTGTCATCTCGAACGGCCGTCAGGCCTTGCCCCCTTGTCATCTCGAACGGCCGTCAGGCCGGAGAGATCTTTTTTAAGATTTCTCACGTTCGTTCGAAATGACATAAGAGTCCGAAGTAACATGAAAGCCCCGAAGTGACATAAAAACTCAAAGTGGCAAAAAGAACGAAATAACAAACAGTTTTAAATAATACATGACAAATGACTTTAAACAGTTAAACAAAACCGAATTACCATCCCGTTAACAGGAGTAAGAGCCATGATGACAGAACAGATTATCGGACACTTTGCAGTTCAGGCCAATAATTATGAGAACCTCATGGAAAGAATCGTTCCGCAGTACAAGAAACAACATGACGTGATATATGAGCTGCTGCCTGAAGATTCGGTTGAACCACTGCGTGTTCTCGACCTGGGCTGCGGCAACGGCGTCCTGTCAAAACTTGTTCTGCAGAAACTATCCAATGCCTATGTCGTGGGTTTCGATCTGACCCCCAAAATGCTGGCCGCGTATGAAGAAAATCTTGCTCCTTTCCGGGATAAATATGAACTGATGCTGGGGGACTACCGGTTTGACTCCCTGGGCAGCAACTATGATGTAATTCTTGCCGGCTTGACCCTGCAGCATCTTACCTGGGGGGAACGCAAGGATTTCTACAGGCTCATTCATACTTTACTGAACCCCGGCGGCTCATTTATCCTGAATGATATCATCATTGATGCTGATTGGGACAAACGGACCTTCCAGTACAGCAGCTGGATGGATTTTATCGCTGCAAACGGTGAAGATCCGGAATTCTGGCTGGACAAGCACATGACCAAGGATCATCCGGTAACCCTGGAAGATCATTTTCAATGGCTGGAGCTGGCAGGTTTTGCAAAAATGGACTGCTACTGGCGCTTTCACAACTTTGCCATCACCATGGCGGTAAAATAACCCGACTTTAATTTATTCCTCGGATTTTCCTTCCTTACATACAAGAAAACATTTCTTTCTTGTATCATTTTTTCTCTTTTTCGTTTACTAAAACAAAAATTTATTAATTTTATCTCCTGTCGGATGGTAAAATTAATTTCATTTCAGTTTGTGCCCGGGAAAATTTTCCGGCAAAAAGGAAACAATTCCCGAAAAACGGAAAATTTGACATTGATTTAGAAAAAACTCTATTCTTAAAAATATTTTTAAACATATAGTTTTTATTATTGATATTGCGTAAAAAAATGAAACAACTTTGTTGTCATGAATAATACGTATGCAATTGGAGACATCCATGGCTGTGCCGACCTGTGGCAGAACTGCTGAAAAAAATTAACCCGCTGGCCCCGGACGATACGCTTATTTTTATCGGCGATTATATTGACCGGGGAACTAACTCCAAAGGTGTAATTGATATTGTTCTACAGCTTCGGGCAGAACATGACAGAGTTATTACCCTGATGGGAAACCATGAGTTAATGCTTTTAGATGCCATTAGAGGATATGGACAAAATGAATATTTAAGCATGGGAGGCGCTGCCACCCTGAAAAGTTACGGCATCCAGCCGGAATCAATCAATGACCTGGACGGACTGCTGCCGCCGTATCATCTTCGCATTTCTGCAGAATTTACTGCCATACTGGGAAGATGAAGAACACATTTATGTCCATGCAGGATTGCAGCCGGGTGTGCACCTCTACGCAACAAACACCGGAATGGCTTTTCTGGTCCAGGGATGAATTTATCAACTCCACCTATGATTTCGGGAAAAGGGTGATTTACGGACATACGCCCCATGATAAGCCTAAGATAGATGCCAACAAAATCGGCATTGACACCGGGCGGTTTATGGCGGTAAACTCTTACTTGTCTCGTTTTGCCGGAAAATAGATTTATAGTCGTAGACAGAAAAAAAAATACCATTTAATATCTTAATTGGCTTATTAATTGCAAGTTGCGCTTAATGCATGGTAACGATTTTTATTTGTAACAAAAATTTAAGGAGGGACGAATGGTTACGAAAAAGCACATATACTTTCTTTTTATAATAAGTATCTTTCTCTAACTTTTTTTGGTTTAGGAAATAATGTAGCTTTTGCTCAGGGCAATACTGAAAAAGACGCGTATCGTATCGATGTTGGTGATGTGCTGGAAATCCAGGTTTGGAAGGAGGACTCGCTCTCCAGGCAGGTATTTGTCCGGTTGGATGGAAGGATTTCGCTTCCTCTGATAGGTGACGTTATGGCTGCTGGCCAAACTCCCATGGAATTGGCCAAGTCTCTTGAGGAAAAGATAGGTGAAATCATAGAAGAGCCAACCGTATCGGTTATCCTGACCGCCAGCAACAGCCGGGTCTATTACATGGTCGGCAACATTAACAGCCCCGGAGCCTTATAGTATTAATACCCCTATTAATCTACTGCAGGCCATTGCTAAGGCAGGCGGGCTGGGGGAATGGGCCAAAAAGGATGAAATTATCATAGTACGGAGCAGTTCCGGCAAAGATGAAATGATTTCCTTTGACTATGATAAATTTGTCAAGGGTAAGGACCTTTCCCAGAATATCATGATCCAGTATGGAGATACCATAATAGTACCATAACATTATAAAAACCACCTATAGCTGGGGAGAGGGCATGAAGAAAACCCTAATTTTAATGGCGTTACTTCTAGTACTGCAATTACAAGTATCATCTGCAAATGGTGCAATCAACACTTTATCCGGAGGTATTTCATTGGGTGCCAATTACGACTCCAATGTGGAGAGAACTCCGGACAATGAGACCGATGAATGGGAAAACACGATCAATGCTTTTCTCTTTTTCAGAAGTCAGGGAGAGAAAGGGGCTCTTTCGTTGCGCTATGGACAGACATTTACTTACAATCACAGAACTGAAGAGAGTTCCTGGGATGATCACAGGCTGATTTTTGATGCTTATCGGGACTTGTCAGAACGGTTGCGTTTCAACCTTACAGATACGTTTGTTAAAACTAATGATCTCCGGGGTGACTATCTGTCTTCCACAGCAACAGGGCTACCCACAGAACAGGATAATGCCATTCCTGATGATTCTACAGGTGACACTGTAACCCAGGATTCTCCTACCTTTTCAGATAAAATTGGCA
>CAWAPG010000019.1:0-76414 GCA_963783905.1 uncultured delta proteobacterium | reverse complement strand
AGGTGGAGTTTTATTGCTACCTTTCCAATGGCCTCGTAAAGACCACCATGGCAAGGATGGCGGTAACCAGGGTAGAGCAAGCTGCCTTACTGGCAAATGTTCAATGAGTGATCTTAAACGTGGATGAGGCCAGCTCATCATTGTTTTAAGAGCATTTCTTCTTTTTTTAGTAATTTTGGGGGTTCCAATCCAACAAAATAAATCTGTCCACTTTTTTACAATTCAACATGCGGCGGGCAATTATCCCAGCACTGCTATCAACTCACCGATCACTATTAAGTCCGCAGCCTGCTCCTCACTAAGCACAATGGGCTCATATTTCGGTAATGTGGTATCTGGGCGAAGAACAATCGAAACATGGCGCCAGGTGCCGTCTTCTTTTGATTCCTTCCGACTTTCATACACTTTAACTGTGTAATGGCCGCCTGTGTCGCTGTCAGCAATATCCCGATGTTGGACAATGACGACTTTTCCTTGACGACCTCCGCCCGGACTAGATCGAAAAAGGCACCACGCTCCGTTCGGAATTCGACGATTCATTGATTCGCCAACAACTTGAGCCACAAACAGACCCTGCTGTGGACGAAAGGCCTCTGGCAGTTCAACCCATTTGATATCCTCGATCTGCTGCTCATGACTAAACACCCCGGCTGCCGCTTGCAGATCATAAAGGGGGACAGCGTTTACAAAGGGCTTGACATCTTCGGTCGGCAGAATTCTTAGATTCAGACCATTATATGGCGTTTGATGGGATGACGATTCGGGAATAGTTGTCTGTTTGATTTCAATTTCGGGTGAGAATGATTTATCGGTCAACCTCATGAAATAGTTGTTTGTTTCTGAGTCTGTGCAGAAAATATAACAGCCTTTTACCCCCCTTGTCATAAGGGTTCGATAGGTATTTTTAATAATTGTTTCAGCTTTTGCCCTGGCGGCATTAGGATCAGTTTTGAATAACTTCTTGTACCCCTTAATCGACGAGTCGGTTTGGGCACGTTCCGTAGCGTCAGTGATGATTTTCCCCTCTCGAACGATCAGGTCGGGGCCGATAATAACACCGATATAATCCAGTTCCAAGCCCTGGCAGGTGTGGATGCAGCCCACTTCTGAAACGGCCTCAAGTTTCAGAATCCACAGATTGCCATCACTAGCAAGGTTCCATTTCATGGCAAAGTCATGTTCTTCAATGAAGATATCAGAGGCCGATGAGCTGTCATCTCTTTTGCTGATCCAATCCCAACAGTATCCGGCAACGAGGCGCGCCTTATTATTGATCCGGTTTTTTCTGAAATGGCATCCCGCAGGTCTGAAGGGGAATCGAAAACCTGGAAATCATAGTCCAGGTTTTCCAGGATATCATTAGCGGTTTCTTTAATCTGCAGAACATTATCAATCCAGGCCAGATAGCCGTCAGAGCCGTTACAGCGGAATTGTGACTGTAACTCCTGGCAATAAACAGTTGCCCCGAGTTCTTTAGCCCATCTTTCAATTTCACGTTTTTCACCGATATCCTTGAATGTCACCCTCTGGTCATCATCGATAAAGAAGACACTGAATTTGGAGGCATTGATAATCTCCTTGATTTGGTTTTCGCCCAAGTTTTGAAACATGCCTGATTTTTCGTTTAGGCGATGAGCCTCATCCACAATCAAGGCATCGAAAACATTTTCTTTGCAATCTGTAAAAGATCCTGACCCGCTGAACAGGTTGGCTATGCGACTTTTGGTATAGGAGCCTGTCAGCTTGCTCTCGTAGACTGTTCTTGGAGCGGCGTTCTTGGTCACATACTTGGCGACCATTCTCTTATTGGTCAATTCGACTAGCAGGTTGATTGCAACCACGGACTTGCCAGTACCCGGCCCCCCTTCCACAATGAGGACATGTTTGTCTTTTACTGTGGAAATATTGGCCAACTCCAAGGCTGTTTCAAATACAAGCTTTTGATCATCAATCATTAAAAATTCCTGATTGCCCTGTAGAAGAGAAAAGGAGCTTATCGGCGAGATTCTTTGAGGGTCTGATTTTACCATGATCAATTTCATACATGGTCTGGCCCGCATCGCCGTGCTTAACAAACTGTTTGATAAAGGCTGCCAGTTTTTCAGTGTCTGTTTTGATAAAGACAGGAGCTTTGCGGATGTAGCTGCATAGAAAGGATTCCTGATTACCAGGTCCGTTGCCATATTATGAAGGTAAGCACAGGGTTTAATGGTGATATTCTTTTCTTGCACTGTTTCGTTGAAGTCTTCGAGCAATGCCGCATACGTCCAGGCTTGATAGGAGGGATGTGGGACTTCGCGTTCCCCTCCGCCGAGGAAGGTTGTTACCAATGCATCCTTTCCGGTTATTTTGGCTTCAGACCACTGTTTGAGCTCAACGATAACTAGGGTACTCCGATTATGTTCGTCTTTACCGGTCAGTATGAAATCGATCCGCTTGGATGTTTGGGGAACCTTGTATTCAATCGCTACGCCTGCATCGCTGGGGATACCATCGTCCAGCAAAATGTTATTCATGTACATCATGGAATTTTTCCATGAGTCTATTTCACTCTTGCTCGTTGAGTGGCCGAGATGGCGCTGGTATGCCGCATGAATTGCCTCTTCGATCCTATTATGATGGACATCGGAGATAAACTCTGACTTTGTTGAGGCATAGACGAGCATTAATCTAATTCCGTGTATTTTTTAGCGGAGCCCTTAGCTTTGTCGGCGGGATATTTCTTTTCGTTTTTTTCTATTTTCTGCTGGGCTGCTCGAAAGAGATCTATGTTGAGCTTATCTGCCGTGCGGACAAGATAGATTAATATGTCCGCCAACTCTTCTTGAACCTCTTTGATCTTTTCTTGGGGAAGATTTTCACTTTGCTCTTCCGTGAGCCATTGAAAATGCTCTACCAGTTCGGCAGCTTCAGCGATAAGGGCCATGGATAAATTCTTGGGAGAATGGAATTGATCCCAATCGCGTGCAGCGGAAAAAGATCGTAATCTTTCTTTGAGGCTGTCGAGGTCGTTCATAAGAACCTCTGAGAATTTAATAAATTCTGGTTTGATTTACAGTTCATACATTCCTTGAAAAGTGTCAGTTTCCTCATGACATAAATACTTGATCATTGTGCCACTGGATATACTCATTTGCAGGCCTTTCCATTATCCCGGCAGGAGACACGGAAAAGCTTTTACCGTGCAAAGCATAATAATCCCGGCCATTTTCAAACTCTTCTCGAATTCGTCGGCTGACTTCTACATGCAAATCCTTGGTCACGGTAAGATACCCTTTGTCAAACAGGATATGCAGGTCAGAACGCAATAGCAGACCATTGTTTACCGCATGAGGCCCACTTTTGGAATAAGGCTTGATATGGGCGGCTTCCAGCACAGGGAGTGTTCGCTCTCCTGTTATAGCACAGCGTCGCTGGTATATCTCCGTTACCAGAATACGGAAAGCACCTTGGCCAAGCCTGGCACGGGCTAAGTATTCGGAGCCGTACAAGGGTTGGTCCTCTGCGGTCGTAAACTCTTGCGATACAGGATTTCTGTTTTTTATTTGTTGAATTCGCTGCATGACATTTTCCCAGAGCCTACGGCCAACTAAGTCTTCCGTGCTGTAGGATTTTCCCTGGACGATATTCGGGCTCCAGTCTGCCGGAATGGATATCCACTCATCTCTGGAGAAAAAGAAAGGCTCTGTGAGGATAGTACAACCGATCATAGGATCCGCATGATTGTCTCTTCTGTGCTTTGAGATCATCTGATAGAGCCTGTCCAGGTCTGAAGAACCATTCTTTTCTCCAAAGGCCTGCCATGCAAGAGACAATGGTAGGATAGAGTGTCGGAGGAAATATCCGCCACCAGCGATATAATTGAGGGGGCTGTGCAGTTTGAAAAGGAAAAGGGCACCGGGCTGGATGACCTTAAAGTGGCTTTTCCCGCCAGGGCGCCAAAAATTCACTTCATCCGGTTTTCTTTCTGCAAGAAACCGAAACCAGCGTTCATCTGT
The DNA here is from genome assembly GCA_963783905.1 of uncultured delta proteobacterium. Classification (GTDB taxonomy): domain Bacteria; phylum Desulfobacterota; class Desulfobulbia; order Desulfobulbales; family BM004; genus BM004. Next base: position 72,416 of record CAWAPG010000019.1, on the reverse strand, counting down.
TACCCCCACAAAGAATTTCATTCCTTACTCTGCATCGAAGCTGGAGCCGTTTCATGTTTTTCAAACCAACGATCTATAGCCGGTTTCCGAAACCGCCAATGACGACCGACCTTCTGCCCAGGGACTTTCCCGGCCTGAGCCAATTTATACAAAGTTGACTTGGAAATCTTGAGGTACTCGGCAAGCTCGTCAATGGTAAGAATACTATCATTATCAACAGACATGGGCGACCTACTCTTTGAGTTTGAGCATAGGACAATCTCTAAGTAATCATTTTAGAGGCTGGTGAGAAAATGCCTACTGGCTGTAATTAGCAGTTAATGGCCAACACTGTCAAGCTGGTATATGCTTTAGTGTCAAAAGTTCAAAAAGACTGCCAAAGACATCTTGTTTCGTCATTTTATGATATTCAGTGAATGTCCCGTCAGCCATATCCCAGATCAACCCCTGCCAGCCGTGGATATGGTAACATTTCAAAAGTTATCCATCATAGGCATAATTTGTTTTTACTACTGTTTAAAATCTGGGCAACCTGTACTCTCCAGTTCGAAGCATCATACAAGCTTCTCCAGTCGGAGCGTATTCTGTATCTGGTCTCCCCAGATGGCAGGTACACCAACATCATCGGCATAATCCCGCCAATGCAGAACCTTTTCCCGCACTTCTTTGATAATGGCTTCTGCCCGGCCACGTTTCATCGAGGCGGTTTTGGCGCAGGCCTTGAAATCTTCCAGAACAAAATTGTCACGCTTGCCGTTCAATGTCATTTGATGACTGGCCGTCCAGGTCCCGGAGGGGTTGAAGCTGTAAATCATGTCAAAGGCCGGCGCCAGGGACCATGTTCCCGACTTGTCCATCAGGAAGGCGATATTTTTGACATGATCATCCTGATTGCGGGCGATGATATTAAAAACCATCCGGCGAAACATCTCCTCAATCGAACTCATCGGCAGGCCAAGCTGCCTGATGACGAGGAGGGCCTGTTCGTAAGAATACGCCCCTGCCATGTTGTAATCATAATGCGCCAGCGCACAAAGAGATTGCATGTGGAGTTTTTCGCCGTTGGCAAGACGGTCGAAGCGGCGGGTCATGAAATGGTGTCTGTTGTTTTCCTCGAAAAGCCGGCATTCACTCATCGTGATCCCGGCGTCAGCGGCCATTTTTGAATAGGCATATTCAATGAGGCCATACCCCTTGGGGTCTTCGAGTTCCTTATCCTTATTGCCGCTGACACCATCAAACTTCATCAGCCAGTATTCAAAACCTTCTCCGGCCGGGAGTTGTCCGGAACGTACTTCATTGGTTGACGGATTCCAGGCAATAACCGCTTTGGCCCTTGCACCGCCGGCCGAGGTACCGACTCGCAGGATATCCTTTAAGGCGTTCTCTCTGTATTTATCTCCGAAGGAAACGTTCAGATTATTCCGGTGGGTAAGAATTTCGGAAGCGAGATCCACGAGTTTGTCGATTTGAATGCGAGTCGCCTGCCGGGCTTTGGGTCCTGTTGCAGGAGTGTATTCCAGTGCCCCCATACCCCGCACACCTGTGTAACAAAGGCGTTCAACGGCATTAAACGAATCCGGCCGCCGTCCCTGGGAGGCCAACCAGGCATTGATCAGAGCGTTACCGAACTTGTCCGGCAGCGAATCCGCAAGCAGTCCAGGCAAGCCATGAAATGTCTGTTTTGATAATTCCGGGAAGGTATAAACCTTGGAGGAAAGCGGCATCATAAGCGGTGAAATCTCTATACCGCTTCCGGCAAATGCTGGCTCGTACTCAAAGGCGGCTATATCACCATCATCAGCCAGAGAAACCGCGCCAATGGTTCGTCCCCACATCCTGACCTCGGCAACCGTTGTCATGACTCGTCACCCCAGGACCATTTTTTAGAGGTTTTATCTGGATGTCGAGTTGAAGAGGCGCGTTGCCGAATCTTCCCTTTCTGTTTCAGCAACTCCATAGGCCTGGGGACTGGTCCGGGGACCAGACTTTCCAGACCCTCCATGAGATCAAGGACCCTTAAGATCCGGATGATGGTCGAAAATTGCGCCGTGGCCCCGGCTTCGACCCGTTCGACGGTGCGTTTGGATACACCGGCCTGTTTAGCCAGATCTGCCTGCGTTATCTGGCTGTCAATACGATACCGGGCGATTCGTTTTCCAATCTCGGCAAGAATAGCATCATCTGTCAGCAATTTTGATATATCCATAATCGTCTTTTTTGTCGACTAGATTCACGATATATGCATTTTATCGTCATATATTACGATTAGCAAGTTAATATTTAAATTATCATTACATAATACGACATTTTAGACGATTAATGTCAAAAACAGATCACAATTCTTAATTATTGACGACTTAGATTACCGAAAAACAAAACCACCGCTTAAATTCCTCGAGCTGCCGGTTCTTTTCTTCGTTTCTTTTAACACGCCGTTTCTTCCTTCTTCCGGTTGGCAACCGGGTTTCTTCGTCTTTCTTCGTTTCTTTCGTAAACTATGGCCTCCGCTCCATCATGATAATCCCTTATGCTTTCGAACATTGACCGCCTTCCACTCAAGAAGAGGTTGTTTTTGAATACGTTGTTGAAGGGAGGAGTCAGCGGTTAGAATTGTCGAGTCAATTTCACCTTTATCGAGCAATAGGTCAAGAAATGCTCTTTCACTTCTTACACTTGAAACCTTCATATGACCTCCTGCCAGGAACGTTCCAGGATTGAATCCGGAACCATAAGATTCCATGATTTGACCAGGTGCCCGGATTTTCCGCGCTCAAAATAATGCGGCTTTTTGGGTTTGTGCCTGCGAAGCTGTTCAAGGTGTTGATCCTGCACCATAAGCGTATTCTGGTGTTGTTCCAGAAAGAAACCCACTCGGGCTATGGTTGTGGCGTTATGGAGCTGAAGGGCATAGTCAATCACCATTTTTAAATCAAAAAATTCCACACCTTCCAGGGATCTCCAGATTTCTTCCCAGCTACCCCCCAGGCGTGGTCGGTCCAGGAGGTCGACCAGAGGTCCTTTCCAAGCTTGTGACTTTTATATCCAGCCCATGGTGGTCCACGGTTTTAACACCAAGTTGCAGCGGATTTTTTAATTTTCCGGGAGGGCGGATACCGCAAAAGGTATATGACCTGAACGTAGTAGTGACGTCCGACTCGGCAAGTCAGATATTGATACTGCTTAAACACGGAATAGGCTTTGCCGTAAAACTCTAAAGCTGTGTGATAGGCCAGGACCGCATCATCGGTCATTTTAGCCGCAATAAGGTAAGGATCGGCCGGGCATGTTTCGGGTTTCATGCCAAGCGGAACCGCCATATAGAGTCCTCTCCTGACGCGTAACAGGTTGCCCTGCTTGACATGGTATTTCAGGAGAGACTCTTTTGTTTTTACATTGCTGGCTCCCTCCGGCCTCCATGAACCTTGTGAATTCGGCATGGGTGAATACCGGATGGGTGGCAAAGAATTCTTTGGTGCGCATCGAACCACCATATTTAATCTTTTTCAGAAACAGGTAATATTATTACTTGTATCTACAGAAAATATGTCAAAGAAGTATCTTAGGGTTTTAATGGCATTCATTTGCAGAAATGGCACAATACAGGTAAGAAAATACCTTGTATTGACATATTATGGAATATTAGAGATAAGTGTAACGATTGAATCTTGTTTTTTGCAGCCCATAGTGTGGGCTAAATTTGTAGTGCGTTTTGTACATGGCGGCGGTTTAAAATGTTCTCAAGTCTATCTCTGAACAAACTGTCTTGCGGGTTCATTTTCTTCTTAATTGGTTGCATTAAAATCACCAGAAAAGTATGGGTTTCGATATGAAATCCTGCGATTCTAATGCAACAAATATGACATATTTACCAATAAAATCAAAGTGTTATTTATTTGTCAGGGCCGACTAGCCAAATTTGGAGATAAAAGCAAGAAGGGCTAAACCCCCTGATACCAAAGGATTTAACCCCTATTTATTGATGGTGCCGAAGGCGGGATTCGAACCCGCACATCCGTGGGACACTACCCCCTCAAGCTCAGACTGGCACTTTCAGTATCTTCCTAAAATTACTCAAACATTTAAAATTATTAAAAAAATTGTCTATGCAATTTTATACCAATTTTGCTAATTTTCGTTATTTTCTATACTTTTCTTCCGCCATTCTTCCGCCAGAATTTATACTCCAGAACAGTACTTGAAAGTTTTTAGGATGGTTATAAAAGATGGGTTATTTTGTTTCTTTCTTAAGATTTCTCAAGTTCATCTCGTAACCATTTCGGGAATTCATGCCATGGAAGTGCCAGATTATTATTAGGTAAAGGTTTCATCTCCTTAACCCGGCACACAAGTAAGCCTTTTTCTGCTGCATCCATGCCGGCAAGCTCACGAAAAGAGTTCAATGGCTTTAGATGATTAGCTGTTGGTGTCGCAGTCAATTTTATTTCTACTGGATGGATCTTTGTGCCGATCTGTATTAAGAGATCAACCTCTAATCCATCATGTGAACGCCAAAAATAAATATCCGCTTTTCTTCCCAAGCTGGCAAATGCTTTGACCGTTTCACTCACTACCCATCCTTCAAATAATGCGCCACCCATTGAGCCAGCCAGAGCTGCACCTGGGCTTGGCTGCCTTGTTAAAGCGCAGACCAGGGCTGTATCAAGAAAATATATTTTCGGCGCTTTATTGAGTCTCTTGCCAAAATTCTTGAAATAGGGCGGTAGGAAAAAAGTGATATAAGAAGCTTCCAGAATACCTGCCCACGACTTGACTGTTGGCTGTGAAATACCTGTCTGTCTGGAGATATCCGCCATATTAAACGATTGGGCATGCCTGGCGGCGCACACTGTAATAAAAAGTTCAAATTGGCGCAGATCAGAAACATTATGTAGTTGCCGTATGTCCCTTTCAATATAGGTTTGAATATAAGACCGAAGCCAAACATCACGCTTTTCAGGCATAAGTGCAGGCTCTGGATACCCTCCAGCCCATATTGCCTGTTCCAGATTATGCTCAAGTGTCTGTTGGCTTTCTTCAAAGTTGAAAGGGAGAAGTTCCAGAATAGCGATCCTTCCGGCAAGCGATTCACTCACATTTTTCATGAGCTGAAACTGTTGTGAGCCGGTGAGCAGAAAGCGCCCATATCGTTCTCTGGCCTGATCAATTCTCATTTTGAGGTATGGAAGGATATCCGGGACATACTGGATCTCATCCACTATCACCGGCTGATTGCCAAAACGATCAAGAAATCCATTGGGATCGGAAACAGCAAAATTGCGCTCCAACGGGTCATCAAAACTTACATAGGAATATCCCGGCCCTCCTTCCTGTAGAAGAAATGTTGTTTTGCCGGATTGCCGAGGGCCTGTTATGAGAACTGCAGGGAAATGCTGCAACGCTTTTGCCAGCGAATGATAAAGAAGCCTGGGAATATACATGCTGACAAATATAAAATCAAAATTTATATTTGTCAATAAGTGCCATTAAAAGAATTCGAGCTATATATAAATAGCTGCAAAATATTTATAGCCATTTTTCCATTAGTTCCGAAAGACTGACTCAAAATTGAGAGTTAACTGCATCAGGATAAAATACAACTGTTATCATTTCATGACCCGATCTGCTTCGGTAAATACATCCTGGGCAGATACGACTTGTCGCTTGCCGCTTTTATATTCCTCGAAACGGATCTCGGCTTCTGCTACCCAGGCAGCATCAACTTCACTTAATACTTCTCCATCTAAAGAGCTCAGGAGACGGTCAGCAAGAAATGCTCTTTCCTGCTTAGATAATTTCAGCAAAGCCTGTTCTAATTGTTTAATTGTGGTCGCCATAAATTACCTCCCCAAAAAATATAAAAGATACCACTCAGGTTACTTTATTTTCTAATTGGTTTCTTCGTCATTTTCACAGACCGTTTAAATAAATTATACTTTAACCAAACCCACTACCCCTTTTGGTAAGTTGTCTAGCAAAACTATATGTACTTGAAATTATGGAAATGTTTCAAGTTTAACCCAAAATCAGATTTCTCTATTTTTCTTCCGCCATTCTTCCGCCAACAAAAAATGTACTTAGCAGAAACGGAAAAACAAAAGTCCCGTAACTAATTAAAGTTACAGGACTTTTTATCTGGTGCCGAAGGCGGGATTCGAACCCGCACATCCGTGGCACACTACCCCCTCAAGATAGCGTGTCTACCAGTTCCACCACTTCGGCAATTTTGATTATTTCGTTTTCCTGCCGCCGCACATGTCATTCGCTGCTATTACCGCCCTGGCCGGCCGGAAATTCCGGGGCCGGAGCAGTTTCGTCAGCCGGTGCCGGCATGGGGACCCTTTCCGGCACCGGCTCTGCAGCCTTGCTCGGCTGCTCAACCGGAGCGGGCGCAACATAGTCGCCCATTATGGAACTGGTCGTGCTGTGGGCGGAAATATAGGCCAGGGAAATTGAGGTGACCATAAAAATAATGGCAGCAGCAGTGGTAACCTTATTCAGAATGGGCACCGGGCCCTCCGTGCCGAACAGAGACTGCCCGCCGCCGCCGAAGGTTGCACCGATGTCGGCTCCCTTGCCATGCTGCAGCAAAACAATGGAAACCAGAAATATACAAACGATAATATGGACAATTGTCAGTATTGTAATCATTTATTCTTGCTCCTATGCGGGAGCCTTTTTATTATGCACCCTGCTGAAAACAAATAATGCGCTCAAACGATTCCGCTTTGAGCGCAGCTCCTCCTACCAAAGCGCCGTCGATATCTTTCTGCTGCATAAGGATATCTATATTCTCCGGCTTAACCGAGCCACCATACAATATTCTTATCCCGGCGGCAATGTTTTTCTCACATATGTCCGCCAGCAGCTTCCTGATAAAGCTGTGTGCCTGCTGGGCCTGGGATTCCGTTGCCGTTTTCCCGGTACCGATCGCCCAGACCGGCTCATAGGCGACGACTATCTCCCCGCCGTCAACCACCTCTATACCGGCAAGCCCTGAACGTATTTGCTTTTCCAGCACATCCAGGGTCTGGTCCGCTTCTCTCTGCTCCAGGGTTTCACCGATGCAGAGCACGGGAACCAAGCCGAACTGCATGGCTCCGGTCAGCCGCCGGTTAATCATGTTGTCGGTTTCACCGAATACATGGCGCCGTTCGGAATGGCCGACAATGGCCATGGTGCATCCCAAATCCTTTAACATGGTTGGGGAAATTTCCCCGGTGAAGGCGCCTTTTTCCTCCCAGTGAACATTTTGGGCCCCGAGGATCACCTCCGTACCGGCAAGTACGCTTTTTACTGCCGCCAGAGCGGTATACGGCGGAGCAATCATGACATCCCGATCCGAAACTCCGGCAGCGGCCCGACCAACGATACCAGCCAGACCCAGCGCCTCCTGCACGGTGGTGTGCATCTTCCAGTTGCCTGCTATCAGCGGTCTACGGTTCATAAAATATTCTCCGTGTAGTAAAGATGAAAGCTCAAAGCTCAATGCTGAATGCTCAATGCTGAAAGTTTAAAATGAATGTCCGGGGATTGTGAATCTCTTACTTCTGCCTCTGCCGCTGCGTGTCATCTCGAACGGCCGGCCGTTGGCCGGAGAGATCTTTTTTAAGATTTCTCACATTCGTTCGAAATGACAGGATGGTGTTCACACGAAATGACAAGATGGTGTTCATTTGAAATGACAGGATGGTGTTCGTTCGAAATGACATATCTCATGATTTTGGGAACAGATTTAAAATCTATCTCCATGACATAAGTTCTTGTTTATCGCAGTCCACAGCACCCAATCCTCAGTCCTTCATATGACCCCCGGTTGCCGTTATATGATATCCTTAGTAATTGTCCAGTGGCTAATTTATTTTTTACTTCCGCCTCTGCTTTCCCGGTCAGCATTCAGCTTTATGCCTGACCCCTTGCCCCTCAAATCATTTGCCATTAACCATTAACAATTCACCATTCACAATTTACCATTTCATTTCCCTTCAAGTGCTGCTACACCCGGCAGGACCTTGCCCTCCAGGAGCATGAGAAAGGCGCCGCCGCCCGTTGAGATATACGAAATGCTGTTTGATTCACCGGCCCGGTGCACTGCCACATCGGTATCGCCGCCGCCGACAATGGTCAAGGCATGGGAGGTGGCCAGTTTCTGGACCATGGCCATGGTCCCCCGGGCAAAGGCATCCATTTCAAAGGCGCCCATGGGGCCGTTCCAGATGATGGTGCGGGCATCCTCCAGGGCCTCGTCGAAGAGCATGGTGGAGGCCGGGCCGATGTCCAGAATCATCCAGTTCTGCGGGACCTCCTGGGTCGTGGTTTTTTTCGTCTCGGCCTTGGCATCAAACTTTTCGGCAACGATACAGTCCACCGGCAGGTACAGTTTCACCCCCTGCTCCTTTGCTTTGTCCAGCAGCTCTCTGGCCGTTTCCAGGAGATCGTCCTCCACTCTGGATGCTCCCACCCCGTGTCCCTGGGCCTTTAAAAAGGTGTTCGCCATGGCGCCGCCGATGATCATCTTGTCCACCCGGTCAAGCATATTACGCAGGGCCCCGAGCTTGCTGGATACCTTGGCGCCGCCGACAATGGCGACCAGGGGCCGGTTGGGGTCGCTGACCGAACGGTGAAAGTAATCCATTTCCTTCTGCAGCAGAAATCCGGCGCCGCACTCCTGAAAGTAATCGACCACCCCGACCACCGAGGCATGGGCCCGGTGCGCCACGGCAAAGGCGTCATTGACAAAGACGTCGGCAAGCTTTGCCAGCTGCTTGCTGAATTCAGGGTCGTTTTTCTTTTCCCCCTCATGGAAACGCAGGTTTTCCAGGAGCAGAACATCGCCATATGCCATTTCCCCGACCATGGATTCAACCTCCGAACCAATGCAGTCGGGTGCCAGCCTGACCTCTTTATCCAGGAGCCGGGACAGCCTTTTGGCTATCGGCGCCAGGCTGAACTTCTCCTGCCGTTTGCCGTCGGGACGCCCAAGGTGAGAGATGATGATGATCTTTGCATGTTCATCCAGGGCATAGTTAATGGTCGGCAGCACTTCCCGGATCCTGGTGTCATCGGTAATGTTGCCCTGCTCATCAAGGGGCACGTTAAAATCCACCCTGATCAGCACCTTTTTCTCTTTTATATCAAGGTCCCTGATGTTCTTCATTGACCCTCCTCCGGGCAAATTGCAGTGATTTACGCTTACTGTTTCCGGTTTTAAAAACTCCCATCCGGCAGGAATTGCATAGGCAGCGTTTGATTGCATCGGGTCGGGCCGGTTACTGCGCGACTTATGCGGATAATCATAGTTCAAACCGCATTAAAATGGCATCTTCACGGGGTTCATCATAGTAATTCCTGCGGCAGCCGACCCGTTGAAACCCCCGCTTTTCATATAATTTTCTGGCGGCCCGGTTGGAAGCGCGCAGCTCAAGAAAACAGTTTTTAACCCCTTTGGTGCGGCAGTAGTTTATAACGAAATCCAGCAGCTGATATCCCACTCCCTTATGCCGCTCGTATTCGGCTACGCATAATTTGAGGATTTCGGCCTCATCGACGATGATCCTGCCGCACAGAACAGCAATAATGTTTTCAGCAGCGCCGTTGCGGATAACAAACTGGAAACCGGCCGGCAGGTGCAGTTCATCCTCCAGGTGCTCCCGGCCCCAGGAGGAGTGAATGTTTCTTTCCAGCTCCAGGACCGCCGGGATATCATCGCCCCGCATCGGTACGATGGTCATAGCATCATGCGCCATATACTTTTTGCGATACGGCCAGGTGCCGGCTAAACCATTTTGTCGGTAATGGCAACCGTCAGGTCACCGAGCATGTTGGTATAGCTGCCGAGTTCATTGTCATACCAGCCGTAGATAACCGCCTGGGTCACCGGAACCTGGATTCGCGGCGAACTGCCCGGCTCAAGATTGCAGCTTTTTATCTTGTTCAGGTTGACATTTACCGTTGCCGTCCTGGTATGGGTTTCCGTGCCTTCAATAACGGTGGCCGCGCAGGGTATGCAGATAATATCCGCGGAAACGTTCTGCTCCTCGGAATAATCAATGTACTGAGAATTCTGGGCATACTCCTTATAGATTGAATTTATCAGGTCTCTTTTGATCGGGTTTTCCAGGTCGTCCTGCAGGTTGAGCACCAGCACGATGAGGGAGCCGGTTGAAGTCGGGATCCGGACCGATTCAGCAATGAAGCCGATGTTTTTCATTTCCGGAATCACCAGGACAAGGGCCCGCGCCGCCCCTGTGGTGGTAAGAATGATGTTGTTTAAAATCGAGCGGCTCTTCCGCAGGTCGCTGGCGCCGGCGGACGGAAGCCGGTCAAGCACCTGCTGGCTGCCGGTGGCGGCATGCACCGTCATCATGGAGGCGCTTAAAAAGGTGTCGGCCCCGAAATGATCCATCAACGGCTTGATCATATAAGCCAGGCAGGTCGTGGTGCAGGAGGCGGCGGAAATTACGTTGTGCTTTGCCGGGACATAGTCGTCATCGTTTATCCCCATTATGGTGGTTACGGCATCCTCGGGCATTTCAAGGCCTTTGGCCTTGATCTTGAACGGCGCCGACAAAAGAACCTTTTCCGCCCCGGCGCTGATATGGCCCCGCAGGGCCCCGCCAGGGGTATCCGCCTCGGCGGTGGGGTCGTTGAATACACCGGTGGTATCCACCACAAAATGGACATCATTCTCTTTCCATTTAATATCTTTAGGATTCCGGGCTTCCTGCAGAATTTTCACCGGGACGCCGTTGATTACCATTGAGCCGTCTGCTTCATTGAGGTTTTCAATAACCCTGGAGCACTTGTGTCCATGCAGGAAAACTCCCAGGCGGCCATAGGTGGAGTCCCTTTCAATGGCAGATGCCAGGTCGTTGAGATTTCGTCCGACTTTGCGGCCGATATTGACGACAATCCCGGAAAAATTCTGCCTGGAAACATGATGCCAGAGTGTCAGCTTACCGATACGGCCCAAACCGTTTATCCCAAGTTTCATGAAACCGTTTCTCCTTTTAACTGGTTGTTTTGTAAGAAATATTTTTCAGATTCACGGATTGATCCCTGTAGTATCCTTATAAAAACAGATTGAAATGAAAACTTTATTAGCAGCGCATCTTTTTTTCAAGCAAGAAAAAAAAATACCCCGTCCTTTTCACTGTATCGACATTTCATCGCGGAAAGGTGTTTTCATTTTAGCGACACAACAAGGTTTTACTTGACTTATATGTTAATTTCGACCAAAAAATACTGTTTTGCAAAATTAAGGATGGCGGTTCATTTCTTTATTACTTTATTTTAGGAGAACTTGACTCATGTCAGGATATCTATTTACTTCCGAATCGGTTTCAGAAGGTCACCCGGACAAGGTGGCCGACCAGATTTCAGACGCAATCCTCGATTCCATCCTGGAACAGGATACTGCGGCCAGGGTGGCCTGCGAAACCATGGTTACAACCGGCATGGCGATAATAGCCGGAGAAATCACCACCAGCGCCTGGGTGGACATGCCCCAGATCGTCCGTAATACCATCAAGGAGATCGGCTACAATTCTTCGGAAATGGGTTTTGATTCCCAGTCCTGTGCCGTACTCACATCCATCGACAAACAGTCGCCTGATATTGCGGTGGGGGTCAATGAAGGAACCGGCCTGGATCTGGACCAGGGGGCGGGAGACCAGGGTCTCATGTTCGGCTATGCCTGCAGGGAAACCAGGGTGCTGATGCCCATGCCCATTACCTATGCCCACCGGTTGATGAAACGGCAGGCCGAGGTGCGCAAGGCCGGGCTGCTGCCGTGGCTACGGCCCGACGCCAAGAGCCAGGTCACCGTTGAATACGGCGAGGAGGGGCCCAGCAGAATCGAGGCCATAGTCATTTCAACTCAGCACAGCCCCGATGTCGACTATGAGGACTTAAAGGAAGGAATCATGGAGGAGATCATAAAGCCCATCATTCCAAGGGGCATGGTCGACGCCAACACCAAGTACTATATCAACCCCACCGGCCGTTTTGTAGTCGGCGGTCCTGTCGGCGACTGCGGCATGACCGGCCGTAAAATTATTGTTGACACATATGGCGGTAGGGGTTCGCACGGTGGCGGCGCCTTTTCCGGCAAGGACCCGTCCAAGGTGGATCGTTCCTCTTCGTATATGGGCCGTTATGTGGCTAAAAATTTAGTGGCGGCAGGTCTTGCCGATGAAGTCGAGGTGCAGATCGCCTATGCCATCGGCATATCAAATCCGGTGTCCATCAATGTCAACTCATTCGGCACCGGCAAGGTATCCGACGCCACAATCAGGGAGCTGCTCAAAAAGCATTTCGATCTGCGGCCCAAGGCTATTATTCAGCAGCTTGATCTACTGCGGCCGATATACAAGAAAACCGCGGCCTATGGTCACTTCGGCCGGGAGCGGCCGGAATTTACCTGGGAAAAAACTGACAAGGTTGAAGAACTGAAGGATGGAGCAGGCATCAAGTAAGGAGCGCGAGAAAATTATGCAGAAGACGAAGACTGATACGACTGGTTACAAGGTTGCTGATATAAATCTGGCTGATTGGGGCCGGAAGGAGATCAATATTGCCGAAACGGAAATGCCCGGGCTCATGGCCCTGCGTGAGGAATTCAGCAAGAAGAAACCGCTTAAGGGCGCCCGGATAGCCGGCTGTCTCCACATGACCATCCAGACGGCCGTGCTGATGGAAACCCTTATCGAACTGGGGGCTGATATCCGCTGGTCCTCCTGTAATATCTTCTCCACCCAGGATCATGCCGCAGCTGCCATGGCTGCCGCCGGCATTCCCACCTTTGCCTGGAAAGGGGAGACCGAGGAGGAATTCTGGTGGTGCATCGACCAGACCATCTTCGGTCCGGACGGCTGGCGCCCCAACATGCTGCTGGATGACGGCGGCGACCTTACCCTGGTTATGCACCAGAAGTACCCAGAGCTGATGCAGGACGTCCACGGCATCAGTGAGGAAACAACCACAGGGGTGCACCGTCTCGATGAGATGATGCGGAAAGGCACCCTGCTGGCCCCGGCTTTCAACGTCAATGACTCCGTGACCAAATCAAAGTTCGACAACCTTTACGGCTGCCGCGAATCACTGATCGACGGGATTAAGCGGGCAACCGATGTGATGATCGCCGGCAAGATCGCCGTTGTCTGCGGCTACGGCGATGTGGGCAAGGGTTGTGCCCAGGCCCTGCGCGGCATGGGGGCAACGGTCTGGATTACGGAGATTGACCCCATCTGTGCCCTGCAGGCCGCCATGGAAGGCTACCGGGTCGTTACCATGGATGATGCGGCGCCGGCCGGCAATATCTTTGTCACCGCCACCGGCAATATCCGGGTGATCAGCAGAAAACACATGGAACAGATGCCCGACCAGGCAATTGTCTGCAACATCGGCCATTTTGACTCCGAGATCGACATTGCCTCCATCCGGGATCTCCCCTGGGAAAATATCAAACCACAGGTTGACCATGTTATCTTCCCTGACAGCAAACGGATTATTATCCTCGCCGAGGGGCGCCTGGTGAACCTCGGCTGCGCCACGGGACACCCGAGCTTTGTCATGAGCAACTCTTTTTCCAACCAGGTTCTGGCCCAGATCGAACTCTGGCAGTACCATGGAAAATATGAGAATAAGGTCTACTTTCTGCCGAAGCATCTCGATGAGAAGGTGGCCCGGCTGCACCTGAAGAAAATCGGCGCCAACCTGACAACCTTAAGCGAGGAACAGGCGGAATATATCGGAACCAGCGCCAACGGTCCCTATAAGCCGGAATATTACCGCTACTAAGGCTGCTCCCGGACCGGCAATTAGGCATGACCATCCATTTTCGCTTTCTTCTCGCCGACCCCCACGGCGATATAGAACTTCTTGCCGAGGACCTGAAACAGCCCTTTCGTATAAGTCCCGCTGAAGAGCACCCTTCTCTGACCCTGCGGGACTACTTCACCGCCCTGCAGGAATTTTTGACCATGGACAACGGCAATCATCTTCGTGCCGCCCTGGAAAAGCTGGGGCCGCAGGAAGCGGTCAACCCGTCGGACATTTCCGAGATTCTTATCCGCAGCGAAAAGCACGGACCCTTTTATCATATTGCCAGCATTGTCCCTGCCACCCGGGAAAGCAATGTTGCCAAATTTGCCGCAACCACAGCCCTGTCGGAAGACGCCTGCACCTGCCTGCAGGAGGAATATGAAATCCTGCAGGAGCTTGCCGGCATCATACCCGATCACCTGCCGGAACTATGCTGCATGGATGGTGTCAGCCGGCAGACCGAGGCGGGCCCGGAACAATTTCTCATCGTCATCGGGGAATGGCTCGAGGGCTATCATGAATGGCATGTAAGCAATGGGCCGGCAGACCGGAAGCAAGAAATCCAGCTCTGGGATTATGAAAACGGCTACCGTTTTCTCACCGATGCTGAAAGCCATGAACTGCTGCGCCAGGCTGCATACATCCTGACCTGCTGTTATGACCAGGCATCTTTCCGCCAGATATATCCCTGGCATCATGGTGCCGGCGATTTCGTGGTCAGGACCGGACCCGGCGCACTCGCCGTGAAACTGATAACCGCCAGGCAGTATGAACCTCTGGTGGATTTTGACGGAGAAGAGGAGTCTGACCGGATAGTCGCCGCAATTCACTTTCTGCTCAACCTTGCTCTGAGAATCAGACTGGACAGGATGGACGGCACCGGTGAACCGGCCTGGCTTGATGACTTTGCCGTTCATGCAGCGGTGGAGGGATTTTTCGCCGGACTGGCTGCCACCGAAGAAGCCGACAGGCTGATAATCGGACCGATTGCCGAATTCCTGGAAATCATGCGGTCATTTGAAGCCCAGGAGATTCTTGAGATGTACCATTCTCTGCTGGAACTCTATGTTGAAGAAGACGAGGACGACTTTTCTCTGATCAAGGCCGAAATTCCCGGCCATGCTGAGGATATGCATAAAGCACTGCAGCGCTTTTCCCTTGGTATGATGTCAGGCTGATTAAAGGGCAATTCCAATGCAGATAATCTATGAGATTAATGAAGGTTTTTCCCTTCCAGCTTGATATCGCCTGATATTACCTCATGCACAACCCCGGCATCATCCCGGATGCGCAGGAAGCCATCCGCATCCGGCCCCAGGGAGATGCCGGTGACCCTGCGCCCCTCAGGCGTAATCCAGGAGAGCACTCTGCCCAGAACTCCATCGCGCTGTTTCCATTCCGCAAGAATTGCCGGAAAATCTCCATTTTCCAGCCGCTGCAGTCCCTGTTCAAGTGCAGCAGCGCATGATTTCAGAAGCATTTTAGGGTCAACTGCCCGGTCCGTATGAAGCGATAAGGAGGTGGCGCGTCCCTGCAGGTCCGGTGGAAAACCTCCCGGCGGCGGAAAGAAATTCAATCCGACACCGACGACTACCAGGGGAGGCTGACCTGCGTCCATATTCTCCAGGGGACCGGTTTCGGTCAGGATGCCGCCGAATTTGCAGCCGTCCAGGAGAAGATCATTGGGCCATTTCAGCTGCGGGTAAAGCGAATACTCCGCTTCCACGGTTTTGCAGATGGCCAGTCCGGCGGCCAGGGTTATTTTCGGCAGGTCATCAGGGCCGAGTGCCGGCTTCAAGATAATTGAAAAATAAAGCCCCATGCCGGGCGGTGACAGCCAGGACCGGCTGAGCCTTCCCCTGCCGCCTGTCTGCTCACGGGCCACGACCACGGTTCCGGCCGCCGCTCCCCGCCCGCCCAGGGTAAGGGCCTCAGAGTTTGTGGACTCCGTCACCCCGAGTCTTATTATCTCCCGTGCGGCCACGTCTATTCCTTGCCTGTCAATATATGACCACGCCGTTCTAAACCCCAAAAAAAAAGACAGGGGCATAGTGCCGCCCCTGTCTTTTCTGCCTTAATTGAAGAACCGACAAAAAAGGAGTGTTACACGCCCCGTTTGTCTTCGTCTTTGGCTCGATCCGGCAGAGCATACATGGTGCTGCTGCCGCTTGACCAGAACATCAGCTTGCTCTCTCTCACAAGTTCATTGGCTGCATTCTTGATCTCGCGTGGCTTGGCATCAACCTTTTTCTGCATGTCCTTGAGGTATAATGCCGGTTTTTTTGACTTGGTCAGCAAATCAAGAATTTGAGCTTTGGTTTCTTCTTTATCAGCCATGTTGTTACTCCTTTATTGGATACAATTATTTAATATGGCTTGTATACTTGAACTGGGTGGTAGTCCGCCAGGTATCATAGGCCAGGCGGTAATCGTCGATGCTCTTCTCCGTAAACGGAATATCACATTTCTCAAAGAACTTCTCCCAGCCGATCCGTTCGGCCCACTCACCGACGCGCTCATATTTCATGGCATCTTTGGCGTATACTTCCAGGATATGCTTGACCGCGTCGACAACCTCGGGCCAGCGTGGCGGATTGTTCGGCAGGTAGGGGATAACCAGCTTGGAGAACTTCGGTGCCGACCTGGAGTTGGAGATCTTGCCGCCGACCAGGATGGCAATACCGTCGCCTTCGGGGTCAGCCAGGG
Organism: uncultured delta proteobacterium; assembly: GCA_963783905.1. GTDB lineage: Bacteria > Desulfobacterota > Desulfobulbia > Desulfobulbales > BM004 > BM004. The sequence continues at coordinate 55,886 of CAWAPG010000019.1, read as the reverse complement.
GCATGGAAGGACACATGGTATAGCAGTTGCCGCAGAACATACAGCGATCGACGTTTACGGTAACGCTTTTTACCTCTTCACCCTTGCTGTTTACGCCTTTGGCAGGCTTAATGGCGCCCAGGGGACAGGCAGCAATTGCCAGGGGCAGCTCGCATACCGAGGTAATGGTATCAGTATCGACCAGCGGCGGTTTGCGGTGCACGCCGAGGATCGCGATGTCAGAACAGTGCACCGCGCCACACATGTTGAGACAGCAGGCCAGGGCTACGCGCACCTGGGCCGGCAGGGTCATGCTGGTGAAGTGGTCAAAGAGTTCATCCATCACCGCCTTTACCACACCGGAAGCATCGGTGGCAGGGGTATGGCAGTGAACCCAGCCCTGGGTATGGACGATATTGGTAACACCGGCGCCGGTGCCGCCGACCGGCATCATGCCGTTTTCCTTGCAGGCATCCAGCAGGGGCTGGACCTTGTCAGCGCTGTCCACCATGAATTCAACGTTATTGCGGGTGGTAAACCGCAGGTAGCCGTCGCAGTGCTTGTCGGCGATGTCGCAGTAATCGAGGATCATCGTCGTGCTGATGAGACGGGCCGAGCCGACTCTGACCGTATAACACTCAGAGCCGTTCTCGCTTACGTGCTTCAGAACGCCGGGCTGTACAATTTCATGGTAAACCCACTTGCCATAGTTTTCCTTGATGACCGGCGGGAAATACTGCTCATAATGTGGGGGACCGATATCAGTGATTCTGTCCTTCATCGGATTTTTCGGATCGTAACCCATAATATAACCTCCTTAAAATATATTATCTATTAACACATCTTCACGTTACGGATTGACTCAGTCATGCATACACGATTTACATGGGATTTCTTTTCCGGAACTCCACAAGGTCACGCTCGAATCCGCCGGGAACCTCTTCCTCTTTCCAGAAGACATACGGGTTGGAGCGGGGTTCCATAACATGCTGCGGCAAGGGCTCAATTTCCATAACCTGCAGGAAGGTGGGCAGCCCGACACGCTGGATAGATTCACCGATTCTCTCACGATTCTTGCCTTCTTCCATCCACCAATCCCAGCATTTCTCTATGACGTCCTTGAGCTCTTCAAAGTCATTCTCCGGATCCATCTTGATAAACGGGACGATCATGGTGGCAATCTGGGCACCATCAAGGATAGGGGCCTTGGCGCCGACCAGGAGGGTGGCACCCTGTTCAAGGCCGGGACGCAGGGCCCGCGGCATGACGTTGATGCAGTGCATGCAGCGGGTGCATTCAGAATCGTCAATCTTCAATTTCCCGCCTTCCATCCACATGCAGTTCGTGGGACAGAGATCAAGCACTTCCTTCTTGATATCGAATTTACCCCAGTCGCGGCCGGCGTGAGCGCCGCCGTTTGACGGGAAGTCGCCGTTTATGTAGCCCTGTACCGCATCCTGATCAATGCGGATGTCATCTTTCCAGTTGCCGATAACAGCCAGGTCGGAACGGGCGATGGCGGCCACACAGTCATTGGGGCAGCCGGAAAATTTGATTTTAAACTTGTATGGGAAGGCCGGCCGGTGCAGCTCATCCTGGTACGTCATGGTAATATCATGGCAGGCCGCCTGGGTGTCATAGCAGCTCCACTCGCACCGGGCTTTGCCGAGGCAGCAGGAAGGCGTACGCAGGTTGCCGCCGGAGCCGCCGAGGTCAACGCCGACATCGTGGGTCAGCTCATAAAAAATTTCTTCCAGCTGTTCGGTGAATGTTCCCAGGAGAACGAGGTCGCCGGTGGAGCCGTGCATGTTGGTCATGCCGGAGCCGCGTCTTTCCCAGATATCACAGATCTTGCGCAGAACTTCAGTGTTGTAGAATTTGCTCGAGGGCTGGTTGACCCGAATGGTATGGAAATGGGCGACACCGGGGAACTTCTTGGCAACGTCGGAATAACGGCCGACAATGCCCCCTCCATATCCGAAAACACCGACGATGCCGCCGTGTTTCCAATGGGTGATCTTATCCTTGTAGGAAAGTTCGAGCTGTCCGAGAATGTCCCAGCACGCTTCATTCTTTGAAGCCTGCTGCTTAATGTCTGTGACAAAACTCGGCCAAGGACCCTTTTCCAACTCATCCAACATAGGCGTATCATGCTTTGGCATCTTTGTTTCCTCCTTAACGGTCTATTGTTCTTAAATAACCTTAACAGTAAGGTTAACCTTTAACCTCCCGTAACCAATCGTTTTTCGCGCATAATAAACATGCATCATTTCCGGACACCGCGAGTAAAAACGATTGAATACTCATTCAGTAAATGCCGGAACATATCGCTCTGACGGCGCTTTGTCAACAAAAAATACTCAGAAAAATTACGCTCTATTTTATTTTTCCGGCCACGATAATTGTAAAAGCCGCACCACTCCTTTTTTGCGGTGCACTGCTCTTTTTTTCCCGTCCCAAAATGAGGGGAAAAATTTCTATCGCGCCTGCCCCAGAATGTGCGGTTTTTCCATGCGGATGACAAAGACGAGGATCGAGGGGATAACAAAAACCGTAAAAATTGTCGACACCGCAAGACCGCCGATAATAACACTCCCGAGTCCCCGGTAGAGTTCCGACCCGGAGCCGGGAAACAACACCAGCGGCAGCATGCCGCAGATACTGGTGGTGGCGCTCATGTAAATTGGGCGCAGCCTGCTTTTCGTTGCTTCAAGTACGGCTTCCCGGTGTTCCATGTTGTGGTAATGCACGTTGTTCAGGGACTGGTGCACAATGAGGATTGCATTATTCACCACGATACCGATGAGGATGACAAAGCCGAGCATGGTGAGGATGTCCATGGGCTGCGGCGTGGAACTCAGGATATTGAGAAGCCTCAAGCCGAGGAAACCGCCGGCGCCGGCCAGAGGCACCGTCAGCATGATAATGAGCGGATAAATAAAATTACCGAACAGCGACGCCATCAGCAGGTAGGCAATGGCGGCAGCCAGGATAAAGTTCCATTTCAGGGCTTCCCTGGTTTCCGTGAGCTTGTCCGCCGCGCCGCTCAGCCTGACATTGAGGCCCTTCAAAAGCCCTTTTTCCCGGACCGGTTTGACGATTTTGGCCTCTATGTCCTCCATGGCCGTCTGCAGCGGTATATCAAGGGGCGGCGTCATCTGCAGAGTAACGGTGCGGCTTCTTTCCAGGTGGCGTATCTGGGTCATGCCCGTGGTGCGCTCCAGGTCGGCCAGGGTTGAGACGGGGACAATCCTGCCGCCGGGGGTCGAAACCAGGGACTGATACAGGGATTCCGGCGTGTTGATCGTCTCGTCGTCCGTCTTCAGCACCAGATCAATGGTTTTTTTGCCCTCCTGCTTGAAATCCCCGACAATCCTGCCGTCCATAAGGACATCCAGGGCAATGCCGAGATCGACGGCACTCATATTGTTGGCCTTCAACCGTTCCCGGTTCGGCACCAGCTTGACTTCCGGATAACTGAGCTCTATTGAAGGGATGGGCCTGACCTGGGTGTCAGGCATGGTCTGCTTTGCCATGCCGAACATCATGCCGGCAACCCGGACGATGCTGTCCAGGTCATCGCCGCTTATATCAACATCTATGGTGCGGCTCCTGCCGATCCTGCTCTGGAAAATACCCGCCTGCATGGAGACACCGAACATGCCGGGAATGGATGATATCATGCGCCTGAAGAGCGGCAGCAGATCAGCGGCCCGGTCCCAGTCGGTGGCCATGGCGCCGAACAGCATGATTGATTCACGGGCCACGTAAAACATGTTGAGAATGCCCGGGTAGCCATCATGCTCTTTTTTGAGATGCGGATCCGCCATGGCAAAAAGTTTTTCGCCGATATCCTGCCTCTCCTGCTGGGAAAGACCGGGCGGCGGCACCAGAATGGAGAGCACAAAGTTCCGGTTGCCCTGGGGCAGATAGTCCGTCTGCGGCATGAGCAGAACAACCGAGCCGATTGCCAGGAGGATAAGCAGCCCCACGGTGGTGATCCGGGTAACCCAGTTCCTGGTGGCCAGGGAGACCATCACCATGATATAAGAGGCAAGCCGGGTGCCGGCCCGGTTAAGAACCCCCTTGCCTTTCTTCTCCTTTTGCGCCGACCTGGAAAAAAGCTGAAAGGAAAGCATGGGGATTACTGTCATGGAAACGATCAGGCTCAGAGATACGGCCCCGACAACCGCAATGGCGATATCGCGGAAAAGCTGGCCCGCCTCCTCCTGGATAAAAACAACCGGCAGAAACACCGCGATTGTGGTCAGGGTTGAGGCGATAATGGCGCCCCATACCTCCCGGGTGCCGTCATAGGCAGCCTCAAAAGCGGATTTGCCCATCTTGCGGTGCCGGTCAATATTTTCAATGACCACAATGGCATTGTCCACCAGCATACCAACGGCAAAGGCTATGCCCGCCAGACTTACGACATTGAGATTGCGTCCCATGGCCTGCATGAAGATAAAGGTGCCGATGATGGAAATGGGGATGGCGGTGGCCACCACCAGCGTCGACCGGATGCTGCGCAGAAAAATGAGCAGGACGATGACGGCCAGCATACCGCCGATCAGGATATTCTGCTTGATAAGATCAATGGCGGCATTAATATATCGCCGCTGGTCGTAGACCCACTCAAAGCTGATGCCCTGCGGCGCCAGCTTCTCGGCATTCAGCCACTGCACCACATCCTCGACCCGTTCCGTCATGGCCAGGATATTGGTGCCCGGCTCCGGTTTGATGCCCACCGCCATGCCGCCCGTGCCGTTATGGATGACGGTGCTTTCGCGTTTGCTGTAGCCGCGCCTGATCTCGGCGACATCGCCGAGCGTTACCCTTTTTTCCCCGGTGGAGACCAGAACGACATCGGCAATATCCTCTTCCGAATTGAATTCTCCGGTGGTGCGGATCCGAAAATCCCGCCGTCCAACACCCATGTTTCCCGCCGAGACATTGACATTCCCGCTCCGTACAGCCTGGATAACATCGTTTATTGTCAGACCATAGGCGGCAAGCTGTTCCGGCCGCACCACGATATGCATCTCCTCATCCACGCCGCTGCCGATAAAAAGATCGGCCACACCCTCAACCCGCTCCAGGTGCTGGCGCACCTCGTTTTCAAAAAATGTTCTGTAGGTTTCTATATGCCGGGGATTGGTTTCATCGGACTTGAGGATGATCCAGACAACCGGCGAGGTTGATGCGCCCGTGGCATTAATGATCGGCTTGTCCACGCCTTCGGGATAGGAGGGAACTTCATTTAACTTGTTGGATACCCGCAACAGGGCATCGTCGACATTGGTGCCGAGTTTGAAGGTAAGAGAGATATTGCCCTGGCCGTTGAATGCCTCGCTTTCCATTTCGGTAAGGCCGGGGATGCCCTTGAGGGTTTTTTCCTGCTCCTCGACGATTTCCCGTTCCATCTCATAGGGCGTGGCACCCCGCCAGGTGGTGGTTACGGTAATTACCGGCTCCACCACCGTCGGGCTCAACTGGTAGGGCAGGGTCCGCAGGCTGATTATTCCGAACAGAACCACTAAAATAATGCCGACTATTATGGTAACCGGTTTTTTTATTGCAAAACTTACAATATCCATAATATCAACCATTCTCAGGGCAGCAGATTACGAGCGGTGCCAAACCTCGCCGCCGCTTCACGGATTCTGCGTATTATTGATCCTTACCGGCTGTCCTTCGCGCAGCCGCTCGTTTCCTTTCACCACGACCATATCGCCGTCTTCCAGGCCCGGTCCGGTTATGCTTACATACATGTTCTCATAACCGGTGACCTGCACGGGGACCATTTTGGCCTTGGAATCCCGGACCAGCCAGATTACATCGCTTCCCGCCTTATCAAGCAATGCATCCCGCGGTGCTTTCAACCCCTGCCTTTTTTCGGCTGACGGCACCAGGGCCCGGGCCTCCATGCCTTCTATCAGGCCGCCGGGGTTCTGCATGCGTATTTTTACATCAAATGTTCTCGTGGCCACATCACCCTTGGGCACAAAACTGAGAAATTCGCCGGTTAAGGAGCGGCCGTCGATTTTCACCCCGATCTTTTTCCCGGGCTCCAGGTGTTTGAGCATTCCCGCCGGGACATTAACCACGATATCGACTACGGAGTCATCGGCAACAACAGCCACTATGCCGCCGCTGCCGACCCACTCGCCCTTATCGGCGTTCTTCTGGATAACAACGCCGTCAAAAGGTGCAAGTATCTTCTTCTTTTTCTTTTCAAGGAGCAGCCGGTCGAGGGAGGCCTTTAACGACATGGCACGGTTTTCCAGCATTCTGGATTTAAAATAGTATTCGTCATAAGCCGATTCGGAAACAGAACCCTCCTTGTAAAGGGGCTCCCTTCTCTGCAGCTCTTTTTTCGCCTGCTCCAGCTCGACCAGGACCAGGCCGTAGTCGGCCCGGGTAGCGCTGATGGCCGTTTCCAGAATATCCGACCCCAGGTTGACGAGAGGTTCACCGCTTTTTACCCGGTAGCCCTCCTCGAAAAACACCTCTTCGACAACGCCTTCAACTTCGGCGGCAACATCCGATTTACGGGCGTAGTACACCGTGCCGACAAATTTCGCCATGGGCTCCGCTTCGCCTTCAACAATCTGCGCCACTTCAACCAGGGCTGGTGGAGGGCCCTGCGGTTTTTCCCCGGGGGCATCGTCCGCCTTTTCCTCTGCGGCGGCAAAACCGCTTTTTGCAAAGAGCAGAAATATGCACAAAACGAATATCAACAGGCTTGTCTTCTTTTTCATAAACCAGGTACTCCTGTGATGGTGCTGTCAAAAACATTTCCACGCCGGTGTGCGACACCTGTCTGCACTGCCGATTTTTTTCTGGCAGCATGCGGCCTCGCCATTTATAAAAGTGTTGTTATATCAATTATAAAAGTCAAAAAACAAGGAATTTCAGGATCGCCGGGAAAATATTTTTCCGGTCCGAAAACAACCCGCTTTCGGCATAACCGCTAAAAGCCGGAAAAGGTGTCGGCGGCAGGCTGTGCAATCAACAACAGGAGGCGAAAAACTGCTTCACGTCACTATCTGGATTTATTCGGGCGGGTGAACCAATGATTGAGAAGCCGGAGCATTCCTGAGAACTGGCACTCTAAAAATATAATCTGTTTTGCAGGCGTTTTCCCGGGGGGACGGGCGGATTGCTATTCTTTCGGCAAAACCCCCGCCGTCTGAAGCATTGCCCGGATTTCGTGCTGCTTGCCATCTTCATCCTCTTCCTGCCGGCGCCCATCGACCATGTTTTCAAGAAACCTGCCCGCCAGCACTTTGCCAAGCTGGACACCTTCCTGGTCAAAGGAATTGATATTCCAGATAAAGCCCTGCAAAACGATTTTTGCCTCGTACAGCGCCAGCAATGCCCCCATGGTGCGTGGATCGAGCCTGTCGGCCAGCAGGATGGAGCTTGGCCTGTTGCCGGCAAAAAAACGATTCGGGTTTTCGTTGCTGCGGCCGGTGGCAAGGGCAAGCGACTGGGCCAGGAGGTTGGCCAGCAGCTTTTGCTGGGAGGTGGTGTCCTTGATTTCCAGATCCATCCCGTACTGGTTTTGCCTGAAACCGATGAACTCCGCCGGCACTACGGTGGTGCCCTGGTGCAGCAGCTGGTAAAAGGCGTGCTGGCCGTTGGTGCCCGGCTCCCCCCAGACCACGGGACCGGTGGCAAAGGAAACTTTAACGCCGTCTCTGGTCACGGATTTACCGTTGCTTTCCATGTCGCACTGCTGCAGATGCGCCGGGAAACGCAGCAGGGCCTGGCTGTAGGGCAGGACAGCCAAGGTCTCGTGCCCGAGAAAATTACGGTTCCAGATGCCCAGCACCGCCAGCAGCAGGGCCGGATTTTTGCGGATATCCTTCTCCTCCGCCGCCCGGTCCATTTCGTTTGCCCCCCGCAGTATCTCGATAAAGGCATCATAGCCCAGCCCGAAGCCGAGCATCACCGCACCCACCATAGAGGTTGCACTGTAGCGTCCGCCGATATAGTCAAACATGTGAAAGGTGCGCAGATACTTTTCAGGATTGTCCATGGGGCTGCCCTGGCCGGTAACGGCGACAAAGTGTTTTTGGGGATCCAGTCCGGCCCTGACATAGGCCTTGCGGACCAATTCTTCATTTGTCAGGGTTTCCAGGGTGGTACCGCTTTTTGACACAACCCCGACCAGGGTCCTGGCAAGATCAAGATTCTGCAGTACTGCGGCCGCATCATCCGGGTCGACGTTGGAAATGAAGTGCACCCTTCTGTTTGGCTGACCATAGGCGGAGAGGGCGATATAGAGGGCCCGGGGCCCAAGGTCGGAGCCGCCGATACCGATATTGACATAATCCGTAAAGGATTCTCCCCGGCTGTTGGCTATCTCTCCCCCGTCCAGCTGCGCCAGAAAGGTCTCCAGGTGTTCCAGCTGCTCTTTTGCCTGCTGCGTTGCCTCGGGACTGTAAGGGACATCGCTGAAGATGTCCCGGCAGGCGGTATGGAGCACCTGCCGGTTTTCACTCTCATAACCGGCAATATTGTTCATGACCGCGCCGCGCTTCATTGCCATGAACTGGGCCACGGCGCCGGCCTGGTCGGCAAGCTGCTGCAGGGAGTTGAGCACGGCATCATCGACCCGCTGGGTACTGAAGAGCAGGTCAAATCCGGCTGCACTTATCATATACCCTGATATTCTATCCGGGGATACGGCCCCGGCGGCTGTGAGGTCAAAGGGATTGCGGGACAGTTTCGTGAGCTTCTCATAAACCGGCAGTTCTTCGATACCCGTAGTATTCCATGCCATAGATCCGCCTCCCGGCATAATGCCTGCTAAGTCTTTATTTCCAAGTCGGTTCCGCCGACCGGCCGATTGATTTCATTTCCCCGATAACCGCTGCATAATCCTGCACCCCGAAAACCGCGGAGCCGGAAACAAATATATTGGCGCCGGCGCCGGCGACCTCTGCAATGGTATCAGGGCCGATGCCGCCGTCGACCTCTATGCCGACCTCAAGACCTCTCTCGTGGATCATTTTGCGCAGCATCTTTATCTTTTTTATTGAGGAGCGGATGAATGACTGGCCGCCAAAGCCCGGATTGACACTCATAATCATCACCAGATCAACGTCGCCGAGGATTTCATCCAGGCTGGCAAGGGGGGTTGCCGGATTAAGGACTGCGCCGGCCTTTTTCCCCATGTCCTTGATCCTGCCGACCGTACGGTGAAGATGGGGGCAGGCCTCGACATGGACAGTAATCCAGTCTGCTCCGGCCTTGGCGAAATTGTCAATATAACGGTCGGCATCGGTAATCATCAGGTGGACATCCAGGGGCAGGTCGGTGGTTTTGCGCAGGGAGGAGACCACCGGCGGCCCTATGGTTATGTTGGGCACAAAATGGCCATCCATCACATCCACATGGATGACGTCCGCTCCCGCCTTTTCAACTGCCCTGACCTCCTCCCCCAGGCGGCTGAAGTCCGCCGACAGGATGGAAGGCGCCATCATGAATTGCCGCATATTGCTCATTGTTCCCCCCTTAGCCGAATTAATAAAAACCGCGCGATATCAGGTCAAAATCTATTTTGCTCAAGGTTGATGGTGGTTTCCGCGCCGGAATATTCTATAAAACCATGAAAAAACAGTTCCCCCAAACGTCCGTTTAAAAAATCCTATTTCCCCGATTCCTGCGCTGGACTCTTGCCCTTTTCCTCCTGCTTCTGGGGCTCCTCCTTGCCGTTAACCGCACCAACCTCCACCATGACATAGGCATCGGGCAGGATGTATTTTCTTGCCACTGCAAGGACCTGGGCCGCATCAACATCCCTGATGGCCTCGATATAACGATTGCCGAAATCCTGCCCCAGGCCGTAGGTCTCGTTTAATCCCAGCTCGAGCGCCTGGGAACTGTGGGTCTGCAGGGCCAGTTCATACTGGCTGACCAGGATGTTTTTCGCCCGGTTCAACTCCTCGTCGCTGATCTTTTCTTCCCGGATGGTTTTAAGCTCCTGCCAGACGCTGTTTATCGCCTGCTGTTTTTTATCAGGACTGGTTCCGATATAAATGCCGAAAGCGCCGGTATCCAACCCGAAAAAAGAAAAGGATGAGAGACTGTAGGCCAGGCTCTGCTTATCCCGCAATTCGGTGAAAAGCCTGCCGCTCTGCCCGGACAGCACCGTATCCAGGACCTCCAGACCGAAACGGTCGGGGTCCTTCAAAGATGTACCGAGAAAACCGATAACCAGGTGAATCTGCTCCTTTTCGCGGCTGATGGTATAGATATTTTCCCGGGTCAGCCCGGCCGGAGGCAGAATTTCCTCCTCGATCTCCTGTTGCGCCGACTGCTTTGAATCCTGCCAGTCGCCGAAAAGGCGGGAAACCAGTTCTTTCGTCTCCTCGGCCTTGACATCGCCAGAAATTGCCAGAACCAGATCCTCCGGTCTGGCGTGCTGCAAATAAATTTCCTTCAGGGCCGCAGCGGTAAAACTCTTGATGGCATCTTCAGAGCCTATATTATTCAAGCCATAAGGATGACCGCCAAACAGCCGGCTGTTGAATTCCTGAAAAGCCAGCGACGTAAGGGAATCCTCCTGCTGCTTCAGCTGCGACAGGAGTTCGGGTCGAATTTTTTCAGCCTCCTGCGGATCAAATGCAGGCTCCCGCAGGACATCACGCACCAGCACCAGGCCGTCGGAGAAAAAACGCGCCAGGAAATCAGCTTTTACCCCGAAGGTATTCTTGCCGCTGAACCCGGTGATGTTTCCCGCCATGTTTGCCACCGCTTCGGCCAGTTTATTGGCCGTCAGGGTCCGGGTTCCTTTGGGCAGCAGTTCGCTGATAAAGGTAAAGGCGCCGTTTGTCAGTCGGGTTTCTTCCCGCAGCCCGCCAGGAAAGATAGCCCTGATGCCCACGGTCGGCACGGTATCATCCTCCCGTACCAGCAGGGTTATGCCGTTTTCCAGCCGGAAGCGGTGCACCCCGCTCAGATAGGCATTCGGCAGCAGGGCCTCTGAATCACTATGGATTGCAGCATCCCCGGCCTTGGCGATGGATGTTTCAATCACCTCCCTGTCCGGCTCAAGGGTGCTGCCCGAAGGCATCAGGAAACCGACATTAACGGCATCACCGGTAAAATATTTCCGGGCCACATTTTTAATATCCTCAGCGGTTACGGCCCGGATTTTCTCCAGATACTCGTCCTCCCTCGGGTCCCCGGTCATCATCTCAAAGGAACCCATGACCCGGGCCTGGCCTTCCACCCGTTCCAGGTTGAAAACAAAATCACTTTCCAGGCTCCGTTTTGCCCGCATTAACTCTTCATCGGTTACTGAAAAATATTTAAGCTTGAACAATTCGGTAAGTGCCGCCTCAAAAGCAGGCAGCATATTACCGGCGTCAAGAACCGCGGTTATCTCGAACATGCCCGGATCGGAGGGGGTAAATGCTGATGCATTGATCGCATACACAAGCTGCTTCTCATCCCACAGCGACCTATAGAGGCGGGAAGTTTCACCATGCCCGACAATCTGGGCCAGGACATCAAGTACAGGGGTGTCAGGGCTGGAAAATTTTGAAATCGGAATGGCGATGGCCATCTGGGGCTGCATAATATCTTCCTTCATGGTAAAAAACCGGGCTTCCTCCTGCTCGGGCTCAGACGGCAGCGACGGCTCCGCGGCTTCGACTCTGGCCATGGAACCCATGACTTCATCAACCGCGTCTGTGACCTCCCATGCCTTGACGTCGCCGACCACAACAACCGTCATATTCTGCGGATAATAATGCTTCTGCATATAGGTCAAAATCTTTTCGCGGCTGAAGTTCTTAATGGACTCCACACTGCCGATGACCGGCAGGCGATACGGATGCCGGGTATATGCCGTTGCCATCAGTTCATGAAACAGCATTATATTGGGACGGTCGTAACGCATGGCAACCTCTTCCAGGACAACCTTTTTCTCGCGTTCCACCTCAACCGGGTCAAAAGTCGAATGCATAATCGCATCGGCCAGCACATCAAATGCCAGTTTCCAGTGCTCCGCCGAAAGAGTGGCGTGATACACCGTGTATTCATAGGAGGTATAGGCATTAACCTGGCCGCCGACCCCTTCAATGGCCTCGGCAAGCTGGCCTGGTCCCCTTGTTTCAGTCCCTTTGAAAATCATGTGTTCAATAAAGTGGGTGATGCCGGCCTCGTCTCCATTTTCATATACGGAGCCGGTTTTTACCCAGACCTGGACCGTTGCCACCCTAGTTCCCGGCATTTCTTTGACAAGGACGGTCAAGCCGTTGTCCAGGGTGGTTTTATAGAGGTGGGGAGCCAGTTCTTCTGCCGTCGCAGCTGAAGTAGTCATAATTGCCACCAGTAGTATGTTTAAAAGTATTAATAGCGGGCGCATTGGCGTGTCTCTGCAGTTATTTTACTGATTTTATTATCAAATGATCCACCATACAGCATTTTTCTCTGCACCGTCAACTGCTGATCTATTCATGAAAAATCCAAAGTTGACCGCGGTTTTGATATATTCCAACAGCTTTAACCGGGTTCCGCAGTACTGTCGTTCCCGGCGAAATTTCATTCTTGCTCCCTCTGCCGCTGCCTTTGCAGAAGGTTCCCGTTCTGCCCGGTTCAGACGGTGCCGCAGAGTATGCCTGAATCGTTCGGGGCCTGGAATTCCAGGCGGTGAATGTCCCCGGCTCCCGCCTCCTGCATCATGGCGCTTACCTCCTTTGCGGAATAGGAGCGCCCGTAATTGCTGAGAAGCATGTTCATGGAAAAAAGGGCCGGGAAAAGAGGGCCGTCCATGGTGTCGTTTAAGAAAAAATCATGGATCAGAATAATGCCGCCCGGCTCTAATGCCCCCACGGTTTTTTTAATAAGGGCCCGGCATTCCTGGGCGGAATTGGAATGCAGTATCTGCGACAGCCAGGCCACATCATAGGGCCCCTCGATCGGGTCCGCATTAAAGTCGCCGGCAACAAAATCAATGCGGTCGGCAACCCCGAATCTTTCGGTGGTCTTTCTGGCAAAGGGCTCGGTGGTCCTGCGGTCGTAAATAGTTGCCCGCAGCTCCGGGTTTGCCAGGCAGAAGTGGATGGCATAGGTACCCGGCCCGCCGCCGAGATCAAGCAGCCGGCGCTTTCCCTCCAGATTCACCGCCGCCGCTATTGTCGGGGCGATGGCCATGGCCAGGTTAAACATGCCCATGAGAAAACTCTCCCGCTCCACCTCATCACCGTGGGATCGTTTTTCCACCGGCCCACCCTGGATCACCGCTTCATGCAGTTTGGCCCAGGCATCCACCAGGTGAAAGTGATGCAGGATTATATAGCCGATATAGCCCGGCTCGTCCTTGACCAGATAGGTGCGGCTGAAAACGGTATTTTTGTAGCGGTCGGATTCATGCTCCAGCAATCCCATTGCCGTCAGCGCATTCAGGAGCATTGCCAGGCCCCTTTCCCCGGCCCCGATTTTTGCCCCGACCTCGGCAACGGTCAGCCGGTCATTACCGAGGGCGGTAAAAATTTCCAGTTTTACTGCGGCATGGACAGTGCTTGACCGCCAATAACCACTTGACGTACTTAAAAGGCGGCCGACATTCCATTCCTCGTCATTCGTCATGGTGCTCTCCTGTTATTTGCCGGTTTGGTATACTCAAATCCAGTGGTTTCTTTTTCCGTTATTATCGGGCATAATACAAAATGATCACGAAATAGGAAATATACAATACCCGGAATGCAGAAAGTGTGCTTGACTGGTTGCCGGAGAAAAGTATAGATTATTGTAATACCTGAACAGTTATGAGCAACCCCGGGATAATTTATCTGAAATTGAGCATCAAAGAGACGTAAGCCCTGCCGGAAAATATTGTGCTGGTTATCCGTTGTGCTGCCTGTAAAAATAAACTGTGGAAATATGACAAGATCGGGCCGGGTGAAGTTTTGCGCTGCCACAAGGCAAGAATTGCCAGAAAATATACCTTCCTGGCCCGGGACCGGAAGATACAATGCAGCTGCGGCAAAGACATCGGCATAGACAAGGGAACCTTTATTAAAATGATCAGCAAGGCCTTTACGTATTCCGGAACCAAGAGGAACCTATGACCTGCCCCCAGATTTATAAATACGCTGAATCCATCCATGTATAACAAGTTTTTTGGTTTCAAGGAAAAGCCCTTTAAACTGGTGCCGAACCCGGAATATCTTTTTTTGAGCAAAAGCCATGAAGAGGCGCTTGCCCACCTGGCTTACGCCATTTCCCAGGGTGAGGGTTTTGTCGAGTTAACCGGCGAGGTTGGAACCGGCAAGACCACCCTGTGCCGTGTTTTTCTGGAAAACCTGGATAAATCCACGGAAGCTGCCTATATCTTCAACCCGAAACTCGATGCCCTGCAGCTTCTCAAGGCCATCAATGATGAACTCGGGATTGATTCCACGCCTGACAACACCAAGGATTTGATCGACAGGCTCAATGAATTTTTAATCCGGAAAAAAGGTGCCGGGCAGCAAGTCCTGGTCCTGATCGACGAGGCCCAGAACCTGTCGCTGGAGGTTCTGGAACAGCTGCGGCTTCTCTCCAACCTGGAAACCACCCGGGAAAAACTGCTGCAGATCATTCTCGTCGGCCAGCCCGAACTCGGCGATATGCTGTCCTCCCATCAACTGCGGCAGCTGGGGCAGCGGATCACGATCAACTGCAGGCTCTCACCTTTAACCTATGATGAAACCAGGGACTATATCAGGCATCGCATCGCCCTGGCTTCACACCGGGCCGGCCCCCCGTTTGACAAGGCATCCTACCGGGCCATATATGAATATTCCCGGGGCATCCCGCGCCTGATCAACATTGCCTGTGACCGGGCCCTGCTGAATGCATTCAGCCGCAGCAGCCATAAAATAACGGCACCGATTGCCAGAGAGGCGATCAGCGAACTGACAAGAAAAAAACCGGTTGTTTCCCGTAACCGGCTGCATGCCCCTGCAGGTCTTCTCATAGCTGCAGCTGTTTTTGTCCCCCTGATGCTCCTGCTGTTTTATTTCGGTACGGGGAAATCGCCGAAATTCCCTGATTTCAACAGGCCGTCTCCCCCTGAACAGCTCGCCCAGGCAGATTCCGGACAAACTTTACCCGGGGAAGAACAGGGGGCGGAACCTGTTGTCATGCCGGCAGAGTCTATGCCGGTCCAGGGACAGGAGCCGATACCGGCACAGGAGAAAAACCCGTCACCTGAACAGCCGGGAGAATCAGGCGGTCCGGCTGCACCTCCCGCCGGCCCGGAAGCCGATATGTCCACGGCGGACAGGGATACATTGTTGCCGGATTCTCCCGCCGCAGATGAAGATGCCGGCAGTTTAAATGCCGCTGCGGCAGAGGTCCCTGCGGCTGCAGCAGCACCGGTTGCCCAACCTGACCAGGAATCCGATGTCATGCAGCCGCGGCAAAACGGGATGGATTCACAAACCTTTCTGAACTTTCTGCAGGGACTCAATTCCCGCATTTCACGAAACAGCGCCGTTGCAGAAATACTGCGCCTCTGGCTGCCGGCAGAGGGGATAGTCATCCAACAAAACATCACGAACTCCGACCGGATCTTCTTTCAGGATGCGGTCAACCCTTATGATCTGCAGGTACAGCCAGTGGCCACAGCATCGGATCTCTCCCTTCTGCAAACCCTGAATCTTCCCGCAATTTTCACTTTCTACCCCCCGGGCCATGGCTGGCCCAAGTATCTTGCCGTGGCGGCTATCGACCAGGATACGATACATTTTTTTACCGGCGATCAGGACAAAACAGCTGCGGTGGACAGGGAAACATTTCTACGAAACTGGTCCGGTGAGGCCTATATTGTCTGGAAAAATTTCAAGGATTTGAACGGGGTGATCGGCCTCCGCTCCAGGGGTGAAGACGTCACGGCATTAAAGCGCCTGCTGCTTCAACTGGGCTATACCGGCATCAGCCTGACGGAAAAATATGACCGAGAAACCCTGCAAATCATCAAGAGTGTGCAGACAAAATATGGTCTGCAGATCGACGGCCTGGTCGGCCCATTTACTAAAATCGCCCTGTATAATGAAAGTTCCGAATTAAAAAAACCATCACTTATGGATGATACAGCAGCCAGACCGGAGAACGGCACATGAGCTCCATACTTCGCGCCCTGAAAAAACTTGAAAGCGACCCGAGGCGTCTGCCGGAAAACACACCCCTGGATTCTAAATTCGGGCCGCTGCCCGATGCCGGCCCACAAAAAAAACCGGCGGGCCCCCTGATCATGGTTATCGGCGGTGTCATTATTTGTGTTCTTGTCGTTCTGGCCGGCTGGTGGATGTTTTCAGAAAAAAACCGGCCGCTGCCGGCTCCGCCGCAAAAATTTTCCGGACAAAGCCCGGCCCCGAGTGCAGCCGTTCCCGCCAAACAGCCGGACCTGGCAACCCGACAGCCTTCAGCCGCTGCGATTGAAACCCCGAAGCCTGCTGCAGATACGGTTGCGAATCCAAAACCTGCTGTTCAGCCGCCGGTGGAGTCAGCACCTCCCAAAACAGCGGCGGCTGCATCCCCGGCTTCTGCTCCGGGTGAAAGCTCGGCAGCGGCTGACAAAGCGGTGTTCGACTCCACCCCGGAGCCGGCAGTCCCGGAGCCGGAAGCCGCCGCAACGGCCCCGGCCGAACCCACTGTGCCCGTGCTCGCCGAACCTCAGGCAATATCCCCGAAGGCTCCAGCGGCTGAAATTTCTGCCCTCAATGACCCGGATATGAAGCTGCAGGCAATTACCTGGTCAAAAGAGCCGCAGAAACGGCTGGTAATTCTCAACAACCAGATTCTGCGGCAGGGAGAGACGGTGAGCGGCTATCGTATTGACCGCATCAACCAGGACGACGTTGTGCTCAGTAAGGGCGGGGGAAAATGGCAACTCATGTTCCGCATCAAATAATGTTTCACAGAGTAAAGAGCTGTTTCCCATGATACAAAAACTTCTGTTCATCTGTTTTGTCATACTCTGCATATCCGGCAGCAAAGGTTTTGCAGAAACACCCAAAGACCTGGTCCCTGAATCTTTACCGTCACTGGTTGAAGCCACCAGGATCACCGGACCGCTCGAGTTTTGCGGCGAACCCTTACCGCTTGATAATCCCGAAGTTCGCGAAAGGCTTGAAAAGGAACTGCTCCTCACTCTCTGGAACCGGCCGCAGGTCATTCTGTGGCTGAAACGCGCCACCCGCTACTTCCCATACATTGAAAAGACCCTCGCCGAACACAACATGCCGGAAGATCTTAAATACATTGCCCTGATCGAGAGCGCCATGCTTCCCCATGCCGGTTCCTCCCAGGGCGCCATCGGCTATTGGCAGTTCATAATTCCCACCGGCCGCAAATACGGCCTTACTGTTAACCGGGACATTGATGAACGGCGCAACTTTTTTGCCTCCACCAAGGCTGCAGTTGCCTATCTCCAGAAACTGTACGATCTTTTCGGCTCCTGGGCCCTGGCCGCCGCTGCCTATAACATGGGAGAAGACAGGCTGCAGTACGAAAAAACGAGTCAGAAAGTCCATAATTACTATGAATTTTACCTGCCCCTGGAAACCCAGCGATATATTTTTAAAATTATCAGTGCCAAGCTTATCTTTTCGAATCCCTCCCGATACGGGTTCGATCTCCGGACAGAAGACCGTTATCCGCCGGAAACCTTTGACCGGGTCAAAATAACCCTGCAGGGCAAAACCCCGCTCTATCTCGTCGCCCAGGCATCAGGGACCTACTTCAAGCGGATCAAGGACCTCAATCCCGAGATCAGGGGCAATGAAATGCCGAAGGGGACCTACATCATCGCGGTGCCGAAAGGTGCTGGAAAAGGCTTTCATGCGCGCTTTGCCGACCTCACCGATAAATGGCGGCAGGAACACAAAATATATATCTACACGGTACGAAAAGGGGACAACCTCACCACCATTGCAGAACAGTTCAACATCGCCCTGCCAGCCCTGATGGCCTGGAACGACTTGAATCCGACCACCTATATCCACCCCGGAGAAAAACTTGTCATCCCTCGCTAGTCACACATGCATACAAGTTGCCGGCCGGTTCACCTGCAATCTGCAAACAACACCCGGGCTCCATTACCCATGAAGAATAAACTTATACTTTTAGGCGGAATCGCGGTACTTATTGCAGCCTTTTTCTTTTTTCTGCCGAAAAATGCAGAAAAGGGGGCATGTATTGACGGCGATTGCATCAACGGAACCGGCACCCTTTTATTCAAGGACGGCATCAAATATATAGGCGGCTTTGCCGACGGCGACTATAACGGCCAGGGCGTCCTGCTCCTGCCCGACGGCAGAAAGTATGAAGGGCAATGGAAAGACAACCTGCCGAACGGCTATGGCACCCAGACCAACCCTGATGGTACGGTCTATGCCGGGGAATGGCTGGGCGGCAAGTATAATGGACAGGGGACGCTGACAACCGCCGAAGGCGGTTCTTATGCCGGCGCATGGAAAAACGACATGCCGCATGGCATGGGCACCCTTGTCAAGCCGGACGGCAGCAGCTTTACCGGAGAATTCAAAAACGGCAAGGCGGTGGGAGAAGGGGTGCTGATCACCCCTGACGGCAAGGAAACCAAGATTTCCCTATAAGGGAGAGGATCCTGTTCTGATGCCGAATCCCCCTTCCGTTCTTAAACTTTGCTTTTGCAAGTCGAATCCGCGGTACTCTATTCCTGGAGATTGTTTATGAGTAAACAAACGCTCAAAGTGCGGACCCCGCAATTCCCCCTGTATTCTGAAGTACGTCATCTGCTCAGGATTTTTCAGAACATATCGCAGGGTGCCATCAAAAAAATGCTCAAAGCCATTGAAGAGCAGACCGGCACCCCGAGACATCCCGTGGATTGGACCGCCCCCGAATCATGGATCCAAAAACGATTAAGCGGTGAGTCAGCTGTCCTGGCCCAGCGGATCTGGCAGGAAAGCAACAACGAGGTAAATCCGCGCCATGTCTATGGCTCATATCTTTTTATTAACAACAACGGACTCTTGTCTGATAATGTCTTCGGCGTCTATCAGATTACACCGCGCGGACAGGCCTTTCTCGATAATGACCCCAAAATCCTGGCTGAAATTGATGACAACGAGGGCATTCCCCATCTGTTACGAATTCTTGCCGGCAAAACAACAGCCAGACGTCGTGATATTCTGCCGGAATGGAGCGATTTTCTACGGGAATATTCCCACTTCGGTACCCAGGCCACCATCAGGGATACATTGCGCCGCAGGCTGAACAACCTTGTGGAAAGGGGATATGTCTCCCGCGAGGGAGTAACCTACCTTATTACCAAGAAGGGCCTGGATTATGCCGAGCGGTTCAGCCGGGCCGATATTGACCAGAAACGCGATGTCATCAGAATCATCCAGGCTTTCAACCAGGAGCAGATGCAGAAACTAAACAGCCTGCTTGCCTTCATGCACCAGAGGGATTTCGAGTTTCTCGTCCAGGAACTGCTTGAATCGATGGGGTATGAAGATATACGGATAACCAGGGAAGGCGGCAGCAAGGGCGTTGAGGTGACGGCATTCATTCAGTCCGGCATCAGCACGATCCCTGAAGTCATCCATGTCAAACGTTATCAGACCGCAACCGGACGACCCGAATTAGACCGGCTCCGTGAAGCGATCGCCCGGCACAACTGTTTGCGCGGCACCCTGATCACCCTGGGCCGCTTCACCCGGGACTGCAAAGAAAGTGCCCTGGCTGCAGATGCACTGCCGGTGAAACTTCTCGATTCCAAACATCTGCTGCTGCTGCTGTGTGAAAACAAGATCGGCGTCACGAAGCAGTCGGTTGTGCTCTATCATCTTGATTATGAATATTTTTCATCATCAAATGATACCTCCGCCACATCAGAAAACTGACCTTACAGAAGCGGCTCATCCCCACACCGGCAATGAAACGTGGCATGACTTTTTACGCTGCCATGGCCCGCAGACGCTTTATGCGTTCCAGGATCGGCGGATGGGTGCTGAAAAGGCTGGCCATACTCCCGCCGGCAAGGGGGTTTACTATATACATCTGGGCCGTGGCGGGATTAACCTTCATCGGCAGCCTCTTATTGTACTCACCCAAACGCTGCAGGGCGTCCGCCAGGGAACCGGGCCGGCCGCAGATTTTCGCCCCGGTGGTATCAGCCAGGTATTCCCTGCTCCGGGAAATGGCCATTTGAATGATTGCTGCGGCAAGAGGCGCGATTATCATCATCCCCAGCAGGGCAACCAGGTTTCCCGGACCGTCATCATCGCTTGAGCCGCCGCCGAAGATCATGGCCCACTGGGCCATTGTCGCCAGGTAGCTGATGGCCCCGGCCATCACCGCGGCAATGGAACTGATTAAAATATCCCGGTTCTTTATATGGCCCAGCTCATGGCCGATTACACCCGCAAGCTCATCCGGCTGCAGAAGCTGCAGCAAGCCTTCGGTCACCGCGAGAGCGGCATGATCAGGATTGCGACCGGTGGCAAAGGCATTAGGAGTCTTGCCCGGCATGACATAAACCCTGGGCTTGGGAAGACCGGCGTTGCGTGCCAGTTTCTCAACCATTTCATGAAGCTTGGGCGCCTGGTCGTAGGTCACCTCGCGGGCCCGGCTCATGCGCAGGGCCAGCTTGTCGCTGTACCAGTAGGCAAAAAAATTCATGCCCAGGGCCATGATCAGGGCAAACATCATGCCGCCCTGTCCGCCGAGGACCTGGCCGGCGAACATAAACAGCGCCGTCAGCGCCGCCATCAATATAAAGGTCTTCATTGTATTGACCATGATAGTTAACCTCCTCTATCGGGTCTTTTATTAAAATTATTTCCTGCGATATTATAAGTCCGTCTGTTTCGCAGTCAAGGCCCGGAGAAGCCTTCCCCTGCCTGCCCGGAGTCATAATTTTTTGCGCGGTTTTTCAAGATCGGAATGGGTCTCAATTTGATACATCCGTATTTTTCTGCTTCGGGGAAACTCACACTTTATGAGTGACTTAAGGTGCTTCTGCAGGCCCGCCTTATCGATTATATGTTCATCCTCGCGATACCCTCTTTCCCGCACCAGGTACGGTCGTCGTGGAGCAGCAGCACCGCAATGGATCGATTGCGTTTATACGACAGCAGTTCAACGCCCTGGGGCGGGTTCAGTTTTTGCAGCTTCTGCAGAAGATTAGGGATGACGGAGTCAATATTCACCAAGGCCATGGGCTGTAATCAGCTGGTGCTGTTCGGCATTAACGTAAACCTTCCGGGTTACGCTGAAGGATCAATTGGATTAATTAATCGTGGCAGGCGATGAGCCTGGTACGGATAACATCGGGATGGGATTCGATCCTGGCAATCACCGCATCGGGAATCGGGGATTCTACGTCAATAATATTATAGCCGATCTGGCCGTTGCTCTCATTCATATAGCTCGATATATTTATCTTGTTGGATCCTATGATGTTGGTGGCGAAACCGATCATACCGGGAACGTCTCGGTTTATCATAATAAGCCGGGCATGACAGCTGCCGGAGGGGATGGACTCAACCGTCGGGAAGTTGACCGAACGGCTTATGGTGCCGTATTCCAGATAATCTTTCAGTTCAGAAACGGCCAGGCAGGAGCAGTTTTCCTCGCTTTCCTCGGTACTGGCGCCCAGATGCGGTGATATCAGCACCCGGGGATGTCCTAGAATCCTGCTGTTTGGAAAGTCGGTAATATACCCTTCCAGCTTGCCGTTATCAAGGGCTGCAAGCACGGCATCGTCTTCAACAATTTCGCCGCGGGCATAATTCAGCAGGGTGGCGTTCTGCCTCATCTGGCTTATGAATTCACGGTTTACCAGCCCGCTGGTCTTTTTGTTCAGGGGGACATGGATAGAGACAATATCCGCATGCTGCAGCACGGAGCCGAGATTCCTGGTGAGCTTAACGTCATAGGACAGGGCATGGATGTTTTCCAGGGACGGATACGGATCAAAGCCAACCACGTCCATCTGTCTCTGCACCCCGCCGTTAGCCACCATAAGCCCTATTTTTCCAACGCCGATGACGCCCAGGGTCTTGCCTGCCAGCTCCACCCCGCGGAAAGCCGCCTTGCGGGACTCCACCTCTTTGCTGATGGCAGCATCATCGAGCCCTACCAGCTCCCGGCAGAACTCAACCCCGGCATCGATATGCCGCATCTGAATGCCAAGCATGGTAAACAGCAGCTCTGCCACGGCATTGGCATTGGCGCCCGGTGTGTTAAAAACGCTGATGCCGTTTTCCGTAGCCTTGTCCACCGTAATATTATTAACGCCGGCCCCGGCCCTGGCCACGGCTAAAAGCTCCGGGTAATCATCGGTATCGACCGGGTTGCTGCGCACTACTATACCGTGCGGATTCTCGATATCCTGGGCAACCTGAAAGTTGGGGCCAAACAGGGCTATTCCTTCCGGTGCAATACGATTGATAATTTTTATGCGGTAGGTTTCCATATCTATTGGGATTACCTGGATTGAAGGCTGTTGTCAAGTACAAGCCCTAAAAAGTTTCTCCGGCCCCGGCGGGCCGGAGAAACTTACACAACAAACTACTGACTGGGCCGATGCACCAGCAGCATCGGCCTTTGACAGCTGTCGACAACATCATCAGCCAAGGAACCCAGCAGCATCTTTTTTATGCCGAATCCCTCGGATACCGCCATGACAATAAGGTCATGCGCCAGGGCCTCCTTTATTATGGTTTCCATGCGCGCTTCTGTTTTGGTGACAAGACATTTTGCAAACGGCAGATCTTTGCCTGCGGCCCAGTTGTATAATCTCCTTTCATAATCAGCGATTTCATCGTCCTGCACATCAGATGCAAGCAGACGCAGCAGGGTAATTGAATGTTTCCCGACATGGGCCAGAGCACACAATGTATCACTCACCGTTTCCAGGTCGGCTGTCCGGATGATCGGCACCAGTATTCTTTCTGTGTGCAGTATGCCGGTAAATCTGACAATTATAAGGGGACAGGCGACAGCAGAGGCAACCTCTTCCACTATTTTATTAAAACTGTACTCGGTTCTCTGGAAAGGGTATCCGAGCAGGACGGTTAATGTTTTTTGTTCTTTGGCAACTGCAATAATTCCCTTGGCGACACTTTCAGCCCTTATCTCGCTGGTATGCAGGGCATATCCAAGACCTGCCGTTTCCCGGGCCGCATATTCAAACAACTCGGCGCTGTCTGTTTGCCCTGGCGCACCGCCGTTGTCCGTATCAATACATACCGCCACCGGCCGGGCCCTGAAATGATGCGCCAGCAATGTTGCCATCCGGGCCAGCCCGTTCACGGTGTTCTGATGTGATACTCCAAAGACAACAGATCCCTGCGGGGATAAAGGAGGGGCAAGTTTTTCCCATGTCCACGGCACTAGCTGGACATCGTGCGGCTCCTCCGGCAGGAAATCATTACTTTGCCGTGATTCATTCTCTGATTTTCCGCCGTCTGCAAGAAGTGCCTCTCCTGATCTTTCCAGGGCGTATTTTGTACAGGCCGGGCCAATCAGCTCCGCAAACATTACACCCACCAGCACAGTCGGGGTGAGAATTGTTGAATATACATGGAGATTGACATCGCCGTCTATGAGAAAAACCAGGCCGATGGCCACCCCGGCCTGGGGGACAAGGGCAAAGCCCAGGTATTTTCTCAATGTTTGCGTGGCGCCTGCCAGACCGCCGCCGAAATAGGCGCCGGCCGCCTTGCTTGTAAGCCGCAGCAGGAAATAAACAATACCCAACCAGCCGGCTATCGTAATGGCTGAAAAATCCAGGTGGGCTCCGGCCAGGGTAAAGAAAAGAACATAAATCGGCGGCTCGAACGCATTGAGAGTCCTGAAGAGCCTGACATCCCTGCGGTCCCGGTTGACGATGGTAAAACCTATTGCAATACCCACCAGCAGGGGGGAAAGTTTCAAGAGCCTCGCCATCTCACCGCTTAAGAGGAGCAGGGCAAGTCCGGCTGTCAGCATCTCTCCCCTGTCCTCCAGGCGGTGGATGACAAAATCTATGACCAGTCCTGTAATTATGCCCAGCAGCAGCGAAAATGAAATTTTTGCCAGAATGATAAGCATTATTCCCGGAATTGACTGCTCTGCTCCGAGCATCTGGCGGGCAAGGACAAGAGCTACGCCGAAAAGGACGATAGCCAAGCCGTTGTTGACGGCAACAACCTGCAGCAGGGTAGTAGTTAATGGACCGACAGCCCTGCATTCCCTGGTAATGAAAAGTATGGTGCCGGGTGCAGTAGCTATGGAAACAGTTGCCAGGATTATTGCCAATACCAGGTAATCTTCTGTCCGCCATCCAACGCCGGGTGAGGTCATCCAGGTAACAATAAATATGCCGCCGGTTACCAGAAGCAGAGCTACAATTGTATCGGCCAGGCAGATTGACAGCACTGTTTTGGCTGTAATCTTCAACCGTTTCAGTTCCAGATGCTCGCCGATGCCAAAGGCGATCAGCATGAGAGCAATCTGGGTAAAATGATTCAGCTGATTACTTGTCACCTCTGATGTGATAATGTTCAGCCCGGATGGACCCAGGAGAATACCGGCCGCAATGAATCCGGTCACGGACGGCAGCCGGATTGTCTGCCCTGCTTTTGCGACAATAAAGCCGACCGTCAATATCAGTGCCAGCAGCAAGGTTATTTCCATGAATGCTCCTTATCATTCGGCAGGAATAGGTTTACTTTTTATTGAATATACTACAGAATTTTCATGTAATCCTGTGAAAACACAGCTAGCCGATAAATCATTCCTCCTTTCTGTTGAGCCTGAACGTGGCTGCTGCTGAAAACAGGTTGTCACGCTCCATTGCTATAGACTACCATACTGCAGGAATGCAGGATCGTGTACAGACAAAAAACAGCAGATTTCAGGGGGCAATACGATGATCATCGGGATCCCAAGGGAAATAAAAGACAAGGAATTCCGGGTCGGCATAGTGCCGGCCGGCGTCCGGAAGCTGACGGCAGCGAAACATTCGGTTCTCATCGAGGCCGGAGCAGGTGTCGGCAGTGGTATTTCCGACCGGGAATTTGAAGCTGCGGGCGCCAGGCTCGTCAAAGAAGCTGCTGCAGTCTACAGGGAGGCCGACCTGGTCATGAAGGTCAAGGAGCCCCTGGAGCCGGAATATGCCTATCTGCGCCAAGGCTTGATTCTCTTCACCTATCTGCACCTTGCACCGCTGCCGGAGCTGACCGGAATCCTGCTCGACCGCAAGGTCACGGCAATTGCTTATGAAACAGTGAGCCTGGACAATGAATTTTTGCCCCTGCTCGCTCCCATGAGTGAAGTGGCAGGCCGCATGTCGATCCAGGTCGGCGCCCACTACCTGGAAAAAGAGGCCTGCGGCCGGGGAGTCCTGCTTGGGGGAGCTACCGGGGTGGAGCCCGGTCATGTTGTTATCCTGGGCAGCGGCACTGTAGGTACCAATGCCGCCCGGATGGCGCTTGGTCTGGAAGCTGCGGTGACCATTATGGGAAGAAATTCCACCCGACTGGGTGCCCTTGAAAAAATGTTTTCAAACAGAATTAAAACCAGGCTTTCCAATCGGGAAAACATTGCGGTGGAGATCAGCCGGGCCGACCTTGTTATCGGCGCCGTTCTGGTGCCGGGGGCGGCGGCCCCGAAGCTGATTACCAGGGACATGCTGCCGCTGATGGCACCAGGGTCGGTTCTTGTCGACGTGTCAATTGACCAGGGCGGCTGCATGGAAACCTCAAGACCTACGACCCACTCGGACCCTGTCTATGTGGTTGAGGGTATTATCCATTACTGTGTAACCAACATGCCCGGGGCGGTTCCCCGGACATCCACCTTTGCCCTGACAAATGCAACCCTGCCCTATGCCCTTGCCATTGCCGACAAAGGGCTGCAGGAGGCAGTCCTGGTTGATCCCGCCCTTAAAAGAGGGGTGAACACCTACAACGGCTTTCTCACCAATAAAGAGGTCGCAGCCGGCCAGAAGAGGGAGTATAGAGATATTGACAGTTTATTGCACTGCTGAGTACCGGACAGGAAAAACCGAAGCCTTGCAAGGGATATTTGCATAGCAGCGTTGCCGGATGGCGAGCATTTACCAACCCCAGAGCAGGCTCCGCTTAATCCAGCCGATCAAACCGGACTCGTGCCTTACCTTTACCCAGCCGTTTCCCCGCTTCAGCGTCTCAAAAACAACCCCGTACTCCGCCTTGCCGACAATTTTATATTTTGTTCCCGGGCCGCTTCTGATATTTATCCGGCCCTTGTTGTTTTTATTTGTTTTAACAATCAAGTGGGGCTTTCTGGAAACAAGGTTCTTGTATATCCAGCCGACATCGCTTTCAAAGTCCGATACCTTGAGCCAGTTGCCTTTTGTCCCGATCACCCGCAGCGGAAATCCCTTGCCCAGCTCCCATATAATGGGGTACCGGGTGGAGGGGCCCTTTCTCAGATTGACCTTTTCGCCGGTTACACTGACCATGGAAATGGCAGCTGCCTGGGCGCATAGAGACCACGTCAGCAAAAGCAGCAGAAACCATATCCAGAAAATTTTCTTTGATGCCTGTTTGGGGTTTTTATAATTCATTAACCTCATGAAAAAATTCAATTTTAGATCTTCTTGTTTAAATTTACGGCATGGGAAATGCGTCTCGTTCTAATCCCGCACCCCTCGTTTTGCCTGATCGTCTCTTGCCCTTGAAATTGACTTAATCGCCTTTTTCCGGGGGCAGCAGGCCGGCAACCGATGCTACTTTATCGCCGATTCCGACCTTTTTGTCCCGCCGATCATCCAAGCTTATCTGGGTCACGACCCGCTGAACTCCTTTTGTAAAGGGTATATCAGCCAGCTGTGCCGCAAGGTTCAAGAGCTCTTTGCTGTCGCCCTCTATGATGGTGCCCATGTCTGTCAGCTTATGGGAAAAGCCGGATTCAGCAAGGGCTTTCTGTATATCGGCGACATACCCGCCCAGGCTTTGCGAAGCGGTGCCAAGCGGGATAATCGTCAAGTGCATCAAGGCCATTTTGTCTCCTGTCCATTAAATTTTTTTCCGGACTGGAGTGGCCGCATTTTGGGCGTAACGAATCTTTTTTCCATGCAGCCACGGGTGGGAATCTGCTTCACCGGAGAAATCTCACCAGCCCTTTTCAGTTTATATCGGCAAAATAAAATTGCAAGGTCAAGAAGCCGAAGCGGGCAAGTTTAGATGGCGGCAAACCGCAGCGCCGATTTAATCCTTTTGATTTTATCAGTTCACAATGGTAGAGAAAACACTACCAAGACACATTGTAACACTACCCTGTACCCTGGAGCATGCACTATGGCATATTCAACCGACTTTCTGGTAATCGGCACCGGTATCTCCGGGCTTTCCTTTGCCCTAAAAGCAGCAAGGATCGGCCGGGTCACCATTATCACCAAAAAGGCAAAGGTCGATACAGCGACCAATCTGGCCCAGGGAGGAATAGCAGCGGTTCTCTCCGACGAGGACTCCTTTGACCTGCATATCGAGGACACCCTGCGTTCCGGGGCCGGACTGTGCCGGGAAGAGGTAGTCCGCATGGTTGTAGAAAACGGACCGGCACGGGTGCAGGAACTGCTTGAAATCGGTGTTCAATTCAAGACCAAGGAGCAGGGGTCTCCGCACCTTGACCTGGGACGGGAGGGAGGGCATTCAGCCCGCCGTATCGCCCATGCCCTGGATCTTACCGGCAGAGAAATAGAAACCGCCCTGCTGCACAGGGTTGCTGAAAATGCAAACATCCGCCTGCTGGAGAATCATCTTGCCGTTGACCTGCTTATCGGTTCAAAGGCCGGGGCGAAGCCCTCGGACCCGCGGTTTGATGATCTTTGTCTCGGTGCCTATGTGCTGGACCGAAAAACCGGCAACATCGACAACTGGCGGGCCAAGGTGACGGTGCTCTGTTCCGGGGGCTGCGGCAAGGTTTACCTGTATACCACAAATCCGGATATCGCCACCGGCGACGGAATCGCCATGGCCTACCGGGCCGGGGCCGAGGTTGGCAATCTTGAATTTGTGCAGTTCCACCCGACATGCCTCTACCATCCCAGAACCAAAAATTTCCTTATTTCCGAAGCGGTCCGAGGAGAAGGCGGCCGGCTGCTTGATGAAAGAGGGATTCATTTTATGGAAAAGTATGACCCGCGGGGCGATCTTGCTACCCGGGATAGGGTGGCGCGGGCAATCGATACCGAGATGAAGGCCAGCGGCGACGATTGCGTCTACCTCGACATCAGCCACAAGAACAGTGACTTTATCAAAAACAGGTTTCCCACGATTTACCGGACCTGCCTTTCACTCGGCATAGACATCACCAGGGAGCCAATCCCGGTGGTTCCGGCGGCCCACTACATGTGCGGCGGCGTCATGACCGACATGCGGGGCCGGACAACCATTGAAAATCTTTTCGCCCTGGGTGAAACCGCATGTACAGGGCTGCACGGCGGCAACCGGTTGGCCAGCAACTCCCTGCTCGAGGCCGTTGTCTTTGCCCACCAGGCTTATCTGCAGTGTGACGGGGAAAAAGAAAAAATTATTCATACACCGTTTCATAAGTCGCCGGAATGGTCATCCGGCAAGGCTGAAATGATTCATGAAAAAGTTTTGGTAAGCCACAACTGGGACCAGATCCGGCGGCTCATGTGGAACTACGTCGGGATCGTGCGGAGCGAAAAACGGCTGGCGCTGGTCAGAAAACGATTGGCTCCCATCCTGCGGGAAATAGCGCATCACTTCCGGGACTATCTCCTGAATCCCGACCTCGTCGAGCTGCGCAATATTGCCCTGGTGGCTGAACTCATTGTCCAGAGCAGTCTCAGCCGCAAGGAGTCCAGGGGACTTCATTACATCGTTGATTATCCCGAACAGGACGATGTCAACTGGCGCCATGACACCATCCTCTCCCGGCGCGACAAAACCGTAAAATCATATCTGCTGGACCCGAATGAAAATGCCTAGGCAGAAAGGCCTGCAGCCAAACGGCAACATAGGGTTTTTCCCCTCTCTGACCAATAAATTCCCGCGGCTTTTTCATGGGGTATGCAACCGCCACGGAGGTTTTAGTCCACCACCCTGGGACTCGCGCAATGTTTCCTTTGGGCTGGGCGATGCCCGGCAAAATATACTTGCCAACCGAAACAGCATAAAAAAAACGCTCGGGTGCTCCGTCCTTGTCTCGGCCCGGCAGGTGCATGAATCCAGGGTTTATACGCTTCGGGATCGGCCGGAAGCCGATCTTGAGGTTGCGGGTTGCGACGGCCTGATCACCAATGTCGCGGGTTTGGGATTGATGATTCAGCAGGCCGACTGCCAGGCCGTTATGCTGTTTGATCCGGAAAAAACGGCCGTCGGCATTGCCCATGTGGGCTGGCGCGGCAGCACGGCGGGCATCATAGCCGCGACCGTCTCCGCCATGGAGGCCGCTTTTGCCACAGATCCGGCCGACCTCATCGCCGCCGTCTCCCCCTCCCTGGGACCCTGCTGCGCCGAGTTTATCAATTATCGGACTGAACTTCCGGCATCATTGTACGGCTACCAGGTGCGGCCCGATTACTTTGACTTCTGGGCCATCAGCCGCGACCAGCTCCGCTCAACCGGAGTCGAAGCGAAAAATATCCATACTGCCGGGATATGCACCCGCTGCAATCGTGATTATTTTTCCTATCGCCGGGAGGGAAACACCGGCAGGTTTGCCTCGGTGATCGGGATTGTGAATGGTTAATTATGAATGGTTAATGGTGAATTGTGAGTGGTTAATGGTGAATTGTGAATTGTGAGTGGTGGGTCGTAGGTCGTGGGTTGTGGGTTGTGGGTTGTGAATGTTCTGTCTGTCTTCGTTGCGGATCGCATGATGGACAATGATGCTGCAGGCTGAAAGAAGCTGAACACAGGTGCAAAGGCTCAAGGCTCAAAGCTGATAGCTGAATGAACGGAACGGATTCATGGTGGAGTAATGGAGTGTTGGAGTATTGTTAAATACTAAGAAAGCATCGTTATTTCCCCATCACTCCAGTACTCCAATATTCCAGTACTCCAATATTCCAGTACTCCAATACTCCCGTACTCCAATATTGCGGTACTCCAAACCCAAGCAGCATACTGCATATACGACAGGGTAAAAATACTTTTTCCCATGAAAAATTCAGGCCGCTCCGTCCGCTATATTGCCATTGAGATCCTCAGCCGCTGGGAAGAAAGCCGGCTGCCGATGGACCAGCTCATGGAACAGCAAATGTCAGCTATTGCCTTTGCGGACCCCAGGGACCGGCAATTACTGATGGCCCTGGTTTACGGTGTTCTTCGCTGGCGCGGATATCTTGACTGGGTGGTGCAGAAATTTGCCAGGCATCCGGTTGCCAAAATGAAAATACGGACCTTGCAGGCCCTGCGGGTAGGCATCTTTCAACTCCTGTTCATGGACCGGGTTCCTGCTTCGGCGGCAATCAACGAGACCGTCCAGGCCCTGAAAGATAGGAGGCAGCCGAAATGGCTGACCGGTTTTGTCAACGGCCTGCTGCGCAGTGTGAACCGCGAGCGTCACAATATTCCATCTCCGCTGCAGGAAGAGGATACCGGGTCTATGCCTGAAACCGCCAGGCTGAGCCACCCTGAGTGGTTACTGGCACGCTGGCAGAAACGGTACGGCAAGGCGGCGACCATCGCCATCTGCAGGAAAAACAATACGCCCGCCCCCATATGTTTGCGGGTTAACACCACCCTGACAACAACTGCCGCCCTGCTGGACAACCTGAAAGACAGCGGACTGCATGCGGTCCAGGGAAAATATAGTCCCCTGGCTATTCACCTTGCGGATTACAACGGCCCGGTGACGGCTGTCCCCGGTTTTGTCGAAGGTTATTTCCAGGTGCAGGACGAGGCGGCCCAGCTGATATCCATACTCCTGGGGCCTCTGCAGACGGGGCGATCATATCTTGACGGCTGTTCCGGTCTGGGGGGCAAAACCTCGCATCTGGCCCAGATGCTTGCTTCAGGCGGCAGGCTCGTTGCCGTGGAGCCCAATATCGGCCGCCTGGCAAAATTGCAGGAAAATCTCCACCGCTTGCAGCTTGACAGGACAGTGACTATTGTTCAGGGTACACTTGATTCACTTCTTCCTGAGAACAGGGGGAAATTTGCCGGCGTCCTGGTAGACGCACCCTGCTCAGGCCTGGGAGTCATCCGGCGGCATCCTGACATCCGCTGGAACCGGAACCCTGACGACCTGCTCCGTTACCAGGAAATGCAGTTGGATCTGCTCAAAAATGCGGCGCAGCTTGTGGCCCGGCAGGGGGTTTTAGTCTACGCCACCTGCTCCACCGAGCCCGAGGAGAATGACGAGGCGGTTAATAAGTTTCTGACAGCGAATCCCCGGTTCACCCTCTCCGACTGCCGGGAGGTGCTGCCTGAAAATGCAGCGGGCCTTGTTGACGAACAAGGGGTTTTCCGGACCCTGCCGAGCGGGGACGACCTGGACGGCTTTTTCGGCGCCAGGTTGATAAAAAAATAACGCAAAGACGCAGAGACGCTTATTTTATGAAAGAGGAAAACGAAATCAGCAAAATAATTTTAGATAGCGCCATTGAAGTACATTTTGAAACTTGGCATGGTAATCAATTTTGATGAAACGTTGGTCAAAAACGGCGTTGCACGAGTCGTTAACGGCCTGTAACAAAATATTCTTTGCACCTTGCGTTAAATAAATGGAACCAAAATATATACGCATCCGCGGCGCCAGGATGCATAATCTCAAAAATATCGATGCCGACCTGCCCAGGAACAGCCTCGTGTTGCTTACCGGGCTGAGCGGTTCCGGCAAATCCACCCTGGCCTTTGACACCCTCTATGCCGAGGGTCAACGGCGTTATGTGGAGTCGCTTTCCACCTATGCCCGGCAATTCCTCGGCCAGATGGACAAGCCTGATGTCGATTCCCTGGAAGGGTTGTCGCCCGCTGTTTCCATCGAGCAGCGCACCACCAGCCGCAATCCCCGTTCAACCGTGGGAACCATTACCGAAATTTATGATCATCTGCGCCTCCTTTTCGCCCGGGCCGGCAGACCTCACTGCCCGGACTGCGGCAAGGAAATCCGCTCGCAGTCCATAGAGGATATGGTCAACTCTCTGATCCGCCAGCCGGAAGGCACCAGGGTTATACTCCTGGCCCCGCTGGTTGAAGGAAAAAAGGGCGAACACCGGGAACTGCTGGAAAATCTCCGGCGGGAAGGCTTTGTCCGGGTGCGGATCAACGGCGAAATCGTCAGCCTTGATGAAGAGGTCAACCTGACCAGGAACAAACGGCATACCATTGAGGCAGTCGTTGACCGAATTGTTATCAAACCTGCTGCCGAGCAACGACTTGCCGATTCGGCATCCACGTCGGTAAAACTCTCCGGCGGTTTCCTGCTGGCAAACTTTCCGGCCGAAAAACAGGAAACCCTTTTCAGCGAAAAAGCAGCCTGCATCGAGTGCGGCCGAAGCCTGCCTGATCTCACCACCCAGCTTTTTTCCTTTAATAACCCCAAAGGCGCCTGTCCGGAATGCACCGGCCTGGGAGTCAAACAGTTTTTCGATCCGCAGCTCGTGGTCCCTGATCCGAGCCTGAGCCTGCGCCAGGGAGCGTTGGCGCCATGGGGTTACCGGTCCCTTGACAGCTATATCGGCCAGATGATTAGAGCATTGGCCGATCATTATAAGTTCAGTGTCGATACCCCTTTTCGCAAGCTTGCCCCCAAGGCCCAGGAAGTGGTTCTTTACGGCACCGGCAAAGAAGAGATCATGTTCCGCTACCGGAAAGAAAGGAGGCGGCTGACAGCGCAAACCGCGTTTGAGGGCATCCTGCCCCAGATGGCCAGACGCTATCAGGAGACGACCTCTTCCATGGTACGGGAAGAACTGGCGGAGTTTATGAACGAACAGCCCTGTCCGGCATGCCAGGGAGCCCGGCTGAAGCCTGAGGCGCTCGCTGTCCGCATAGGCCCCTGGAATATATACGATCTGACCCTGATGAGTATTGAACGGCTCCTGCGGGAACTGCCCTCCATTACATTTACCAGCAGGGAGAGAAAGATTGCCGAACCGGTGATCAAAGAAATTATGGACCGGCTTTTGTTTCTCAAGGATGTCGGCCTGGGTTATCTTGCCCTGGCCCGGCAGGCCGGGACGTTGTCCGGTGGTGAAGCCCAGCGCATCCGGCTTGCCTCCCAGATCGGTTCCCGTTTGGCCGGGGTCCTCTATATCCTTGATGAACCGAGCATCGGCCTGCATCAGCGGGATAATCAGCGGCTGATCAACACCCTGGCGAGTCTGCGCGACCTCGGCAATACGGTGGTCGTGGTGGAGCATGACGCCGAAACCATCCTGGCTGCCGACCACGTGCTTGACATGGGTCCGGGAGCGGGTCGGCACGGCGGCGAAATCGTCTACAGCGGTTCTGTCCCCGGTCTTTTACAGGATGAAACCTCCCTGACCGGCAAATATCTTTCCGGTCGGCTGAATATCCCGGTGCCGCGGAAACGGCGGCGGCTGAAAAAAGGCAAATCCGGCACTATAATGGTGAAGAATGCCAGCGCCAACAACCTCAAGGAAGTAGACGCCGCCATTCCCCTGGGGGTTATGACCTGCGTCACCGGGGTTTCCGGTTCCGGCAAAAGCTCTTTAATAATTGAGACCCTTTATAAAGGGGCTGTGCAACATTTACGCAGCCAGGGAGGCAGGCTGTTGCGTGCCAATTATACGGCAATAAACGGCCTGGAGTATATTGACAAGGTGATTGACATCGACCAGAGCCCGATCGGCAGAACCCCCCGCTCCAACCCGGCAACCTATACCGGAGTATTGACCCCGATCAGGGAGCTGCTGGCCCGTCTGCCTGAATCCAGAGCCAGGGGGTATAAACCAGGGAGATTCAGCTTTAATCTCAAGGGCGGCCGCTGCGAAGCCTGCGAGGGCGACGGCGTCATCAAGATCGCCATGCATTTTCTGGCCGACATCTATATCACCTGCGACACCTGCAAGGGCCGCCGATATAACCGCGAAACCCTGCAGGTAAAATACCGGGGAAAGAATATCGCCGACATCCTGTCTATGACCGTGCAGGAGGCCCTGGAGTTTTTTACCCATATCCCGCCGGTTAAAAACAGGCTGCAGACCTTATCCGATGTGGGACTCTCATATATCAGCCTGGGACAATCCTCGGTGACCCTTTCGGGCGGCGAGGCGCAGCGCATCAAGCTGGCCCGGGAACTGGCCAAGCGCTCCACCGGCAAAACCCTCTATATCCTGGATGAGCCGACCACCGGTCTGCATCCAGCCGACATACGGCATCTGTTAAATGTCCTGGGACGTCTGGTTGACAGCGGCAACACCGTGGTAATCATAGAACACAACCTGGATGTCATTAAAACCGTTGACCATATCATTGATCTTGGTCCTGAAGGGGGTGATGACGGCGGCAGGATCATCGCCACCGGTACCCCGGAAGCAGTTGCCGGAAACAAACATTCCTTTACCGGCGCCTTTCTGAAGCAGGTTTTAGGATAAAAATTTTCTTGCGCCAAGAGACTGTTGGGGTATATATGCAGGGGCTTTGTGAACTGATGGTAATGCTCAAAGCTCAATGCTGAAAGGAAAAGACACAAAGGCATGAAGATAAAAAAAAGAATGTCATTTCGAACGAATGTAAGAAATCTTAAAAAAAGATCTCTCCAGCCTGTCGGCTGTTCGAGATGACAGGTACCTGCAGGACAGATAAGTGCATTTATGGTATGTAACGTGAAACCCTGAACTCAAAATTCCAAGCTGAATGCTGAAAAAAATTATAATCGGGCCTCTAATTAGGCACCACAAAAATATTACAAAGGAATCTACTCATGACCGCACAAAACGCAACAGGAGAAGGAGCGGGTACAATGCCTGTTTTCAGACTGGAAAAACTCTACGTCAAGGACCTTGTCATTCGAAAGTCCCGATGCCCCGGAGACTTTTTTTCTCAAGAACCCTGAACCCAATGCGGATATGCACCTGAAGCTCACCAACAAGAAAATTGATGAAAACCACTGGGAGGTGTGCCTTGAAGTATCCGCCACGGTCAAGGACACCAACTCCGACAAGGTGATGTTCATCATTGAAATTGAACATGCCGGCGCCTTTCTGCTGCAGAACATTCCGGACGAGTATCTGCAGCAGGTCCTGCACGTGGACTGCCCGACCACTCTCTTTCCCTACACTCGGCAGATCGCCAGCCAGGCCTCGGTGGACGGCGGTTTCATGCCCTTTCTCATGGAGCCCATGAACTTTGCCGGCATGTACCAGAGCAAGATGAAACAGCAGCAGGGACCGAAACCGAGCTGATTTGTTCTAAGATAAATAGAAAATAACAAAAAGCCCCTGGATCGCGATATCCAGGGGCTTTTTATTTATTGGAAAATGTCGTTGTCTTACGGCGCCGGAATCGTTACTCCTTTGCTCACCGGGTTTGAAGTACATCCCAGGTCGTTCGTCACCGTAAGCGTTGTTTGATATGTCCCTGGCGCGTATATTCACCTGTGGCAGGTGGATTGATGTTGAATCGGCGGCAGGCGTTCCGCCGTTGAAAATCCATGACCAGCCGGTCAGGGTCGTGCCGGCAGGAGTGGTAGAGGTGTCGGTGTATGTTGCCGTACCGAGCGGAGTTCCTGCTGCCGTAGAGAATGTAAAGTTAGCGGTCGGCGCCGTAGCGCTGACGGCCAGGGTATTGGTGCCGACAAATGAACCAAGCGCGGCGGTAATGGTGACATTGGTATTTGCCTTGAGGCAGATTCCTGTATCAATTGTTGTGGAAGCCTTGCCGCTCGTGTCGGTAACAACCGGACTTGCACCGCTGATAAAGGCTGTTCCAGGATTGCTGGAGCTGAAGGTTACATTCTCACCCTGGATCGGGTTGCCGGCGCCGTCTTTGATCTCAGCCACAACCGCAATTCCCGTTTCACCCGAACGCACCGAGCTGGGTGCAATTGTTACGGTAACCGTAACCGGCGCTACGGCAGGATAGTTGTCGGCCCAGGTGTCACCGACATCGCCGCCGACTGATTCCGCATACAGGTTGAAGGGCCTGAAAATTCCTTGCGGCACCCAGGTAACTGTGGTATGGGCCACGCCCTTAATGGAACCCGTTCCTCCCACTTCTGTCGGGGTACAGGATGAATCCCTTTCCAGGTTGCCGGTCTGGGCAAAACCGCAAACCGTTCCCAGCTCCGAGGAGCCGGCCAAATAATTAAGACCTGTTTCAGACACATTCAAGGTGTTGTACAGGGTTACACTTGTATTGTTGTTCACAGATGCGATACGGTGCCCGCCCTCATTGCGGCCTCCCAGGATAATCAGAATATCTTCAGCCATTACGCCGTCGGCAACAAAGGTGCCGGTCGGTGATGTAAACGTCGCCGTTCCGTTCGCGGCCCCATCGGTTCCGGAAGACAGATACCCGAAATATGGTGGTACGTCAGAGTTTGGATTATCGACCAGGCCGAAGTAGACCGCCGTGCCATTTTCCACCGGGTTGCCGTGCAGATCCTCGACCAGGGCGCTGAAGGTCTGGCTGATGGAGCCGTCGTTGTTGGCGGTAACCAGGTTATCCTGGAAGATGGTGACGTTAGCCGGTTCACCGGCCTCGATGACAATTTTCGAACTGAAGGCCGTGGCATAATAGCCTGACGGAGGAAGATCGGGACCGGTTACCGTGCAATCACCATTCAGAATCACACTGACCTGCACATTGACACTTCCGGAAACAGTCCCTGATGACAGGGTGGCGGTGGCCACGCCGTTGACCGTGGATTTTTCCACCGAAAGGCCATTGCTGTCCAGTTTTTCTCCGCCGCCGGGGCCATTGATAATGGCAAACCGGATATTGTTCTCAGTTCCGCAGTCGGTAATAGGCGCCCCGGTTTCGTCCTTGGCGGTTGCCTCGATGACCGTGGTTTCATTGCCGCCGGAATTTTTTACCCTGATGCTGTTTGTTGCTATGTTCAGCACAATGGTATTGGCCGTGCCGGAACCTTCACCGCCGACAACCACCGCCCCGAATCCTACCTGGACCTCAAGCATAAAGCCAATGTCGGCAGTGACGGTGGCTACCGTGTTATCATCGGTTGAACTGGTGAGAGTTACCGTTGCTATACCGTTGGCGGTGGTGCCGGTAGCCGCGGAAAGGGAGCCTCTGTTCGTATAAAAATCGACGGCTGTGTCGTCGCTGACCGGGTTATTATACGCATCCCTTGCCACCAGGGTAATGATCGATGTACTCGTGCCGTCGGCATCAATGGAATTAGGATTGGCGCTCAGGGTCGTATTGGCCGCCGACGCCTGCCCGGCGATAAACTGGCCCACCGCTATAGCTTTGGCGCTGCCGGCGCTCGCGGTAACGGTATATTCCCCGGCAGCGATGCCGGAGGTCAGAATTGTCCTGGCAATGCCGCTGCTGGTGCTGGCCGAGGCCGGCATTGACCCGATCGGCTCCACCGTAAAGTTCACCGTTGTGCCGTCCGGCACCGGGTTGCCTTCAATATCGAAAACTTCGGCGGTTACGGTTGTGGTGACCCCGCCGACTGCAATTGCTTCATTTTCAATGGTAAGAATTATATCGCCGACGTCTGTGGTAACCGCTACATCTTCCGTTATCGTCGTTCCGCCGCAGGATACAAGAAAAATTGCGGTTGCCAGAAAAAGAAGCGGGACCAGCCAGCGACTGATGCCTGTAGATGCCGATTTTAACTTTTCGGGTACTTCCATTGAAATCCCTCTAATTATTGATTGCAGAAAATTTACGGGCCTGAAGAGAATTCTTTATGCAGCGAAATCCTGCCTTGATTAAATTACATTATCGCTTTTGTCTTGTTCCAGAAATCATCAACCAATAGGGTTGTGGCCCGGTTTACAGCGGTTTTGAACATTTGATTTGAACGTTTATCGCCATAGATTGATTCAGGTGCCACCTTGACCTCCGCCCGGTTGGTCCACACCACTTCTCCGGTTGCCGCATCCTGTACCCAGATGCGCAGCTGCACGATGGCTTCCGGCGTCTGGCCGCTGTGATTGACCAGGTGTGCGGCACCGCCGGCCACAAAGCCCCAGGTCACACTGTTCCAGAATTCCGCATCCGGATCACCACTGGTGATGCTTCCTGTTGAAGTGACGGTTGTCACCTCCGGCTCAAAGGGAGTGTCCACGCTGTTACCGATTAAGGCGCCGGCTAATCCCCACAGGGCGATATTGTTCAGATTATCGTACTCGTCCGTTTCAGCAAAACCGAATGCCGCCTGGGTCGTTCCGCCCATGATGAAAGGTAGAATGCCTTTCTTTTTCAATTCCCAGGTATGCTCTTTCTGCAGGTTGTATTCAATGATCCGGCCCCGGACTATGTAATCTGCTTTAAATTGCCGTCCGAGTCTTGAGATATTTGCTTTATCAAGCCCGTGAACGCCGGGCGCATTGGCCGGATTGGCTGCGCCGCCGCTGACCGCGGCATTATATGTCCTGTCTGCCTCAATCCATTGTTCAAACTCAACTGTCACCAGCTCCCAATCACCCTGCATCTCTCTCTTGAGGTTGGTGGTCCCGTCCTGGTTTGCAATCCTGATGATGTCGTTATCCACCAGATACTGGGTAACATCCTCCTGGACCGGCATTTTAAAGCCTTTGCCAACAAATTTGTCGGTCAGGGATTCTGTCACATTCCTGCTCCTTTCGTATACTGAAATGACATCATCCCCGGAGGAATAATCTGCAAAGGGCAAAAGGACGAGGGTCTTATCAGTAGCACAGACATTCCCGGCCGTTGGTGAATCCGGGATGTGGAGGGTTTCGGTCACTGAATGACCTGTGCCGCAACCACTGACCAGCAGTGCCAAAACGCCGTAGAGAAAGAATCTTTTTACTGCCATGATGGAATCTCCTTCCAAATTTGAATTCGGTTTTGCAATATACTTTGGTTAAATATGTACAAATTTAAAAATGTCCGTTTTTACCATTGTTTAATTAATTCTGGGCTGCAGCAGAATAACCAGCTCCTTCCTGGTAAGGTTGTCCGCTTTATTGCCGAAAACATACTTCAGGCCCGGAATTTTCCCCAGGAAAGGAATATTGCTGTTTTCATTTGTTTCGTCGGAACTTATCAGACCGCCGACAATGAGCATTTCCCCGTTTCTCAGGCGCACAATGGAATTCATGGTCCGTTCACGGACAAAAGGCAGTCCCACCTGGTTTAAACCAAAGGTCTTGTATTCAATGGGATCCTCGAGCTGCGAGATCATGGGAATGATGCTCATGATAATTTCATCGTCGCTCATGATGGTGGCATAAACTTCCAGGCGCAACCCGGAAATCACCTGGGCCGTAGTGGCGGATGTTGTCACTACGCCTTCATCGCTTGTGGTCTCAACTTCACTGATATAGGTAACATTGTCACCGACATAGATCACCGCCGGCTGGCCGTTCATGACGCTGATGCGCGGATTGGACAGCAGCCTGGTGGTTCCCTGTGATTCCAGGGCATCCAGAATCAGGTCAAACGACTTGGTGTTCAGGGAGATGGTATCAATGATGCCGCCTGTCGGGTAGATCTGCCCGGCATTACCGAAGTTCATGTCAAAATTAAAGCCGCTGTCTTTCAGCAGGGAGCTCCAGTCAATTCCCTTTTCAGAGCTTTTTTGCAGGGTAACCTCGAGGATCTTGGCTTCAATGTTTATCTGCTTGTACATCTCCTCCTTGAGGGTATCCACATATATCTTAATTTTTTCCAGCAGCGGCCTGGGAGCTGTGACCGTTACCAGGCCAAGGGCCGGGTCCACCGAATAAAAACCGCTTTGCGTCTGGGTAATGGTAGAGCCGTATTTGATGGGCTCTTCCATTGCTTCCTCTTCCCCTGCAGATGCTTTCGGCTTGGCTGATGATGGTGCTTTATATCTCTGGGCCCAGGTCTCAAGAATCTGGTCAAGATTGTTTTTGATGATCTCCCAGCGGGAATTATCTGCATCGGTATTGGTAGAAGTGCCGCCGCTGGTATTGATATTCGACTGGCCCTTGATGCGGGGCGGCAGCGCTATATGGAACTTTCTGGTTTCCTTGAATTTTACTATGATGGTATTGCCTTTCAGTTCATGGTAATAATCCACCTGGCGCAGCATATTCTCAATGGCGGTGAAAAAATCGTCATCGGCGCTGATATCAACATCAATATACACATACTGATCAACGTCACTGGCCCAGCTGACATTCATATTGTGCAGCGATGCCAGCCGTTTCATAATATCGCGCAGAGGCACCGGACCAGCCGTCGTCGATATATCGGCGCCGACCTGGAGCGACAGTTCATCCTCGCTCCCGATCGCCTCATCCGTCAGACCGATATCCTTTATGAAATAAGACGGTTTTTGAAAACGAACCGGCAGAGAAGTGGGTACCTCTTCCGCCATAGCAGCTACGGCGGCTTCCTGTTGCACCGGCTGGGTCGTATTTTCCCGGGGCTCTCCGGCAACCCCGGTTTCGGAGGTTGTCATAGTTCCCATCTCAGATGACTGCTGCGTTGATGTAGTAGCGCAACCGGAAAGGATAAGTATTGCACTTAATGCAACGCCGCCCAGCAATATTCTCTTTTTGGCAAGCATAGACTTTTTTCCCAACATTTTTTTTGGTTTTGCAAGCTGTCCTATTTTCATCGAGTAGGCCCCACCAGTATGTTTGACATTAGAAGACAGATCTTTACATCTTTTCTTTAGATTTTGATCCTTCAAGGGCCAACCTGCCTTTAATGTATCGCGCCAGATCAGCCGGCAGCTGATATCCTGAGAGTAATATTGCCCGATACTCCGCCGCCGCCTTATCACTGTTGCCCTCTTTATCAAGAATTCTGGCCCGGGCTATCATGGTATCCAGTGAATCGCCGTAAAGACTTTCATGACGGGCTAAAAGCAGCAGCGAACCCACGTAATTGCCGTTCTGCTCCTCGAACATGGCGTAGCTGATGAGGGCCTCGCTGTCCGGCCTCTTGCCGCTTACCGCCATTTCAAAATATTCCTTGGCCTCGGCATTTTTTTTCATATTCGCCAGCCCGATGGCGGTATACAAAGCACTGGCAGCGTCATTTTCGTTATGTTTCAAGGCCTCCTTGCCATAATAAACGGCCTTGGCGTTCATTCCCATGTGGACCAGATACAGTGAAGCCAGACGGGCGGCAAGTCTTTCATTTTTCGGCCACTTTTCATAGGCCTTTTCATACAGTTTGAGCGCCTCGTCATAATTTTCCTGTTTTTCAAGGTCATGCGCCTGTTTTATTACTTTCTGGGCCTCGAGCGCTTCCGGAGACATTTCCATTTTCTGGACTACCTGCAGCTTCTCGGTTTCCTGCAGGATCGCCCTGTCCTTCTTGACGGCGACCGACTCCTGCTGGCGTTCGGGCCAATCAAAGGTAGCTCCCTTGGGGGCAATGACCAGGGTGTTGTACCTTTCAATCGCCTGCAGATTCTGCAGGTTTAAAATGACATCCAGGACAAAATCCCAGGGCACATTTTCAAGGGCCAGGGTCAGGGTG
The DNA here is from genome assembly GCA_963783905.1 of uncultured delta proteobacterium. Classification (GTDB taxonomy): domain Bacteria; phylum Desulfobacterota; class Desulfobulbia; order Desulfobulbales; family BM004; genus BM004. The sequence goes on along the minus strand of CAWAPG010000019.1, from coordinate 14,319 downwards.
CCGCTTACGCCTTGGGCCACCACGATATTCATGCCGCTTATTTCGCCGAAAAGCCTGAACACATTGTGCAGATCGATTTTATAAAAATCAACGGTTATAGGCTGTTTTTCATACCCGGCATAGGCGAACTCATCCAGTGCCGGTGCGGCAGGAGCAGGGGCCTCGGCCTGCATGGGAGCCGGCTCTGCTGCTGCACCACCCTTTTCCTCCGCCGGCTGGACTGTTTCCGGTTGCTTCACCAGAGGTGCAGCTTTTTCGGCCATCTTGTCTTCCATGGCGGGAGATTTTTTTGCTGAACCGGCAATGGCGGGAGTTTCAGTTTCGGAACCTTTCTCCTTGAAATCAATTACAATGTCATTGCCGTCGCGGGCCACCGTATAGCCGACATCTCCGGCAGTAAACATTTCAATCCTGGCAATAAGAGGTGCCTTGTCATCCAGAATTTCTCCCTTGATCCGGGTAACAGGTCCTGACTCCGGTTCCATCGGCAGATTCAGGGAGTCGGCAAATGCACCGTCGGCAATATCGAGAATAAGCCTCTGGGGTTCAAACAGTTCATACATGGTAAATGTAGGTGTCGCGGAACCGGTGACCCGCAGGAGTATTCCATCATCGGATTTACTCGTTTCAATTCCTGTAACCTGATACGGGCCAGGGGCCGCAAAAGCTGGCTGCACCACCATGAAATTATTCACATTACCTGCAATAAAATAAGTGAAAAGCAGCACTGCAAACCTTAGCACAGTTTTTCTGAAGCATACCCTGCGGGTCATTGCTATTTTTCCCCCTCTTGTTTCAACACCATTTCCACGGTTTTATATATCTTGTCTCCGGCCAGGTTGTAGGTATAATTTTTAACAATCACCTTGTTCGGCTCTATCTTCTCTACAACGCCGGTCCGTCCCATTAAAACGCCTTTCCGGATAATATAGCCCTGGTTGTTTGAATCCTGCACCATGGCAAATCTGTCCTTCGGGCCCGAGACAATTGCCACTACACTAAGCTGCCCGGGTTCAAATTTACGCATCCCGGTCAACTCTTCAATCGGCATCTCTTTTGCTACCACCCGTTCCTGGACAAAAGGAACAAATGGATCGGTCCTGCCTTCCCGTTTATAGACAAAGGCGTTTTCCGACTCGTGAAAGAGAATGGAAGCCATTTTCTCGGTAAACTTCATCTCTTTTTGCATATCACCCTCCGTCTCTCCGGCAGAAAAGGCAGCGCCACTCTGCAGCACCAGGAACAGACAGGCAGCCAGAACTACAAAAACAAATTTATGAAGGTCTTTTGAATACACGGTTTCTCGTTATCTTCTTTTTTTACCCGCCGGGGGGTTTTGCTTTGCCATTTCAGACTCTTCGAGGAATCTATAGGTCACCAGGTTGATATTGGCATCGAGCACCATCTCGCCGCGCTGCATCCTGCCGCCGCCGAGACTGATATTGACTGCAGAAACGATCCGGTCTAGTTTGCTGACCTCGTATAAAAATGTGCCGATATTGTGATACGGGCCGTTGACCCTGATTGAAACCGGGATCTCGGCATAAAACTCCTGCCGCCGTTCACCGCCGGGCGAGAATGTGGCCATATTCAATCCGGAATTGGTTCCAAGGGCCGATATATTGGTCAGCAGTGAAGGAATTTCTTTTTTCTGGGGAAGAAGCACGGATGCCTCGGCAAAAAGCCGTTTGGTTTGCTCCATTTCCGCCAGATGCTCATCAAGTTTTGCAGCCCTTTTCTTTGCTTCGGCTATCTCGGTGCGCAGCTGCGCCGCCTGGCTCTCCAATCCCTTTATTTCTTTCGTCTTCTCAGTGTAGTAAAGAAAATAAAAGGCGACTATGGGGACAATTATTACCAGGACAAACAGGGCAATAATTACTCTTTTGTTCAGCGGGACAACTTTCTTCTCCAGAAAGGAGTCAAAAGATTCTTTTAGTTTGTTGTCTTTCATCGTTTTTTTGTGACCAGCTTAACAATGACCCCTGAAGGTATTTTTGTTTTTCTCATCAATGATTGGCAGAAAATAATGTTCCGCCTTTTATTTTGCCTGTCCCACCTGCTGCGTTTCTTCCTGTTGATATTCGGCATTTACGACCTTAATAGTCAGAGAAAAGGACTTCAACTGCCTTCCCTGTATACCCGTGGTGGATGTTCCGGAAAGTTCAGCTGTGGCAAAATAAGGCGAGGTAACAATTGTTTCCATATAGTCTGCGATTGTAGCATTATCGAGTGCTATACCTGATATTCGCAGGATGGATCCATTAAAGCTCATTGAGTTCAGCCAAAGGCGGCTTGAGGGAGTGAGGTTGGCAACTTCGTCCATAACACGCACAGCAAGCTGCGAACCTTTTTTCAACTGACTGATGGTGTTGAGTTTTGTCTCAAGGAGGGCCTGGTCTTTCTTCAGCTGTTCGATCTGGTTAATCGTGGTCTGGTATTTGGCCTTCTCCTTGCGCAGTGATGCTATATTGGAGTTCAGGTCGTCCACCTTATACCCCATGACCATGACAACCACCCCTAAAAGGACCAGCACGGCAATAAAGGTGATACCCAGCCATAATACCCGCTTTTGGGCCTGTGCCTTTTTCTTTATCTGTCTTACTGGAAGCAGGTTTATCTGGATCATGCCTGTCTCACAATTCCGAAGGTCTGATTGCCAGGCCAAGAGCAATTGCCATTTCCGGGCCGATGTAATTCAAGTATTCCTGGTCGATATTTTTATTGTCTGTCTGAATTTTCTTGAATGGATCCAGGGTTTCTACCTCCAGGCCGATCTCTTCAGCAAACAACTGCTCCAAACCTTGGACACGGGAGCCACCGCCGCTTAAAACAATTTTGTTTAATGCCATATCCGGATTATTGGTATAATAAAGATCAATGGCCTTTTTCAGTTCAAAGGCCCATTGGGTGCAGGTATTGGCAAAAATCTCATCAAGATCCTTCTGTTTTTCCTCCAGGGGCTCAAAGCCCATTTTAAGGCCTTCGGCCTCATCAGTGGTGATGCCGAATCTGTTCTGAATCTGGTCGGTCAGCTGCCGGCTGCCGACAACAACATCCCTGGCCAGCACGGATATTCCCTTGGAGACGATATTAATACTCATCTTGGTGGCACCGATATCGACCAAGGCCACATTTTCATCCAGGCTGTAATTGGTTTCATAGATGTTTTCCAGGGCAAAAGCACCGATGTCGACAATAACCACCTTCAGGCCGGCGGACTGCAGCATGGCCAGATAGCCATCGACAACTTCCCTTTTGGCGGCAACCAGCATGACATCGGTACGATCATAATCTTCCGTATTGGTATGCAGGTCCTGATAGTCCAGGTAGACATCCTCTATATCAAAGGGAATGTACTGGCCGACCTCGGTCTGGATATACTCGTCAAGATCCTTTGACGCCATAACCGCGAGGTTGATCTTCTTAACGATGACTGAATAGCCGGAGATGGATATTGCTACGTTTTTTTCTTTTACTTTCAAATTTTTAATCAGGGTAGTAATGATCCGTGCCACCTCTTCCGGTTCCTGCAGAATACCGTCTTCGACCGCACCCTCGGGGAGCTTTGCACTGCCGAGGGTTACAAGCTTAAAAGTGTCGCCGGCTTTAACAAGCTGGCACATCTTTATGGCATGGGACCCGATATCTAAACCAATTGGAAGCTGCCTTTTCTTGGAGGAAAGCAGCGAAATTTGTGGAAACTTTATTTTGGAATGAGGCAAACCGCCCATAGTTCACCGTGTCAGGAAGTTTATTATTACGTTAGCTTGCTGCATCAAAAACCATATAAATACAAATTACAAGCATGTTTTATATTTTTGTACAGAATTGCATAGTCCGTAATATTTTCAACAACAGGGGACATAATTTTATTTTCAATGTCAAGTTAAATCTGCACAACAGACCGTTTTATATATAAAAATTAAAAAAAGCTAAAATTATGGTAAGTAAATTCGCACATCATCATACTGCCGCTGCAATTTATTACACCTTATTCCTGTCATCTGTATAAAACTTCTCTCCATTGATCTTTTTGCAATTTATAAACGTATTACCCCTCTGCGATAACCGTGCCATTTGATTTAAAATCCCGGCCGGAGTTTTAAAAAGTTTCTGCTGCAAAGATATTCCGGCGCTCGGTGCAGCCTGTTATTGCAGGATAACTATCTGTTATTATATTCATTTTTGAGAACATCGATTTTTGCAGGTTTGTCCTTCCTCTTTTTGTCTTCCGGACGGGCCCCTGGATCATTTACTTTCATAACGGGCCTCAGCATTCTCCCACTGCAAGGTAAACCTTTTTTACGGCATCTTCCGACAGTCTTCTATAATTGCAAATCAAGTTTACATATGGGCTGCAAGGCATTACTGCCCAGGGATATCATTTCAACTATCCGACATTATTCATTATAACTGCCGTCTTTTTCGGAAGATCGGCGCAGCATCACCGATTAAATAGAGCCCCTCCTTAATCCTTCTTGTTTTTTGGTTGGTTTTGGTTTAAAACTTTGCCGGTTTTAAACAATATTTATGGAGCAAAGGAGCTCATCCATTGGCTGCAGAACAATTAAAAACCAAAAAAAAGTCCACCACCCGCGAGTATATCGAAGCGATTCTCATCGCGCTGCTTCTCGCCCTTTTTATCAGGACTTTTGTTGTTCAGGCCTTTAAAATTCCCTCCGGATCCATGCAGGATACACTCCTGATCGGCGACCATATTCTGGTCAATAAATTCATTTACGGGGTTAAAAACCCGTTTACCGACAATACCTGGATTCCTTTTAAAGAACCGAAAAGAAGGGATATTGTTGTTTTCAAGTACCCGGTAAATCCAACCCAGGACTATATAAAAAGAGTTATAGGCGTGGAGGGGGACACCATTGAAATCAAGGATAAAAAGGTTTATGTCAACGGCAAACCCCAGGATGAACCATACGCCATTCATAGGGACCCCAATATTCTGCCTGCAAGCATACAGAGCCGCGATAATATGGGCCCGATAACCGTTCCGGACCATTCTCTTTTTGTCATGGGCGACAACCGTGATAACAGTTATGACAGCAGATTCTGGCACTTTGTTGACTTAAAGGCGGTTAAAGGAAAGGCCTTTATTATCTACTGGTCCTGGGACAAGGAAAATTTTTCGGTCCGGTGGAACAGAATAGGCAAACTTGTGCAGTAATCATACTGACCGGAAAGACAACGGATCCCAAACGGTAAACAACGTTTTTTTGTTTCATTTGTTTCATTTGCTTGACTTTTTCCCTCTCTTATTTTCCTATTAGACCGTTCAGGCATAAATGAAATATATGGATACGGGATGAACAAAGGACCAGCATGAGCAGCGAGTACCGTTTTGCCCATAAACACATTCTCGGCCTCGACCATCTTTCGGTTCCCGACATCGAGCACATCCTCAATACCGCAGAATCCTTTAAAGAAATATCAACCAGAGCCATAAAAAAAGTACCCGTTCTGCGCGGCAAGACGGTTGTTACTCTCTTTTTTGAACCCAGCACCCGTACCCGTCTTTCCTTTGATATTGCCGCCAAAAGAATGAGCGCCGACACCTTCAGCATCTCCGCCTCCACCAGCAGCACGACCAAGGGTGAAACCCTGGCCGACACAGCCAGGAACATCGAGGCCATGATGCCTGACATTCTCATCATGCGGCATCCCAGTTCCGGCGCCTGCCATTACCTGGCCAGGCACTTGAAGACTTCGGTGCTCAATGCCGGCGACGGCACCCATGAACACCCGAGCCAGGGCCTGCTTGACCTGATGACCGTGAAGGAGCATAAAGGAAAAATTTCCGGGCTCAAGGTGGCCATCATCGGCGATATCAGTCACAGCCGGGTGGCGCACTCAGACATCATCGGGTTTTCCAAAATGGGGGCAAAGGTATTTGTCAGCGGTCCGGCCACCCTCATTCCCAAAAGGGTGGAGGAGCTGGGCGCCACCGTCTGCAGCGCCATTGCCGATGCCGTCAAAAACGCCGACGTTGTCATGCCCCTGCGCATTCAGAAAGAAAGGCAGAATGATCCCCTGATCCCGTCCTTCCGAGAATACGCCACATTTTTCGGCATAACCCGGGAGGTTTTGCAGACAGCCAGACCGGATGCGCTTCTCATGCATCCGGGACCGATCAACAGGGGAGTGGAACTGGCGCCTGATGTTGCGGACAGCGCCCAGTCAGTGATCCTTGACCAGGTGACCAACGGGGTCGCCATCCGCATGGCCTTGATGTATCTTGTCCTGGGAGGCAGATAACCATGCCAATGTTGCCACAACAACAAGCCATACTCCTTGAAAACGGCAGGGTCATTGACCCGGCAAACGGGTTGGATAAAAAGGCCGGCCTCCTGGTTGAACGGGGTAAAATCAAGGCCATTTTCACCTCGCGCCAGAAAAAACCCCAGCTGCCTAAAAAACTGCTGTCTCTTGATCTGCAGGGCAAATGGGTGGTGCCGGGGCTCATCGACATGCATGTCCACCTGCGGGAACCGGGCGAAGAATACAAAGAAACCATAGAATCCGGGACCAGGGCCGCTGCCGCCGGAGGTTTCACCGCGGTTGCCTGCATGCCGAACACGATTCCCGTTAATGACAGCCAGTCCGTAACCCGGCTCATTTTAGAAAAGGCGGAATTTGCCTCGGCCCGGGTCTATCCGGTGGGGGCCATAAGCAAAGGCTCCCGCGGCGAAAGCCTGGCCGAGTTCGGCGACATGAAAAAGGCCGGCATCGCGGCGGTCACCGATGACGGCAGACCGGTCATGGACAGTCAATTGATGCGGCGGGCCCTGGAGTATGCCTCCAACCACAAGCTTCTGGTTATCTCCCATTCAGAGGATTCCGGCCTCAGCCGCAACGGCGCCATGAATGAAGGCTTCACCTCTACAAGCATGGGGCTGAAAGGCATTCCCCACATTGCCGAAGAGATCATGGTATATCGCGACCTGGCCCTGGCCGGCTACACCGGCTGCCGGCTGCACCTGGCGCATATCAGCACCCGGGAGTCGATCAACCTCATACGGCATGCCAAAGAAAAAGGGTATCCGGTCACCGCGGAAACAGCGCCGCACTACTTCACCCTGACGGAAGAGGCGGTCAAGGATTACAACACCAACGCCAAGATGAACCCGCCGCTGCGCACCTCCAGAGACCGGGAGGAGGTCATCGCGGCCATCCAGGACGGCACTATCGACGTCATTGCCACGGACCATGCCCCCCATTCTGTCCTGGAAAAGGATATAGAATTTGACCAGGCCGCCAACGGCATCATCGGTCTTGAAACCGCCGTGCCTCTTGCCCTGGCCCTGTTCAGAAAGGGATATATCGATGCCGCCGGGCTGATCCGGCTGCTGTCAATCAATCCGGCCCGCATACTCGGGGTCGGCGGCGGTTCGCTGGGAATCGGCAGTGCCGCAGATATTACGGTTATCGACCCGGAACTCAGCTTTCTCATGCAGGAGCAGGACATCCTCTCCAGAAGCAAAAACTCTCCATTTATCGGCACCAGGCTGCAGGGAAAGGCGGTTCTTACCCTCTGCGGCGGCAGAATAACCCATAACATTTTACAGGGATAATTACTCCCGGGCAAATTTCCGCCGCAGCACCTGCACCCGCTGTAAACTTTCCTGCATTCTTGCCGCCAGGTATGGCGTTGTAATTGCCGCCGCAGTTTTCTGATACGCGTCAATTACCTTTGCATGACTTTGGCAGATCAGAAGCAGGTCGGCGCCGGCCGCAAGGGCCTGCAGTGCAGCGCGGCCCAGATCCCCTTCTTTTTCAATAGCGCCCATCTCCAGATCATCGGTGATTACAACCCCCTTATAACCCAGTTCATTCCGCAGCAGCCCGTCCAGGATTTTCGGAGACAGGGTGGCCGGATTTTCCGGATCCAGATGGCGATAGATGGTGTGCGAGGTCATGATGGACGCCACATCGGCAGCAATCGCCCGCCGGAACGGCACCAGATCTTCGGCGCGGATGGCCGATGCCGTTTTAGACACAATGGGGAGCTTTACGTGTGGATCAACGACCGCCGCCCCCAGTCCGGGAAAATGCTTGCCGCACGCTGCAATGCCGTTTTGCTGCAACTCCCGGATTACCCGGCTGCCCAGCCGCGCCACCTCCTGCGGATCGCCACCCAGGACACGTCTTTCCATGAAATAATCGCGACCCGCCGCGCAGACGTCCAGGACCGGCGCCAGGTTGTAATTGACGCCGATGCTGTGCAGTTCGGCGGCACAGACCCGGGCATAATTCAGCAGGGCTTTTTCCGAATCAGCAGACTCAGCCAGGACCCTGGCATCCGGAAACTGGGTAAAGGGGGAAGGTAGACGCGCAACCGTTCCGCCTTCCTGGTCAATGGCAACCAGCGGCGGTTCCAGCCCGTTTTCCCGGCATGCCCGGCGCAGGTCATCCGACAGCTGCTTTAATTGTTTCTGGCCGGCAACATTTCTTTTAAAATAGATAAAATTGTTTATCCCAAACTTACGGATCAGGTGCAGGGTGGACTCATCCAGGACCGGACCGGGCAAACCGACCATGAAAAGCCGTCCCAGGGATGAAATATCTGCAGCTGCTGGCACCGGCGTCATAATTTCTCCGTTGTCATGTAGTGCAGAGGATCCCTGACGCCTGCCTCGGCAAAGCCCTTAAGCCGCAGCCGACAGGCATCACACCGGCCGCAGGACGAACCTTCGGGGCCGGGATCATAGCAGCTGTGGGTTAATGAATAGTCAACGCCGAGTTCCAGGCCCTTCAGGATTATTTCTTTCTTGGTGCTGTGCAGAAGGGGGGCGTGGATGTGCAGTGTGCTTTTTCCTTCTACGCCGGCCCGGGTGGCAAGACGGGCCATTTTTTCAAAAGCTTCCAGATATTCGGGACGGCAGTCCGGGTAGCCGCTGTAATCCAGGGCATTGACCCCGATGAAAACATCACCGGCGCCGATTACTTCCGCCCAGGCCATGGCATAGGCCAGAAAGATGGTATTACGTCCCGGTACATACGTCTGGGGAATTCCATCTCCCATAACTTCCAGCGACCGGTCCTTGGGCACTTCTGCATCGCCGGTGAGGGCTGAACCGCCGATCCGGTCAAGGCCGATATCCAGCACCAGGTGTTGGACCGCTCCATACCTGGCGCTATTCTCCCCCGCCTTTTCCAGTTCAATGCCCTGGCGCTGGCCGTATCGAAAACTCAGGCAGTAGCAGGCATATCCTTCTGCCCTTGCCAGGGCAAGCACGGTGGTGGAATCAAGGCCGCCGCTCAGCAGAACTACACACTTTCTGGCTTTTTTGTTTTCCTGCTCCATAAAGCACACATTACAAAAGGCGGTGCCGGCCGACAACCGCAAAGTACCTGAAGCAGCAGCCGATGATACCTGAATGTCTCAGCCGGTCTTTACCGGAAGCTGCTTTCTAATCGTTATTCCCCGCGGACTGACATCCGCCTGGTAGGCCAGGACCATCACACCGGCCGCTGCAACCTCAGCGAGGGTGTCGGCATAGATCCGGTCGATGTGTGCCGCCGGCCTGAAATAGTCAGCATCACCGCGCTGCACGCAGAACAAGACGGCAGCGCCGTGCCCCTGGAGCCTTAACGCCGCCAGTTCATGTAAATGCTTGGTGCCCCGTGCCGTTACGGCGTCCGGAAACATCGCGGCCCGCGCCACAGCCAATGAACAGTTCTTTACCTCCAGATATATTTGCCGCCCCTGGCTCTCCAGTTGAAAATCGAGCCTGGTGTTGGCCGACGTTTTTACCTCCCGGGTAATGGCGTCAACGAGACCGAACTCGTTTACAACGCCGTTTTCCAGGGCTTCGTGCACAAGCTTGTTGGTTAAAGATGTATTTACTCCTATCCAGACAGGGCCGGCCTGCACCATTTCCAGGGTGTGGGGATATTTCCGGCTCGGGTTGTCAGAGCGTGAAATCATCACCGGGCTGCCGGGCTCGCTGCAGCCCATCATGGAGCCGGAATTTGGGCAGTGTACGGTCAACTGCCTGCCGCTGTCCAGTTCCACGTCGGCCAGAAAACGTTTATAGCGGCGGATTAATATTCCGGCCTGGAGTTCCTGGTCAAATTGCATGATTTTTTTGGATTGCACTATGTCGGTTTACCATGATTTTCATTTGATATTGATGCATTAAAGCATTTCTGATTCAACGCTTTCCGGATAAAGCCCTGGTAAATAATAAGGAGCCACTTTAGCGGGAAAATGTAACTTTACGGGTCCTTTCTCCGACACACTCGTTAAAAGTGCTTTATCAAGTAATTCTTTCAGAATCCTTCGTGCACTCCTTTCCGGGCGCCCGGTTATCCTGGAAGCCTCCCCGCGCGGCATTTCTCCATTCAAAAAAACAGCCGTTAATATATATTTCGATTCAGGCTGCAACTCACCTAAAGCCGCCTGTCGCTCAACATAGTTTCCAATCCTTTTTTTCATACCATCCAGGTCCAACAAACTTGTCATAAAACTTATTTGGTCCAGGGCCGTTTTAAGAAAAAATGCACAAAAAGAAACCAGTCCTTTATTGGAAAGATTTCCGCGACCGTCAAAATCTCCCTGCCGTGGTTGATCAGCGGCAGCTAAAAAATGTATATAGTTATCTCGATAACGGGAAAGACCACGGGAGGTCGTCCACAAGCCATGTCCATCAATACCGGCTTTTATTAAATAGGCATGGGTAAAAAGTCGGGTTACTCTCCCATTGCCATCCAGAAAAGGATGAATCCATGCTAAACGGTGATGAGAGGCTGCTGCTGCAATCACCTTGGTAATGTCCTTGAATCCAGAGTCGCAATAAACCCTTGAAAATCTATCTAAAAATTCCGGTAAATGTTCTGCTGCTGGAGCCAGGTGATGCCCCACGGTCACATCCTCTTTTCTTAATTTCCCCGGTATAACTTCTTTTTTTTGACCATCCGGTGTCTTGATAACAAGGAACTCAACCGGCAATCGATCATAAAATTCCCGGTGGATCCAGCACAAAAATTCAGCCGAGCATATATGTTCTCCGGGATTTTCATGAAGCAGGTTTTCGATTAAACGCTGCACTTCAATATGAGCCACACTTTCTTTCTGCATTGCCCTTTTAGCCGGCTCATGAGAATAATCTGCCGCCAAAGCTCTTTCAATGTCAGCCGGATGAGTCTGGTGGCCTTCAATCTGATTTGAATAGTAGCTATTCATCGACCGAACCAGATCAACCACCGCTTTTCTTGTAATTGGATGTAAACAGCTGCTAAGTGAGGCTGATGTGCGAATGACTTCAATGGCCAGACCTTCTAAGTCTGTGCCGATTATATCCGGCAGAAGTGGTTCCATCTGGCTGATCTTTGTGTAGTACGATTTTTGTTGCATTGTATTGCCTGTTTTACACAAAACATTTGGCCGATTATTTGGCCGATAGACTGAAATACATTTTTTAAAACTAATTTATTAAAATAACAAGAAATATTTTTTTATAAATAAACCTTTTCATTTTAAAATATTAACAATTATGGCCGGTCTAGTGCATGCACATTAATTAGGTATTTTCCCAGAGCACTATCCAGGAATACCATTCAAAAATTCTGCTACTTATTATTTTCTATTCATTCAGGGCTGTTCCAAAGTCTTCAGTTTCCATAGTTTGATCCCCGGTCACATCACGCCGAGAATCCAGCCCTCGACCCGGGCGACATGATATTCGCCGGGCAGCATATCGGGCTTGAGAAACCTGCCGAGGCTGCCATTCAGGTCGACCTGCCTCAGCCAGGCGGCAGCCGTATATGCATCGTGCTGATCGGGCGTGCGGCCTTCGCGTGGAAAACTCTTGCTCCACAGCGAGGGATAGACCTCGACCAGGGCGGATTTGCCCGCAGGGATTGTCCCAGCCGTCGAAGGGCCAGAAATGAACGCGTTCTCCCGACCCGCTGCCGCAGATAGCGCAGCCAGGGAAGCCCGGCATGGGTCGATTTGGCCACCGAACCGGGCACGTCGAAATGAAAGACCGACTTGGCCCCGGCCCGCTCTTCGGTGATCCGCCGCCAGCGGGCGCTGCCGGAACGAGCCGCGCCATCGCCCCGCAAACCATCCCGCACAAAATCGACATAGGTGTGTTCGGCGTCGGTCGGCCAATGCTTCTGAAAATCATCCAGAAAGGTCGGCCAGTCCGGCTCCAGCCAATGGACCTCGAAATAACGCAGGGGAAAGGAAAAACCGTGGTCGATACCGACAATGGTCGGTACATCCTCAGACAACCGATCCGCCAGCCATTCCGCCAGCCCGCGCCGTGTCCAGTACTTGCGTGGACTGGGCGGCGGCTCTACTTCCACCGGCAGAGACTCGCGGTCGGCCACGTAGACTCGAAGCCCCTTCAGGCTGGAATCCGGGGTTTCCGCACCGGAATAGTCGATGCCGATGTAACGGTGGAATGCGGGATTCGTCATAGATTCTCGTTCAGCGACCTTCATGATCGGTTACTTGTTCGGTACTTGATTGGTGAGCTGTCAGAGCGTTCGTGTCGCAAGCCTTGTCGTAAGCCTGTCACAAGTTTTGTCGAGAGTTTGCCTCAAGTCATCCCCCAAGATGTCACAGCTTTTGTCATAGCTCTGTCACAGCTCGTTGTCATAGCTTGTCATAGCTCGGCCAACACGTAATGGCGGGTGGGATCAGTCGCTCCTACACCAATTTCCACGATCAGGTTCTTGTCGAGCATCCCCTTCAGGTCCCGCTGCAGGCTGCGGCGGTTGACTGTCGGACAGAGCGCCTCGAAATCCTGAATGGTCAGCTGGCCGTGCTGGATGAGGTGGCCCAGCGCCTTGGCCTGTCGCTCGTTAAGCCCGTGCTGTTTCACCAGCACGTCGCGGCGGATGACCCCCTCGCTGCGTTCGCGCACCTCAATCATCTGGGTTTCCAGACCAGTGACGAAGTAGTCGAGCCAGCCGGTCATGTCCATGCCGTTTTCGCGCACGCTCTGAATCGACTTATAGAAGGTCGGTCGGTCGCGGTCGTAGTATTCGCTGATGGTGAACAGTCGCTTAAAGTCGTACCCGTCCTTGTAGAGGCAGAGAGTGGAGAGCAGGCGCGAAACGCGGCCGTTGCCGTCCAGAAACGGGTGGATGTGCACCAGCTGGAACTGGCGATGCCGCTCATCAGCACCGGGTGGATATCGAGGTCACTGTTCAGCCACTTGACCAGCTCCGACATCATCACCGGCTCTTCCGCCGCCGTAGGCGGAATGTAAATCACTTGGCCGGTGCCGGAGTTGACCACATAGTTCTGGATGCGTCGGATCACCTGCCTGCCGCGATGATCCCGCAAGCCTGTCCTGTTCATACTCTCTTTTCAGCCACTTTCGACCAAAACCAGTCTTGAGATCCTTCTCTCGTTTTACAGCTTCCTCTCGAATGTCGGAAACTTCCCAATGGATTGGTTCAACCGGCAATCTCGGCGCTGTCCAGACAACCTTTTTTGATCGGTGATCAGCTAACCTTTTCGGGAAATTTTCTGATTGCCCAATATAGAATGAACCATCTGAGCATTTGAGGACATATATGCAAAATTCCCCGATACCAGGGGGCGGCGCAGGCAGGCCGCTATCGAGACACTCGGAGACGAACTCAAAGGCGTTGCGGTAGTTGAGCAGTTCACGGACATCGTCCGGATCGGCCTCAGGCACCGCTTCGCCTTTCCAGAGCCGCTCGGCCTGGTCCAGGGTCAGCCGGGTGCCTTCTATGTGGGTGGTGTGGTGCGCCTCCAGAATCAGTGTCTGTTCACCCACCTCCCGTACCCAGTCGGCGGAGAGCTGCGCAGCTTCCAGAAAGCCCCGAGCCCGCTCGATGCGGGTGATCGCGGATGTCATCCGATTGGTAATGGTGAATTGGGGCTTGAAGATACTCATATCAGACATTTTCCTTCAGCTGTTTAAGCCGTTGGCGTCCCTTGTTGCTATACGTTCCGGGTTGTCACAGCTACTGTCAGAGCCAGCCTGACAGCAACACGAATGGCCTCTTTATCCCGCCAGCTATCGACACGATAGTTTCTCTGTCTTCTTTCTCTCTTAACCACTTATAATATATGAATATTTAAACTTCATCTATATAAAAATACCCTCAGCCGCCGGCCTTTGATTTTCAGGTGGCCTTCATCTTGGAAGGGATGATTGTCGATAAGGCTTATGAGGAGGAGCTGGACGGCAAGGAGCAGCAGATTAATAAGGATAATGAAGGTGACGATTAAATAGGTATCCTGACTTCAAGGGTTGGGAAATTTGTAAATGTCGAGCTTTGTCCCGATTAAGAGTCAAGCAAAGACTTGACCCCATG
>CAWAPG010000018.1:0-16851 GCA_963783905.1 uncultured delta proteobacterium | reverse complement strand
GTAGTGCGCAACAAATTTAATCGGTCCGGCGACCGGCTGTCAAAAGGTAGCGGAAATCGATTCCGGAGGTCAGTCGCATTAGGCCTCTTGACAGGTCGCCCCGGGGCCGGCCTGGACATCACGATTCTGCTCCGGCAGGGTTTTGGCTGGTCCAGAAAGTTTTTCCCGGAAAACCTGCTCGATTCACCGGAAAAAATGTCCGGCCGACCATGGCGGCATTTTGCGGATAAAATGTGCAGTGTGATTTTTCCCGCTTGCCTAATTTGGTCAAATGTTTAAATTAGGTCATATGACCAAATTGTAATGTTCCGGCAGGAGATCATGGCAACGTACGAAACGAGTGTAAAAACCAGAGAGGCATTGATTAATGCAGCGGGCGAACTGGCAGCGGCGGTGGGATTCGGCTCCGTCTCCACCCGGGCTATCGCCCTCAACGCCGATGTGAATGTCGGCTCCATTCATTATCATTTCGGCTCAAAGGATAAACTTTTCGAGGCCGTGGTAAGGACGGTATTGCAGGTCTGGAAGGACAATCCGGTAAGCGTGCTCCTCAAACAGTATGATACCGGGTCCCCGCAGGGACAGGCTGAAGCCATTCGCGCCATTGTGCATCGCAATATCACCCTGCTCTTTGATCGAAAATTGTCGGCCTGGCATTGCCGGGTCATTTTTCAGGTCATGCGCAACAAGGGGCCGCTGCTGGACATCTTTAAAAAGGAATTGATCACACCGTCGCATGCCGCCATCACGGAACTGTTCCGCCGCATCAATCCGGCCATGGACGAGCAGGAAACATTTCTCCGTGTCCTCATCATGAACACGCCGGTATTTTTCCATGCGGACCGCATGGATTTTATTTTGGCGGATCTGGGTGTTAAGCGATACAGCGACGAATATCTGCGGAAAATGGAAGATCTCATCGTCTTTCAGACGCAGCTGTTAATGGGGCTGCCAACATGCTGATTTCAGCAGTCGCAACCAGAGCTCATGCCGGAAACAGGCATCCAGCCGACTGTAAAAACCCGCGCTGTGATAACGGAGGTTTACCTGTCATGATCCGTCCATTGACCATTCGGAACACACAGGGAAAATCCTGTTTATTCCATAGAATTATTATAGTTCTGTTCCTCTTGTCCTTCCTGGGCCTTGCCGGCTGTGCAGCTGTAGGACCTGATTATGTCCCGTCGGAGACTACCGCCCCTGCAGCATGGCATTCCGAACTGCGGCAGGGATTGTCAGGGGAGACCATGGATTCCCGACAGCTGGCCGAATGGTGGAAGACCCTGCAGGATCCCGTTCTGTCCGACCTTGTCGAAAAGGCAATTAACAACAATCTTGACCTGAAGCAAGCAATGGCCAGAGTGCGGGAAGCCCGTGCCCGTCGGGGCATTGTCGGGGCAGGGCTGTTTCCAGGCCTCGATACAAGCGGATCGGCCACCAGGAGCAAGAGCAGCGAAAACACCGGCGGCGGTGCAACGCGCAGTTTTTACTCGACCGGTTTCGATGCCGGCTGGGAAGTGGATATCTTCGGCGGGGTGCGGCGCGCCGTGGAGGCGGCTGATGCGGATCTTGACGCCAGCAGGGAGAATCTGCGGGACGTCCTGGTAACGCTTACCGCGGAGGTTGGCCTCAATTACCTGGATGTTCGTACCATCCAAAAACGTCTTGCCGTAGCAGACCAGAACCTTGCCATTCAGGGAGAGGCCTATGACTTTATCCGGTGGCGCTACCAGGCTGGGCTGAGCAATGAACTGGAGCTGCAACAGGCCCGCTACAACCTGGAAAGCACCAGGGCCCAGGTCCCGGCCCTGCGCAGCAGCCTGGAAGAGGCAAAGAACAGGCTGGCCGTCTTGACCGGCAAGGTTCCCGGAAATGTACATGAACTGCTGGCTGAAACCCGGCCTGTTCCCGTGGTTCCGCCCATGGTGGCGGTCGGGGTGCCGGCTGAGACCCTGCGGCAGCGGCCTGATATCCGCCGGGCCGAACGCAACCTTGCCGCCCAGACCGCCCGCATCGGGGTGGCCACGGCGGACCTGTATCCCAAATTCCGGCTGTCCGGCTCCATCGGACTGGAATCCCTTAAATCCTCTGAACTGTTCAAATCAGCCAGTGAAACATGGAACATCATGCCAGGTGTTACCTGGAATATTTTCGATGCCGGGGCCATCCGGCAGAATATAGAGGTGCAGTCCGCCATCCAGGAACAGTACCTGCTTGTCTATGAGGCATCGATACTGGGAGCACTGGAAGAGGTGGAAAACGGTCTTACGGCCTATGCGGAAGAGCAGCTGCGCCGCGAACGTCTGGTTGCCGCAGCGGATGCAGCGCGCCAAGCTGAAACCCTTGCCAGCCAGGAGTACCAGGCCGGGTTAACGGATTTTACAACCGTTCTGGATGCCCAGCGGTCGCTGCTCTCCCTTGAGGAGCAGCTGGCCATAAGCGACGGGACGGTAACCTCCGATCTGATCCGGCTCTACAAGGCCCTGGGCGGAGGTTGGAATGCAGCAGGACAACGGGCGGAACCCTGGATAGCAGACAAAAAGGATGAAAGCCATGAGTGAATCAAAAATAACCCATGATCTGGATATAGAAAAATCACTGGGGCTGGAGCCGTCCCCGGGCAAAGGGAGATATGTGAAACATATCATTTTCTGGTCCCTGCTGCTTCTCGTAGTAATTTTTGTCATTTCCAAATGGGTCCTGGTCGAAAACGGTTCAGCAATAGAATACAAAACCGTGGAAGCACAACGGGGAGATATCACCGTCACCGTCACCGCCACCGGCAACCTGGAACCGACCAACCAGGTGGATGTGGGCACCGAGGTCTCCGGAACCGTCGAAACCGTTGCCGTTGACTACAACGATTTTGTCAAGGCCGGCCAGGTGCTGGCACGGCTTGACACCACCATGCTTGCAGCGCAGGTGAACCAGTCGCGCTCCGCCCTGGAATCAGCCCGGGCCAATCTGCTGCTGGCCCAGGCCAGCCTGCTTGAAGCCAAGAGTGCGATGGAAAGGCTGGTCAATGTCCGTCAACTCAGTGGAGGAAAGATCCCGTCCAAACAGGATTTCGATACCGCGGAGGCGGCACTCAAGCGCGCCCAGGCAACCGAAGCCATGGTCAAGGCAAATATTGCCCAGGCAGAGGCAAAGCTCCGCATAGATGAGACCAATCTGGAAAAGGCCACCATTGTCTCGCCCATCAACGGTATTGTCCTCGTGCGCAGCGTGGAGCCGGGTCAGACCGTGGCCGCTTCGCTCCAGGCCCCGGTCCTCTTCACCCTTGCCGAGGATTTGGCCAAAATGGAACTCCATGTCAATGTGGATGAAGCAGACGTGGGGCAGGTAAAGGAAGACCAGCATGCAACATTTACGGTGGATGCCTATCCGGACCGCACATTTCCGGCCAAAATCAGCCAAGTGCGCTATGGCTCCCAGTCCACCGCCGGAGTGGTGACCTATCTGACCGTTCTTAATGTGGACAACTCGGATCTCTCCCTGCGGCCGGGCATGACCGCCACGGCGGACATTATCGTCAAACAGGTCAAAGATGGACTGCTGATACCCAATTCCGCCCTGCGGTATGCGCCTCCGCCGCAGGAAGAGAAAAGCACTCCCAGGGCCGGGGGCAGCCTGCTCAGCAAGCTTTTTCCCCGTCCGGCCCGCACCAGGGGAAATAAAAACGAAGAGAACAACAACAGGGAAAAACAGCGGGTATGGACCCTGCGCAACAATCAACCGGTTGCAATATCAGTCACCACCGGCGCCACCAGTGGGATTATGACCGAGATCACCGGCGGTGAAGTAACTGCCGGCATGCCTTTGATCATTGAATCGGTCAGCAAAGGAAAATGACCATGACAGCCCAGGTGCAGACAGAGCATAGTCCACTGGTGGAACTGCAGGGAGTGTACAAAGTATACGGCAGCGGCACAGCAGCCATGCAGGCCCTGCGCGGCGTGGACCTGCGCATCAACCAGGGGGAATTCGTGGCGGTCATGGGACCGAGCGGCTCGGGCAAATCCACCTGTATGAATATTCTTGGCTGTCTTGATACGCCTACCCAGGGTCAATATCTGTTCAGGAATATTGCGGTCGGCAGTCTGACCAGAAATCAACGGGCGCTGCTGCGCCGCTTTCATCTGGGCTTCGTGTTCCAGGGGTTTAACCTGCTGAACCGGACCTCGGCCCTGGAAAATGTCGAACTTCCTCTGATCTACCGCGGGATCAAGGTCGAAGAACGCCGCCGCCGGGCCAGCACAGCTCTGGCCGCCGTCGGGCTTGCCGGATGGGAACATCACACCCCGGGGGAGCTTTCCGGCGGCCAACAGCAGCGTGTGGCCATCGCCCGCGCCATTGTCACCGAACCTTATCTGCTCCTGGCCGACGAACCGACGGGCAACCTTGATACGGCTCGCAGTATCGAGATTATGGAGCTCCTTACATCATTCAACCGCGACCTGGGAATTACCATCGTCATGGTCACCCATGAACAGGAAATGGCCGGCTTTGCCGGAAGGGTGGTGCAGTTCCGGGACGGACGGGTATTGGTGGACAAAGCCAACGGGGAGGTACGCTGATGCTGGCTAACACTCTGCTCCTGGCGCTGCGGGAAATACGGCGCAACGTCCTGCGCTCGTTTCTGACCATTCTCGGCATTGTCATCGGCGTGGCCGCGGTCATCGTCATGGTGACCATCGGCGGCGGCGCTACGGCACAGGTTACCGAACAGATCGCCAGCCTGGGCAGCAACCTGCTGATGATCCGGATCGGTCAGCACATGGGGCCGGGACAGGACTCCACCGCCCCGTCTTTTGAACTTGCCGACGCCCAGGCCATTGCCCGCGAGATCCCTGCCATAAACGCCGTGGCCCCCTCCGCCTCCGGGAGAGTTACCGCGATTTACGGCAATGCCAACTGGTCCACAACGGTGACCGGCACCAATAACGAGTTTTTCAAGGTGCGCAACTGGACCATCCAGTCGGGCCGCAAGTTTCTCGACACAGAGCTGCGCGCCGGCAAGGCGGTCTGCGTTATCGGGGCCACGGTGGCCAAAGAACTCTTCGGGCCGCTGGATCCCCTGGGGAATGATATCCGGCTGGGAAATTTTTCCTGCGAGATTATCGGGCTACTGGAGGCCAAGGGTCAGTCCACCTTCGGTTCGGACCAGGACGATCTCGTCCTGGTGCCGTTGCGCACCTTCCAGCGGCGGATTGCCGGCAACCAGGATATCAGCCTGATCCAGGTTTCGGTGGCAGATGGCAGGTCAACGGACAAGGCCAAGAGCGATATCGAATATCTGCTGCGGGAACGCCGTCATATCTCGGGCTCGGGAAAACGATAATTTCCAGGTGCGTGATATGAAGGAAATCACCCGGATGCTCACCGGCACCACCCATATCCTCACCACCCTGCTGGGCGCGGTGGCCGCGGTCAGTCTCCTGGTGGGCGGCATCGGCATCATGAACATCATGCTGGTCTCGGTGACCGAACGCACCAGGGAGATCGGCATACGTTTGGCCATCGGCGCCCTGGAACGGGAAGTGCTGCTGCAGTTTCTGGTGGAGGCCGTGGTGCTCTCCTCCCTTGGCGGTCTCATTGGCATCCTGCTCGCCCTGACCAGTTCGCTCGGGCTTGCCAGACTTTTAAAGATCCCCTTCATCTTCAATCCCGGCATTATGGCGGTGGCCTTTCTTTTTTCCGGGGCCGTGGGCATTATTTTCGGCTTCTTCCCGGCCAGAAAGGCCGCCCGTCTTGATCCCATTGACGCCCTGCGTCATGAGTAAAAATACGAGATCACACCTGGCGATGCATTTTATCTGCCGACTTTCCCGGCCTCAAAAAATTTACACCCCATGTAGTTTCAAGGAGTCAGAGTATGCTCAAAATGATTAAAAGTGGTTATACGAATGAAAAAGCAATTAACTCTTAAAACGATTTCAGTTTTTTGTTAGTTTTGATATCCAATGAACACTATAATAATTTAAGAGTCTTTCTTGAATTACAAGAAATAACAGGCATGGGGAAGGATAGACATGGGGACCGTTAAATCTCACCGTATAAGAAATGCAACCATGGTTGTGTTGCTTTTTCTTGGTTGCGGGACATTTATACATATCTACCTGAAGAATCATACTATCGCCGGATCTCACTTTTACGGAGTTGTTCGGCGGACTACGGAGACTCCCGTGTTCTCGTTTTTGCCCGGATGGTTTTTCACTAGAGAGGCAGTGTCAATCTCGCGGGAACGCAATACCACCGTATTGGAGAGTGTGTTTGAGGTGTTCGACCCGTCGCTGAGATCGTTTCTCGCGTCGGTACCGGTAATTGTGGATTCCTCAGCTATGACCGCGAAGGCGTATCGTACAAAAGGATACATTGGAGTCAGTCCGGACTGGGACAATACTGTGCGTCAATCACGGTACAGGATGATTTATGAACAGCGGGGAATGAAGCTGGACGATCCTGTATTCAGTCAACGCTTTAAGACGGATTTGTTGATACACGAATTCTTACATATACTTCAATCTCATCTTGGAATAGACAGCCGTTCGTTTTATGACACTGTTGCGCAATGGTATAGAAATCCGCGGTACGGCATCCCGTCACCGAGGGGTATCGTCTCTGCTGACCCGAAGAACGCAGGACCCGACGCAGTCGCGATCAACAGGATAAAATATATTCTCTGGCATGAGTTGTACAATTATCGAAGGTTGAGCGAGGTATTTCTTAATGAGAGCTGGAAGAATATGCAATATGGCGAAAGATACCGGCTGTCGGAAAAAGGAGTGGAGGAGTTCGCCTACATCGGGCAAGTAATTCTCTCAACCGGCAGCAGTTCTGAAAACTACATTAAAACAGGCCGGTGGTGCGATAAAGACTGGAAGAGCAAAAAGATGAGATTGTTGGAGGTCTCTCCGGAAGTTATTACCCTATTCAGGGGTGTGTTCAATCCTGAATTGATGCAGTAGCAGATACCGGATCGGATCGGACGCGGCGACCTGAACTTTTCAAACAGGAAGTTCTTCCGACCGACATTGGGTCTCTGTATCATATTGCTGTTCTCTCTAGCATGCTTCTTAAAATCTTTTTTAATAATATCTTCTTCTTTTATGACGATACGTTTTTTTTATTATGCTTTGCAAGTGCCTTACTAAATAGCCCCCAATAAACCCAGCTGTAGCAATTATAAAAGGGTGTGCCATTCTCATAAATTCTTGCGCTCGAAAATTTGATAGGGTTTGAACATAAACATAGGGTTCCTGGACAAAGTGTGCGGATAAGAGTTCATTCATTTACCATCTCCTGCGGGAAATTGACCATCCATCCTCTTTCTGTTTTGCATGTTTCCGTCGGTATAAATTACTTCATCTTACCTTATCTTACTATCATTAGATGTCCGGTGGTAATACAGACTTAAATAAAAAAAGCCAGGCTAAGAATATCAGTTCTCAAGCCCGGCTAAGTTTTTTGTTGTCTTCAATGTCAGCTATAGACCACTTTTAGCTAAACAATTGTGTCAAATTTATCTTTATTAATTCATTTTTTATACTCTTCAATACTTTTACGTTCCCGATCGGCTCTGCCAGAGAAAGTTTGAAGAGCTGTTACTTCCCAGTCAAGAGAACCCCACATGGGTAAATTGCGAAGCATATTATCTACTTCGTCGTTGGATGAAGCTTCAACGATGAAAACAAATGCTCGATCACCTACAGGAAGTCCTCCTCCTAAAATTTTCTTTTCATTTTCGAGCTTGATAAGCTGATCGAAACTTGGAAGGACAATGTTTTCAAGGACATGAACTGCTTCCTCCGGTGAAGCGAATCCCGGCCCTCCTGAACCTATAACAAGATATTTCATATTATCACCCCCCCTCAAATCTTAAAAAATCATTAAATTATTGCACCCTTGGCTAAATTCACTGTAACCATAAGAAATGGCAATAATGACCTGACAGTCTTATCTATTTATTTTGTGGCCTGTCACCCAAGATAAGACGCGAAATGATCATTCCTGGACAGATGCCTGTAATGGCCGCGATATAAAAGAAAACGGGAGGCAGATAAAGTAACCAATGAACAGTTGTGAATCCCGTGAGCCATATACCTACCCAGAGAACAGTGCCTATTAAAAAAACAAACAACCGCATGGAGCTCCCAATCAAGTATTCACGCATCTCAATCTCCTTTGTAAAAAAACATTTAAATGAAAATAATATAATTAAAAAATAAGATTGCATTTGGGGCTGTCAATATGGAGGGGCAAATATGTTGTTATGTCAGGAATGCTCCTGAAGGCCGGATACCTTGACATAAAAGAAACTTTTTTGTCAGCACAAGATCTCGCAACATGACAGTAAAACAGTCGGATCTTGATAATGGGAAGTTACCTGACGATTTTAATGTTGATGAATATTTTAATCACCCCGACGATAAGCAGGTAAATCAGGATAGGCGGGGTGAGCAGAAAAAAGATGACAAAAATCGCATAGAACAGCACCAGCTTTATAAGACCCCGCTCCCTGGCCCGGATCAAACGTTGTTCAAGATTCCTGGCCCTTGCCTCCACCGCCGGAGTCGCCCAGGAAAGACAGCGCTCGTCTTCCCGGTCAATAACTGTCCTGGAGTCCCGGCGACACTCGACGATGAGTTCCTGGAGTGCTTCGGCCCGGAGCCGCTCTTCATCAAGCCGGTCGACTATCCGTCGGTACTGACTGTTAATCCGGTTGAATTCGTTGCCGCCTACATGGATCATCCAACCCATGTAAACGAGACAACAAAGTACATAGATGATCTGCCATTCCCGGATTTTTTTCATACATTAGCACTCATTTCTTCGGTTTGCCGAACCTTCAATTCCACCCCCGGTCATTTGGGGACATCGTAAAAGGCGCTGATATACCTCTTGCCGGGCCTCAGAAAAATTCAGGGTTCCCCCGGGCCCACGATTAAGCATCATTTATTATACAGCAGGGACAGATCACACTCAACTCCGGATGACATGATGCGGATTGCCTGGTAATATGAATCCTGTCATGGGGTCATGGGGGCATGGGGTCAGCATGGATGTTCCATGGATTTTTTGGCTAAAAACCGGGACCTCATTATAAATCAAGCCGGTTAAAGGAATCAGAATCATGGGATAGCCAGAGACAGGCTGGAGCATTATGCCCGGGGTATCTACCGCTGCCGCAAATGCCGCCTGCATAAGAATCGACGCCATGCCGTACCCGGGGAAGGAGACCCTTGTTCCCGCATCGTGCTTGTGGGTGAAGCCCCCGGGGCGATAGAGGATCGGACGGCCAGGCCCTTCATGGGACCGGCGGGAAAATTTCTGGACCGGCTGCTGGAGAACCACGATATCCGGCGGCATGATCTTTTTTTAACCAGCTGCGTGAAATGCCGCCCACCCGAAAACCGCAACCCGAAACGCGATGAACTCGAGTGCTGTGTGACAAACTGGCTGCAGTCGCAGCTGGAAGCGATTGAGCCGCAGATCGTGGTGCTGGCCGGGTTGGTTGCCGCCCGGCATTTTCTGGACGAATCACTGGTGATGTCCGAAGCCCATGGCACCGAGCACCGGCGCCAGGGACGGCATTATTTTATCACCTATCATCCGGCGGCAGGTATGCGGTTCCCGGCAGCTGCCAAGGCGATGCATGCTGACTTTGAAAAGTTGTCCGGAAAAATCAGGGGACGATAACAGCAATGAACATGTTTCTCATAGACAACGAGGTGTACATCAGACTCGCTTTTTTCCTGGGTATTTTTTTGTGCATGGCTCTCTGGGAAATTCTGGCTCCCCGCCGTCCTTTAACCCAGAGCCGATTAATCCGCTGGGCAAATAATATCGGCCTGACGGCCTTCAATTCCTTTTTGGTATTCCTGGTCTTTCCAATTGCAGCAGTGGGGACGGCGATGTACGCCGAAGACAAGGGATGGGGATTGCTGCAGCTAACTGCTGCGCCGGTTTGGGCTGAAGGCCTGGCGGCGATTCTCTTTCTGGATCTTGTCATCTATACCCAGCATGTACTTTTTCACCGGATTCCTCTTTTCTGGCGATTTCACCGGATGCACCATACGGACCTTGACATCGACGTCACCACCGGGGCCAGATTTCACCCGGCTGAGATTCTGCTTTCCATGGGGATCAAGATGGGGGCGGTTGTGGTCATCGGTCCGCCGGCCTGGGCGGTCATCGCCTTTGAAATACTTTTAAACGGGACCGCCATGTTCAACCACAGCGATGTTTACCTGCCGGTCAGGGCTGACGGGCTGGTGCGGCTGCTGGTG
Source organism: uncultured delta proteobacterium (assembly GCA_963783905.1). Lineage (GTDB taxonomy): Bacteria > Desulfobacterota > Desulfobulbia > Desulfobulbales > BM004 > BM004. The sequence continues at coordinate 6,562 of CAWAPG010000018.1, read as the reverse complement.
GTCACTCCGGATATGCATCGCGTCCATCATTCAGTAATCATCCGGGAGACAAACAGCAACTTTGGATTCAATTTTCCCTGGTGGGATCGATTTTTCGGCACCTACCGGGCTCAGCCCCGGGAAGGACATACCGGCATGACCATCGGTCTGGCCAACTACCGGGATTCGAAATGGCTTACCCTGCACTGGATGTTCATGGTGCCGTTCATGCGGTAACCACGCTGAGCCGCAATGAAATAACCCTGACAGTGTTACCTCATTTCCGTATGGATGTATCATATAAATCCGTGATATGTCCTGGATTTATATGATTATCTTTTTCACCCGTCCGATCGCACCACTCTGGAGCCGGACCTTGATGCCATGCGGATGGACGGCGGATTTTGTCAGGATATCCCTGACCGTGCCCTTGGTCAGCTTTCCCGATGCCTGGTCCTGCTTCAATATGATGTAAACCTCAGCTCCAGATATTATATCGGCCCGTTTTGTTCCATCCATATCGTATGCCTATAGAGCCTGGGCTCTTTGTCATTATTTTTTTCTTCTGCCATCTGCCATCTGCCATCTGCCAACTGAATACTGTTAACTGTTCTTTTTCTTTCTCACTCGCCCCCTCGCCTCCTTGAACCCTTTTCTTTTTTATTTTTCAGCCTTTATAATACGTTCCAGCTGGTCCGCCAGGTCGTCCATTTCAACCTGCCAGTATTGCCTGGTGCCGAAATTCTCATCCACCCGGGTTTCGCCGTCCTCGGCATACTGGTAGGCACACCATGCCGTGTAATGGATATAGCGCATGGCCCGCAGCGGTTCGATCAGGCGGAGACTCGATCCGTCAAAAGCCCTGAACGTTTCATATCCTTCCAGGAGTATCTCGATTTCGGCCAGGGAATCTTCCCGGTAACCGGGAAGCAGCATCCAGAAATCCTGCACCGGCGGTCCCACGACCATGTCGTCAAAGTCGATGAGATAAAAGGATTCGTCCGGCCGGTAAATGAGATTGGAGAAATGGCAATCGCCGTGGATACGGTTCATCCCGGTGCCGGCGAACAGGGGAGTGATTTCGCTGATAAGGGCACCGGTCAGGTCTTTGAACCGGCCCTCCATATCTGTGGGCATGAAGCCGCCGGCCAGGATATAGTCGACCTGTCCCCGGGTTGACCTGTCCGGTGCCATGGTCAGGCGATCCAGGGGCGGATGCTGGGCGCCGACATTGTGAGTGCGGCCAAGCAGGCGGCCCAGTTCCAGCCACTGGTCATCACTGTACTCATCAAAACTGCGGCCGCCGGTTTTGGGAAACACGGCAAAATAAAGGTTTTCATGGCGGCCCAGGCTGGAGCCGTCCCGGAGGATGAGCGGCGCAATAACCGGAATTTCCTCGCCGGCCAGCTCCAGGAGAAAATCGTGTTCGTCCTGCAGCCCCTGCCGCGACCAGCGGCCTGGCCGGTAAAACTTAACAACCAGGCCGCTGCCGTCTTCGGTCTGCAGCTCGTAGACCCGGTTGATATAACTGATCAGGGGCCGGCAGAGATTGGTGCAGCGCCGATCCAGGCCGTTTTCCACCATGGTGATGATCCGGTCAGGGGTCAGGCGGTGAAAACCGTGCTGCTGCTTCAATTTATCGGATGATTTCATTTCGTTTTGTTTTTATTATTTATGGAGATCACTGTCCCGCCGCGCAATTGGCGCCTTAGATTAAATATTAAGCGGCTGAAATTATTAAAACAAGATGCAGCCATTTGTCATTTGCGCAGGCTTCACACTTCACTGAGTGGTGTTTCCCCTTCAATCTTTGTGACAATCGGCGGCAGCTTCATATGACGCAACTTCTCATTTTTTTAAAAACTTCGCCTGCACGGTTTCCAGTTCCTCCCAACGGTTATATGCTTGTGCCAGCAGCTGTTCCAGTTCTCCCAGCCGGGCCGAGGTCACCGCTGCTGCATCGCCTCCATCCCGGTAAAAGGATTCATCAGCCATTGCCTCATAAAGATGTTTCTGCTCCTGTTCCAGGGTTTCAATCCTGCCGGGCAGCTCCTCCAGTTCTCTGTTCTCTTTGAAAGTCAGCTTGCGGGGACCGGCAGGCCTGGTTTTTTGCTGTTTCTTTTTTTCCTCACGGATCGGGGCCGGGATTTGTTCTTTCTGCTCCGGCGCCTGCAGAAGCCAGTCATCATAGCCGCCGGCATACTGCTGCAGCCTCCCGCCGCCCTCAAATACCATGGTGCTGGTCACAACGTTATTGAGAAAGGCCCGGTCATGACTCACCAGAAGCACGGTGCCCTTGTACTCCATGAGCAGATCTTCGAGCAGCTCCAGGGTTTCAATATCTAGGTCATTGGTCGGCTCGTCAAGGACCAGGACATTGGACGGCCTGGCAAAAAGCTTTGCCAGCAGCAGACGGTTCCGTTCGCCGCCGGAGAGGATGCTGACCGGAGAACGGGCCCGGTCCGGGGTAAAAAGAAAATCGCGCAGATAACCGACGATATGATGTCTGCGGCCGTTGATCTCGACATAATCGCTGCCGTCTCCCAGGTTGTCAATAACGGTTTTTGCCGCATCCAGCCGGCCCCGCTGCTGGTCGAAATAAACCGGCTCCAGATTGGTTCCCAGCCGGACCCGGCCCGTATCAGGATGCAGTTCACCCAGCAGCAGACGCAGCAGGGTGGTTTTCCCAGCGCCGTTGGGGCCGATTATGCCGATCCTGTCTCCCCGCAGTATTGTTGCCGAAAAACTCTTGATGACCTGCCGGTCGCCAAAACTGAAACCAACATCCTTGAGTACGGCAACCAGCCTGCCGGAAAGACCGGCCGCGGTGATTTCCATACGGACATTTCCCAGCTGCTGCCTCCCGGCCTGTTGCTGCCGGCGCATTTCAACGAGAGCCCGCACCCTTCCCTCGTTCCGGGTCCTCCGCGCCTTGATCCCCTGCCTGACCCATACCTCCTCCTGAGCCAGTTTTTTGGCAAACTTGGCCTGCCGGCTGTTTTCCGCTGTCAGCATCTCCTCCTTGCGGTGCAGGTACGTGTCGTAATCACCGGGCCAGCTGCTGATGGAGCCGCGCTCCAGGTCCAATATCCTGGTTGCCAGTTTTCTTAGCAGATTCCGGTCATGGGTAACAAAGAGGAGGGTGTAGGTGCCTGCCAGCAGAAATTCCTCTAGCCAGGTTATGGATTCTATATCCAGGTGGTTGGTGGGCTCGTCCAGAAGCAGAAGGTCAGGGCTGCAGACCAGGGCCCTGGCAAGCAGCACCCTTCTCTTCATACCGCCGGAGAGTTCGGTAAAATTTTGGTCGGGATCAAGCTGCAGCCTGGAAAGTACGGTGTCGATCTGCTGATGCACCTGCCAGACGCCGGCCGTTTCCATCTCATGCTCCACAGCCGCAAGTTCGTCCAGAAGAGATCCACTGTTACCTGCTGCCAGCTTTCTGCTGATATCATGATGCCGGTCCAGCAAGGTCATGAACCGGCCGACTCCTCCTGATACAACGGTGTAGACTGTACCCTCCAGGGAGGTATCCACCTCCTGGTCCAGCCGGCCGATTATCAGACCCTGCTGTCTTATCATGCGGCCGCTGTCGGGCTGCAGCTCACCGCCAATCAGGCGCATGAGGGATGATTTTCCTTCCCCGTTGCGGCCGACCAGGCAGAGTCTTTCACCCGCCTCGATCTGCATGGTGATGTTGTCAAGAACCGGGGGACCGCCAAAGGAAAGCGAGATATTCTGTAAACTGATAAGGGCCATCTATTCAAGACCGGCAGCAAGATACCGGTGGTTTCCGGGATTTCAATCCCGGAACGTAATAGTTATTTATCTACAGGAGAGGAATTTGTCTTCCGGCGGTGCAGTCGTGACTTTCTGCCGTCACTGGGAGCTTTAGAACCGGTCGGCCTTCCGGATCCGCGGCCTCTTTTCTGGGCGGCAGTTTTCTGCAGGTCCGGAACCCGGCCGTCCCAGACCGCCAGAATACCCTTGTCCTTAAAAAGACGTTTGACTGCAGGCAGGTCCCGGCCGGTGACCAGTGAGATAGCCACACCTTCCCGGCCCATTCGGCCGGTGCGGCCGGTGCGGTGTAGGTAGATTTCGGACGTCCTGGGAAAGTCGTAATTGATGATATGACTCACCTGGGAAAAATCAAGGCCGCGGCCCGCGACATCAGTGGCGATCAGGATCTGAATTTTTCCCTGTTTGAAGCGGTTGAAGATCGAAGTCCTGATGCTCTGCTCCAGGCCGCCGTGGATGTACTCCAGTGAGTTCACCACGCCTTTCATTTTGCGGAAAAGAAGCGCACCGTTGCGCTTGGAATTGCAGAAGATGATGGCCTGGTCCGGGTGTTCCTCCTGCAGATAGTGCTTCAGGGTCTGCAGCCGGTATTGGTCGGTGATAAAGCGGAAGCGGTGCGTTATGGACTGGGGTGAGGTCACTTCCAGGTTCAGTTCGATACGGACCGGATCCTTTAAAAAGGTGTTGGCAAGTTCCTCGACATCCGGGGCCATGGTGGCGGAAAAAAGCAGGGTCTGGTGTTCATTCATGATGCAGGAGAGGATAAATTTAACATCATCAATAAAGCCCATATTGAGCATCTCGTCGGCCTCGTCCAGCACTACGATCCGAACCTGCTCCAGGGTAAGGGTGCTGTTGTAGAGATGATCGATGAGCCGTCCCGGCGTCGCCACCAGGATGTTAACGCCGTGATCCAGCTTGGCCTTCTGGATGGACATGGAAAAACCGCCGTAGATTGCAAAAGAGGAGATGCCGGTATGTTTGCCGATAAGGCTCAGTTCATCCACATACTGCAGGGCCAGTTCCCGGGTAGGGACAAGGATGAGGGCCTGGATGCCGGAGACCTTCTCCGGATCAACCATTTCGGCCAGGGGAATGCCGCAGGCGCTGGTTTTTCCGGAGCCTGTTTCGGCCATGGCCACGAGATCGCGACCGTTACGGATTAGGCCAAAGGTCTTTTCCTGAATGGGCGTCAGCTCGGTATAACCCATTTCGGTTACGGCCTGCATCACTTCGGGACTGAGTCCAAGATCGTCAAATTTCATAAAAAGTTTATACCTGGTTTTAATAAAGTAAGAGATACGGTATCAGATTACGTTTTTTCAATAAACATATTAGCGATATTAGTCGGAAAAAACAAATCTGTCCGTTTTTTTTCCTGCTGTCTTTATCCTGCAATATGCCGGAAAAACAACAAAAATATCCTGCGCCATCGAAAATTGCTTAACAGTAAAAAAATACAACATTTGGTATTGACCACATAAGAGGAATACAATATATTGTGGTTTCCGCTTGGTGCGTCTCAGGGGAGATGCGGCAACAGGAACCCGGTAAAAACCGCGAGACTGTCCCCGCGGCGGTATCATGAAACCATGGGCACCATCATGAGTGGAATGATAAAAATACGGAGATAGGGAACGGGATGAGTGAGGGACTCTTACACCCCGAAAAATCCGGAGACCTGCCAAGCAAATCATAATAATGAGCCTACCCCCTCAGCCGAGGGAGGCGCACCCTTGGAGAAAGGAGAAGTTATGTCTGAAAGTGTAGCTCTGCATGCTGTTCAGTCGGCCCCTGTTGCTTTCGGTTTCATCCGCAAACGGAATAAGTCTGTTGCCCCTTTTGACGCCGGCAAGATTACCGACGCCATTCTCAAAGCAGCCAATGCCACCGGCGAGTTTGACAAGCCTGAAGCCAAGCGTCTGACTATCCGGGTGTTAAGTTTGGCCCAGGCGGTCATAGAGCATGAGATTCCGGAGGTGGAGGAGGTGCAGGACCTGGTGGAGGAGGTGCTCCTTGCCTCTCCCTTCAAAAAAACCGCCAAGGCCTATATCCTCTACCGCGAACAACACGCCAATATCCGCAAAATCACGGCCCAGGCCGATGTCAAACTCATTGATAATTATCTGGAACGTCTTGACTGGCAGGTGGAGGAAAACTCGAACATGGGCTACTCATTGCAGGGGCTCAATAATTATATCTCCAGCGAAGTCAGTAAAACATACTGGCTGAACTCCATCTATTCCAAAGAGGTACGCCAAGCGCATGAGACCGGTGACCTGCACATCCATGATCTGGGTTTGTTGTCGGTCTATTGCGTAGGATGGGATCTGCAGGACCTGCTGCGCCAGGGTTTCTGCGGGGTGCAGGGCAAGGCCGTGTCCAAGCCCGCCAAGCATTTTCGCTCGGCCCTGGGTCAGATCGTCAATTATTTCTACACCCTTCAGGGCGAGGCGGCCGGTGCCCAGGCCTTTGCCAGTTTCGACACCCTGCTTGCCCCTTTTATCCGGTATGACAAGTTGGGTTTCAAAGAGGTCAAGCAGGCCATTCAGGAGTTTATTTTTAACCTGAATGTCCCCACCAGAGTCGGTTTTCAGACACCTTTCACCAACCTGACCATGGATCTGCAGCCGCCAAAGACCCTGGCCGACCAACCGATTATTATCGGCGGCAGGCTTCGGGAGGAAACCTACGGCGAATTCCAGGAGGAGATGACCGCCATTAACCGGGCCTTTCTTGAGGTGATGGCAGAAGGAGACGCCCAATCGAGGGTCTTTACCTTTCCCAT
>CAWAPG010000017.1:0-84126 GCA_963783905.1 uncultured delta proteobacterium | reverse complement strand
CAAAGCTGACATCATTTCTGTTCGGGGTGGTCTGCCAGAGGCCGGTGATGCCGGGCTTCATGGAGAGCCGGCGCATCTGCCAGGGCTCGTACTCCGAGACCTCGGCCGGGATCGGCGGCCTGGGTCCGATAAGGCTCATCCTCGGCCCGCAGGATGTTGATGAGCTGCGGCAGTTCGTCCAGCCCGGTTTTCCTCAATAGATGACCGATACCCGGGATGATGCGCGGATCGTCTTTGATCTTGAAGGCCGGGCCGTCTGATTCGTTTTTCTCCTGCAGCTCGTGGCGTATCCTATCCGCATCCATGACCATGGTGCGGAACTTGAATACCTGGAAGATGCGGCCGTTCAATCCGCAGCGCTCCTGGGTGTAGAGCACCGGGCCAGGCGACTTTATTTTGATGGCCATGGCAATGAGCAGGAACAGGGGCGAGAGCAGCAGCAGGGCAGCCGAGGCAAAGACGTAGTCAAAGATGGTCTTCAGATACAGGGTGGTGGAGACTTCCGGGGTGGTGCACATGGTCATGGTGACCACGCCCAGGAAGTCCTCAACATCGACCCGGGCCACCTCGGGCCGGTACAGGAGCTGGTCCAGCTGCCAGTCCGGCATGATCCTTACCGTGACTCCATGGGTCTCGGCCAGGGCAATGTACTTTTCAGCATTCGTTATCTTTACCATGCGCATGGCAAAGACGATCTCGTCCACCACCTCATTGCGCAACAGGCGCGGCAGCTGGTCAACCGTGTCGATCACCTTGACGCCGCCTGCCACATCCTTACCGATATCCTCCCGGTGCAACTCCAGGCAGCCGATGATGCGGTAGCCGATGTCCTCGTGGGCCTGCATGGTGGTGATGGCCTGCCGGGCCCGTTCCTTGGAGCCGATCACCAGGATATTGCGGATGTTGTAGCCCTGCCTCAGGTGGTTGTGCAGGAAGCGGTAGATGATGGTCTTGCTGACGGCCAAAAGACAGAGGTCAAGGATCACGAAGATGCCGAGCAGCAGGCGGCTGACATTATGGACATGGAGCAGGAACATGGAGACCAGGAGCAGGGTGAAGGCAAAGGCAACACCTTTCACCATCTCGTAATAGACCTGGCCGAGGGTCTTGCGGCGGTATGAATCATAGAGGCCCAGTTCCTTGAAGGTATGGTACCAGATGATAATGATGAGAAACATGACCGCGTAGTAGTTGGGAGCTGTGTCCAGGCCGCGGAATGTTCCCGGCAGGGCCAGCCGCTTGATGAAATAGGATAAAATAAAAGCAGACGAGGTCAGACCAAGGTCGATCAATTTATGAAGTCTGACGAGGATTTTGGGTTTGCTTCTTTCCATCTGTTTTTGGCTCCAAGCTGATAGATTAAAGATTAAAAGATTTTTTAACCACGGACGGACACGGACGAACACCGACAAATGATCTGTTCATTGTGCGACCTGCACAATGAACAAGTTGCCACCCTACGGGGTTTGAGTTTTCTATCCGCGTGTCTGACAATCGTTGATTTGTTTCGTTAATCAACAATCGTCGGCAGTTTTGTATGCCGACACCTGCACAACGAACAAGGTGCCACCCTTCGGGTAGTTAAGTTTTCTTTCCGCGTAAGCGGTGACTCTGTAAATAAAGCCACGTCGGCTTTATTTGCGTCTGTTGTCGTCTTTGTCTGTCCTTGTCCGTGTATGTCCGTGTATGTCCGTGGTTAAAATTCTTTTCATTTTGCTGGTTCCATTTTCGGTGCAGCGACCAAGGCTGCAAGGACCGTAAAGAGCAAGGCGTTGGCCGGTATCTGCAGGTTGAAATCCACGAATGAATGCACCAGGATGGCGGTGATGCCTGCCATGGCTCCCAGAGTGATGCCGCGGGTCATGGTGCTCTTTGACCGCATTTTACGCCGGCCGTACCGGTAGAGGACAATTATCATCCAGGCCATGACCAGCAGAAATCCGAAGCCGAGTTCTGCGGTAAAATCAAGGTAATCATTGTGGGCATGGAGAAAACGTGCCTGGAACCCGGAAGGCTGGTATTGCGGAAAACTTAAGGCAAAGGTGCCAGGGCCTGTGCCCAGCAGGGGATTTGCCGCTGCCAGGTCCACGACCCCATGCCAGGCAGTAACGCGGGAGGCCAGGCTGCCGTCATCCAGGCCGGTTTCGGCGGTGAGCATCCTGTCGGTGACCGGTGAGGAGGCAACAATGAAAAAACCGACCACGAAGACCAGGTTCACCATGATGAAGGCCCACCTGGAGTTTATCATCCTGTTGCTGCGGTAGAGCCAGGTTGACATGAACATGAGGGCTGCCAGCATACCGATCCAGCCGCCGCGGGACTGGCTGAGAATCAGGGCTGCAACCAGCAGCAGGACCAGTCCCAGGGCCATGGTTTTCATCGGGCCCCTTTCCCGGTAGATCACAAAGCAGAACACCAGGGGAATTGTCATCTCGAGCCAGCCTGCCAGGTGGTTGTGGTTGCCGAAGGTTGCTGACAAAAAGCTTGGCGGATAGGAGAGGTCCTTGTATTCCCACCAGGAAAAGGGGTTGAGCCCCGTGCTCTTGAGAAGGCCGACAAGGGCCAGAAATACAGAGACAGCCAGAAGCAGGTACACCAGGGTTGTCCGGCGCGAGCGGCTTGTAGCCGTATGGATCACCAGGTAGTAAACCGCGATGCAGCTTAAGAGCTGCACAGTTGCCAGCAGGCTGGTGGGTTTATGTACGGAAAAATGACCGGAGACCAGCACGAGGCCGAACAGGGCCAGGATGGGGTAATCGAGCGGGGTTTTTATCCAGCCTAGGCTGGAGGTCCAGATGGAAGCTGCCAGGTAGAGGGAGAGGGAAGTGAGGACGGTGAGGAATATGATGCCGATGGCCCAGCCATGGACGGAGCCGCGGGCGAGGGGGGTGAATACCAATAAGGCAAGTATTAGATAGAATACTATATTTGAAGCCTTTTTATACATTGCCTAGTTCTTAGTTTTTAGTTTTTTATATTAACCACGGACGGACACGGACGAACACGGACGAAAGATCTGTTCGTTGATCGACCTGATCAACGAACAAGTTGTCACCCTGCGGGTATAAGATTCACATCCGCGCAGCGGTGACACTGTAAATAAAGCCATGTCGGCTTTATTTACGTCTGTTTCTGTCTTTGTCTGTCCTTGTCCGTGCATGTCCGTGGTTAATCAATTTTTTTGTTTCAGCTTTCAGCATTCAACTTTGAGCTCAAAAAGAGTTATCTTGTAACTCTTTTTTATACTTCTCATTTCCCGGATCGCGTTGCAGGGCTTCGGAATATGCCACCATGGCGAGGTCATTTTGTCCCAGTTTTTTGTAGGCCCGGCCTATGTAATCGTAAAAGGAGGCGTTTTTCGGGTCTATCTTGTTTGCCTGCTGCCAGTCTTCCAAGGCGCCTTCATAGTTTTTCTGGTTCCAGCGGAGCCAGGCCCGGTGGTTGTAGAGCCAGGCATTGGGTTTTCCCCGGGTTGCTATGGCTCGGTCCGCCTGCTGTTCGGCTGGGACATATTTCTGCTGCCTGGCCAGGGCCCGGGAGAACATGCGGTGGTAGTCGCTGTTGTTCGGATCCCGGATGGACGCCTTCTGGATGGCAAGCTCCATCCCGTCCCAGTCTTTGGCCAGTTCAGCGACGCGGGCCAGCCAGTACCAGGGCTCAGGTCCCTGTTCCTGCAGGGCGACCTTTTCCAGGATTTCTTTTGCTGCTTCATATTCTTTGGCATCGATCAGGGTGCGGGCCATGAGCATATCCAGCCGCCAGGTGAGCGGGAACCGGTTTTGCATCTCCTGGTAAAAACCCAGCTGGAATTCCGGGGCAGTGACATCCTTAAAAATGCCATAGAGTCTTTCTAGGTCCTTTTCGCGGGTGGCGCTCTTGGCCAGGCCCAGCTCCAGGACCTTTACGGCCTCATCCGGTTCCGTGTGCAGCAGCAGACCGCCCAGGCGGTAGAAATTCTGTGCCGTGTTGCGGTGGGGCTCGTACCCCATGGCTTTCTGGTACTGCAGAGCTGCCTCTTCCCATTTTTCCTGCTTTTCCAGGATGGCGGCAAGCGCCCGGTGCGCCCCGCGCGGATCAATGTTTTTTGCAATAGCCTCTTCCACTCCGCGGGCAAAGGCCTGCTGCGCAGATTCTGACCAGTAGGGTTCACGCCGCAGCTGCCAGTAGCTTGCCGGGTCTATGGAGCCCAGGGACTGCATCTCTGCCAGGAGTTCCTGTTCATTTCCCTGCCGGTACAGCTCCCGGGCAAAGGCCCTGCGGTAGAGCGAATTATTGGGCCATAGCTCCACGGCCCGGTGATAGGCGGCCAGGGTCTGCTCCCGGCTTTTCTGTCCCAGGAGTTCGGAGGCGCGGGCCAGGCCGTATGCAGTTTCCGGCTCCAAGTGGTTCAGTTCCTGTGATTTTTCGAAGTACTCGACAGCCTTTGCCGCCATGACACCCCGGAGCATGCCCTTCATATCCAGGGCTGTTTTCAGATGCGCCATTCCGAGTTCATATTCAATGGCTGCGTCATTAGGCTGCCAGGAAACTGCCTTGTTTAACTTTTCAATGGCGTTGGAAAAGTTCGATTGTTGGGTGAGGGAAACTCCCTGCTGGTAGTAGAATTGGCCGATTGTGAATTTTAACAATGGAATACTCAAGCCGATAAATATGAGGAAGACCAGGGCGACGCCCGTGATCCTTTTCATCTTTATGGCTTTGGAATCGGCATTCATTGTTAATTTCAAATTCTTAATTTTTTTATTAACCACAGACGGACACGGACGGACACGGACGAAAGATCTGTTCGTTGATCGACCTGATCAACGAACAAGTCGTCACCCTGCGGGTATAAGATTCACATCCGCGCAGCGGTGACCCTGTAAATAAAGCCATGTCGGCTTTATTTATGTCTGTTGTTGTCTTTGTCTGTCCTTGTCCGTGCATGTCCGTGGTTAATTTATTTTTTGTTTTTTTTAACCACGGACGGACACGGACGAACACGGACGAAAGATCTGTTCGTTGATCGACCTGATCAACGAACAAGTTGTCACCCTGCGGGTATAAGATTCACATCCGCGCAGCGGTGACCCTGTAAATAAAGCCATGTCGGCTTTATTTATGTCTGTTGTTGTCTTTGTCTGTCCTTGTCCGTGCATGTCCGTGGTTAATTTATTTTTTGTTTTTTCCTTTCAGTTTCATTAAGATTTCTCACATTCGTTCGAAATGACATCTCGTACTGCGTTTTGTGTTCTCATTCCCGGCACCCGGCACCCGACACCTGGCACCTGTTTTTAATTCATTTACCCTTGACTCCTGGAATCCTTGACTCCTTGAATCCATCTTCCACCATTCACAACTAACCACTAACAATTAACAAATAACCATTAGCCGTTAACCATTAACCATTCTGTCCTTACTCTTCCTCTCCGTAATATTTCGAATAGTACTTGTAATAATACTTGTAGTAGCCTTCGCGCTTGGTATCCACCTGGTTCAGGACCACGCCCAGGATGTTGGCCTTGGAGCTGCGCAGCTGTTCCACGGCCCGATCGATCATGTCCCGGTTCAGGAGGCCGACCTTGATCACCAGGATGACGCCGTCGGTCTTCGGGGCCAGGATAAGGGCATCGCTGGCCGGCAGGATGGGCGGCGAATCGATGACCAGGACGTCGTACATGGTCTGCAGCCGGTCAAAAAGAAACCGCAGCCGGTTGGAGGCCAGCAGTTCGGACGGGTTGGGCGGAATGGCGCCGGTGGGCATCAGGGACAGGTTTTCATCCAGCCGCAGCACTGTTTCCCTGATAAAGGTGTCTATGAGCGGCAGCTTTTCATGGCCTAAAACAGCCTGGCGCAAAAGCTCATCCAGGTTGGCGAGTTCAGCTGTCGATGTATTTATTTCCTCGGCTTGACAGGCGCTGAAGGTAGAAGATGCGTCCTGCATTTCAATGGTTTTAAGCAGGGCCTCCATAATATGCATGTTCAGGATGGACCTGAGTTCGGCATCGGCCAGAAATCCCATTTTTGCAATAGTGGAGCCCAGTCGGTTGCCGGTATCTTTCTGGCGCTTCAGGGCGAAGTCGATCTGCTCCACGGTCAGGAGCCGGTTTTCAACCAGCACTGCTGCCAGCTTCTTTTCAGCCGGCCGCGAAGACCAGTTGAGATCCTGCAGCCTGCCATTAATAAAATAAAGCTCAACCTGTTCCAGATTTTCCTGCACCAGCAGACAGCCGGTTTTCTTCTGGAAGCTGACAAGCCTCAGGATGTCGAACAGGCTGTGGCGTCGCTGGGACAGTTCAGCCAGCGGCCTGTTCAACATATTGACCACCAGGCCGGTGATGCCGTCCGAACCCTTGGCCTTGAATGTTTCCGTCAGGCTGGGACGCCGCAGATCGCAGTCGACCATGAGCACATTCCTGCCGGCCTGGGCCATGATATAGGCCAGGTTGGTAACCGTATTGGTCTTCCCTTCGCCTGCGCCGGAACTGGTTACCAACAATGATTTATAGCCCTCGTCCACCAGCGAGAAGTCGATGTTGGTGCGCAGGGTGCGGAACGACTCGGCGTAGCGGGTCTTGCTGCTTTCCTCGTTGATCATGGGGATAGGAGATCTTGAGGATGTTTTGTGCCTGGTGCGATTGAATAGTGACATCATAATAAATACAGTTTTGAGTTTTTAGTTTTGAGTCTTTAGTTAAGTTTAAAGTTTAATTTTTTTTATTAACCACAGACGGACACGGACTTACACCGACAAAAGATCTGTTCGTTGATCGACCTGATCAACGAACAAGTTGCCACCCTACTGGGTTTGAGTTTTCTATCCGCTTTGCGGTGAGGCTGTAAATAAAGCCACGTCGGCTTTATTTACGTCTGTTGTTGTCTTTGTCTGTCTTTGTCTGTGCATGTCCGTGGTTAATCAATCCTTTTTGTTTTTTTAACCACGGACGGACACGGACGAACACCGACAAAAGATCTGTTCATTGTGCGACCTGCACAACGAACAAGTCGTCACCCTACGGGTAGAAGATTCACATCCGTGTGTCTGACAATCGTTGATTTGTTTCGTTAATCAACAATCGTCGGCAGCTTTGTATGCCGACAACCGGTGAGGCTGTAAATAAAGCCACGTCGGCTTTATTTACGTCTGTTTCTGTCTTTGTCTGTCTTTGTCTGTGCATGTCCGTGGTTAATCTGTTTTTTTCTTTCAGCTTCATTAAGATTTCTCACATTCGTTCGAAATGACATCTCGTACTTCGTTGTAGGTTCTCATTCCCGGCACCCGATACCCGACACCTGGCATCTGTTTTTAATTCTTTTACCCTCGCCCCCTGGAATCCTTGAATCCTCGAATCCTTTCTTGTCGCCTTTGATCTTTCAGCTTTCAGCTTTCAACTTTGAGCTCTTTTCCCTGATCCCTGGCCCCTATCTTTTAACTTTCAGCTTTGAGCTTTCAGCTTTCACCTTTCAGCTTTTCCAACTCAAAACTAAGAACTCAAAACTAAGAACTTCTTTTGCTTTTTTTAACTCCATACCCATAGCCGTAGCCCGTGCCGGTCTGGCCGGCGATGGGCACCACGGTGAGGACCGGCAGATCGTAGTATTTCTGCACATCATCCTCGGTGTGGATGGTCTGGTCCAGGTATTCCATGAAAAAGGCCAGGCCGATGCCGCCCAGAAGGCCAAGCACGATGGAGAGCAGCACGTTGAGCTTCTTCTTGGGCTTGACCGGGTCCAGGGGCACCTGGGCACTCTCCACGATGCGGATGGTCTCGTTGGCCAGGGACTCGGTGATGTCCGACTCGGAGAGCTTGGTCAGCAGCGTGTCGTAAAGGGTCTGGTTGGTATTGACGTTGCGCTGCAGCACGGCGTAGCGCACCTCCTTCTGGCTCAGGTCAAGGGATTCCTGCTCAAGATCGGCGATGTTTTTCTGCAGGTTCTTTTCCTTGGAGAGCATGAGCGACTGCTGGTTCTTCATGTTGGCCAGCTCGGTGTCCACCTGGTTCTGGATCTCCTTTTTCGTATCCTCTATGGCGCCCAGGACCTTGACCACCTTGGGGTGGATGTCGCGGTACACCTTGCGCAGCTTGGAGAGCTCTATCTCCGCCTCGATAAGCTGCTCGTTGAGCTTGTCGATGACCGGGTTGTTTAAGAGTGAGCGGATGCGCACCACTTCCAGGTCTTTCCCTTTGGTAAGGGCTTCCAATTCATTAAGCCTGGCGGTGAGCCCCTGGAGTTCGCTGCGGTTCTGGACTGCCAGCGCGTTGAACTCGCTGATCTTCTGGGAGATGGTGTCCTGCTTGCCGATGATGGAGAAGAGCTGCTCCGCCTGCTTGAATTTTAAAAATTCCCGCTCGGCATCCTCGAGCTTTTTCTTCAGTTCATAGGACTGGTCCTGCATGGTCTGGAATGAGTTCTGCGAGGCCTGCATGGAGTTGGTGATGTTGAACTGGATATAGGCCCGGGCCAGGGAATTGGCAATGTCGCGGGCCAGCACCGGGTCCGTGTCCTCAACAATTATCTGCAGGAGGCGGGTGTCCTTGACCTCCTTGATCTCGATCTTATTCCGCAACTCCTCCAGGACATTCTCCCGCAGCTCTTCCGGGGTCTGCTCCTTTTTCTGCAGGCCTAAGAGTTTTTTGATATTTCCCTTGATGGTGCTTACAAAGGCCTTTATCGGGCCCGGGGAGAACCTGCCCATGTTCTCCGGCTGGTCCAGGCGTAATTCGCGGATGACCCGCTCCAGCACCGGCCTGTAGGTGATGAGCTTGAAATGGGTGTTGAAGGTGAGGCTCTGGGACAGGTAGTTTTCGTAGTCAACGCGTTCGCCGGTGAGCGGCGAGGTGGTCTGGGGCCGTTCGATGACCATGGTGCTGGTTGACTGGAATACCGGCTCCATGGTCAGGGTGAAGAGCACGGTGACAGCCACGGTGAGCACCAGGCAGGTGATGATGAGAGCCTTGTGCTTGAGGATTACCAGCCAGTAGTCGCGGAGATGGATTTCCTGTTCCTGGATATTTTTGTTTTGCTGGGTATTCATGAGTTGTTAGTGGTGAATGGTTAATGGTTAATGGTGAATGGTGAATGGTTAATGGTTAGTGGTTAATTGTGAATGGTTAATGGTGAATGGTGAATGTGTTAACTTTCAACTTTGAGCCCTGTTTTTTTAACTCAAAATTCAACACTCAAAACTCTGTCAATCATCAGCAGCATCGTATGCTGATAAAACTGCTTCACAGCCATGAGTCCGGGATGTGGACGAGGTCGCCGGGCTCGAGGACCACGTCCTGGGCCTTGCCCTTTTTCACGGCATCGAGGTTGAGCTCGATGACCTCCTGGTCCGGTCCGCTTCTGCGGATGATCTTGGCCCGGTTGGGTGCAGCATAGTCATTGAAGCCGCCGGCCAGGATGCAGGCGCTGAGGGCTGTTATGCCCTGCTGATAGGGGTAGACGCCGGGCTTCTTGACCTCGCCCTCGACGAAAATGGAGTTACTTGCCTGGTCCATCTCGGTGACCCGTGGGATGTGAACGACATCGCCGGTGACCAGCCTGATGTTGTTTGTCATGTCGCCCTGGTCGAGCATGGCCTTCAAATCCACCACTATGGGCTTGTCAGGATCTGTTCCGGCCTTGCCGCCTGCATCCCGCATGATATAGGCCCTGTGGCCGTAATCCGGCTCCAGGCCTCCTGCCTTGGCAATGAGCTCCAGGATGGTGGGCTCCTTGTCCAGTTCGTAATGGCCGGGCTGGTCCACGGAGCCGGAGATGTAGAAGGTGAGGCTGTGGTATTCCTTGATGGCCACGGTTACCTGGGGATCGACAAAGTACTTCCCGGCCAGGGGCTCGATGGAATCTTTCCGCAGTTCACCCAGGGTGAGGCCGGCAGCCTGCACCCCGCCCAGGAGCGGCAGGGTCAGCTGGCCATCGGCAGACACGGTGACATCTTCTCCTATCTGCTTTTCACCGCCGGCAAAGACGTTGACAGTGACCACGTCGCGCGGCCCGATGCGGTATTCATTATCCTTTGCTGCCGAAGGTGCTGATGCGCGTTGGGCTCCGGCTGAAACCGCGGGCTTCTGCGGCTGCCGGGAGTTGCGCTTGGGCCGCAACATTTCCGCGGGCAAAAAGGCTGATGCAGGCAAGGATGAAAAGGGTACAGAGGGGGAGGTGCAATCGTTTCAAATCATTCATGGGTATCACATGCAGCAACCGGCAGAAAATCAGGTCTGGCGCCTGGAATGCAGGGGGAGGGGTGGTACTTTTTGCATTCCAGGCGCCAGTGATATTCGGTGCAGCGCAATAAATTTATCTGTTATACGGAGATGGGGATATCACGGGCGTCCCGGTTCCAATGGGGTACGAAAAGGTCAACCCGGCAAATCCGTAAAAATTATCATATTCTGCGGCCGCCAGATCGGAGTTCCTGGACTCGGCGCCCACAGCGCCGGACACCGCCATCCACCTGGTGAGGGTGTATCCCAGAGACACCTCCATGTTCCAGGTATCGTCTTCCCGGTCGACGAATTCAAAATCACTGTTCATGTAGGCGCCATAGAACCGGCCCAGCAGTACCTCGCTGAATTCGTGGTTGGCGGTAAAGGCGAGCTTGGTGGCAGAGTAGTAGTCGCCTTCGGTGCCGTAGTCATTAAAGTTGCGGTCCAGCCGCAGGGTCATGTCCCAATTCTTCAGCCCGATCGCCTGCAGCATGATGTCGCCGACAAAACCGTCGATGTCATCGAGGCCGGCTTCGTCGAATTCCCGCGATTGCCAGCCGGCGCCCGCCTCAAGCCGCAACATCCGGTTCTGGCGGGTGTAAACCACCTTGCCCTGCTGGGCGTCGTAGTCGCTGGACGAGCCGTCGTAGTCCTGGGTCCAGATCTGGTAGTTGACGCCCAGGGCATTGGCCCGGTTGAAATGGTACTTCCATTCGCCGATGCCGCGGTTTTCGGTGGAATCCTCGCCGAAGCCCGACTCATGGTAGTCGATCCAGACATTGCCGTAGGCAAGCCGAAAGGAGGAAAGGCCGAAATTGTAGATGATTTCCGGGTCAAACTTGTTGACGCTGAACTCATTGGTGGAAACCAGGTTGTTCAGGTATTCAAGTTCGGATGGATTCCTGGTGCGGCGGTAGGTGTCCCTGAGGTTGAGATGCAGCGCGTCCGACCTGGTGCGGGTGCCGGTATCAAACGTGAAGGTGTGGCCGACATAATCCAAATCCTGCTCCAGGCCGCTGTAGTAAAAGGCGTCCAGGGTGTAGTAGAGGGAAGCGTGGCTTCTCTCGGTTTCGATCTCCGCTTCGAATCCGGGCTGGACCATGTAGGTCCAGGCATTTTCCTCGTCAGTCGGAGTCTTATAAAAGTTGCTGTCGTACTGGGCACTGAGCTTGAGCAGGGGGGTTATTGACATGCGGTTCTGCGCCGAATCGGCAGGGGTGCCCCAGACCCCGGTTATGCCAAGAACAATGGCCGATGCAAGTAAGATTCTCTTCTCCAAAACAATTCTCCCTTATCAGTTAATTTATGGTAATCCTCAATTCATCCGCTTCATCTGCTGCACGGTCCGGATTTAAATCGGGCTGCCGACCTGGGTGTTGGTGCCGATCGTGCCCGACCCGGTTTCGCTGTCGCCGGCCCCGCCTTCACCGCCGCCGGCTGTTCCGGCGCTGCGCAGGCTGGTGGTCGCCTCGGCAGAAGCGGCGATAATCCGGGTCTGCATACCCTCGAGGCCGGCCGGGATGCCTTCCTCTATCGGGGCGGGCGAGGCTGCCGCCAGGGTCTGGGACGCTTCGGTGTAGGTGGTTCGGGCGCCCTCAACATTGTTATCCGCCAGCTGGACGCTGACGCTATTGAGCTTGTCGGCCACCTGGCTGCAGGCGTTCAGGGTGGCATCGTCAACCGTTTCCCCGGCCCGGATCATGGCGAGGTTGTCGCTTGCCGTGGCGTAGTTCTGTATCGCCAGGTTAAGGGACTGCAGCGCCAGGTCGATTTTCGCCAGATCGGCGGATTCATTGGCCTTCTGCAGGGCGCTTAAACTATTCTGCACCGCCTGGTCTGAGGCGGCCACGATTTTTGCCGCCTCGGCTTCGGTCATGGCCTGGGCCGTGTTGATAAAACCCGCCAGCGGCATGAGCAGCAATGCTGCCAAGACAAATCCCATAATTCTCTTCATACTCTCCTCCCTTACATTTTTTTTACACTTTACAGTTTAGCTCCACAAAGCTGAAATAGATGAAATAAACGAGCCGAAACTCCCGGGCATTGCGGGGTTTTCACCCGGTTCCGCCTGGATATCCGGCAAATCAACCGCTATATCTGCATCGCTGATAACCGCACTGGGTATCGCTGTTACCATCTGTTCTGCGGCGGCACCGCTGCCCAGCAGACGGGCGGCGGCGGCAACGGCCGCGGCCAGGACCGGCGCCCTGCCCTGTGGATCATGGGCATCACTGGCCAAGACATGGACCAGCCGGCTCTGCAGCATGGTCTCGGCCGTGGTCCTGACACTCCTGCCGAAATGGCCCAGCAGGCTCTGGGCCGTAACCTGGCACAAGGCTCCCATTCGTACCAGATCCGCAAGATAACCCGGATGCCTCTGCAGGTAGGGGTGCCGTTCTGGATGGGCAATGAGCGGAATATATCCATGGGCCCGGAGGTTGAAAATTTCGTTCTTGCAGGGTGCGGGCAGAATGGTCTGGGGCAGTTCCAGCAGGATGTAGCGGCTGTGGTTCAGCGGCATTGCTTCCGACCGGAGCAGCCTTGCAGCCAGTCCGCGGCCCAGCTGCAGTTCTGCGCCGGGATATACCTGCAGGGGAATGGATGCTGCGGTCAGCTCCTCTCTGAACGCATCAACTTTTGCGCTGATGTCTGCCGGGCTGTTGCTGTATACCCCGTTTCCCGAGTGAGGCGTAGCTACAACGGCCTGGATTCCATCGGCGACAGCCACCGCGGCCATCTGCAGAGAATCGGCAAGCGCGGCAGGGCCGTCATCAATACCGGGAAGGATATGGCAATGCAGGTCAATCATTGAAACCAAACACGCACAGCGATATTACTTCAATGTATACACTTTTAGTTAATACCGGAAAGTTCATCATACTCCTCGGAGATTATTTCCTCCTGCAACCTACTAAGCCGTACAGTATTCAACATGCATGCCAGGCGACAAAAAAGATGAAGCACAGGCAAAAACTCTTGACGACAAGCATCAAGTTCCTGAAATTGCTGCATTTGCAAGTGTTTGCAGTGGATGGTTCTGAAAAAAAAGGAAAGGAGTCCCCCTCTTTCCAGCAACTGGCTTCTCCTGTAAAGTGTAAAATTTTACAGGCCCCGTTGTCAGTTCTGTGAAAAAGAGGGCACAAGTGAAAAAATATAGGTTCATTTCCCCCCTACAGACAGCCCTCCAGGTACGGGACTGCCTTAACCACCGGTACACATTAAAATATTAAATTCACAAAAAGTAGAAAACTTTAACTTTTTGTGCAACTTCTGATCTTCGGCGCGACCAGATTTTCTCTATTCTGGATTGTATCAATAAATCAACTGTTCTTACTTGTAAACCATAATCTTTTACCCTGGAAAAATTTTTGGGCAATGATACCCTGTAAGTAAATAAAATCACAAATTCAGCGATTTTATTTACAATATGTATAATTTTTATTATTGTCAGCTCACATAAGGGAGGCTAAAAACAATGCCTGATCAACTGCA
Organism: uncultured delta proteobacterium; assembly: GCA_963783905.1. Classification (GTDB taxonomy): domain Bacteria; phylum Desulfobacterota; class Desulfobulbia; order Desulfobulbales; family BM004; genus BM004. The sequence goes on along the minus strand of CAWAPG010000017.1, from coordinate 70,444 downwards.
CACTATATTTTCCCTGGCGGCAAAATTCTTTTTCAGGAAATTCAAGGAAAAAGGCGGCTCCCAGAAACAGCTGGCCGCGGAACTCGGCATTTCCAAGACCTACCTTTCCTCGATCATAGGCGGTTCCAGAAGTGCATCCATTGAACTGCAGAGCAGAATAGCCGAATCCCTCTACGGCCCGTATGACAGATTCCTGGCAGTTGGCCGCAGGCTTCTGGAAGGAAAACCGCCGCTGCCTCCCGGCATCCAGCCTGACAACAGCGCCGAAACGCTTATAGCGCAGCTTACCCACCACGTTGTTAACCACAAAAAACTGCAGCAGGAGCTGGAAGAAACCAAATCCTTCTTCCAGCAGATTGTGGAGAGCATTCCCGCCGGGGTCCTGGTCATCAACAGATCTGACGAGATATATTACATCAACCAATTTTTCGTGGAGCAGATCGGTTTACCGAAAGAGAAAATAATCGGGGTCAACATCCTTGATCATAAGAAGAAGTTTCGGGCGGAAAATATCAACGAACTGCAGCGATATTACCGGCGGGCAAAAAACAGCCTGAAGACCCAGCATTTTGAGAACATTACGATCACATCGCTGACGGATCAACAGCTTTACGCAACAGGATACATGATACCGCAGGTGAAAGAGGGGCTGTATGCCGGCATGATCCTGACCATTACGGACACCACCAATGTGCATACCCTGCTGAACATGCTGAAGCTGCACATGGATAATTCCGAAACCGCCCGTGGAATTGCAGCCCAGAATTATCCCGGATCGCCGGTGACGATTTTCTACCTGAATACGCGGATGCGTGAACTCATCGGCCAGACCACGAGGGAATTCCATAACTATAGCGTCACCGAAGCATTAACCGCGGTAAGCAGAATCTTAAAGTACAGCGACAACTTCATGCAGTATGTGAATAAAAATTTAGAATCCGGCAAGGACGGCAAAAATTTTATCCTGGAATTTAACGACGGCAGAAAATACCTGTGGTCAAGCAATGCCCTGTATGATGACGACGGAAAATACTGGGGCCGGTCGTTCAAGGCGGAAAACTTAAAAACTGAAAAAATAGATTAACCACGGACATACACGGACAAATACGGACAAATACAGACATACATAAAGCCGACCTGGCTTTATGTATAAAGTCTCAATAGAACGGCATTAACAAAAATGAAACTTGAAGATATCACTTATGAAATTCGAGGAGCAGCATTTAGAGTCAATCAAATTCTCGGTCCTGGTTTTCTTGAAAAAGTATATGAGAATGCTCTTCAAGTTGAACTTAAAGAGCGTGGCTTGAAACCTGCAAGTCAAGTTCCACTGAAGATTGTATACAAAGGAGAAATAGTAGGTGACTATTTTGCTGATTTAGTTGTCGAAGATAGTGTTCTCATAGAGCTTAAAACAGTTGAAAAGGTGAATAAAATTCATGAAGCACAGTTGCTGAACTATCTGAAGGCAACGGGCATTGAAGTCGGTCTTCTGATCAATTTCTATCATCCCAAGGTTGAGATAAAACGGTTTGTACTCTGAAAAGTTTGAAACCTAACAATAGAAAAAATTTATATTTAACCACGGACATGCACGGACAAGGACAGACAAAGACAACAACAGACATAGATAAAGCCGACGTGGCTTTATTTACAGTGTCACCGCTACGCGGATAGAAAACTCAAAACCCGTAGGGTGGCAACTTGTTCGTTGTGCAGGTCGCACAATGAACAGATCTTTTGTCCGTGTTCGTCCGTGTCCGTCTGTGATTAAAAAAACAAAAAGAGATTGATTAACCACGGACATGCACGGACAAGGACAGACAAAGACAGAAACAGACGTAGATAAAGCCGACGTGGCTTTATTTACAGTGTCACCGGTTGTCGGCATACAAAGCTGCCGACGATTGTTGATTAACGAAACAAATCAACGATTGTCAGACAAACGGATGGGAACATTATACCCGTAGGGTGGCAACTTGTTCGTTGTGCAGGTCGCACAATGAACAGATCTTTTGTCCGTGTTCGTCCGTGTTCGTCCGTGGTTAATAAAAAATAAACTATTAGCTATTTAAGCTGTTTCCTGAAACCTGAAACCTGATAGCTGAAACCTGAAACCTGATAGCTTAAGCGAGGGTATTGCATTGAATGTAAAACACAAGGATCTTTTTCTGGCGGCGGCCAAGCATTTTTACAAGGCGTATAAAAAAAAGGGCGGCACCCAACAGAGGCTGGCTGATCGTCTCGGCGTGACGCAGTCGTACCTGTCCTCTATCCTGAACGGCGCCAGAACCGCCTCGTTTGAGCTGCAGGTTCAGATAGCCAACAGACTTTACGGACCGTATGACAAATTTCTTGCTGCCGGCCGAAATATCCTGAAGGGTGGCGACCCGGAAAAACCGGAAGCTGAAAACGACGTTGAAAACCTGCTGACCAGGCTGTCCTATCATATCGTGCAGAAAAAGATCATTGAAGAACAGCTGCAGACCAACGAACAGCGGTTTGCGGATATTGTTCTGGCCAGCGGCGATCTGATCTTCGAACTGGACCGGGACCTGACATTCACCTATCTTTCCGGCGATGCGGAAAAGATACTTGGCAGTCCGGAGAAAGAGGTCCTGGGAAAAAGCATCTATGATTTCATGGACGCCTCGGAAGTTGAAAGAATAAAGACCTGCGTGGAGGGATCAATTGCCGGGCGGCGGCTCTGCGACCAGGTCATCACCTTCCACAGGGACGGCAAAGCATATTATCGCCATATTATTGCAACGCCTGTATTTTCAGAAGATAACGGCCAGCTTCTCTGCGTTCGGGGAAAATACAAGGATATAACCCGGAGCAGAATGCAGGAGAAAGAAATTGACAAGCAAAAATGGCTGCTGCAGCCGGTAATTGACGCCCTGGACAACACCGGCATCCTGATTCTTGACGAAAGGAACAATGTCCTGCGCTGGAACACGCTGTTTGAAAAACATACCGGCATTCCGCAGGAAATTCTGGAGACCCGCAACCTGCGGCTTTACCTGCAGAGCATTGAGAATAAACTGGCTGATGCCAAAAATTATTTTGAGAATATGCGCAAAGCCCTTGAAAGCAGGAAACATCGGATTGATTACTTTAAACTTAAGAATGGCATGACGATTAAAAGAGAGATGAAGCCGCTGATGAAAGATGGTGGATTCGGAGGGTATATAATTCTTCAGCAGACATTGGAGATGAAAGGCAGTTTTGAGTTGGGAAAGGGGTCAAGTCTTTTGCTTGACTCTTTAAAGGAAAAATTAATATTAGATCACTCTTACCTGCAGCTTCCTCAAGTCAAGATACCTATATTAAATCCTCACTTAGCGACTTACGCTGTGTGCTATCTCTTCTGAGTCGTGAATGATTCTTAAAGTATCAAGGTGGACAGTGGAAATATTGACCGTCCCCCTTGGTCTCGATTGATCGTTTTGTATCAGTTTCATCTGACCAGCATCTAACCAAAAGGAAAAGGGCTTAACCGTTAACTGGCTAAACCCTTTCTATTACTGGCGCGCCTGGCAGGATTCGAACCTGCGACCTACGGATTCGTAGTCCGGCACTCTATCCAACTGAGCTACAGGCGCATTGTTTTTTATTGCGTGCTCTTATACCTTATAATTGCCTAATCCACAAGAGCGTTTTCCGTCACAAAACACGATAACAAAGGGGCCGGAATTACCGGTCCTGATTATTGTCCGCCTTGATGAACTCTATCTGGTTGTCGGCGGGCGTCATTTCAGGGGCGGGCTCTATTTTGACCTGGGCGCCGTAATTTTTCTCCATTTCCAGGAGTTCCTCGCGCTTGTTGTTCAGCAGGTACTGGGCAACTTTTACCGGCAGCCTGCACTTGACTCCCACAACCTGTTTATTGGCCAGCCCGGTCTGGATGCGGCGCAGGTAGAAAAGCGACTGGGTCTCCACCGAGCGGGTGACCCCCCGCCCCTGGCAATACTCGCAGACGTGATAGCTTCCCATCTGGATCGGCCGCCCCAGCTTCTGGCGGGATATCTGCATGAGGCCGAACTTGGAGATCCGGCTGATATCCACCTTGGCCCGGTCCCGCTTCATGCTCGCCTTAACCTGCTTTTCAACCTCCCTGATGTGGCGCGCGTTGCGCATGTCTATGAAGTCCACGACTATGAGCCCGCCCAGGTCGCGGAGGCGCAGCTGCCTGGCAAGTTCTGCTGCTGCTTCCATGTTGGCCAGAAAAATAGTTTCATTAAAATTTTTATCCTTGGCCGTGCGCCCGGAGTTCACATCAATCGCCACCAGCGCCTCTGTCGGGTTTATGACGATGGAACCGCCCGACGGCAGCTTGACCACGGGCTGGTAAATCTGTTCAATCTGGTCCTCAACCGCATACTGGTTAAATATCGGCCGTGAACCCTGGTGCACCCGCACCATGGTCTTGCCCTGCTTGGCAGGGAGCAGCTTTAGAAAATCCTTCACCTGTTTCTGCGCTTCCCCGGTATCCACCAGAATTTCCTGGATATCCGAGGTGTAGTAGTCGCGCAGAACCTTGGCGATAATATCCTGGTCCTTGTAGATCAATGCCGGCGACTGCACCGTCTGCCCCTTCTTTTTCGTCTCGTTCCACAACCTGAGGAGATACCGCAGGTCCTTCTGCAGTGCGGTTTTGGTTATTTCCTTGCTGGCGGTCCTGATGATGTACCCGATTCCTTCCGGAATATTCAGGGAGTTCATCATGGTGCGCAGCTTGGACCGCTCCTCCTCGTCCTCGATCTTCCTGGAAATGCCGTGGCTGTCACTGCCGGGCATCAGGACCAGGAATCGCCCCGGCAGGGAAAGATAGGTGGTGATGCTGGCACCCTTGTTGCCGGTGGCCTCCTTGACGACCTGGACCAGCAGTTCCTGCCCCTTTTTGATGACTTCCTGGATATGCAGATCCTTCCAGTGCTTCTGGGCCGCCTTGTCACTGATATAATACTCCGGATGTATTTCATTGAATGACAAAAAACCATTTTTGCCTGTGCCGATATCAACAAAGGCGGCCTGCAGATTCGGTTCAATTGCGGAAACCCGGCTCTTGTAAATATTGCCCTTGGTCTGCTCATGCACAACGTTGGTCACATGAAAAGACTCAAGCCTGCCGTCTTCCAGAAGGGCAATCCTGCACTCTTCAGGCTCCTCGGCATTGATAAGCAGTTTTAAAACCTGCTCTTTTGCCGCCGGTTTTGTAACCTGCTTTTTTGCCGCCGGTTTTGTCTCTTTTTTCTTTTTTGGGACCGTTTTTTTCTGCTGTTTCCGCGGTGTTCGGGCTGTTTCTTTCGGCGCGGCTGCGGCAGTGGTTTTGGGCTTTACTTTGGTGTTCTTTCTTCTGGGCCGGCCGGGTCTGCGCCCCTTCTTCTCGGCACCGGCCGCCGGGCCATCGCCATTGGAATCAACTGCCTCTTTGCTTTTAACCGGGTTGTCCGCAGGCTCTTTCTGTTTATCGCTATTTGTTTCCGTATCTGTCATAACCTTCCTTTTCAGCTGGTCCAATTTTCCCAGCAAATTGTCGACAAGTTTACTCATTTGCTGTTTTCTGGGCCGCCAGGGCCCTGTAGTATTTCTTGCCGCCATGTATTTTTACCGACAGGCGACCGCCGCTTTCCATGTGCTTCAGAATCCCGGCCGCCTGGTCGACATTCAGCTTCAGGGCGGCCGCGATATCACCGGCTGTGCATGGCCGCCGCAGGAGCAATGCCACAATTTCATCTTCGATCTCCGGAGTGGATAATGATGACGGCTCGACATCTCTTCCTTTGCCTGAATCACTGACTTCACTCTCCCTGCCGCCCGCCAGGATATCAACCGGACCGTCATATCCCTTTTCGATCTCCGCCTTAACCTCTTCCATTCTCCTGTGGGTCAGCGGTTTTGCAAATGTTTCATACGGGGGCCGGGCCACGGTGTTCAACTGCACCCTGGTGGGCCTGATCCTGCTGATGGCCTTTTGCAGCGCAACAATATCCTCCGGTCTGTCATTGATGTTTTCAACCAGAAGTATCTCAAGCCAGATTTCACCATTAAATTCCCGGCTGAAGTCGGCAAGTCCCTGGATAATTCTTTCCAGGTCAACGCTGCATTTTGCCGGCCGGTTCACCCGCCGGAAACTCTCCGGTCTGGCGGCATCCAGGGAAGGGATAACGATGTCTGCTGCCAGCAGGTCCTGCCGCACTTCGGGAAGATACAACTGGGATCCGTTTGTCAGGATGGCTACCGGCTTCTCGGTTTTCTTCTTGATATGTTCTATGATTCTGCCGATGCCGGTATGCAGGGTGGGTTCTCCCGATGCGGTAATGGTGAAAACATCAAGGGCGCGGACCCGGGCCTCATCCTGCAGCAGCCCGTCAATTTCAGCAAGTATGGTCTCGGTGGGTACATGCTCCCCCCGGTCGCAGGAGAGCTGCGGCGCTTTATTAATCTCACAGTAGATGCAATTAAAATTGCAGGTTTTCGGCGGCAGCAGGTCAATGCCCTGGGAAAGTCCAAGACGTCTTGAATTGACCGGTCCAAATAGATGTTTCATATACCGAGTGCAGTCTGTTGCCCGGTTTCAGCCCGCTGAACCGGATTTATTAAAAAAATTACTGAATTAGTTCATAAATTCGACAATTTAATGCATGCCATTGTGATAATCAAGGCTATTTTGGCCGCCCCGGTTAAACCGCGGCATCAAAAGTGGCGCAACACCGGAACACCCTCGGCGCATTTTTCTTGACACCCGGGACCGCTCTGCGTAGATTCCTCCACTGATACTAAATATCACTTAACAGAACAAGAACATTAACCGTTTGCCTGAGCACAAACAATCATAATTGTTATGTTATTCACCCGGCCGCGCGGCGCGGCAATGTACAAAATTTTATCAGAATATGACAGATAAAACTTTTCTTACCCGGAATATCATTAAAAACAGGACGTAAAACATGCGAAGCGACCTCATCAAAAAAGGAATTGAAAGGGCTCCCCATCGCTCTCTGATGAAAGCCATGGGTTACACCAACGAAGAGATAAGCCGGCCCCTGATCGGCATAGCCCATGCCCACAACGAAATAATCCCCGGGCATATTCACCTGGACAAAATACTGGACGCGGTCAAGGCCGGGATCAGGATTGCCGGCGGCACCCCGATAGCCTTCGGCACGATCGGCGTCTGTGATGGAATTGCCATGAACCACACCGGCATGAAATATTCGCTGGCCAGCCGCGAGATCATCGCCGACTCCGTGGAAATCATGGCCCAGGCCCATCCCTTTGACGCCATGGTGATGATACCGAACTGCGACAAGGTCACCCCGGGGATGCTCATGGCCATGCTGCGGGTGAATATCCCGGCGGTTATGGTCAGCGGCGGCCCCATGCTGACCGGCCGTTTCCAGGGCAAGGATGTCCACCTGGTCAGCGTCTTTGAAGGTGTGGGCCGGGTCAAGGCCAACACCATGACCGAGGAGGAGCTGTGTGATCTCGAAGATTCCGCCTGCCCCGGCTGCGGTTCATGTGCCGGGATGTTCACCGCCAATTCGATGAACTGTCTCACCGAGGCCATCGGCCTCGGCCTGCCCGGCAACGGCACCATTCCCGCTGTTGCCGCTGCCAGGCTGCGTCTTGCCAAACATGCAGGCATGGCGGTCATGAACCTGCTGGAAAAAAACATCAGGCCCCGCGACATTGCAACCCTTGAAGCCTTTGAAAATGCCATTGCGGTTGACATGGCCCTGGGTTGTTCCACCAACACCGTTCTGCATGTACCCGCCATTGCCAGGGAGGCCGGGGTTGATCTTGCCCTGGGGCTTTTCAATGTTGTCAGCGGCAAGGCACCGCATCTCTGCTCCCTTATTCCGGGAGGGCCGCACAGCCTGCAGCAGCTCGATGAAGCCGGCGGCGTCCCGGCGGTTATTTCCGAGTTGACGAAGAAGAATCTCATCCACAAGGATGTCATGACCGTAACCGGCAAGACCCTGGGAGAGAATCTCGCCAATGTCAAGGTCCTCGACCATGAGATCATCCGCTCCGTTGACAACCCCTATCATGAAAAGGGCGGCATCGCCGTGCTGTACGGCAACCTGGCGCCGGACGGGGCGGTGGTCAAGCAGACTGCAGTTGCCGATGAAATGCTGACTCACCAGGGACCGGCCCGGATTTTCAATTCCGAATCAGAGGCGCAGGCCGCCATCCTCGGCAACAAAATCAAGCCCGGCGATGTGGTGGTCATCCGTTATTGCGGCCCCAAAGGCGGACCGGGGATGCCGGAGATGCTCTCACCAACATCGGCCATTATCGGCATGGGTCTGGGCAAAAGCGTGGCCCTGCTCACCGACGGCCGTTTTTCCGGCGGCACCCAGGGCGCCTGTCTCGGCCATATTTCCCCCGAGGCCGCAGAAGGAGGTCCAATCGCTCTGGTACAGGAAGGCGACACCATCGCCATCGACATCCCGGCAAAAAAACTCGAGCTCATGGTAGACGAAGCGGAACTGGAGCGGCGCCGCCGGGAATGGCAGCCGCCAAAGCCCAACATAACCTCAGGGTATGTTGCCCGCTATGCCAAGCTGGTCACCTCCGGAAGCACCGGTGCGGTTCTGAAGGAATAACCGGCCGGCCAGAGCACTATTATGGATGAATGAAACAGGGAGCAATGGGTTTGAAACCCGTTTTACTATGCATTAAGCTCATGCCGGCCGTACTGGCCGCTATTTTCATCCTGGCATTTCAACCCGGTGTTGCCGCCGGTGCTGAAGATTTCCTGCCCTGGCAAATTTCCGCCGACCAGATCACGCACCAGCAGAACCCTGAAAAGATCATTGCAGAAGGTGGGGTCATCCTGCAGCAGTACCGGGATGAAACCCCCACCGGCCTGAAGATTGAGGCAAACAGAATCCAGTACAATGTTGATGCGAATTCCGTTGACGCCACCGGCGACCTGCACCTCCTGGATAAAAATGAGGAAATACGGGCCTCAGAGGCCCATATAAATCTTGTCGAACAGGTCGGGCTTTTCAAGGACGCCTCCATGTTCTGGCATGGCACCAACATGTCCGCCAGTGCCGATCTCATCGAAAAAACCGGCATACAATCCTACCATTTTGTCAACGGCAAGCTCACCACCTGCCCGCCGAAAAAGGGTAAGGCCCCGGACTGGTCCTTCTGGAGCCGCGATGTCACAGTAACCATAAATGATTATGCCAAACTGAAGCATGCCACCTTCCGGATCAGGGATATTCCGGTTTTCTACCTGCCGTACATTCCCATTCCGATCAGGACCGACAAGAGCAGCGGCCTGCTCTTTCCGGAGTATTCAACATCAAGCCGAAACGGCAACGGGATTATCACCCCGGTTTTCTTCAATCTTGCCCCGAGCTACGACATGACGCTATATCCGGGATATTATTCCGAGCGCGGTCCTATACTGGCGGGAGAATTCCGCTATATTGCCGACTTCAATTCCAGGGGCACATTCATGTTCAACTATCTCGATGACCAGCTGGAGGATACCCCTGGAAATAATTTCAAGTCGGACAACTTCGTGCGGACTAATTCAACCCGTTACTGGATCAGGGGCAAGGCGGATCATGATTTCGGCGACCGGCTGGTGGCCAAACTGGATATTGATCTGGTTTCAGACCAAGACTACCTGCAGGAATTCCAAAAGGGCATCATCGGCTTTGACCGCAGCAACAGTGATTTTCTTGCCCTCTACAACCGGGGCTTCCAGGCCGAAACCGTTGATCTGCGCGACAATACCCTGCAGCTTTCCAAGGTATGGAAAACAACCGATCTCCAGTCGGAAATAAACATTATCGACGATCTCCGGGATTCCCAGGATGAAGTAACACCGCCCTGGGCCGTTCCCAGGATTGCCTATTCCGGTCTTCTCCCGTTTATGAAGACCCCGCTGGACCTGACCTGGGGCACCGAGTATGTCTATTACTGGCGGGATGAGGGGGTAAGTGCGCACCGTTTCGATCTCTATCCCCAGCTCAACGGGCCCATCGCCTTTTCACCGTACCTTGAATCCTCCTATCTGGTAGGGCTCCGGGAAACCCTGTATTTCATCAAACCGCAGGATCCCATATCGGAAAAAATCTGGGCCGGCAGGGATTTTGAGCACAGGACGTTTTACAATGTCCTGCTGTCGGGTGCTACGACCCTGAGCCGCGATTACGACATTTCGGTCAAGAATTACAAGACCTTCCGGCACGCCATGCGGCCGGAAATTTCATATCTGCTGGTACAGGGCACGAACCAGAACGACCTGCCCATCCTGGACGACGAGGACCGGATTCTTGAAAAAAACTGGATCCAGTACGGCCTGAATAATTATTTCCGGGCCATCCGAACGAATGAAACCGCTCTTTTCCGCAGCAATTTCAGTTCATTCAAAATCAACCAGGTATATGATATCGATGCCGACAGCCACCCGTTTTCAGACATTTACTTTGAATTTATCATCAGGAGTTTTGAAAACCTTTATTTCCGTTACGAAACCACGCTCAGCGCCTACGGAGAAGGCATAACGACCTACAGCCTGGAGGCGCAGTATAAAAACAGGCGCGGCAGTAGATTGAACCTCGATTACCGCTATAAACTGCACCCTGACATAGATTCTCCATACTTTTATACCGATGCCGAAGGTGAATCACTCCATGAGATAAGGGCATATTTTGAAACCAGGCTGTCACAGCGCTTTTCCGTCAAGATGGACACAACCTACTCCCTGTCTTCCGACACGACGGTGGACTCGACCTTCAGCCTGATTTATCACAATCCCTGCTGGAATGTCGAGCTGGCCGCCAACAGGAATGCCGGGGATTCCAGTTTATACCTGCTCTTTTCCCTGGCGGGCATCGGCACCCCCATTGATTTCAGTCTGCCGGAATTCTAGGGATCGGGAAAAGACAGTTTTGTCGGCAAATATACTACTGCCGACGATTGACAGAGTTTTGAATTTTATCAGGTAACGAGACAACCTGATGATTGACAGAGTTTTGAGTTAACTACAACCCACAACCCACAACAAACAACCAACCACTAACAACTAACAACCAACAACCCACTACCAACAACGAACAAACAAACAAATGCCATGAAATACTTCGATGTTTTCAACGGTGATGCGGATGGCATATGCGCCCTGCATCAACTGCGGCTGCAGGAACCCAGGCCGGAAGCCGAACTCGTAACCGGAGTAAAGCGTGACATCAGGCTGCTGCAGCGGCTCACCGGCGTCGATAATGCCCATGTCACGGTTCTTGACATTTCACTGGACAGCAACCGTGATGCCCTACAGTCACTGCTGGCAGCCGGATGCAGTATTTTGTACCTGGATCATCATTTTGCCGGCAGTATCCCCTCGTCCGAGAACCTCACGGCACATATTGATCCAAACCCGGATACCTGCACCTCGCTTATTGCAGATCATCTGCTCCAGGGTAAATATCGCGCCTGGGCGGTTGTCGGTGCCTTTGGCGACAACCTGCACGCTGCAGCCCGCCGGGCCGCAGCTCCACTTTCCCTGGACGACCAATCCATCAGCAGGCTGCAGGAACTCGGAGAACTGTTAAACTACAATGGCTACGGTCTTGCCGTTGCCGATCTCTTTTATCCGCCGCAGGAACTTTACAGGGCGGTCATGCCCTATTCTGATCCGCTTGATTTCTGGGCCCATTCCGATGCGATCACCGGCTTGCGCAAAGGATACCGGAATGACATGGAATCAGCCTTGAAGTTTGAACCTGTCCGGGTTACCGCGGCAGGCATAATATATGAACTGCCGGCTGAACCATGGGCCCGGCGGGTTTCAGGGGTATTCAGCAATCTCAAGGCCCAGGAGGAGCCGGACCTGGCCCATGGTCTTCTCACCCGCAACCCGGATGGTACGTACCGGGTAAATATCCGGGCGCCGCTGCACAACAAGCAGGGAGCGGATTCTCTCTGCCGTTCCTTTGCCACCGGCGGCGGCAGGGAAGCGGCCGCGGGCATTAACGCCCTGCCCGGGGATCAGCTTGAACTTTTTTTCAGAAAATTCGATGAAATTTTTGTCGGTTAAATACTGCGGTCAGTCAGAGATTATTTCGCCGGCAGTCTTCAGGTTGGCTGAATTAAAATTTTCTCCCGCAAACCAGGCAGCTTTGATTCAAATACACCTTAAAATCTGATATTCATATTTTAATCATAAAAAACTCGCTTTCATTTCATCTCTTTATTACAATTGCTTCCGAAAATGACAACTTATCCATTCCTTGCCTGAGGTGTACCATGAAGCTACCCGAAGTAAACTACTGGATTACCAACATGCTAGAATCATATGAAAAGGTTTCAGACCTCAACTTTACGGTGGCAAAACCGCTGCAGGTTGAAACCGCGGGCCAGCTCGTTCCAATTGAAGTAAATCCCGAGATCCAGGAATTGACCCCGTTCCAGACCGAGGTGGCGGCGCTGAACCTTATCCACGGGAATAAACGGCTGCTGGATGATCTCGCGGTGCACGGCTCCTGCGACCTTTCCCACGGCCTGACGAACCGGGCCCGTTTCAGGGTTAATATTTTCACCCAGCAGGGTCATCTTTCCATTGTCATGCGTAAGATGGAAAACACCATTCCGACGATTAAGTCTCTCAACCTGCCTGACGCCTTCAACGAGATGACCAATGAAATCAACGGGTTTATCCTGGTCACCGGTGCCACCGGTTCCGGTAAATCCACCACTCTGGCAGCCTTATGCGACAAGATCAACAGGAGAGATATGGTGCACGTGGTAACCCTGGAGGATCCCATTGAATTCGTGCATCCCCATCAAAAATGCACCTTTAACCAGCGGGAGCTGGGCAACGATTTCGACTCCTTTGCCAATGGATTGCGAGCCGCCCTGCGCCAGGCGCCCAAGGTCATCCTGGTGGGCGAGATGCGCGACCGGGAAACCATGGAGATCGGTCTCGCCGCAGCAGAAACAGGGCACCTGGTGATGAGCACCCTACATACGGTTGATTCCGGCCAGACCATCAACCGCATCCTCGGCTTTTTCGAGCAGGATGAACAGCCCCAGATCAGAAACCGGCTCATTGACACCATCCGTTACGTCATCTGCCAGCGGCTGCTGCCCAAGGAGGGCGGCGACCGGGTTGCCGCTTTTGAAATCATGGCCAACAACCTGCGGGTCCGCGACCTTATAATCAACGGTGAAAGCGAAGACCGCACCTATTATGATATTATCGAGGACGGCTCCGCCCTGGGTATGCAGACCTTTGACCAGCATATCCTAGAACTTTACGAATATGGACTTATCAGCGAAGAAACCGCCAAGATTTACGGTTCGCGCAAGAGCGCCATCGGCCGTGGACTTGACAAGATCAAGGCGGCCCGCGGTGAAGCCACCTCCGGTATTTCCGGCCTGTCCATGAAAAAGAAGGAAATACGCTAAGCTGAAATCTTTCCAGGAGACTGCCATGATAGATATCTGCCCAAACTGCCACGAGCCTCTCAACCTGTCGGACCCGCAGAAAACAAAAATTCAGGCCGCCCTTGACAAATTGCCGCCCGGCAACCTGCTCAAACTCGGCTGCCCCAACTGCCAGAAGCCGTTTGAACTGAAACCGGACGGCACCCTGCAGGGTAAAAAGATCAAGAAAATTATTGCCGGCGGACCGGCAGGCGCCCGCAAAGTAACGATCACGCCGCCGCCGCCACCTGATATCAGCTGGTTATCAAGCGGCCAGGTGCAGGAAAAAGAGGTGATCGAAGACACCTCCATGGTCCTTATCCTCATGGACAAAGGATCGGAGTTTGATACTGTCCGCGATGCTTATGAGGAAGAAGGATTTCTGCCGGCACTTGCAAAAAGTACGAAAGAGGCCCTGGACCGCATGGAGTTCGCCCCCTTTGCCGCCGTGGTGCAACACAGCCGCTTTGGGGAAGAACACCTCAGCAAGAACCGGCTGTATAATTTCATGCGGAAAATGGCCATGATCAGGCGGCGCAATATCCACTACACCCTTATCGGCCCTGAATTCCAAACCCTTTATGACCTTCAGGCCTTATCCCTCAGCGCCAATCTCGTGGTCAACGAGAACGAACTCGATAACTTCCGGCTTATCCTGAAAAAATCGCTGCACGAAAGCCAGAAACTCTTCGGCCCGCTGGCGGAAGCCCTGATTGCCCAAGGCCGCATCACGAGTTCCATCTGGCTTGATATCAAGGTCAAGGCTGAACAGAAGATGAAAAGCGCGGTGTTGAAAGATCTGCTGGAAGTAAAGGTCTGACAGCTGGAAATGTCTCTATTTCTTCTTCCTGTAAGTTGAAACCGCCCGGTTGTGTTCCTCTAATGTTTTTGAGAAACTGTGGGCCTTGTCGTCCTTTGCTACAAAATAGAGGTACTTCGTCCTGGCCGGGGAGATGACCGCCTCAATGGACGCCCGGCCCGGATTGGTAATCGGGCCCGGCGGCAGCCCGGATATACTGTAGGTGTTATAAGGGGAAGGTTGCTGCAGTTCATCCCGGGTCAGGGAACCGGTGGGATCTTTCATGCCGTATCGGACGGTGGGATCGGCCTGCAGGCGCATGCCTCTTGCCAGGCGATTCAGAAAAACACTGGCAACCAATGGGCGCTCTTCCGGGATGCCCGTTTCTTTTTCCACAATGGAAGCAAGGGTAATGATTTCATGATGTGACAGTTCGGGAAGTTCTATCCCTGCCTGCCCGACAATATCATTATAAACCTGGAAATGTCTGCGCACCATCATCCTGATGATTTCCGCCTCGGTCTGCTGCCCCTTTGACAGATAGTAAGTGTCAGGGAACAGATAGCCTTCCAGGCTGCCGCTGTTAACTCCCAGATTTTTCAACATTTCAGGATCATGTGCCAGCTGGAGAAACCGTTGCGGATCAATCCAGATGTCGGCCTCCTGCAGTATCCGGGCAATATTTACCATGTCCGTACCTTCCGGAATGGTAACCGGCCGGTACAGCACCCTGCCTCGCTTTAAAAGGTCAATGATTTCCAGCGGCGTGGAGCCCGGGGCAAATGCATATTCCCCGGCCCGCAGCCTGGTAGCGGCGCCGGTCAGTACGGTCAGCATGGCGAAGCGGGGATCCTCCTTTATCACCTTGTTTTCGGCCAGGATTTTTTCTATGGCCGCAAGTCTTGTATGGTTCGGAATTACTACCTCAATCCGGCTGCCGGCCGCAGACGGCCCGGGGCTTATGGCATAAACCCCGACCCACAGAAGCCACAGAAGAGGAAAACCGAGCAGAAACAGGAGCAATACTGGAAGGCGCAGGCCAAGAAAAGTCATGATATCGGGATAGTCGCTAGGTCCTCATTGCGGGTTTGACTTGGGAAGTTACATACAGTTTTGAGTTTTGAGTTTTGAGTTCTTAGTTTCAGTTGCCAGGTGTCGGGTGTCGGGTGTCAGCTTTCAGAAGCATAATTTGTTGGTTGTCGGCTTGTCGGTTGTGGGTTGTAGGTTGTCGGTTGTGGGTTGTAGTTAACTCAAAACTCTGTCAATCATCAGGTTGTCTCGTTACCTGATAAAATTCAAAACTCAAAACTGTCTTTCCCGGCCCCCGATCCCTGCCCCCTGTTTTTCAACTCAAAACTCAACACTCAAAACTGTCTGTCACGCCTTACACGCCCTCTTTTTCTGTTTTGTTTCCCGGAAGGCGACTTTCAGGATCTGGTCCATGTTCTTCACCGGGATGAAATCCATTTTCTCACGGATGTTCTTGGGAATTTCCACCAGATCCTTCTGGTTGCGTTCCGGGATAATGACCTTTTTAATACCTGAGCGGAGTGCGGCAAGGGCCTTCTCCTTGAGGCCGCCGATGGGAAGGACCCGGCCCCGCAGGGTTATCTCGCCCGTCATGGCAACGTCCCAGGCCACCTTTTTCTTGGAAAGCGCCGAGTAGAGCGAAGTGGCCATGGTGACGCCGGCGGATGGACCGTCCTTTGGTATGGCCCCGGCCGGCACATGTATATGGATGTCCATCTCTTCAAAAAAGGATTCGTCCAATTTCAGTGTGTCCATCCTGGATCTGCAGTAACTCAAGGCCGCCTTGGCCGATTCCTGCATTACATCACCGAGCTGACCGGTCAGGATAAGATTTCCCTTGCCCTTCATAATGATGGTTTCAACGTAGAGCAGCTCACCGCCGGTCTCCGTCCAGGCCAGGCCGGTAACCAGACCGGGCTGATCAATGGTCTCGATATCACACTCCGGCTCAAACTTCGGCGGACCCAGATACTTGGGCAGTGTCTGTTTGGAAATGACATAAGGACCGCGTGAACCCTCGGCAATCTTTCTCGCCACCTTGCGGCAGATTTTGCCGATCTCACGCTCCAGGTTCCGCAGGCCGGACTCTCTCGTATAATGGGAGATAACCCGTTTTATGGTATCATCGTTGAGCTTGATGTGTTTTTCAGCAATACCGTTTTCACTGATCTGCCTCGGCAGGAGATAGCGGTTGGCGATCTCGAGCTTTTCCTCCAGGGTATATCCGGCCAGCCGGATGATTTCCATTCGGTCAAGCAGGGGGGAGGGAATGGTGTCGGTAAGATTCGCCGTGGTGATAAACATCACCTTGGACAGATCATAGGGGATATTCAGGTAATGATCTGAAAAGGAAAAATTCTGCTCCGGGTCCAGCACTTCCAAAAGAGCCGAGGAAGGGTCCCCGCGGTAATCGGAGCCCACCTTGTCGATCTCGTCCATCATGAAGACCGGGTTGTTGGTGCCGACGGTTTTCAACCCCTGGATGATGCGGCCCGGCATGGCGCCGATATAGGTTCGTCGGTGGCCGCGAATTTCCGCCTCATCCCGCATGCCTCCGAGGGAAATACGATGGAACTTGCGTCCCAAAGCCCTGGCAATCGACTGGCCGAGCGAGGTCTTGCCGACACCGGGGGGACCGACAAAGCAGAGGATCGGACCCTTGGTTGACTTATTGAGCTTACGGACTGCCAGGTATTCAAGTATCCTTTCCTTTATCTTCTCAAGACCGTAGTGATCGGTATCGAGGACCTCCCGGGCAATTTTCAGGTCCAGCCGGTCACGGCTGCCCTTGCTCCAGGGCACCTCGATCAGCCAGTCCAGATAGGTCCTGATAATGCCGGCTTCGGATGAGTCGGGATGCATCATCTCCAGCCGTTTGAGCTGCTTGAAGGCCTCCTTTCTGGCATAGAGAGGCATCCTGGCCTTCCGGATCTTTTCCTGCAGTTCCTCGATTTCCTGGGCCCGGTCATCCACATCGCCCAGTTCTTTTTTCAGGGCCTGCAGCTGCTCGCGCAGATAATATTCCCGCTGCGAACGGGTCATCTCTTCCTTGGCCTCGGTCTGGATCTTGGCCTGCATGGTCGATACCTCGAGCTCCTTATTGAGGTATTCGGCCACCAGTTTGAGTTTTTCCACCGGATCGAAAGATTCGAGAATAGACTGGGCTTCGGGGATCTTCAACCGCAGGTTGGAGGCAACCAGATCAGCCAGCCGGCCCGGATCATCAATATTGTTCATGATCATTATGAGATCCGAGGAAAGGATGCCGCGCAGGGACATGATCTTCTCGGTCTGCTCCCGCACCGTGCGCATCAGCGCCTCGACTTCCACGGTGATTTCGGCGAGCTCCTGATCTTCCATGACCTCGACCTTTACCTTGAAAAACGGATCTTTCTGCAGAAACTCTTTTATTTTGGCCTTGGTCAATGCCTGGACCAGGACTTTAAGCCGGCCATCGGGCAGTTTCAAGGTTCGCATGATCATGCTCACCATGCCCACGTCGTAAAGATCTTTGGTCTCAGGCTCTTCCTGGGTGGCGTCCCTCTGGGTGAGGAGCACCAGGAGCTTGTCCCTGGAAAGCGCCTCATTGACCGCAGCCACGGAAGACGACCTGCCGACAAAAAGCGGTATGATCATGGAATTGAAAACTACGACATCACGAACCGCCATCAAGGGCAATTCATCTGGTATCTCAATATCCTGCCTCTCTGCAAAATCATCGAGATTGGCATGAATCGAATCATCAAAACCCACCGGTATATCCTCCTGTTATGATAAAGTTTCCAGCTGGAAACATTCTGTCTGTCCGCTTTCCGGGCGTCAAACGTTCCGTACTGCCATCTTCTTTTTATAATGTTATGGTGTTGTGAATCTAAACACTGGCAGGAGTGAAGTCAAGCTCTGCATACTTCCTTCCCACCGGCTCGTTTTTTTGTTGCTTATTTGCGATATTCTTTTTTATGTAATCGGTCAACAGTTAATTCTGAAACCCTTGCTAAATCAAATATTGGTAGGTGTTAATTGCGAAAAAATCAGTGGTATCCCTCCTGTTTAATGAGAATAAATAATTGCGGCAGGGCTGAAACCGGCAAGACTAAAGGCTGCCCGGCACACAGATACGCCGTATCCGTATAACAAAAATTTTGGACCGTTATTATGCTTTCTGCACACTCTTTTTTTGATCTGTCCTCCTGGGAACACCCCGAACTTATCCGGCCTGATGAGCAGGTCTGGATTGCCTTGAAAAACCTGAAGCATTACCTTGAAATCCAGCACTATACCAAATTTAGCCCGGAGATGATTCGGGATGGCGAGCCTCTGCAGCAAACCCTGGTTTATTACAACGGCTCCCTGCTGGAATCCGGCCAGTTTATGATTAAATACGGTAATGTTGCCAGGGGAGGCCTGCAGGTATTTCAGAACGAAAAACAGCTGCTCGGGGCCTCGGTTATCATGGCCGGCGCAATTTTCCAGGGCAGCCGGATCAGGATCGGCAAAGAAGTGCTGGTGGAGCCGGGCGCCTTCATCAAGTCCCCGACCATCATCGGCGACCGGACAGAAGTGCGCCACGGCGCCTATATCCGGGGCAACTGTTTAATCGGCAGGGAGTGTGTTGTGGGGCACGTAACCGAGGCCAAACATACTATTTTTCTGGACGGGGCAAAGGCCGGGCACTTTGCCTACCTGGGGGACTCCATCCTCGGCAACAACGTCAACCTGGGAGCAGGGACCAAGCTGGCAAACCTGCGTTTTATCAAGGGAGATATTTCGGTTGCCACGCCCGATTCCATGGAAAAGACCGGCCTGCGCAAACTTGGGGCCATCCTCGGTGATCAGGTGCAGACAGGATGCAATTCGGTCACCAACCCCGGCACACTGCTGGGCAAAAAATCCATGGTCATACCCAATACCACGGTACCGTCAGGCTATCATCCGGACTCTTCGCTGATCAGGTGAGAATAGTGAAGATTTGAGAAATTGAAAATCGAAGATTTATTGAAAGAAAACATTGACCAATTTAAAATTTTCTGAACTAACCAGTTGCCTGTGGTAATACCCTTGATATTCAAAGCTTATTTACATACTTGCAATTTTCAATGTTCAATTTCTCAAATCTTCAATGCTATTGGGCCCTGAGCCAGTATTCGCTTAAGGCGTAGAAAAAACCGATGATTATGCCCAGGGTGCAGTAAATCCTGACAATCCGGTCCCAGGGCAGGCGATCGCCGGTGGAACGCTGCATGAAGGATACGACCAGGATGGTCAAGCCCACCACAAAAGGTGCGGTCATCAGGAGCTGCGTCAGGGTTGATATTACGGTGGCACTTAAACTTTCAGGATCATACCTGAGATTGAAAAGCAGATACGCACAAATCACCAGGCCCAATGAAATATTTCTTTTAATTGCACTCATATGGCAAATCTGAATTCAGCACTTATTTTTCCTGAAACCGTACCGTCGTCCCATGCTATGGCCGAGCTTCTCATTTTCTTCGAAGCCCTGTTCTATTACCTGCCGACCGAATCGGATGCCCCGGACAAGAGGGGCGGCGTTTTCTCCCCAACCCTGGCTGTCGGTTATAGCCCGGTGCCGCTTGGCGATGATCTTTCCCGTTTCAACCGGCTTCTGCGCCAAATGGAAACAGGCCGCCCCGATGAGTTTTCCCGTCTTTCCTCCCTGGCCGGGTCCCCGATGGGGACAGGACGAGTCCGGGATCAGGATGAAACCTCGGTAGGGGGTATCTTCTCGGCTCTGCACCGGGACGATGAGGCAAAAACCAGCGCCATTCGCAGAGAGCGCCTATGGCAGGCCAGGCTGATACTGAAGCTGGCTGAAATTCTTGACCGAAGAGAAACAGAGGTCAGGCAGGGGCTGGCACAGATTTTCTCTCTCGAACAGAAGCTGTTCGCATCCCTTGAAGGGCCGGGGGATGCGGAAACGGATGAACCGGCAATATTGAAAAGCCGCCCGGCACCGCAGCAGCCAAAGGCCGATGATATGCCGGACAAACATCCTTCCGGATCATCCGGACGATTTATCCCCCGACGGGTAAAGGCATGGGCCGAACTTTACCTCGCCGACTCTGCAGACCCGCAATCCCTGTTACCTGTCGCCCCCAATCCGGAAAGCGGGTCAATCCTGCTTGACGGCTATGAAATTACCTGGCGCCGCACGCCGGAAAAACTGTTTTCCCTCACGGTTCCGGCCTTCCTCCCGGCAGAAAATGATGCAACCGGGGAGCGGTTCATTTCATCCCGGAACGCGTTCCGGGACTCTGCCCGGGAAAACCTCGAATATTTCACACTGCTCCTTCGGGAAACAGCCTCATCCTCCGGATCAACACCGGTTGACCCGGAGGAGGTTTTCAAGCTCGGGGAAAATGTTTCCGCCTGGGAGAAAAAAATAAAATCCAGTTTCCCCTGTCATGAAACAGGCGTCAGGAAACTTGATTTTTACGCTTTTCCCGGCATTTCCTTCCGGGAACTGCTGCAGCGGCTTTTTCACCTGGAAGAAGCAGCCGGCCCCAAAAAACCGGAATACCCCACCGCTATAGCAGCAATCCTCAATCCCTGAGTTTCCGGGCCCGCAAGGTCATCCTGCCCCGGACCCCGCTGCATTGGAAGACCGCTATAAACGATCTCTTCCCTGCTGAGAAGCTGTTACCTTAGACGGGACGTCAAGCCGGGTCTTCAGGCAATGCTTCTACCGTCAGGAACGCTGAATAAGTTTACAGGTTTTTATACGGGTTGATGGTCAGGACCGGACAGGGAGAAGACCGGACGACCTTTTCCGCCACGCTGCCGAACATCACCTTCTCAAGTCCCTTATAGCCGTGAGTGCCCATGATGATAAGATCCATACCGCTGTCTTCCGCATGGCGAATAATCTCCTCTCCCACATCCCCGACCAGAACCTTTGAATCGACATTTTTATTGTCTTGCAGAAATTTCTCCATTTTCTGTTCCGCCGCCTGCACCATCTCGTCCTCAAACTTGGCGATCGGCATATGGGGCACAAAAAAGCCCGAGTAGTCTTCAAAACTCTGGACGACAAACACGACATGGAGTTCAGCCTGGCAGACACCTTTAATATACCCTGCAGCATCCAGAATCTTCTTGGAGTTTTCCGAGAAGTCCACCGGCACAAGAACCTTTTTAATTTCCATTACCTCCTCCTTTTAATTGTAAACCAGCCTGTTATTTTTTATAAGAAGTATCCCAAACCGAGAGATGGAATTATGAATATCGAAAAATTACTCCTCTTATTTCCCATATAGCGTTGCTGATTGCAACAATATTTATCGTGTCGTCACTGCCGGCAAAGTACACCATGCCCATCGATTCAACAAACCCGCCGCCAATCGTAAAACATTGTGCTGTTATCTGCTGACCTTTACTGCAAATACAAAGGCAGGCAGGCATCCCGGCCGATATATTATATGGTGATTACTTTAATGAATAAATAACCTCTTATTTAACCTTTATACATTGACCTGAGGCCTTATCGGCAATATAATTATCCGGATGTAGGTCAACAATGTTAGTTCATTTTGTCACATGAACTATCTTTTTTTTTGGGGAGATCCTTATGGACTTTGACGTAAAATGGATTGCCTGGGAGATAACCAGGCGCTGCAATTTAAACTGTGTACACTGCCGTTCTTCCTCGAAAATGGAGAGTTTGGCGCATCCTGATTTTTCCCTTGACGAAGCCAAAAGGGTGCTTGATGACATCGGTTCCTATGCCCAGCCGGTGATAGTCCTTTCAGGAGGCGAGCCGCTGCTGCGCGACGATGTTTTTGAAATAGCCGCATATGGTACTGAAAAGGGCCTGCGCATGTGCCTGGCCACCAACGGCACCCTGGTGACCGATGCAATCTGCCGGGAGATCAAGAACGCGGGCATAAAGATGGTTTCCCTGAGCCTTGACGGTTCGACTGCTGCCGTTCATGATAATTTCCGCAACCAGCCCGGGGCCTTTGACGGCACCCTGCATGCCGCCGAACTTTTCAGGCAGCACGAAATCCCCTTCCTGGTCAATTCCTCCTTTACCAAGCGCAACCAGGAGGAAATACCAAAGGTCTACGAGCTTGCCAAAAAGATCGGCGCCACTGCCTGGTACATGTTCATGATTGTACCCACCGGCCGGGGCCATGACATCATGAATGAACTGATATCTGCCGAGAACTACGAAGATATCCTCAACTGGCATTACCAGATGGAAAAAGAGGAGGATGAACTCCTGGTGCGTCCCACCTGCGCGCCGCATTACTATCGGATAGTCCTGCAGAAATCCAAGGAAGAGGGTGAAAATTTCAAACGGCGCACCCTGAAATTTTCAACCGGCGGCAGCAAGGGATGTCTGGCCGGCCAGCTTATCTGCCTTATTGATGTGGACGGTGAAGTGCTGCCCTGCAGTTATTTCCCGAAATCCGCCGGCAATATCCGCCAACAGTCATTCAAGGATATCTGGGAAAATTCGGAGCTGTTCCGGGAATTGAGAAATTTCAAGATTTACAAGGGCAGCTGCGGCCGCTGTGAGTATCTCAATGTCTGCGGCGGCTGCCGGGCACGCTCCTATTCCATGAACGGCGACTACCTGGCCGAGGAGCCTTTCTGCAATTATTTTCCGAAAGAAAAGGTGAAAGCATAAAAAAATTGCCTCGCTGTCGGCATGGGGACTGCCGATGACTGCCGGACAAATTGAACATTGACGATCAAGGGACTTTCACTCCCGTAATTTATAACTTTAAACCTTCCAACCCGCAACTTACAACCTGAGGACCCCTTTTTGATGAACGACACTTTTCTCAAAGCCTGCAGAGGCAAAAAAACAGACTATACCCCGGTATGGATGATGCGCCAGGCAGGACGGTATCTCCCGGAATACCAGGAGGTGCGGAGCAAGCTGACATTTCTGGAGCTTTGCAAAACACCTGAACTTGCCGCCGAGGTCACCATCCAGCCGGTGGACATTCTCGGGGTCGATGCCGCCATTTTGTTTTCCGATATTCTCATCCCCCTTGAAGCCATGGGTCTGGCCCTTGAATTCCATGAAAAGATCGGCCCGGTCTTTCCCGACCCGGTCCGTGATCGTCAGGCGGTTGACCGTCTACGCATCCCTGATCCTGAAGAGCATCTGGACTTTGTCCTTGAAACCATCCGCATTCTGCGGCGGGAGCTTGCCCGAAAAGTGCCGCTCATCGGCTTTGCCGGGGCACCGTTCACCCTTGCCACCTACCTTATCGAAGGCGGATCTTCAAAATTCTTTTTTGAAACCAAGAAGATGATGTTTTCCGATCCGGAACTCTACAGCGCTCTGCTTGAAAAAATTACGGCCTGCACCAGTGCATACCTCAAGGCCCAGGCGGCAGCCGGTGCCCAGGCCCTGCAGATTTTTGATTCCTGGGCCGGCGTCCTGGCCCCGGTGGATTTTGAACGCTTTGCCCTCCCCTATGTGCAGCGCATAATTGCCGATCTCAAACAAAGCACCGATGTGCCCATCATCTATTTTGCCAATAACGGCGCCACCCTGCTCGATCTTTCCAAGACCTCCGGCGCCGATGTCCTTGGTCTCGACTGGCGGATCGATATCGCCAAGGCCGTTGAACAGCTTGGCCCGGATATTTCCGTCCAGGGCAATCTGGACCCCATAGCCCTGCTGCTGCCGGAAAAAGAGCTGCGGCAGCGGGTGGCTAAGATTCTCGCCGGCGGCAGCCGGGCCCGCGGTCACATCTGCAACCTCGGACATGGCATCCACCAGTTCACACCGCCTGGACAGGCCCGGCTTTTCATTGATGCCGTGCACGAACTGAGCCGCAGGGACGGCTGAAAATCATGGATTCAAACCATTCAGCAATTCCGGGCATAAACCAATGCCTGGACCTGATGCAGCAGTATCACATGCTGCCGAATATCAAGGATCATTCCATCGTCGTGGCCAGGGTAGCTGAAATTATTGCCAATGATTTGATCGCTGCCGGGAATAATTTGTCCCTTGATACGATTATTGCCGGGGCCCTGCTGCATGACATCGGCAAAACCGCCTGTCTTGACAATGATGATGATCATGCTGTCAAGGGCTTTGAAATCTGCCTGGATCATAATCTGGAGACGATTGCCGACATTGTTGCTGAACATGTGATACTGAAAAAATATGTCCCGGAAAATGGTTTTGCGGCAAAGGAAATAGTCTACTATGCGGACAAGAGGGTCAATCATGATCAGGTGGTAAGCCTGGAAGAACGGTTACACTATATTCTTAAAAGATACGGCAGGAACAATGAGAGCCGCTGCCGGGCTATCCGAAGAAATTATGCCGACTGCCAGGATCTGGAAGAGAGAATGTTTTCATTTCTGGCCTTTGATCCTGCCGACATTGGAGATTTGCTTGTTTCCCGACCGTCATTAATTGACGCGAAGATACATGCGCCGGCAGACAACAACCGGGCCTGATACAGGCTGCTGCCTGAAAAAGATATAGACGGGATTTTTTTAGAGCCGACAATAATTGTAAAAATACCGTTTTTTATTGTATAGTAGGGCAATTCTTTCTCCTGTTTCATGGGCAGGTAAATATATCCGGCAGTCATACACAATTTCAGGTTTCGGCTTTGAACACGATCAGCGAGCGCATTCCTCGCGGGTTATGTTTCGCATGCGCAAGCGGCCGTGGGGAGCTTCAATTATTGCTGTTTTTTCTTGCCGAAGGCAGGCCGAATCTGTTATTAGGAATAATTCCTAATAACGAGACTGGCATATATTATATTTTTTTATAAGGAGGGCATATGGCCCCGATAAAGGGAACCAGGACTGAAAAAAACATTCTCACTGCCTTTGCGGGAGAATCCCAGGCGCGCAATCGTTATACCTACTTTGCCTCCCAGGCGAAAAAGGACGGATTTGTCCAGATCAGTTCCATTTTTGAAGAAACCGCCAACCAGGAAAAAGAGCATGCCAAGAGATTATTCAAGCTTCTTGAAGGCGGTGAAACAGAAGTTTCCGCAAGTTTTCCGGCCGGCACCATCGGCACTACCTTTGACAATCTGCAGGCAGCCGCCGCCGGCGAAAACTACGAGCATACCACCATGTATCCTGAGTTTGCCCAAACAGCCATAGAAGAAGGATTCGACAATATTGCCGCCATATTTGCCGCCATAGCCGTCGCGGAAAGGCAGCACGAGAAAAGATACAAAGACCTGGCAGCCAACATAGAGGCGGGCCGGGTATTTAAACGGGATGCAAAGGTTACCTGGAGATGCCGCAACTGCGGTTATCTGCATGAAGGTGAGGCGGCGGTCGAAGTATGTCCCGCCTGCGCCCATCCCCGAGACCACTTTGAACTGCTGGGAGAAAATTATTAATTTGTAAAATGTTTCACATAACCGGATTTATTAATTAAAGCTGTTTATTGACGTTTAAGAAAAAGGAGGTTGTACATGGCAAAAAAACTGGAAGTCTACAAGTGTGATGTTTGCGGCAACATTGTCGAAGTTCTTCATGGTGGCCAGGGGACACTGGTATGCTGCGGCCAGGACATGATCCTGCAGGCCGAAAACACCGTGGATGCCGCTAAAGAAAAGCATGTGCCGGTTATCGCTAAAGTTGACGGCGGTTACAAGGTTTCTGTGGGCTCGGTACCCCATCCCATGGAGGAAAAACACTACATCGAGTGGATTGAACTGATTGCCGGCGACAGGGCATACCGGCAGTTTCTAAAACCCGGCGGCAAACCCGAGGCGGTTTTCACGGTTGATGCCCCCCAGGTGAGCGCCAGGGAATACTGCAACCTGCACGGACTCTGGAAAAGCTGATTTTACGCTCACAGCATTTGGATAAAACAAAAAAAATGCATCTTCAATTAAAACTGATGGCTGTCAGCTGACAGTCGCCGGCTATATTAAGGAGTTGTTATGCTGAGTAAAAAAATGGAAAAGGCCATAAACCAGCAGATCAATGCTGAGCTTTATTCCTCGTATCTCTACCTGTCCATGGCCACATATTTTGAATCGATCAGTCTCGACGGTTTTTCCAACTGGATGCGCCAACAGGCCCAGGAAGAACTTTTTCACGGCATGAAAATGTTTGACTTTGTCTGCGAACGCGGCGGCCGGGTTACCCTCAAGGCCATTGACGGCCCCCCTTCGCAATGGAAATCGCCGCTGGATGCCTTTGAGCAAGTCCTGTCCCATGAGCAGAAGGTAACCGGGCTGATTAACGATCTGGTTAACCTGGCCCTGGACGAACGGGACCACGCCACCAATATTTTCCTGCAGTGGTTCGTATCCGAGCAGGTTGAAGAGGAGTCTACGGCCGGTGCCCTGGTGGATAAGCTGAAACTGATCGGCAAGGATGCCAATGGCTTGTTCATGCTGGATACTGAATTAGGCCAGAGGGCCTTTACCATGCCGGCAAAAGAGTAAACAAGGCAGAGCGGCCGGCTGAACAATAAACCGGGAACCGCGGATATCACTCTGCCGCAGAACAGCCGGCCCGTTAAGCTGCCGCCGATTCATTACAAGGAGAAAACATGGAACCCATCGCAATTAAAGATAACATATTCTGGGTTGGGGCAATTGATTGGAATATTCGGGATTTTCACGGTTATTCCACTTATAAAGGTACGACCTATAATGCTTACCTGGTCAAGGATGAGAAGATTGCCCTGTTTGACACGGTGAAGAAAAGCCATATGCCTGCTCTGGTGCATCATATCAGGCAGCACATGGACCCGACCGAGATCGACTATCTGATCGTCAACCATGTGGAATTGGACCATTCCGGCTCCCTGCCCGAAATGGTCAAACTGATAAAGCCGGAAAAAATCTTCTGCTCCAAGATGGGGCTGAAGGCCATTCAGGAGCATTTTCATCCTGAAGACTGGCCCCTGGAAGCGGTGGAGAACGGCCAGACCATCAGCCTCGGCAGCAGGACCGTCCAGTTTCTCGAGACCAGAATGCTGCACTGGCCCGATTCCATGTTCTCCTATCTGCCCGAAGACAAACTGCTCATCTCCAGCGACGCATTCGGCCAACACTATGCTTCCAGTGAACGCTTTGATGATGAGGTCGATTTTTCAGAGCTCATGGAGCAGACAGCCAAGTATTACGCCAACATCCTGACCCTTTATTCTCCTCTGGTCAGAAAGCTCCTGGCCAAAGTGCAGGAAATGGGACTCGAAATCGATATGATTGCCCCTGACCACGGGGTGATCTGGCGCTCGCATATCAAGGATGTTCTGCACGCCTATGACGATTGGAGCCAGAACAAGGGGAAAAGAAAGGCCCTCGTCATTTATGATACCATGTGGAAATCCACCGAGTTGATGGCCCAGGCCATTACCACCGGCATTAACATGACCGGCGTCAGCGTCAAACTGATCAATCTTGCAGTCTCCCATCGCAGCGAGGTCATGACCGATGTGCTCAATGCCAAGGCCGTTGTTCTCGGCTGCGCCACCCTCAACAACGGGATGCTGCCGAGAATGGCCGGCTTTCTCATGTACATGCGGGGATTGAAACCGACCAACAAGATCGGGGCCGCCTTCGGCTCTTTCGGCTGGTCAGGCGAGGCGGTGAAGCTCATGAATTCGGCGATGGAAGAAATGAAGTTTGATATCATCGAACCGGGGTTGCGGGTCAAATACGTTCCAAACCACACCAATCTGCAGGAATGCGTAGAAATGGGCAAGAGGATAGGGCAGGCTGTCATAGACCAGACCGAATAGGCTGATGGGAATCCAGGAAAAGCGACGCATCAGCAGCTTGCTGGAATCTTCAGATATTGCAGCGGTTATCCGCGAGCTGCATCAACTCCCCGCCGCCCGGGTCATAAATCCGCTCATCGGCTCATTATGCAGCAATAATGAGAGGGTACGCTGGCATGCTGTCACAGCACTGGGGCCGGTTGTTGCCGACCTGGCGGACCGGGATATGGAAGGGGCCCGGGTGGTGATGCGCCGGTTCATGTGGAGTTTGAATGACGAATCCGGCGGCATCGGCTGGGGCGCCCCGGAGGCCATGGGGGAGATCATGGCCTGCCATGCCGGATTGGCTCAGGAATACGCCCATGTCCTGGTAGCCTTTATGCGGAAAGAGGGTTTTTTCCTGGAACTTGAATTGCTGCAGCGCGGCCTCATGTGGGGTCTCGGCAGGCTGGCCCAGGTCCGGCCCTCCCTGCTGCGGGAAAAAAACGCTGCGACTTACCTGCTGCCCTATCTCGATTCTTCCGATGGTCCGGTCCGCGGTCTTGCCGCCTGGGCCCTCGGTTTGCTCAAGGCAGCCTCGGCCGTCTCCGGCCTTAAAAAACTTCGTTCCGACCCCGCGGTTGTCCGGCACTACAGCAACCGTATCTTTGTTGATGAGACAGTAGGCAGCCTGGCGGAAAAAGCCCTTGCCAACATGACAAAAGAATCTTAGCCTAGCTTAATGATACCGGAATCCATCGCAAATACTTCGCCTTTTTTTGCCGGATTTGTCCAATTTGATGTGCACTACGGCGAAACCGGCAAAAACCTGTCCCGGGTCACGGCCGGGCTTGCTGAAATTGCTGCATCCAACCGGCACGTTTCACCCGGAATCATTGTCCTGCCTGAACTCTGGGCCACCGGCTTTGCCTATGATAAACTGTCGGTGCTTGCCGGAGAAATCCCCGCAGTTCTGGAAAAACTGCACGAACTGGCCGCAAAATACCGGGTTTTTATCGCCGGCTCCCTGCCTGAATATCACGATAACCGTTATTACAATACGCTTTATATCACCGGGCCCGAAGGGTCTGCCGGCACCTACCGGAAGCAGCGCCTTTTCGGTCCCATGGGAGAAGACACGTTTTTTACGCCCGGCACCGATGCGGAACCGGTGCAAACCGCTTTGGGACCGGTTGCCGGACTGGTCTGCTACGACCTGCGTTTTCCCGAACTCCTGCGGCAGCAGTCCGCACTCGGGGCCAATCTCCTGGTGGTTCCCGCCCATTGGCCGGCGGCAAGGATTGATCACTGGCGCATCCTGGTCCAGGCCCGGGCCATAGAAAACCAGATGTTTGTTGTCGCTGCAAACCGCTGCGGTACATCGAATGAAACACTCTTCGGCGGTCACTCGATGATAGTTGGACCCGATGGTTCGATTCTGCTGGAGGCAGGCGATGGTGAAGCGGCTACGGGAACCGTGCTGGAACCCGCCATGGTTTCCGATGCCAGGATACTGTTTAATACCGTACCCGGAAAATAGTAATTGTCTCCAGGACGGTAATGGCGCCTAATTGGAGTTATCCTGATCAAGGTTGAAAAATTTCCGGACCATGGCCAGCTTTATTTTCTTGTCCTTGTGGGAATCATTTTTCTTGAGATATACGATGGGATGATGCAGAATTTTATTCATCATGGCCGAGGTCATTTTTTCAATGGCCTTTTTTTCCTTATCAGACAGATGACCTATTCCTGAAAACGTTTTTTCAAGCTCCGCCCGGCGGATTGTTTCGGCCTTTTCCCGGATGGCAACAATTGTCGGGGTTACCTCCATGGAACCGAGCCAGAGCATAAACTTGAGGGTCTCTTCGTTGACGATACGCTCGGCATGCACCGCTTCCTTATCCCGCTCCGCCTTGTTGATATCAACTACATTATTTAAATCATCTATGCTGTAGAGATAGACATTGTCCAGGTCGTTCAACCTGGGATCAAGATCACGGGGTACGGCAATGTCAACCAGGAGCAGGGGCTTGTTGTGGCGCTTGCGCATCAGGGGCTTAACATCACCGCTGTGCAGGATCAGCTCGGGAGAACCGGTGGAACTGATCAGGATATCCACCTGTTCCAACTGCGGAATAAACTCTTCCAGGGACACCGGCTTGCCGTTGAAACAGCGGGCCAGGTTTACCGCCCGTTCAAATGTCCTGTTGGCGACAACAATCTCGGCAACCCCCTGGTTCATAAGATGTTGGGCTGCCAGTTCCGCCATTTCTCCAGCCCCGACAAGCATGGCCCTCTTATTATTCAGGTTGCCGAATATCTTTTTGGCCAGTTCCACGGCTGCATAGCTGATTGAAACGGCGCTGGAACCGATTTCGGTCTCCGTCCGGATCCTTTTGGCAACGGAAAAGGCCTTGTGCAGCAGACGGTTCAATATCATGCCCGTGCAGCTCCGTTCCGCGGCGTCTCTATAGGCCTGCTTCAACTGCCCGAGGATCTGGGGTTCACCGATAATCATGGAATCCAGGCTGGCGCCGACCCGGAACAGATGCAGTATGGCCTCCTCGCCTTGGTGCAGATAGACATAGCGGCCGGCCTCTTCATAGCTCATGCTTTTGTTGAAGAGAAAATCACGGATTTTGAGCTCCGTTTCCTGCGGTGTTGAAGAAACGAAGATCACTTCAACCCGATTGCAGGTGGAGAGGAAACAGAACTCTTCACAGCCCTCAATCACTGCAAGCGCCCGGTAAGGAGTACCGGGATCATTGGTAAATGCCAACCGTTCACGGATTTCCACCGGAGCGGTCTTATGGTTCACCCCGAGGATCAGTATCTTTTCAGCCGACATAGGAATGGAGCCCCTCCAACAGGTATGTCACTCCCCACAGGGTAAACATAGCGGCTGAAAAACCGACAATGGTCATGATGGCGGCACGGCGCCCTCTCCAGCCCACGGTGAATCGCTGATGCAGCAGAGCGGCGTAGAGAAACCAGGTGATCAGAGACCAGGTCTCCTTGGGATCCCACTGCCAGTATGCTCCCCAGGCCTGCTTGGCCCAGAGGGAACCGGTTATTATACCAAGGGTCAGGAGAGGAAAGCCCACGGCCAGGCAGTGGTTGTTCAGGTTATCCAGGGATTCAAGTGAGGGCAGGCGGGTATAAAAGAGGCCGAATCGTTTATTCTTCAGCTCCCTTTCCTGTAGAAGGTACATGATGCCGCCGCAGAAGGCCAGGGCCAGGAAGCCGTTTGCCATAATGGCTATGCTGGCGTGAACCGGCAGCCAGGCACTTTTCAAGGCGGGCGGCAGCTCCATGATCCGGCGCGATGAAAAAGTCGAGACAATCATGAGGATGGTTATAAGGGGGCTGACAAAAGTCCCTAAATTTCTGACATTATACCGCCAGTGGAAAGAGAGAAAGGCCCAGGTAACCGACCAGGCAAAAAAGGAAACAGCTTCGTGATGATTGGTCAGAGGGGTGTGTCCTGCTTCGAAGTACCGGGAAATGATATATGCGGTATGCAGCACACCGCTGACGATCAGAATGGCCCGGGCCGACGTTCTGATCTCGTTGCGCTGGGACCAGAAGTAGACTATATAGGCGGCAGTTGACAGAATATAGGCAAACAGGGTTACTTGAAATAATAAATAGCCCATCCGGATAAACTCCTGTGGTCAGTTTTATTGCTCTTCATCGTAAAAGGGCCGGATCTTGTGCAGCCACTCATCTCCCGCCCTGCCCCCTAAAACGTCGGCAAAATGATGTTCCAGCCTGGACCATTCTTTGTCCCTGATCCAGTCCGGCATATCATCATGCAGCAGTAGTTTAAAAAGCTGTTCATTGTCTGATTGCGGTAGACCGGCTGCAAGAATTACCGGCCTGATAGCACCAAGAATGTCGACCAGTACTCTATATTCCTTTCCATATTTTTTTTCAAGTTCCATCCGGAGCCTTCCGGCCAGAGCCGGGCTCTTACCACCGGTGGAAACGGCAATGACCAGATCCCCCTGCCTGACAGTGGCAGGCAGGATGAAATTACACCGCCGGGGCACATCGGCAACATTAAGTAAAAGGTTGGCGGCAACCGCCTCCTGATAGACCTGTTCCTGTGTTTCTTCATCATCCGTTGCTGCAATAACCAGAAAGGCACGCGCCAGGTCTCCGGCCCGATACTCCCGGGCAATCCAGTCGATAATGCCAACATTATTCTGCCGCTGAAGCTCATCGGTCAGTTCAGGACTGATGACTGCAACCTTTGCTTTGCAGGAAAGAAGACCCGTCACCTTGCGCTCCGCCACTCTGCCGCCGCCGACTACGATACATGTTCTTCCCTGCAAATCAAGACAAATTGGATAAAAGGACATTATTTCCCCTCACCATAATTTTTATCCGGGGCCGATCAAAAAATATCACCGCCCTTTATTCTTTTCCCCGTGCAACCTACTACCGGATAAAAAAATCCGCGGCCCGTCCGCTGACAACTCTGTGTTTAAGCTGGTAATGTGCCATCCGGGCATCATTCGTTTAAACGAACGATAAAACCAGCCGATTAACCATCCGATAACCGGCGGGGAAAAAAATTCTTTTTACCATGTATTAAATTTGCGTCAACAGCACCAGGCCGGCCAGTATAAAACGGTAATAGGCAAAAAAAGCAAACGAATGCGACTGGATGAATTTCAGGAGAAAGGCGATGACCAGATAACCCGAGACCGCTGCAGCCAGAAAGCCCGCCAGATAGAAGCCCAGTTGGCCGGGTTCCGAACCCTGCTTGATAATTGCCGGCAGGTTATACACCCCGGCGCCTAAAATTATAGGCACTGAAAGCAAAAAGGAAAACCTGGCAGCGGCCATCCTGTTAAAATCCCGCATGAGTCCCGCCGTTATGGTTATGCCGCTGCGGGACACGCCGGGCATAAGAGCAAAAGCCTGGGACACGCCGATTATCGCCACATCGACAAGCCCCAAGGTTTTCATGGATCTGCGGTGATTACCCAATTTGTCGGCCAGCAGCAGGAGCAGCCCGCCTGCGGCCAGAGTTCCTGCAATATAAACCGGTGCCCTGAAAACCGTTTCCACGGCATCTTTCAGCAAATAACCGGCCACAACCGCCGGTATTGTCCCGAGGACGATATATAACGCCAGCAACCGGTGTCTTGCAGCTTCTTCACCCAGAATCCGGGGCCTTACTACAGCGGTGAACATCATGGCAAGATCCCGCCGGAAATACAGGATAACTCCCAAAAGGGTTCCCAGATGCAGGGCAACGTCAAAAACCAGCCCGCCTTCTTCAATGTTCAGAAAAAATTCAACCAGGGCAAGATGACCTGAACTTGATATCGGCAGAAATTCAGTAGCACCCTGCAGCAGGCCCAGAAAAATAGCATAAATCAAATTCATCAGGATATCTGAAGCGATGATTTATTCGGCACTGAGCAGGCTTTTGATCTCTTTTTCCAGGACTGCATGCTCTACCAACCCCAGGTACTTCTTCACTATCTCACCCTTGCGGTTGACGACAAATGTCACCGGGATGCCGGTGACACCGCCGAATCCATTCGCCAACGCATCGTCGCCAGGCAGGACAGGGTAATTTATCCCGTATTTCTTAATAAAGTCCCGGATCTTATCCTGGCTTCCCTGGTCCATGGAAAAGGCGACCATGGAAAAGCCTTTTTCCTTGTAGGTTTTCTGCAGATCGATAAATATCGGGATTTCCTGGATACAGGGAGGGCACCAGGTCGCAAAAAAATTCACCACAAGCACCTGGCCTTCCAGCTGCTTGCTGTCAAGCTCGGTATTATCGGTAAGATTGGTAAGCTTGAAGGGCACCATTTGCATATGGCCGCCCACCGGGGGGGGGGTATACCCCGCACCGGTGTCGGATTCCTGCTGTTTGCAGGCCGTCAGCATGACAAGCAGACCAATGACCAGAAAAAAATAGCTGAATTTCATGTATCACTCCGGTAATTTTATTAAACTCCCCGATGATAGCGGGGATTTCCTTATTCTCTTCAACTTCCCAGTTGATAATGTTCATGGCAAAGATAATCAAATCAACCACCGGATTGCAAGCCCGCTAATCTGATTATTCGCTCCTGTATCATGCAGCCGTTTGTCAGACGGCATACATTCAGTTTCTGCTGGGGATGTTATTGACGGGCATATTTAAATCCCGAAGGAACACCTCATTTTTTCCGGCAGACTGACGCGGGCTTCCATGCCGCCGTCGGTTTTCTGGTTCAAAGAAAAGGTGCCACCATGGATGTCTACTATTTTTTCCACCAGGGTCAGACCAAGTCCGGTACCATAGGTTTTGGTGGTAAAAAAAGGATCGGTCGCCCTTTGCTGAATAGATTCGGCAAGCCCCACGCCGGTATCGGCAAAGGAAATTATCACCCAGCCATCCCGCTGGACCACCGTAATTGCCAGATTCCCCCCCTGCGGCATGGCATCAATAGCGTTTTTTGTCAGGTGGATCATCATTTTCCGAATCAGCTGTTCATCCATTTCCAGAACCGGATGGGGCTCCGGCACCTCAACGTCCACATCGATGGAATGCCGGACCAGGGACGGCTGCAGCAGCAGCAAAGTTTTTCTTATAAGCGGGTAGAGCGGTTCGCATTTCTTGTCAACTTTCATCGGCCGGACAAAATCAAACAGGTCCTTAAGGGTCGATTCCAGGCGGGAGGTTTCGTTGACGATCATATTGACAAATTCAAGGGATTTCTCATCGGTGATTTTTTTGGCAAGAATGCGGGCCGCACCGCCGATCGAGGTTATCGGGTTTCGCAGGACATGAACCAGCTGGGCCGACATCTCCCCCAATGCTGAATAACTGGCGGATTCCACCAGGAGATCCTTATTCTGTTCCAGTTCATGGGTTACATTTTCCAAGTCGTCGATCTTATCCTCCATATTGGTGTACAGACGGCTGTGCTCGATAGCCAGACTTGCCTGGTTGGCAAATATCTCAAGGGATTTGATATGATCCCTGGTAATGGGCTGGCCGGTGACAAAATGGTCGGCAATAATAACCCCCAAGGATTTGCTTGGTGAAAAAAGAGGCACCACAACAAAGGTATCTTCCCGCAGCAGCTCGATGAGTTCTATGTTGACCGGCACATCAGACAGACCATTTTTCACAAGTATGGAGCGCCTCTCCAGGGCCGACCGGATCAGGATATGTTCCGTATCCGTAACCGGCACCTGCAGACTTTTGATCATTTTGGTTACTTTGGTATCGCCATTGAGGCAGGTTTTTTTGATTTCCTGGACTATTTCCAGAAACCCGAGCCTTTTTTCACGCAGCTCAGCCCATATCCGGCCGGCATCTTCAATGCATTCCGAGCCGATGGCAAGTTTGCCCTGCAGTATTTTGCTGTCATCATCAAATATTGCCAGGAAGGCGCGGTTGAATCGAAGGCCTTCTTCAGCCGTTATGCCCACCAGGATGGCCTGCAGAATCTCATTGAGTTCCACCGTGCTCAGGTACACCGAATTCATCTTCAGGGAGAGCTGGTGCAGCAGCTGGATGCGGAAATGCGCGTTTTCAAGTTCCTCATGATACTTGATATTTTCCGCTATCAGTCTCCTTCTTTCCAGGACCTTGCGGACCACCATGAGGATTTCATTAAACTGTACAGGTTTTGCAAGATAATCATCCGCGCCCTTGCGGATGCAGTCAAGGGCGACCTCCACATCGGCCATTCCCGAGAGCATAACTACGGCTACACCGGGATGTTCAACAACTATTTCTGAAAGCAGGGTGCAGCCGCTGGTATCAGGCAAGCCGATATCAAGTAGAACCAGGGCGATATTGACCGAATTGAGAAGATGCCTGATCTGTTCGCCGTTATCGGCTTCAACCACGGCTATATCGTGGGACTCGAAAAAAACCCGCAGCGGTTCACGGATGGCGGCATCGTCATCAACAATGGCAATCACCTCACCCGGGGCCGGGTATTGATTCGAGGCAGGGGATATGTGATGCAAAGTGGGAACGGATTCAAGCATGGATTATTATTGGTGAATCAAAAAAAATGTTTTTACAGCCGCCTCATCAAAACTAATCAGCATACATTATCTATTTCCAAACAGCCAATGTATTCTCTTTGTCTTCCATCATCGGACGGCACCGCTTA
Source organism: uncultured delta proteobacterium (assembly GCA_963783905.1). Classification (GTDB taxonomy): domain Bacteria; phylum Desulfobacterota; class Desulfobulbia; order Desulfobulbales; family BM004; genus BM004. Next base: position 34,329 of record CAWAPG010000017.1, on the reverse strand, counting down.
TGGATATCCTATATATTTTCTATTACTCCCGCAACGCTGTTCTGTCAAGGAAACTGCATAATTCCCAGGCTATTACCGCCTTGCTGTTCCTGGTTGAAATATGTGGACATAGTCTATACAGTGTCAAGTAAAAATAAAGGAGGAATTACATGTCCGGCAAAGACTACAATATTGACCTGCTGAAGGTCATCGGCGATTTTTTGGAACTTGGCCATGTTGAAAACATTGTGGCCATGTTCAAAAAGGATCCCGGGCTGTATGACCTGACAGGCGATCTCATCATGGACGAACGTTTTACGGTGCGACTCGGCACCGCCGTTCTTTTTGAAGAACTCGCCAAGGTGCAGCCGGACAAAACGTCCCTGGCAATTGCCTCCCTCCTTCCCCTGCTGCAGGATAAAAATCCCGTGATGCGGGGTGAAGCGGCTACTGTTCTCGGGATAATCGGCTCACCTGCCGCCCTGCAACCTTTGGTGCCGCTTGCAGACGATCCGGATCCACAGGTACGGGAAATAATAGCGGATATCCTTAATCAAGAAACCAAAGCCCCCTGACCCGGATTGCCCGCACCGATGACAACCTTGCTGAAACAGACGCTGGACATATTCAAGGACAATGGACTGCTGTCCAGGGTTCTGGAGAGATACGAAGCACGAGATGGACAGCTGGACATGGCTGCTGCAGTTGCAAAGAGCCTGGAGGGCTCCAAACTAGTCGTTGAGGCCGAGACCGGTATCGGCAAAACTCTGGCCTATCTTGTTCCTGCCGTCTTAAGCGGCCAGAAGGTTGTCATCTCCACCAACACCCTGAATCTGCAGGAGCAGATACTGAAGAGTGAAATCCCCTTTATCCAGCAACATATAGATCCGGAACTTTCCGTACTCTGCATCAAGGGACGGCAGAATTATCTCTGCCTCCAGCGCTGGGAGCAGTTTGCCGCACATCCCCAGTTTGCGATGTTCGCCCCCGAAGAATCAAGAGAAAAAATCAACATCTGGCTGCGGTCGACAACGACCGGAGACCGGGCCGAGCTTGACTGGCTTGCGGACCATTCCCCCCTGTGGCGGGAAATAAGCGCCACGCCAAACCAGTGCCTGGGAAGCAAATGTCCGCATGAGAAAACATGTTTTATCAATGTATTGCGCAGGAAGGCCGCCGGAGCCCGGCTTCTTATTGTCAACCATCATCTTTTTTTCTCAGATCTGGCACTTCGCCGTGAAGGACATGGCGAGGTCCTGCCGCGCTATGAATCCGTTATCTTTGACGAAGCCCATCACCTGGAAAATGTGGCCACCAATTTTTTTGGTTTTTCAGTCAGCCATTTCCAGATGATTGACCTTGCTAAAGACATAAAGCTTTCCGCGGTTCAACTGCCCGAGGACAGGCAGGAAAGGATTAACGGGGCCGCCGATGCCCTCCGTATCCGGGCCGAGCATTTTGCGTCCGTGTTCCCGGCCCGGACCGGGAAATATCCCCTGCAGAGATTTATTGCGGAGCATCCTGACTGGGAACAGGAGGTCCAGGCAGTTTCAGACCGTCTATCCCGCCTTGAGTCAGCCCTGATGACGGTTGCGCCTGCCGGAGAGATCTGGCAGCCCCTTGCCGGACGGTGCCGGGAATTACAGGACCGGCTGCTTGCCGTTGCCGGCCTGCATGCCGTGGACCGGGATGATACCTACATCCGCTGGTATGAACGCCGGGAAAAAACCGTTATCCTGACCGCTTCTCCGGTAGATATAGCCCTTGAACTCAACGCAGTTTTATATCCCAACCTGCGGAGCGTAATTTTCACTTCGGGAACGCTTACAGTGGGGGGGGATTTTTCGTACTTTCTTAGCCGGCTTGGGCTTGACCGTGACACGGAAACACTGTCGCTCGGTTCGCCATTCGATTACCCCGGCCGGACTATGCTCTATGTCCCGGCCCACAGTTCTGCCGATCCTTTTCCGGCTCCGGACAGCGCCGAATTCCCAGCGAGCATCCAGCAGGTGATCTACCGGATTCTCCTGGCTTCCAGCGGCAGGGCCCTGGTGCTTTTCACCAGTTTCAACAGCATGAGGAAAACCTATCCTTATCTGGTTGAAAAGCTGCCCTATCCCGTATTAATCCAGGGTCAGGCACCACGCACCAAGCTGCTGGAATCATTTCAGCACCGGACCGATTCCGTATTACTTGCGGTGGCAAGTTTCTGGGAGGGAATTAATGTGCCGGGCGAATCCCTGAGCTGTGTCATCATAGATAAATTACCCTTTGAAGTACCGAGTGATCCTGTTATCATGGCCCGGATAAACAGGATCAGGGAAGAAGGAGGTAATCCATTCATGGATTTCCAACTGCCGCGGGCCATACTCGCCCTGCGCCAGGGGGTCGGCAGGCTGATGCGCACCACGTCGGACAAGGGACTGCTGGCAATTCTTGATGTGCGTTTATTTACCAAACACTACGGCAGACTGTTTCTCAGGAGTCTGCCGCCAAGTCCGCTTACGAGAAAATTTGCCGACGTGGTGTCTTTCTTTGCCGACACAGGTGATCACAGCACAAAATAAAGGGACGTATTGCGTGGAAAAAAATGAACTGCTGAGCAGATTACAGCCGCAGATTGACCTCGTAGACGAGGCCATGCACAGTGACCTGCAAGCTCTGGCAAACAGGGAAAAAATTCCCGCAACTCTGGTCGAGGTGCTGGAGCATGCCCTCTTCAACGGCGGCAAACGAATCAGGCCCCTGCTCTGTATTCTTACCGCGGAACTCTGCGGCACCGGCAGCAGGGACATCTACTCGCTGGCCATAGCCTTTGAATATCTGCATGTTGCCACCCTGCTCCATGATGATGTTATTGACCATGCAGATGCACGGCGGGGGCGTCCTGCCGCAAATACGGTTTTCGGCGTTCCTCCGGTGATTCTGGCCGGCGATTTTCTCCATGCCCGTTCCATGTTCCTTATCGGCACCCTGGGGGGGGAACGGTGCCTGGAACTCATCTGCAGCGCCACTGAAGCCATGGTTGCCGGTGAGTTTCTCCAACTCGCCAATGCCCGGAACTTCAATCAGTCCGAAAAGGACTATTTTGCCGTGATCAATGGCAAAACAGCGCTCTTTATCGGGGCGATCTGTGAAACCGGAGGAATTATTGCCGGTGCCGATGACCAACAAATTAAGGCCTTGAAAACATATGGCGCCAATCTCGGCACCGCCTTCCAGATACAGGACGATCTCCTCGATTATCTGGGGGATCCTGCCAGAACAGGCAAATCAATCGGCAATGATTTCTGTGAAGGGAAAATGACTCTGCCGCTGCTGCACGCCATGAAAAGAGCAGAGAAAACGGAAAGAACCTTTCTACTTGGCCTGCTGAAAGGCGACAGAAGTATCCGCCGGGCTGAATTTGACCAGGTGAAGGATATCATTGCCCAAAGCGGTGGATTCGAATATGCTCGGCAGCTCGCAGAAAAATTGACTGGCGCTGCCGTCGCCGGCCTGGATATTTTCAAGGCGGCGCCGAATAAAGGGGCTGTCAGCGTCCTGACCGGCCTGGCCCACTACGTTATCCGGAGAGACAGATAACGTTCTTAACAGCGGACGCAGCATTCATTGTGGTTCCCGTCATCCATGTATTATTGTTCATGACCGTTTCGTAATGGCAACTCAAGGACGTAAAAAGAATACCACTAAAAAGCGACCAAGGAAACGCAGAACAAAAAAAAGATCTTTTGTTATGCTGCTGCGGCAATGGTCCCTGCCCCTGTTTCTGCTTCTGCTCATGGGATTCAGCCTGGCGGCAACCTTTTATCTCATTTTTCTGCATGCCCCCTCGGCTCCGCTTTTTTGAGCAATTTTCTATCCGTATCTGTGATTTGCCGGACGAACTCCAGGTTATCGCTGCATCTGCTTTTTGCAGCGCCCGCAGGCATTTTTTATAATCTGATGCCGCAAACGGTAAAAAAATGTGTTTCGGCCCAAATTCCTCTTGTGCAATGCCGCTGCAAAAAATAAACTGAACTACCCCCGGCTATAAGCCGAGGGGTTCGGGCGGCTTTCAACTGAAGTTGAATATTCGCCGCCTATTTAAGACCACTGCCTTCAGGCGGTGGTAGTTTATAGAATCAGGATAAACCCGTTGTCTTTAGACGGGGGATAATCCTTATAAAGTCCCTTCGGGACAAGGTAAAACTTTTCTTCGCCTGAAGGCGAGGGGTTTCAACCATCCCCGAAAGAGACACTAAAAAATGTCAGAAAGCCGACGGTACCTGATGTCTGCCGAATGAAACACGCCGGTAAAATGCTCCCGGTGCAGAAGGCTGACAGCAGAACATTTAATGCTTATTATAGTGCCATGTCCGTTTACAAGCGTCAGGAAATTCCCAAACTTCTCAATGAAATAAAACAAGGTGTAACTTCACCGGTCTATCTTCTGTTCGGTGAACGCTATCTCTGCAGAAATGCCGCCACCGAGCTGGTCGATCATCTGCTGCCTGAAAAGGACCGCCGCGCCACCAGTCTGCACCATATTGACGGCGACCAGGAGGATTATAGCAAAACCCTCAATCTCCTGAAAACATTCAGTCTTTTCCCTGGCCGCAAAATATTCTGGGTGACTGACACCAAGCTTTTCTACTCCAGGGGAATTGCCAAAAATATCTGGGACAAGGCCTGCGAGAAATATGAACAGAATGAATCCGGACCGGCGCTTCGCTATCTCCTGCAGATGCTCGATCTTGCCGCCGTATCCCCGCAGGAGATGGTTGAAGAAGATATTGCCTCGCTGTCCGCCGGCCGCTGGAAAACCCTTTTCGGCTTTGCCAGACCGCAGGGGGACCTGGCCTGGGTCCGGGAGCTGCTGGCGGATATACCCGCTGCCGTTTCACCTTCAAAGGCTGCAGAGACCGATGGCGCCGCCAGGTATACCCTGGCCCTTGAGGCCGGCATTCCCCGGGATAATATTCTTCTGCTGCTCGCCGAAGCCGTAGATAAGAGAAAACGGCTCTATAAGTATATTCAGGCCCACGGCGTCATTGTCGATCTGGCTGTCGATCCCGGAAGTTCAGCCGCGGCGCGGCGCGACCAGGATAAAGTTCTAAAGGAACTGCTGCACTCCACCCTAAGCGGGTATGGCAAAGACCTTGAACCCCAATCCATCCCCGTTTTTCTAGAAAGGGTCGGATTTAATCCGGTGGCAGCTGTTATGGAGGCGGAAAAGCTGGCGCTTTATGCCGGTGACCGAAAAGTAATTACCCGGGAGGATGTGGATGCCGTTATCGGCCGTACCAGAGAAGAGGCCCTGTTTGAGTTGACCGAGGCCGTGACCACGGGCAGACTCGCAGATGCACTGCTAATTATCCAACACCTCCAATCGGGGGGAGTTCATGGCCTGGCGATCCTGGCAACCTTGAGAAATCACTTGAAAAAACTGCTGCTCGTCCGCTCATTGCAGGAGCTGAAATCTCCGGCCTATACAAAATCTCTCTCTTTCCCGGTTTTCCAAAAGAGCTATCTTCCAAAACTCATGGAAAACAGGGAGGAATGGACAAATCTCCTCTGGAAAAATCATCCGTATGCTCTCTTTATGCTCTTCCGACAGGCGGCCCGATTCCAGTGTGAAGAGCTGCAGAGTGGATTAAAAGAGGTTCTGACCGCCGAATATCGATTGAAGGGTTCGCCGATTGACAGTCGTCTCATCATGGACAGCCTGCTTTTCAACCTGCTGCCGCAGAAACTGCCGGAGGTGCAGGTATCATGACCAAATTCGGACGTGATTTTGAAGGCGGGATTGAAACTGACCACAATACAAAGGTAAAGGAACCGCCACTTTACAAGGTATTGCTGCATAATGATGACTATACTTCCATGGAGTTTGTCGTGCTGCTGCTGGAAAAGGTATTTAACAAAAGCACCCCTGAAGCCACCCGGGTTATGCTCAATATCCACCAGCAGGGAATCGGGATTGCAGGGGTTTATCACAAGGAGATCGCCGAAACAAAGGTGGCCCTTGTCCATGACCTGGCCCAGAAAAACGAATATCCCTTGAGATGTTCACTGGAAAAAGTTTAATTATGATAACGGGCAGTTGGATAAAAAATCGTGTTTTTCAATAAAGCATATTAGCGGTTCCATACTTATTGTTTTACAATGAAAAGAATAAAATTATAACTACAGGTACAGCAACATGTTTAGCCAGAAACTTGAAATGGCATTAGTAACTGCAGTCCGTGAGGCCAAAAGCCACCGGCATGAATTTGTCACGGTTGAGCACCTGCTCTACGGCATTCTGCAGGATGAACTGACCTACCGCATAATAAGACAATGCGGCGGCAGTCTGGAAAACCTTAAAAAACGACTGGAAAAATTTTTTGACGGCGAACTGCCGACCCAGAAGTTAAACGAAAGCGGTGATCCCATTCAGACCCTCGGTTTTAACCGCGTGCTGCAGAGGGCCATCGGTCACGTGCAAAGCTGCGGCAAAAAAGAGGTGGATTCAGGGGACGTCCTGGTGGCAATTTTTTCCGAACCGGATTCCCACGCCGTATATTTTCTCAGCTCCGAAGGTCTGGACCGCATGACCGTGGTCGAATATATCTCCCACGGCCTGCCGGAAGACCTGGAAACCGACGCCTGGCAGACCAAGAAGAAAAAACCGGTCGTCAGGCAGGATGAGCTTGATAAGTTTACAGTGAATTTTGCCGACCGGGCCAGAGCCGGCCTGATCGACCCGCTTATCGGCCGGGAGCGGGAACTGGAACGCATCATGCAGGTCCTCTGCCGGCGCAGGAAAAACAATCCCCTGCTGGTAGGTGAACCCGGCGTCGGCAAGACCGCCATTGCTGAAGGGCTGGCCCTGCACATCCATGAAAAGAATGTGCCCGCCATGTTGGAGGATGTTGAAATCCGTCTGCTGGATATGGGCGCCCTGCTGGCCGGCACCAAGTACCGGGGCGATTTTGAAAAACGCCTCAAGGCAGTTATCGACGGCATGGAAAAAAAAGGCGAAAAGTCCATCCTCTTTATCGATGAGATCCATACCATCGTAGGCGCCGGCGCCACAAGCGGCGGCAGCATGGATGCCTCAAACCTGCTGAAACCTGCGCTGCAGGCAGGAACATTACGCTGCATCGGCTCAACCACCTATGAAGAGAACAAGAATCATATTGAAAAAGACCGGGCCCTTTCAAGACGCTTTCAGAAAATTGACATCGAGGAACCCTCCACCCAGGAGACGGTTGATATCTTAACCGGACTGAAGTCCCGTTATGAAGAACATCACGGTATAAAATACAGCAAGGCGGCAATCCAGGCCACGTCTGAACTTGCAAGCCGCTATATCAACGACAGATTTCTGCCAGACAAAGCCATAGATGTTCTCGACGAGGTGGGTGCCGCCTTCAGACTTTCAGGCACGACTCAGAAGCGCAAAAACGTTACCGTCAGAGATGTCGAGTCCGTGGTATCACGTATGGCCAGGATCCCGGCCAAAAGCAGCTCCCGGTCGGAAATTCGTCAGCTTAAGAACCTGCAGTCGGAACTCAAAAAGGTGATATTCGGCCAGGACCATGCCATCGAGGCCCTGACCAATGCGGTGAAACGTTCCAGGGCCGGCCTGGGTCAGCCTGAAACCCCGACGGGTTCTTTCCTCTTTGCCGGCCCGACCGGGGTTGGAAAAACAGAGGTGGCCCGGCAGTTGGCCGGAGCCCTTGCCGTGCATTTTGAACGTTTTGACATGAGCGAATACATGGAAAAACATGCCGTGGCCAGGCTAATCGGAGCCCCGCCCGGCTATGTCGGCTTTGACCAGGGGGGACTGCTCACTGATGCCATCAGAAAGCATCCATATACCGTCCTGCTGCTGGACGAAATAGAAAAGGCGCATCCTGATGTTTTCGGTATTCTTCTGCAGGTCATGGATCATTCCACCCTGACCGACAATGCCGGGAGAAGGGCCGATTTCCGCAATGTCATCCTGATTATGACCACCAATGCCGGGGCCAGGGAATTGACCGAAAGGGCCATCGGCTTCATGGCTGACAAGAAAAATGAAGGCCAGAAGGCCCTGCAGAATCTTTTTTCGCCTGAATTCAGGAACCGGCTCGATGCGGTTATAACCTTCAATTCGCTAAAAATGTCAATGATCGAGAAAATTGTTGATAAAATGGTGGGTGAACTTGAAGCGCAGCTGAGCGAAAAAAAGGTTACCATCAAACTTTCAGCCAAGGCCCGAACATTGCTGGCTAAAAAGGGGTATGATCCCAACTACGGTGCCAGACCCCTCCGGAGGCTGATCCTGAAAGAAATCGGCGACGTGCTGACCGAGGAGATACTCTTCGGCAAACTGTCCAGGGGTGGGAAAGCCATGGTTGACGCCAAGGACAAAAATCTCGTTTTCTCCTATAAAGGCCTGTAAGAAGTTTTCATCCGTGTACAGTTGATTATACCGTGGCCGCACGGCCGGGGAAATTTATTCCATGCCGGATCCCGGCCCTTTGGGTCGGCGGGCCTCGGTAATCGGACTGCGTGGCGATTGCCCGCATAGTTTCATATGATTCATATAACAACCACCCCTAAAAGGGCTTTGTATTGTTCGCAGGAAAAAATGTTTATAAACGCCATTTCACGTTTATTATACTACCTACCTGAATAACAGAGCAGGGACCCACCAGCCAACCTGTTGGATTAAGTGGAATATTTAAACCGATACGCTACCAGATCCTGCATTGATTCTCTGTCTACCGCACCAAAACAGGAAAATCCCGGTTTTTATGGAACCTGTTCCGGGCTGCCTGTTCTCTTTTGCATTGACATATTTAGTGCGCCATTGGTAGATTATCTCGGTTGAGGATTAATACCCTTTCCCAATTTACCTTTTCAGATAACCACATACGGGGAAATACATGTCAATACGTCAAGATGCAATCAACAGGGTCGCCACGCCAATTTTTGAAGCCTGCGCCCTGAACGAATCATTATCTCCAGACCAGATCATGGATGGTGTTGCCAGAGGTGAACTGGTCATTGCCAAAAACAAAAATCATAATTTTGAAAAGATTATTGCCATTGGCAGGAATGTATCCACCAAGATCAATGCAAATATCGGTTCTTCCAAAGATTTCCCCGAACTGCATTCCGAACTACAGAAGCTCTGTGTTGCCATAAAAGCCGGGACCGACACCGTGATGGACCTCAGCATGGGCGGTGACCTTGATGCCGTGCGTCGCGGCATCCTGGCCCAGTGCCCTGTCCCATTGGGAACCGTTCCTATTTACCAGGCTGTGGCTGAAACCGTGGAACAGCAGAAAAAGGCGATCGTTGATGTCGAAGTTGACCATATTTTTAAAACCATAGCCAAACAGGCGAAAGACGGGGTGGATTTCATGACCATCCACTGCGGCATTACAAAAAACACCCTGGAGAGAATGAACTCCCAACCGCGGTTAATGGGGGTTGTCAGCCGGGGGGGATCATTTACCATCGAGTGGATGAGCTACCATAACAAAGAAAACCCCTTATATGAAAACTTTGACGATCTGCTGGCTATTCTCAAAGAATACGAGGTTACCCTGAGCCTTGGTGACGGCATCAGGCCGGGCTGCCTGGCGGATGCTACGGACAGAAACCAGGTCCAGGAACTCATCCACCTGGGAGAGTTAACGGATCGGGCCTGGGACGCCGGGGTGCAGGTTATCATTGAAGGACCGGGGCATATGCCGATGAATCAGATCGAGGCCAATGTCCTGCTCCAGAAAAAGCTCTGCAAAGGCGCGCCTTTCTATGTCCTGGGTCCGCTGGTCACAGACATCGCACCGGGCTATGATCATATCACCGGGGCAATCGGCGGGGCCATTGCCGGTGCCGCCGGTGCCGATTACCTCTGCTACGTTACTCCGGCGGAACACCTTAAACTGCCAAGTGTTGACGATGTAAAAGAAGGGGTTATCGCCTCGAAGATCGCCGCCCATGCCGCTGATATTGCCAAGGGGCTGCCGGGGGCCATTGACAAGGATATTGCCATGGCCCACTGCCGCAACAATCTGGACTGGAAGGGGCAGATCACCCTATCGCTCGACCCCGAAAAGGCCAGGCGTTTTCGCGATGAAGGCGGAACCTACAAGGGTGATGCCTGCAGCATGTGCGGATCATACTGCGCCATCAAGGTCTTTAAAAGGGCCCGAAAAACCAGCGCCCAGAAAAATCTGAATAATAACTAGTGAGGCTGTATCCATGGATTTTTTTACAAAAGTCATCGATTTTATTCATTATACCCAGGTGGGCAAGCAGTTTCAGGAAGTGGATGCCGTCGGTCTCTTTACCAACCCTTGGTTTCTGGTACCGTTCATCTGCCTGATCGGCTATATGCTCTACAAACAGGATTTTAAGGAAATAATTCTTATTATTATCGGTTTCATTTGCTGGCATATTTCCGGTACCGAATATATGCATACCCTTATTGTTGGTGATGAATTACAGCTTGCCAAGGTACTGCCCGTCGTCTTTGGAGCCGCCATTCTCCTGGGTATAATTATTTATATGTACTTCGGCCGTTCGGATTAACTAGACTGAACTGCTGGATAGGGCCGCCCCCTTGAAATTATCAGCCCGATTTCCCGATGCTGATCAGCAGACGTTCCCCCTTTGAATAGGGCAGATACAATCTGTGAGTTTCCTTCACCACAAAACCTTCGCCCCTGCCTTTGCGGTCAAAATCACGCAGTTCAATCTCAGCCCCCGGCCCCTTCATCAAGACAATTCTTCCCCCCTTTCGCAGGTAAGGGGCAGCAAGTTTTATAAAATCGCACATATCAGTAAACGCCCTGCTTGTGATCAGGGAAAACCGCTGTCCCGCGAGTTCCTTTGCCCTGCTCCCCTCTTCCAGGCGGATCTGGAGCAGGTTCACCCTCTTGGCATCCAGGACTCTGCTAATATGCTTCAGAAAAAAAAAGCGGTTTCCCCGGGGTTCAACAAGGGTAACCGCAAGGCCGGGACAGGCGGCCTTGAGCACCATGCCGGGAAAACCACCTCCAGTGCCGACATCCAGGACCGTTTCCTGTTCCCGGGTTGCCGCCGGCAACAATGCAAGAAGTGTCAGGGAATCAAGGAAATGTTTTTCCAGAACCTGCCGGTCATCCAGGGAGCGTGCCACCAGGTTGATCTTTCTGTTCCATTTTTTTAATTCATGAAAATACAGGGAAAGGCGCGACAGGGCCTCAGGCTGACCGGCAAGCGAAAGTCCCATGCGATCAAGGCCGCGGGCCAGGAAATTTTCTATATCAGCGGCAAGCATGATGCATTTTCAGCATTATGGGGAAGGAACTGCCGGCTGAAAACCTTCTTTCACTTTTCATGCCTCATACTATAGTCATAACGGTTCACCGTTCTCCGTTCCCCTCTTCTTGCAGCCGCACGGCAACAGACCTTGCATGGGCTGAGAGTCCTTCAAGATTTGCCAGGGCCATAATATGCCGGCTGTCCTCACGCAGCGCCGCCCGGTTGTAGGAGATAATGCTGCTTTTCTTCAGGAAGGTTTCAACCCCCAGGGCCGATGAAAAACGGGCGGTTCCCATGGTCGGCAGTACATGGTTCGGCCCTGCCAGATAGTCGCCGGTCGCTTCGGGAGAGTAGTTACCCAAAAATATGGCCCCGGCATGCTGTATTTCATGCAGCCAAACCTCCGGTTTTTCGATCATCAGCTCAAGGTGTTCGGCAGCGATGTTATTGGCCAGATCTATGGCCTCATCAAGGTCATCCGTAATGAGAATCACCCCGCGGTTCCGCAAGGCGGAGTTGGCAATTTCCCGGCGGTTTAAATCCTGCAGCTGACGCTCAATTTCCCGGACAACCTGCTCCCCGATTTCTGGACTCGTTGTCAGCAGCATCGACAACGCCTGCGGATCGTGCTCCGCCTGGGCCAGCATATCTGCGGCAATATAGGAAGGATGGGCCGATTCATCGGCCACGATTAAAACCTCGCTCGGTCCGGCGATCATATCGATGCCGACAATACCGCTTACCTGTTGTTTTGCTTCAGCAACATAGCGGTTACCGGGACCGACGACAACATCTACCCGGGGAATGGATTGAGTGCCAAAGGCAAGGGCGCCGATTGCCCAACTGCTGCCCACCTTGAAAATCTGATCAATTCCTATTTCTTCGGCCGCCACCAGGAGGGCGGGATGGACTTCACCCCTGTCATTGGGAGGTGTCACCATAATCCGTTTGCCAACCCCGGCAATACCTGCGGGAATTCCATTCATCAACACCGAAGATACCAGAGGAGTTTTGCCGCCCTGTCCTCCGGGTACGTAAAGCCCAGCTGCCGACACAGGCCTGACCAGGCGGCCGGTGATCACGCCGTCATCACGGGTCATGGTCCAGGATTTTTCCAGTTCCTGTTCATGAAAAAATTGCAGCCGCTCCACGGCCAGAGACAACGTTTCCTTAAATTCGGCATCAACCAGGGTCCGGGCCCTGGCAAATTCCTCCCCGGTTACCTGCAGCTGGCTTATCTGAAAGTCGGGGGCATCAAATTTACGGGTATATTCAAGCAGGGCATCATCTCCCCTTTCCTTGACTGCAGCCAATATTTCCGCCACATTTTTCCTGCATTCCGCATCGGTTTCCTGAAACCTGTTAAGCAGCCGCGCTATAAGTTTTTGCCCGGTTTCGGAGCCGGTCTCGGCTGGGGTTATTATCATGGTCTACACCTCTGCTATGAAGCATTTTCCTCTCTGAAGTTCTGGGCCGCAGGATAGCGCCGCCCATAACCGAAAGCCTTGGAGGTGACCTTTAATCCAAGGGGGGCCTGCTTACGTTTATATTCATTTATCCTGATCCGCCTGACAATATCCTCCACAATACCTCGTGCAAACCCCATGGACACTATCTCGGTCACGCTGCGATTCTGCTCCAGGTATGCCTGTAAAATGGGGTCCAGCACCTCATAGGGGGGCAGGTCGTCCTGGTCCAGCTGATCGGGTGCAAGTTCAGCGGAGGGGGGTTTTTCAATAATGCGGGCCGGGATTATTTCCCTCTGCCGGTTGATATAGTGTGCCAGGTTATAGACCATAAGTTTGGGGATATCCGATATAACCGCAAGCCCCCCGCTCATATCCCCATACAGAGTGCAGTAGCCCACCGCCATTTCCGACTTGTTTCCCGTTGACAGCAGAAGAGAACCGTATTTGTTGGAAAGGGCCATGAGCAGGTTGCCCCGGATACGGGCCTGCATATTCTGTTCGGTAATATCAACAGCGGGTGCGGCGGGATTTTCAGGGGAATTGAAAATCGGCGCCAGACTTTCTTTCAGGGCTGAAAATACGGAGGAAATACCGATTACTGCAAATCTGCAGCCGAGATTTTTTGCCAGTTGTTCCGCATCCTCAATGCTGGCGGCTGCTGTATAGGGTGAAGGCATGGCTACGCCGAGAAGATTCTGCGGCCCGAAAGCCTCGCAGGCGATGGCACAGGTCACCGCCGAATCTATGCCGCCGGAAAGACCGACAATCCCCTTGGAAAAGCCGCACTTAACACTATAGTCCCTCGCTCCCATGACCAGAGCTGCAAAGACGGTTTCCGCCTCCAGCCGGATCTTTTCCTGATCATCATCCCCCGGCGATTCATCGCCGCTCTCCCGGATTGGATGCCCGTGCAGCTCACCCTGCCAGGTATCGGTATCAACAACAACCATATCCTCTTTGAATCTTGCGGCCCGCGCGATAATTTTGCCGCGGTTGTCCATGGCCATGGACCAGCCGTCAAACAGCAGTGAATCCTGACCGCCGACCTGGTTCACGTAAATAAGGGGCAGGTTGTTATCGGTGCATACCCTGGTGAAGATATTATGCTTTACAACTTCTTTGTCTATTTGAAAGGGCGAGGCGGAAATGTTGATAAGCAGATCAATTTTTCCACCACGGCCCTGCGAGCCGGAAACCAGCTCCCCTATTGGGTCGATTGCATAGAGATGCTGCGGGAAGGAGCCCTTGTCGTTCCAGATGTCCTCGCAGACCGTGATGCCCAGGTGCAGACCTTTATAATGACATGACTGGCTTTTTCTGCCGGGCTCAAAATACCGGGCTTCATCAAATACATCGTAGGTGGGAAGAAGCCTTTTCCGGGCAGTGCACAGGAGTCTGCCGTTTTCAATGAGACTGGCGCTGTTGTGCAGGGGTTTGCCGCTGGAATAGATATGTTTCTCAAGATGACCGCAGATAACACCAATGCCTGAAATTTTGGCGGTCAGCGCCTGCAGCGCCTTATCATGCTCGGCAATAAAGGTGGGCCGCTCCAGCAGATCCTGGGGAGGATAGCCGCAGAGGGCCAGTTCCGGGAAAACAGCAAGGTCACAGCCCTTTTCCCGGGCTTTTTCGGACCAGGAAATTATCCGGGCGCTGTTGTAAGAAAAATCCCCGATAACAGGATCTATCTGCACCAAAGCAATCTTCATTTTTTATCGACCGTCCCTGTATCCTCACGCTGCGGGAGATCGCGGCAGAATCATAAAAAATGCCGGCATCCCGCGCTGCCTCCCTGTTGAATGTCCTCTGCCGCCGGCAAACAGCCCCATATGAACAAGCATGGCGAGCCTGTTCAGGACCGGCTGAAACCGGTATCATAATCCCGGCTATTGGTAATTGCAATTTGCAAAACAGCAGTTCGCGGTGCGTTTCCCCTACTCTTCTGCTCCCACAGAGGAGACACACTGACGTACCTGCCGCGCCTCTGCCGGAAATAGCATACAAAAAAGATGAAAGGAATTCGTTACCGTTTTAACAGCCATATAATAATTTACTGTTCGATAACGAACTCGTAGGGCAGTCCGGATTTGTCAAAATGGGAGAGAATACTTTTCAATCCGTACAGGTTGGAAACTTCAAAATTGATTTCCCAGGCAGGTTTTTTAGCATCAATTCGTGACAGAACCAGAATATCGGCAACCTTCATTTTATCCGGGGCGACCGCCAGCATCATAAAAATTCTGTTCCGGGTGGCTTCCGGCACATAAAGATGCTGCGGTTTGGTAATCGCCGTCTCCTTGAGCTTCCAGCTTACTTCCACCACATCTTCCCGCCGCACCTTTAAAGACCGGAAACGTTCACATGTTTTCTGATGCACGGAGATACCGCGTTCACTCAAGATGCCGATGAGATCTTTTTCGGTGGGATTCGGTTTGCAGCAGGCTGAAAATTTAATATCCGCAGGATCAAGGGAGGAAAGAAAAATTTTATTAAAATCACGGTATGAAGGTTTTTTAATGTCAAGATCCGGCGGCAGAACATCCATTATCTTCTGGCGCAGTTCACGAAAGGAAACCCCTGCAATACCGACATTTAAAAAGAGCTGCTCGATGGATTCCATACCAAGCTGTTCAAGGACCTCGACCTCGTAATTCATCAGCTCATCCAGTGAAAGCCCGTACCGTCGACATTCCTGATCCAGGATAACTTTGCCGATCTGCACCGCAAGGGCCTGGCGCCTCAGCCTGAAGCCCTTGGCAAGCCCGGAACGGGCCCTGGGGGTTTTGCACAGCTCCTGCAGCCGGGGTTCAAACAACACGGGTTTCTCCTGTAAAACCACCTTAACCCGATCGCCGTCCTTTAAAACATGATCAGGCCCCACCCGCTCCCGTTTAATTATAGCCGCGATGCACCGGTTTCCCACCTCGGTGTGGACCTGAAAGGCAAAATCAAGCACGATGGACTGCAGCGGCAGACATATCCTGTCTCCCTTGGGGGTGTATGTATAGATTTCCTTCTTGCCGCTGGCCGCGATCAACTCACGCGGGGAAAGCAATTCATCGGTGCCTAAAAGATCAAACATCTCCCGCAGTGTCTTCTCAAACTGGCCGGCCGGCTTATGTTCCGACCAGGCCTTAATGATGCCCTTCTGGGCATTACGCGCCATCTGCGGGGTGCGTATCTTGAAAAGGTAGTTCATGCCCTTGATATTGGCCCTGGCATGCAGTCCCTGGTAACCTGTCGGTTTGGGATTGGCGATGAAATCCCGGATCGTGCGCGGAATGGGAGGAAATTTCAGATTGATCAGTCCGAGGACCCGGTAGCAGGTAGCAACATCATCGACAAGAATAATAAATTCCATCGGATGTTCGATGGCCTTGGCCAATACCTTGTTCACCGGGTCAAAGTATCCCCACAGCCCTTTGGCCCTGGGTGTTATCTCTGCGGTAATCCAGCTTTCCTGCAGATCATGGCGAGTAGTTTTGACTATCTCCTTCACATCGGGAGAACTTTCCAGTTGGCGGATATGGGCCAGGATTCTGTTGCTCTGCTTGGGGAATTTATATTTCAACGCCAGATCATACAGTTCCCGCTTCATATTAAAAAACCCCATGACCTTGGCCATGGGAGCATAAATATCAAGGGTTTCATCGGAAATTTTCTGGCGCCGGTCTCGCGGCATGGCATCAAGGGTGCGCAGATTGTGCAGTCTGTCTGCCAGCTTCACCAGCATCACTTCCAGCCGGGCCGCGGCACCGGAAAAAATTTTCCGGTGCACCAGCTTATAAAAATTCTGCTTATCGCCCAAAAAATGGGTGATCTTGGTGCAGCCGTCAACTATGGCTTCGACATTTTGGCCGAATCGTTCACCGATTGCTTCGGTGGTTATTTCCTTGACGTCTTCAACGGTATCATGCAGGAGGGCGGCGGCCAGAATTTCCGGATCCCGGATCTCCATTTCCTCGACGAGAATCCTGGCGACATTGCAGGGATGCAGAATATAAGAATCCCCGCTTTTGCGCCATTGGCCGGCATGGGCGCGTTCAGCAAAATCAAGCGCTTCAAAGAAAACCTTGGCACTGCTACCCGGATCACCCAGGTAATGGGCCATTAATTCTTTATAGCCGGCAATATCAAATTCTTTTTTCGCCATGCACGCGGTTCGTGTATTCTGCTCTCTATTATGATATAGAGTATGATGGATTAAGACTGAAAATCAATTAAATAACATTACGTTACCAAGCAAACAAGACTTTTTTCCGGAAATGGTGTTTTATCATTGCCGCTGCGGTCTGTTTTTTCATCCGGGAAACCCGGCGCCCCAGACTAGCAAAAGGCTAAGAATAACTCCACCGGAACAACTCTGACAAATTAGAATTATGCGAAGAAAACAAAAAGAATTCCGCAACGATAAATACAGCAGAACCAACGATGCAAAAAAGAAATACCACCGCCCGGCAGGATCCCGCAAAATACGCGAAATCAGCAAAACAAAGCTTCTGGAACAGGAAATCCTCGCCTATCTTTACCAGAAAAAAAAGCCGCAGGACCTGGCAGGCATCATGGCAGCTCTTTCTTTTGGCGGCTCCGAACGAAAACTGCTGGTCAACCTGCTTGCCGACATGTGCCGGCAGAATCTGATTTCCTGCCCCAGGGGCGGCAAGGCAGAAAAATTATATACTCTGGTCACAAAAGAGGCTGATCTCGTCGAAGGAAAAGTCACAGTTCATCCCAAAGGATTCGGGTTTGCCATTATCGATGATAAGGCAGGGAGCCCGGCCCGCAAACCGGACAAGTCATTACATCAGGATCCGTTTATCGCCCCTGACAACCTGGGGAGCGCCCACCAAGGCGACAGGGCCCTCTTCAGGCTCATTCCCAAAAAACGCGGCAGAACAGAGGCCGTGGTCATCAAGGTTCTCAAGCGTTCGGCAACGGTGCTGGTAGGCATCTACGAAGCCGGAAGACAGACCAGTCTGGTAAACCCTGAAGATGAACGTTTACTCTTCAACGTCCTGGTTCACAAGAAAGATTCCTGCGGCGCCAGGAACGGGGAGGCGGTTGTTGTTGAGATCACGGATTTTAAAAGCGGCAAACGCAACCCGGAAGGCCGCATTATCGAGGTGCTGGGTGATCCGGAGGATATCGATATCCAGGCCGAAATTGTCATCCGCAAACATAAACTGCCGCATAAATTCTCCGCCATGGCCCTGCAGGAAGCAGAGGGATATCCTGATACCATGCCCGAGGAAAAGGGGCGGCTTGATCTCCGTCTCATTCCGCATGTGACAATTGACGGTGAAACGGCCCGTGATTTTGATGATGCCGTTGCCGTGGAAAAAACGACGAAAGGATGGCGCCTCTATGTTTCCATTGCCGATGTAAGCTACTACATTAAACCCGGCTCCGCCCTGGACCGGGAAGCTTATGAACGGGGCACCAGTGTTTATTTCCCCAACCGGGTCGTGCCGATGCTGCCGGAACGACTTTCCAACAATCTCTGCAGCCTCGTTCCCAATGAACCACGCCCGGCGTTTACCGCGATCATGGAATTTGACCGTAAAGGCAAGCGGCTGGCCAAAAAGTTTACCAGGAGCATTATTTCCAGCCACTACCGCTTGACCTATACCATCGTCAAAAATATTCTGATTGACGAGGATAACAGTCTTATCACCAAATACAACGATATTCTCCCCCAGCTGCAGGAGATGGCCAAACTGGCCGGTATCCTGGAAAAAATGCGGCATGACCGCGGCAGTATCGGTTTCTCCATTCCGGAAGCAGTGGTGATCATTGATGATGCCGACCAGGTCGCAGATGTTGTCAGGGCTGAACGCAACATGGCCCACAAGCTGATTGAGGAATTTATGCTGGCGGCCAATGAGGCGGTTGCCTTTACGCTTGCAGAGGCAAGTCATCCGACCCTGTACAGAATACATGAAACTCCGGACAATAAGAAAGTCATGGAATTTACCGCCTTTGCCCGAACACTGGGACTGAATCTTTCCTCCGACGGCGGCACACCCAAATGGTTCGGCAAAGTTCTTGCTCTCGTCGCCGGGACTCCCAAGGAATATATCGTCAGCAACATCCTGCTGCGCACCATGCAGCGGGCCCGGTATTCTCCGGAAAATGCGGGCCATTTCGGCCTGGCCGCAGAATATTACACCCATTTTACTTCACCGATCCGACGCTATCCCGACCTGATTGTGCACCGGTCTCTCTTTGCTCTGCTAACCGGAAAACCAGGCGGCAGCGTATCCCCCGCCCCCGATCTGCAGCAGGCCGGAGATTTTCTTTCGGACCGGGAAAGGTCCGCCGTGGATGCGGAACGGGAGTTGACCGACCGTCTGCAGGTCCGCTTCATGGCTGAGAAAACCGGGGAAACTTTTGAAGGCATAATCTCCGGGGTCACCGACTTTGGTCTTTTTATTGATCTTCTCGAGCATTTTGTCAGCGGCGCTATTGAAATTGCTAAACTCAAGGGAGACTATTACCGGTACGATGAGAAAAAACACCGGCTGGTCGGTACGCACTCCAATAAAACTTTTCAGTTAGGCGACCAGATCAGAATAAAGGTGGAAAGCGTTGATATCCGGCGGCGCCGGATTAATTTTGTGCCGGCGTGAGAAATATATGTGTAATGGAATATTGGAGTATTGGAGTGATGGAGTATTGGAGTGATGGAGTGATGGAGTATTGGAGTGATGGAGTGATGGAGTGATGGAGTGATGGAGTAAAAAATTTAAAAAGTTTAAGGTTCCTTTCTGCATTACTTCTGTGCTCCATGCCTGAAACATGTAAACTGAACGAAACCGTAACATTTCTGTATGCCTGATTCCTCACTAAATTCACAACACCTCCTGGACAACATCGGTATTGTCCTCGTGGCCCCCAAGCATCCGGAAAACATCGGTGCCGCCGCCCGTTGTGCCGCAAACATGGGGATTTCCCACCTGGTAATTGTCCGTAATGAGGATCCTGACCGCGACAAGATGCTGAAACTGGCAACCCACAAGGCCGCCCATCTCATCAAGAATCTCAAGCGGTTTACCAGTCTTGAAGAAGCCCTGGCCCCCTTTTCCCATGTTGTGGGGACCACCGCCAGGCAGGGCAGGAAAAGGCCCATTGAAAACAGCCCCCGTCATATGCTGGACACTCTTCTGCCGTTATTGAAAAATAATCGGACCGCCCTGCTGTTCGGCCCGGAAAACAGGGGGCTCACCAACGAGGATCTTAAATACTGCCAGACAAGGGTGACCATTCCCACCTCGGACTTTTCCTCCCTCAACCTGGCCCAGGCTGTTGCCATTCTGTCCTATGAACTCTACTGGGGCATCATGTATTCCGGTAAGGTCATAAAATCATCCCCCAAGCTGGCAAGCTCCCATGAACTGGAAGGCATGTATGGGCATGTGGAAAAACTGCTGAACCAGATAGGTTTTTTAAGAACCGAAGACAGCAGCTACTGGATACGCAACATCCGTAATTTTCTGGGAAGGGTCGAACTGCGCGCTAAGGAGGCGCGGATCATCCGCGGCTTCTGCCGGCAGTTTCTCTGGTACGATGCAATGCGTAAAAAACAGGGCCGAGATGAACCTGTTCCAGAGGAACCAGGGATAATCCCGGATGCCGTGTCAAAGGGCAAAGAGAAAAAACTCGTCAATTGAAAAATCCCGTTGGAAAATTTTCACGAAAACAGATCGAGGTAGGTATATTCCTTTAAGCCTTTCTCGTATTCATTTAACAGCCGCATCCCCTCGTTCGGCCGCACCCTGTCCTCTTTAATCGCCCTGTTGAATTGCCGCTTCATGAGGCGGGAAAGTTCATCACCGGAATACTGCACCAGTCCCAGGACCTTTTTCATGGTTGTCCCTTCGATGGTTTCCTCGATGTAATAGCCCGACTCCTCGTCTTCATCCAGAAAGACATGCGCCTCGTTAACCCGGCCGAATAGATTGTGCAGATCGCCCATGATATCCTGGTAGGCTGCAGTGAGAAAAATGCCGAGATAGTATGGCTTGCTGTTGAGAGGGTGAAGATTGAGAGTATCCACCCCTTCTTCATAATGACTGATAAACTTGGAAACCTTGCCGTCAGAATCACAGGTGATGTCAACCAGGGTCCCCTTTTCCGTGGGTTCCTCGTCCAGACGATGGAGCGGCATGATCGGGAAAAGCTGGCCGAATCCCCAGTGATCGAGAAGGGACTGAAATACGCTGAAGTTGCATAAATACTGCCCGCTCAGGGTGTACTCCATATCCATTATTTCTTCAGGTATATATTCAGCTCCCTCGTAATACTTGAACACCTCCGCGCTGGTGTGCCAGAAAAGCTTTTCAATCTCCGCCTTTATTTCCAGGCCGATGAGTCCCAGGCCGAAATGGGTCTGCGCTTCCTCCCGAAGCTGCAGGGCGTCATGATATGCCTCCAGCGGATTATCAGGGTTAATGTGGGTAAAGGTAAACCAGGATTCATCAAGGAGTCTGTGCTTCAGTTTCGGCTTGGTTGGGGTCTTCCGGTCAGGCACCTTTTTGATATGGCCGAATGCCTCCACGACCAGAACAGAGTGATGCGACACAACGGCACGGCCGCTCTCATTAATTATTATCGGATGGTCAACCTTTTCCAGGTCGCATATATCCATGATATTGTAGACAATATCCCGAGCATATTCATTGAGGGAGTAGTTGGCCGAGGAATGAAAGGTGGAACGGCTGCCGTCATAATCAACCCCCAGCCCCCCGCCGACATCGAGATACTCAATATTATGCCCGAACTTTTTCAGCTTGGCATAATACATGGCCGCCTCCCTGGTTGCTTTCTTTATGGTAAAGATATCAGGCACCTGGGAGCCGATATGGAAATGGACCAGTTTGAGGCAATCCGCCATGCCCGCCTCTTTCAAAA
This sequence comes from uncultured delta proteobacterium, assembly GCA_963783905.1. Lineage (GTDB taxonomy): Bacteria > Desulfobacterota > Desulfobulbia > Desulfobulbales > BM004 > BM004. Next base: position 12,700 of record CAWAPG010000017.1, on the reverse strand, counting down.
GGTTTGAAGCCTGCAGAATTTCCGGTGCCGCAAGACCGAATTTTGCCTCGTCGCCGGTACTCTTATCCCATTTACCCTGGCCTTTGCTGGAAAGCCTGATGCGAATGCCCAGCCGAGGATCGACCTTGTATTTTCTGGCATATTGTATGATGTTTTTAATCTCTTCGACCTTCTCAACAACAAGGATCACTTTTTTGCCGAGTTTCATGCCGATAAGTGCTGTTTTTATATACCGGTGGTCCTTGTAGCCATTGCAGATAATCAGACTTTCGGGATCTTCGTGAAAGGCAAGGGCGGCAAAAAGTTCGGGTTTGGAACCAACTTCCAGGCCGTAATGAAAGGGCGCCCCTGCATCAATGATCTCCTCAACCACTTCACGGAGCTGGTTTACCTTGATCGGGTAGACTCCCCGGTAGATGGACTTATAGTTGAATTCATTAATTGCACCGATAAAGGCGCCGTTAATTCTCTCAACCCGGTCCCGCAGCAGATCCTGAAAGCGGATCAGCATGGGAAAATGGAGACCCTGGCCCAGCGCCTCCTGGACTACATCCAGGATCCTGATGCTGGCCCCTTTTTCTTTCAGGGGAGCCACCATGACATCACCTTCGGGATTTACATCAAAGTAGCGCAGGCCCCATCGGTCAATGCCGTACAGCTCTTTGGCATTTTCAATCGACCAGTCGTGGTTGCCGCCGCGGTATTCTTCCTTTTTCTTTTCTTTCTTAGGACTCATTTTCTTCCCTGTGATTTTCTCAGCTTACGGCCAAGCCCATTAATTTGTAGACAAGTTTCGCCACAGTAAAGTCCGGAGCATGCATGGCCGGAATGGGTGCCAGTTCCACGACATCAAAACCGCAGACCTTTTTACTGGCGGTGATCCTGTGCAGCAGATCCATAACCTGGTACCAGGTCAAGCCGCCGGGTTCCGGAGTGCCGGTTGCCGGCATGATGGAAGCATCGAAGCAATCCACATCAAAGGTGATGTAAATCTGCTCCGGGAAATTTCGCGGCAGGATTTGCGCAGGGATGCTTCCCCGGTACAATTCCGCTGCATCCACAACCGGAATATTGTGGAGCCGGCGAAATTCGGCTTCCTCCTGTGACAGGCTGCGTACCCCGATCTGCACGAAAGGAAAATTCATTTCATGGACCCGCCGCATAACACAGGCATGACTGAAACGGTTTCCATCATAACTGTCCCGCAGGTCTGCATGGGCATCGAACTGGACAACACCGATCCTGCCGCTGCTGCCGGCAAAAGCCTTAAGGGCACCGAGGGTTACCGTATGTTCACCGCCAAGAATTACCGGAATTCCTTTTATCTGCAACACCCGGTCTACTTCGGCGGCAATCGTTGCAATATCATCTTCTACCCTGTCCGCCAGGCATGTAAGCGGTTTATGGGTATGGATGCCGGCCTTTCCCGGTGTGGAGCTGCCGTCGAATGCCTCAAGCTGCAGGGAGGCCTCCAGGATCGCCCTGGGACCGGCAGCGGTTCCGCCCCCATAAGAAACGCTTTTCTCCATCTCCGCCGGAATTATGTGGAAGTGCGCCGCCGCAAAGGAGGAGGGCGGGAGGTCAAGCTCAAGAAAACCTGGATAGGCGGATGTTGTCATCTGTTTCTAGTTATTCACAGTGATTTTCAGGACAACCTGGACTTATAATCCTGGTAGCCGAATTCCTTAATGACCTTTACCGTATCACCCTCAGGTTCATAGGTGGCGATTGCCGGCAGATGCACACCGTTAAAGGCATTGTTCTTTACCATCGTATAATGGAGCATATCAAGAAAAACAAGTTTCTGCCCCTCGACCAGGGGTGAATCAAATGAATAGTAGCCGATTACATCTCCGGCCAGACAGCTGAGCCCGGCCAGCTGGTAGGTATATTTTTTCTCACCCGGCTGGCCGCCGCCCATAACCTCAGGCCTGTAAGGCATCTCCAGGACATCAGGCATATGGGCCGCCGCCGAGGTGTCCAGTACGGCAATGGGATTTCCCCGCTCTATGACATCAAGAACAGTGGCAACAAGCATGCCGGCATTCAAGGCAATGGCTTCACCCGGTTCCAGGTAGACTTCCAGGCAGTAACGCGCCTGAAACCCGTTTATAATATTGCAGAGCCGGTCCACATCATAATCACTTCTGCTGATGTGATGGCCGCCGCCGAAATTCATCCATTGCAGATCGGTAAAGTATGGACCGAATTTTTTTTCCACCACCGCCAGGGTCCGCTCCAGGGTGTCGGCATTCTGTTCGCACATGGTATGAAAATGCAGACCGCTGATGCCGCTGAGATCCGCCCCCTGCAATTCATCCAGGGTAATGCCGAGCCTGGAATTGGGTCCGCACGGGTTGTAGATCTCCACCTTCACCTCGGAATACTGGGGATTGATGCGCAGACCGCAGCGGATCGGTCTGGAGCTTTTCGCCACCATTTTTTTGCAGCGCTGCCACTGCCGGATAGAATTGAAGCTGATATGATCGACCAGGGGGAGCAGTTCTTCCATGTCCTTTTGGCTGTACGCAGGGGCATAGACATGGACCTCGCCGCTGAATTCCTCCCTTCCCAGTCGTGCCTCATGGGGTGAACTGACGCAGGTGCCCTGCAGATACCGGCTGATCAGCGGAAAGGTGCTGAACATGGCAAAACCTTTGAGGGCCAGAAGTATCCTGCATCCGGTCCTGCGGCGGACACCGGCTATAACTTCAAGGTTGCGGCGCAGAAGCCCCAGGTCGCAGACATAACATGGACTTGGAAATGCGTTTGGATCAAAGGCCGGCGGGCTTGTCATCGGCGGTTTCCCTAAAAGTTTCGATCCAGGGCAGTCCATGCTGTGACAGCTTCTTCATGAATGGATCGGGGTCGAATTCCTCAACGTTGATGACACCGGCCCGATGCCATTCTCCCTCAAGCATAAGCATGGCGCCGATCATGGCCGGCACTCCGGTGGTATAGGAAATTGCCTGGGAGTTTGTCTCGCGGTACGCCTCCTGATGGTCACAGATATTATACACATAATATCGTTTCTTCTGCCCATCCTTTATTCCATCGATCAAACAGCCGATGCAGGTTTTGCCCTTGGTCTTGGGTCCGAGGGAGGCGGGCTCCGGCAGCACCGCCTTTAAAAACTGCAGCGGCACGATCTCCTGCCCCTGGTACTGAACAGGATCTATCCTGGTCATACCCACATTTTCCAGAACTCGCAGATGGGTGAGATAGGACTCTGAAAATGTCATCCAGAAACGGATACGTTTTACGCCCTTGATGTTTTTTGCCAGCGACTCCAACTCCTCGTGGTACATGAGATAGATCTCCCTGGGGCCGATGCCGCCGGGAAAGTCAAAACTTTTGTGCACTGATAACGGTTCGGTTTCCCGCCATTCGCCATTATCAAAATAACGTCCCCGGGCCGTGACCTCCCGGATATTGATTTCAGGGTTGAAGTTGGTGGCGAATGGCAGGCCGTGATCACCGGCATTGCAGTCGATGATGTCAATGGAATGGATCTCATCAAAATGGTGTTTCTGGGCATAGGCGCAGAAGATATTGGTGACCCCGGGGTCGAAGCCGCAGCCGAGAAGGGCCATGAGGCCGGCCTTTTCGAATCGCTTGCCATAATCCCACTGCCACTTATAACAAAATTTCGCCTCATCCCGCGGCTCGTAGTTAGCCGTATCAAGGTAATTCACTCCGGTTTCAAGACAGGCATCCATTATGGTCAGGTCCTGATATGGCAGAGCCACGTTGATGATGAGTTGCGGCTTGAAATTTTTTATGAGGGAAACAAGTTCCTGGACGTTGTCGGCATCGACCTGGGCCACCTGAATCGGCCGCGGCAGCTCCTCCTGTATTTCCCGGCATTTTGCCAGCGTCCTGCTGGCCAGGCAGATCTCGTTAAATACCCCCGGATTCTGCGCACATTTATGGGCAACTACCCGCCCGACTCCACCGGCACCAATTATCATAACTTTACCTTTGTTGATCATCCTATCGTCCTCAATCATTTATACAATCGGCATAAATCTTAAACATTCCTCCGCCGGACCGCGGCAATCCCCTGGCGCTGAAAGCAAGGGGCCCGTTATACAAAAATTCGTAAAAAAATCAATCTGTTTACAGAATTTATTCATAAAATATTTTTGCTGATTTTTAAATGCGAAAATCAAACCTGTGCAAGCGGACAACAGCTGCATGCAGGTTTACTCTTTTTGCAGAATTCTTTTCCGGTCCGGACAATCAGGGCATGGTACTCATTAAACAGTGCGGCATCTTCGGGCAGGGCTAAGGAGCAGTATTCCTGGATCTCATAGTATCCGTCATCTTCGGCAATGATATTATGCCTGACAAAAATACGGTGGGTATAGGCATCAACAACGAAAACCGGTTTATTGCCGGCATAAAGCAGTATGGAGTCCGCAGTCTCGGGACCGATCCCTTTTACTGTCAGGATTGCCTCCCGCAGGCTGTACCGGTCCAGGGCAAACATCTCTTCCACGGAACCGCTATACTCCCGTTCGATAAAATCAAGAAGATTCTGCAGCCGTTTCGCCTTGAGATTAAAGTACCCGGCCGGCCTGATCTTTTCAGCCAATACCGCAAGCGGCAGAGCATGCAGTTTCTCAAATGACAGGAGATTTTCCTTCTTCAGGTTATCAATGGCCCTGCTGACATTGGTCCAGCTGGTGTTCTGGGTGAGCACCGCACCGACCATAACTTCAAACGGCGTTTCCCCCGGCCACCATCCCTGCGGCCCGAAGTGATCCAGCAGAATTTCGTATATTTCCAAAAGTTTATTCATTTAATGTTATCTTGAAGGTGATTGACAAGCATCCACACGGATTAATAAACAAAATTATAGCCACGTTTTGTCAGCACTCAGATTGAAATTGGCATGAAAATACCCACCCCGATAATTTAGCGATTTGAAACGAGATATTTTGCGGAAACGTACATATGGTACGTTGAGCAAATAATTTCGAAGATTGACAATGAAATTGGGCAAAAGAGCCGTTTCTAAGCGCTAAATTCAGTCGCCGAAGCAGATGCCGATTTCACGCGCCGTAAGCACCTTGTCATTATCCATGTTGACCCTTTTCCTGGACCTGATAGCATCCGCCAGCGGCACGGCTTTCATACCCGGGGTGGCCAGTGCCACCATGTGATCAAAAATCTCAGACTCCACCAGCCGGACGGCTGCTGCGCCGAAACGCAAGGCAAGCAGCCGGTCAAAGGTGGTCGGGGTGCCGCCCCTCTGCAAATGGCCGAGAACAAGAGATCTGGTATCTTTCTGGATCTTCTCCCTGATTCTCTGGGCAACCCATTCCCCGATACCGCCGAGGACCACCTCCTGTCTGCCGATCTCTCCCTCCCGGCAGAAAACATCACATTCTTTTTCCTGGGCTCCTTCAGCAACCACGACAATGGCATAATGTTTGTCATGCAGTTCATTCTCGAGGATTTTTTCGCATACCTTGTCAATGTCAAACACGATTTCAGGGATCAGAATAACATCCGCCCCGCCCGATATGCCTGAATTCAGCGCGATCCAGCCCGCTTCCCGCCCCATGACTTCCACGACCATGACCCGGTCGTGAGATTTGGCGGTTGAATGCAGTTTATCCAGGGCCTCGGTTGCCGTAGACACAGCCGTGTCAAAACCGAAAGTCAGATCAGTTGCCTCGAGATCATTATCAATGGTCTTGGGGACCCCAACCACCGGCATGCCCAGCTTGGCAAAATGATGGGCTATTTCCAGGCTGCCGTCGCCGCCGACCGCTATATGGCAGGCAAAGCCCATCCGGTTAAAATTTTTCATGATCCGTCCCGACACATCACGGATCAGGGTCTCGCCGGCCAGATTCTCCACCGGCATGGCAAAGGGGTTGCCTTTGTTGGTGGTGCCGAGGATGGTTCCACCGGTCGGGGTTATGTCTTCCACCTTTTCCGAGGTCAACCGCACAAGTTCTTCCAGGTCAAGCAAACCTTTGTAGCCGCTGCGGCTGCCGTAAACCTCCCAGCCTCGAAGGGTGGCGGACTTTACCACCGCATAAATAACCGCATTCAATCCAGGGGCATCACCGCCCCCCGTCGATATTACTATTTTTTTCATTTCATGCCTTACCGGCTTAATACAATCTGGTTTCAGTTCTCTGCAGCAATCCTGTTATTTGCTGCCGCCCATGGCAGCAACTGCCGCATTCAACCTGCACGATGGCGCAATATACCGTTTTCCGGCACGCCGTGCATCACTCTTTTCCAATTCATGCCTCGGGACTTAATTCATTATGAGACCGTTTTCAAATAGTCATTGCAACATAATCTTTTCCAATGTTGACATATTTCCCAATGTTCCTTAATGTTATTGATGAAATTATAAAAACAGGTTTGTCGGCAGCTTTCCGATTTCCCGATGGCCGGACTTTCCGGGTTATCGGTTTTCTTTTCTGGTCAGGAAGGCTTGCAGGCGTTAAGATTAAATATTTGGCAAGGAGTAAGAATAATGTTTGAAGTAACGGAACTGGCAACACAAAACCTTAAGTCGTACATGGACCAGAACAATATTGATTCTGCCCTCCGTGTCGCCATCATGGGCGGCGGCTGAGCAGGCCCTTCCCTGGGTCTGGCTCTGGATGAGCCTAAAAAAAATGATGCGAAATACGAACAGGACGGTTTGACATTTCTGGTTGATAACAGCCTGTTGGATACCTGCGGATCCATTAAAATTGATTTTATCGATTCCGGTATGCGCTCTGGCTTTTCAATCAGTTCAACCAAGCCCATCAGCAGCGGGGGCGGCTGCAGCAGCAGCGCTTCCTGCAGTTCATCAGGCTGCGGTTGATTTCTCCCTAAAATCCATCCATACCCCCGCAGCTTCCTGCCGGGGGTATTTTTTTGCCCGGTTTATCGGAGTAATTGCGCATTGAAGTGTGGGGATCATCCTGTTAAAAACGCCATTACTCTTATCAATTTTCACACGTCTCAGTTTGCTGGCGAGATTCCGTCACCATGATAGAGTCCTTTTTTTCGCCTTTTGCATTCCGCCTCTGCCATCTGTCCTCTGTTTCCTATTCTTGACAGATAACAGGAGTGATCTTACCATTTTATCAAGCTGCAAATCATAATTGCCGATCTCGCAAAAACTCCCGTCGTGCAGTTATTGCGATGGAATGCATTGATTTCATCCGGCTGCCGGGGCGGAACTTTTTACGAATTCATCATAAATTGATTACAGATATTTTTATATATTGCGGAGGAAAACATGCAATTTGACAAATTCACTCTAAAATCACAGGAAGCCATCCAGGAATCTCAGGTTATTGCTGAGAAAAACGGGCACCAGGAAATCAAGCCCGAACATTTACTGATGGCGCTTCTCGCCCAGAAGGACGGGGTTATTATACCTGTTCTGCAAAAAATGGGAGTCAATCCCGCCACTTTGCAGGAAGAAACAAAGAGCCTGGTCGACAACATACCCAAGGTAAGCGGCTCCGGATTTGGCCAGGTTTACGCTTCCCAGGCTTTTAAGAAGGTCCTGGACCAGTCTTTTTCCCTGGCCTCAAATATGCAGGATGAATATGTCAGCCAGGAACATCTTTTTCTGGCTCTTCTTTCTGAAAAAGGATCGGCTGCCGACACCCTGCAAAAGCACGGAGTAAACAAAGACGCATTTTTGCAGGCCCTGGTTTCCATCCGCGGCAACCAGAGGGTTACCGACCCGAATCCGGAGGAAAAGTACCAGGCCCTGGAAAAATATGCCCGTAACCTGACTGATGTTGCCAAGCAGGGAAAGCTCGACCCGGTGATCGGCAGGGATGACGAAATACGCCGGGTAATACAGGTTCTTTCCCGGCGGACCAAAAACAACCCGGTGCTGATCGGTGAACCGGGCGTGGGTAAAACAGCTATTGTTGAAGGCCTGGCCCAGCGCATTGTCAATGGTGACGTTCCTGAAACCCTGCGCAACAAGCAGGTGGTTTCCCTGGATATGGGCGCCCTGGTCGCCGGCGCCAAGTACCGCGGTGAATTTGAAGACCGGCTGAAAGCGGTCTTGAAGGAAATCCAGAAACGTGAAGGAGAAATCATACTGTTTATTGATGAGATCCACACCCTGGTCGGCGCCGGTGCCGCCGAGGGTTCCATGGACGCTTCCAACATGCTCAAACCTGCCCTGGCCCGGGGAGAACTCCACTGTGTCGGTGCCACAACCCTGAATGAATACCGCAAATATATTGAAAAGGACGCGGCCCTGGAAAGACGGTTCCAGCAGGTGCTGGTCCAAGAACCTTCCATCGAGGACACCATTGCCATCCTCCGCGGCCTCAAGGAAAAATATGAAGTGCATCACGGCGTGCGCATTACCGATGCCGCCACGGTGGCGGCTGCCACCCTTTCCAACAGATACATAACGGATCGTTTTCTGCCCGATAAGGCCATTGACCTGATTGACGAGGCCGCCTCCCGGCTGCGCATTGAGATCGACTCCATGCCCACGGAAATAGACGAGGTGGAGCGGCGAAAAATCAAGCTGGAAATTGAGCGTGAGGCCCTGAAAAAAGAAAAAGACAAGGCATCGAAAGAACGACTTGCCAAGCTTGAATCAGAACTTGCCGATATAAATGAAACCCTGAACAGCATGAAGGGCCACTGGTCCCTGGAAAAGGAGATCATCCAGAAGATCAGGGATATCAAAGCCAGAATCGAGGAGACAGGGATTGAGGAGCAGCGGGCCCAGCGGGCGGGAGATCTCAGCAAAGTGGCTGAGATCCGCTACGGCAAGATCGTTGAACTTGAAAAACAGCTGGCGGCTGAAAATGAACATCTGGCCCAGATACAGCAGGACCGGAAAATGCTCAAAGAGGAAGTGGATGAAGAGGATGTTGCCAGTGTGGTGGCCAAATGGACCGGTATCCCGGTGGACAACCTGCTTGCCTCTGAGAAGGACAAGCTGATTCACGCCGAAGAATTCATGTCCAAGAGGGTTGTCGGCCAGTCCGAGGCCATTGCCGCGGTAGCCAATGCGGTCCGGCGGGCCAGGGCCGGCCTGCAGGATCCGAACCGGCCTCTTGGTTCATTTATCTTTCTGGGTCCGACCGGTGTGGGGAAAACGGAACTGGCCCGCACCCTGGCCGAGTTTCTCTTTAACAGCGAACATGCCATGGTGCGCCTTGACATGTCGGAATTCATGGAGAAACACTCGGTGGCCAGACTGATCGGGGCTCCTCCGGGTTATGTCGGCTATGAAGAAGGCGGTTATCTCACCGAGGCGGTAAGGCGGCGTCCCTATTCCGTTATCCTGTTTGATGAGATTGAAAAAGCGCATCCGGATGTCTTCAATGTCCTGCTGCAAATCCTCGACGACGGCCGCATGACGGATGGCCAGGGCCGGACGGTTTATTTCAAGAATACCATCCTGATCATGACCTCCAACCTCGGCAGCCAGCTAATTATGGAACTTGGTGAACAGAACCGGGAGGAAATGGAACGGCAGGTAAATGAAATCCTGCACCGCCAGTTCAGACCTGAATTTCTTAATCGTGTTGATGAGACCATTATCTTTCATGGCCTGTCCCGGGAAGATCTGGCAAAAATCGTCGACATCCAGGTCAGTCTGTTGATTAAGAGATTATCCGAGAAAAAATTTTCCATCCGATTGACTGACAACGCCAAGAAATTTCTCATCGAAGTGGGTTATGATCCTGCCTTTGGCGCCAGGCCCCTGAAGAGGGCAATCCAGCGTTATATCCAAGACCGGCTTGCACTGCAGATCCTGGAAGGCAGATTCAGTGAAGGGGATAAGATAGTTGTTGATGCCGAACCGGACAGCCACGAGCTGTCTTTCAGGGCGGAATAAGACAAAACTGCTGCAGCGGTAATTCCAGCTCAGCAGACGGTAGAATGAATTCAATGGGCATCTTAAAAATGCCGGCAAACAGGTTATCGATGATATCAGCAGGGTGGAATACCTCCACTCCGTTGTCGTTGCCCTGGGCGGTGCCAGCCATGAGGAATTCAGGGAAGCACGCCGCTACTTCAGCAGGCTGCGGACAAATAAGCGTGAACATAAGGTGGTCTGGATCGACGGACCCGGCGCCCAGGAAATCCTGGGACGCATCCGGGAAAAGGATATCGCCACCGGGGTGGCCGGCAAAGGCCAGTCGGTCTGGCTGGCCCTCGGCTACATTCTCGCCAACGAGCAGGCTGATGTTATTGCCCTGCACGACTGCGATATCGTCACCTACAACCGGCTCCTGCTCGGCAGGCTCATCGAACCGGTGGCCAATCCCAACAATGACTTTGAATTCTGCAAGGGGTACTATGCCCGCATATCACCCATAGAGCGTGCCATGAAAGGCAGGGTCACCAGGCTTTTCGTAGTCCCTTTCGTTGACGCCATAATAAAAATCATGCGCGAACGGGGATTCTATGAGCTGGAAAAATTCTTCCGGTACCACCGCTCATTCAATTACCCGCTTGCCGGTGAATTCAGCTTCATTACATATCTGGCGCGTGGTCTCAACATAGCCTATGACTGGGGCCTGGAAGTCAGCACCCTTTCAGAGGTATACAACAAGGTTATCACCAAAAAGATCGTCCAGGTGGACCTGGCCCCCAACTATGAGCACAAGCATCAGGAAATGTCGCAGGAAGATGCGCAGAAAGGACTGCACCGCATGGTAGTCGATATTGCCAAATTCTATCTCAATTATATGCGGGCCCACGGTTTTGCCCTGGACGACGCCACCATTGACATGATCCTGCATACATACTACCAGAACGGACTATCTTTTATTAAAAGCTACAGCGATGATTCCGAGGTCAATAATCTGATTTATGACCGTTATAGTGAAGAACAGGCCGTCCATTTTTTCCGGGGTTTCCTCTGGACTGCCTGGGAGCAGAGCAAAGGCCCCCAGTTGAGCTCCCAGATTCCTTCCTGGAACCGGGTGCTTTACACGCTGCCGGATATCTATGATCACCTGAAGTCCGTTGTGGACCGGGATAACAGTGAGACCGAATAAACGGATTGACAGGACATGCCGATGCATATCGATGAACGCCGAAAGATAGCAAGATCCATCTTCCATTCCGCGGTTGACTGCGTCCTGCCTGACAAGCTGGTCGGTGCCTCGGTTTTGCTGCAAGACAATACGCTGCATATTAATGATAATGAATACCCCCTCCGGCCGGACCAGAAGGTGCATGTCTTCGGCAGCGGCAAGGCGTCAATCGGCATGGCAAAAAGCCTTCTTGACCTTATGCCGGAACGGATTGGAGGCGGGATCATTGTGAGCAGCAAACCGGACCATGAAGACCTTTCCCCCCTGACGGTGGTGCAGGGGGCCCATCCGGTGCCGGATGAAAAAAGCATAAAGGGCGCTGAACTTCTCATGAACGGACTTGCAGAATTAAGCGATGACGACCTTTTTATATATCTGCTCTCCGGCGGCTCTTCAGCCCTGATAGAAAAACCGATCCAAAACATCTCCCTCCCCGAAATGCAGGAGACCACCAAACTGCTGCTGCACACCAATGTGCCTATCCAGCAGATCAATACCGTCCGCAAGCATTTGAGCGGCGTGAAAGGAGGCAGGCTGGGGCAATCCACCGCTGCTGTCGGCGCGGTTCTGGTTATCTCGGATGTCATCGGTAACGACCTGTCGGTCATCGGTTCCGGGCCTCTTTTCTATGACACCACAAGCTATCAACAATGCCGTGAAATACTTGAAAATGCCGCTATATGGGATAAGGCGCCCGCCACAGTACGCAGAGTCATTAACAAGGGAATAAACGGCGAAATTCCGGAAACTCCGAAACAGCAGAAAAACACGATCAAACACTATCTTCTGGGCACCAACAGGGTGGCATTGCAAGGGGCCCGCCGACAGGCGGAAAAGCACGGTCTCAACAGTGTTATCCTCAGTTCATGTCTGGCCGGCGAAGCCAGGGAAGTGGCAAAGGTGCTGATTGCCATCGCCCGGAATATCCGAAGCTATAATGAACCTTTCCCCGCCCCCGTCTGCCTGATCTTTGGAGGAGAGACCACGGTATCGGTCCGGGGAGACGGGAAAGGCGGCCGCAACCAGGAACTCGCCCTTGCCGCCCTTGCAGAAATCGGCAGACTGGATAATATTCTTCTCCTAAGCGGGGGAACGGACGGCATTGACGGCAACTCTTCCGCCGCCGGTGCCGTTGCCGATTGCGGATATTTTATGGAGGCTGCCCGGCTCGGCCTTTCCATTGCCGATTTTATGGCCGCCAATAATTCCAATGCTTTCTTTCAGGCTGTCGGCGGCTTGCTGGAAACAGGTCAGACCGGCACCAATGTTATGGATATAACCCTGTTAATCATTGGCAAGGAGGACCTATGAGTCGAACCGGCAGATTTTCCACGGCAATGCGGGACTACCTGATCAAACTGCTTGAAAAGCAATAAACACCTTTAGAAATGCTGGTTCCTTTTATACTTAATGACTCCAAAAAATTTTAATACCGCCATGCCGGCCCAGGAAGTAATCACGCTCGTTCAACAGCGGGCGGAAAATCTTTTTGAAAACCGGAAATTGTGTTGTTCCGAGGCCCTCCTGCTCGTCCTTAACCATGGTTTTAACGGTGGCCTGTCCTCCGAACAGGCCAAGCAGCTTGGCGCCGGTTTCTGCGGCGGCATGGGGGGAGCAGGCTGCACCTGCGGCGCACT
>CAWAPG010000016.1:0-15279 GCA_963783905.1 uncultured delta proteobacterium | reverse complement strand
TTATGTCCCTGTTGCTGACGACGAGTACGTATTGCTCAGATCATCAACCAGAGCCATTCTGCTTGACGCACCGAGTCAGGTATGATAATAATTTTGACTCCCAGATGCAAATCCCGTGGGCCGTTAGCTCAATCAGGCAGAGCAACTGACTCTTAATCAGTAGGTTATAGGTTCGATTCCTATACGGCCCACCACTCCAAACCCGGCTGAAAAAAATCTGCCCCGGATCATCCCCCGCACCGCCCGGCCTGCATTTTGCCTTCCCCCCATGACTCACTTTTTTTATTCTCCATTCAACATTTTACATTTTGCATTTCCAGCCATTCCTGTTATTTCCTGCCATTTTCCTTGTAATTTTCAAGGGTTGTTTTCTGTCCCCCTTTTTCTTTAGTTACTCCGCAGATTCACTAAAAAAGTCGGCCGCAAAAAATGTAAAATGGGAGAAAGGAAAATAGAGAATGGAAAAGATCTGAAACACCGGACAAAAAAATTTGCCCTGTGCATCATCAGAATGTATGCGTCCCTGCCCCAGACCGCCGAGGCGCAGGTGCTGGGCAAAGAGGTTCTGCGCTCCGGGACATCTGTGGGGGCAACCTATCGCGATGCTTCCCGCGGCAGGTCAAAAACAGAATTTGCGGCAAAATCGGGCGACTGCCTCCGGGAGCTTGATGCAACCGTGTACCGGCTTGAACTGTTGATCGAAGGAGGAGTACTGCCGAAAAATAAACTTGCCGACCTGCTACAGGAAGCACATGAATTGTCCGCTATCTTCGGTGCCATAATTAAAAAGACAAAATAGTTGAATTTCACCTCCAAGGGCTTCACCGGAGGGCTTTGCCCAACGGTTTCCGCACGGTTATTATTAATATTCTGCCGCTGCGGACGGAAGACGGCTGAATCACATCCCAATCCCTTACACCGTATCCTGGCCGCCGGGGTAATATAAAATAAACCGGTTCCGTTTTTACCCGGATGAAAAAAATTGTACTGTACGCGCTGATTGTTGTACTCTGGCCCCTTACCGCCCATGCCTGGACCGGTAGGGTGGTGGGAGTTGTTGACGGTGACTCCCTCAGGATACTGCACCCTGTGCATGGCGAGATCGAGGCCAGGCTTTACGGGATTGACGCCCCTGAATTCACCCAGCCATTCGGCCGGTCGGCAAAAAAGCACCTCCGGGCCCTCCTGGCCGGAAAGAAAGTCGATATTCAGACCATGGACCGGGACGGCTACGGCCGTCCGGTGGTCGTCGTCAGGTTGCACGGCGCCGTTATCAATGAAAGAATGGTGCGAGACGGCTACGCCTGGGTATATAGGCACTATTGTCGGGAAACCTTCTGCAATGCCTGGCTCCACGCGGAAAACCAGGCAAGGGCGGCAAAGCTGGGACTGTGGCGCCAAAACCGGCCGCAGGCGCCTTGGGATTTCCGCCGCGCCCAAAAATTATAATGTTGCATCGATATAGGTCACACGGGAGCCTGCCCGATAATATTTAATTTTACATTTTAACCACCATTTCAACTTTACGGAATCTCCTTGGGACATGCACGAATCATAGTGGCGGGAAACCTGATCGACGGCAGCGGCGCCGGAGTACGGCGGAATGTCTTCCTGAAGGTCAAGGACACCATTATTACCGCCATCGGCCCGGCAGCCGACCTTTCCCATAATGACAGGACAGTTATCGATGATTTATCGCACTGCACCATAGTGCCTCCGCTGGTGGACTGCAGCGTCACCCTGTCACGGTCACCGGCCCTGGACAGGAGGATGCGGTCAACCATGGAAGAAGCCGGGATAGCGGCAAAGGCGGGACTGGCGGCGCAGCATGTCCGCTACTGCCATTCCCACGGGGTGCTGGGAATGGCTGCCAGTAATGACAGCATCGGCCTGGTGAAACACCTGCACGAGATATTGGAGCCGGGGACCATGGCTGTTATCCGGACATCCGGTCCGCTCTGCCGGAGCAGGCAGGATTGTTCAGCCGGGAAGCCGGCAGGTGCAGATTTTCTTAAGATCCTCTATACCGCCAGTATCTGCGTTGGAGATGTTCCCGATCCCCGGCTGGACTGGGAATACCTCCGGAGCATCCTGCGGCGACGGGGCGGAAAAAAGGCGGTGGTGGTGGCCAATGGCAGACAGCCGGTAAAGGAGGCGCTGGCGGCCGGGTGTGACGCCATTGAACAGGGATACGCCATGGGCGAGGACAATCTCCGGCAAATGGCGGCGACCGGTGTGCTGTGGATCCCCAACGCGCTCATGGCCAAGAACCGCCTGGACAATGCCGGCAGCGGCGGGGAGGTCTCCTGCCGTTTTTCCATGCGTTATGTGGCTCCGGGAAAGGCCGATCCCGGCGCGGAGATTTTCTGGAAAAAGATACTCGCCGAACAGCTGGCGCAGCTGCGCCTGGCAAGAAAACTGGGGGTGCAGACGGCGGTGGGAACCGGGGCCGGCAGTGTCGGCATACTCCATGGCGAATCGATGGTCGAGGAGATGAAACTATTCATCAAGGCCGGCTGGTCCCTGGAAGAAACGATCCGGTGCGCTTCGGCCACCGGCGCCGGGTTCTTCAACATGGCAAACCTGGGAGCACTGGCTGTCGGGCGGCAGGCGACATTCCTGGCTGCCCGGGGCACGGCGCAGCAGCTGCCGAGAAAGCTGTCCTATCTTGAAGCCATTTACATTGACGGCGCTCCCAGCATCGCCTATCGCAAAAATCCTGACAGGCCAGCGTGATAGGAACGTTAGCGGTGAGGGCAGGGTTAAACGGTTGTGTCAGGTGAGAAATTTATGATTTGCAGAACTTCTTCACCCGCTCCCCGGTAATGGAGGCCTTATCGCAGCTGCTGCCCTCCTTGGGATTGCAGTCAAGAAGAATGGTCATCACCCGGTCAGCCAGCCTGTAATGACCTACATCTTCCAGTCTCCCCAACAGGTTCGACGTCAACTTGTTGAATTCCAAGCATTTCTCATAATCTGAAGTGGCGCGCTGGTGGAGGCTGCAGGCCTTTTCCAGGTCTTTCTGTATATCGGCTGGAAGTTCTCTGTTCATTTGCTGCAAATCCGCTTTGTTGTTAATCGATATGAAAATTAAAAAAAATTTTCCCCTGATGAATGAATATAAGACCTCAAGGGCCATTTAAAAAGGGGCGGAACGATTTATTATCAACTCTGTCCTCTAAATTCTTCATTTAAATACTTTTTCATGCGCGCCAGCGATATCCGGCCCGATCCTATTCTTTTCAGGGCAAAAACATTCAATAAATATTATATTCCATCCCTGGTATGAAGAAGGAAGACATCTACAAAGCAGCTGCAGCCCGCAACTGCATCCCGGGAATGTTTAATTACTGCGATCAGTGGTGCAAACGGTGTCCGTTAACCTCACGCTGTCTGACCTATTTAATAACGGCGGAACGCGACGGCGGTGGTTCGGCAGACAGCGACCCGGCCAATGAAATATTCTGGCGGGATCTGGCTGGATTGCTCAGAATGACCCTGGAGATGATCAGGGAAACCGCGGCAGAAATGGGCGTTGACCTTGATGCCATAATCGACGGCGATGAAACCGGCGCCCATGAAAATGATCGGGATGAGTCGGTTATTCATGTTATCGAACATATGGCAAAAAATTATGCCGATCGGGTTGATGCATGGTTTACAAACGAATATGACATGCCTGAAGAAAAGACACCTTATCCGGATCTACACCTGCTTGATGACAGGAGGCCGCCACATGTTGTCAGTGCCGGCGATGCCCTGGAGATCATCGGGTGGTACCGGCATCAGATCTATATCAAGATATGCCGGGCGCTCAATAGTTCTGAAACAGAGGATATGCCCGTCGATGATGTCAATGGTTCAGCCAAGGTGGCCCTGATCGGGATTGACCGCTCCATCAGCGCCTGGGGTGTGCTGCTGCAGGTATTTACCGGGAAAAAGCCGGAGATCGTGCCGCTGCTCAACATGCTTGAGAGTCTCCGGTTGCGGCTGGAAGCGGAGTTTCCGGAAGCACGCGGTTTTAAACGGCCTGGTTTTGACTGATTTTTCCGTTGATATTTGAAGACTTCCATTATCGCGGAAGTTTCAGGAAAAAGCATCTGCCGAAGCTGATGACAGGTTGCCCGCAGCCGGGCTCCTGCAGATGTACTGCAGCCGGTGGATACCGGAAAGGGAGGGATAAACTGATATGAACGAAGCAGAAAGGGTTGCCGTCGTAACCGGGGGCGCCCAGGGAATCGGCAAGGGCATTGCGCAGAAACTGCTGGCAGCCGGCCGCACCGTAATTCTCGCCGATCTGGACAGGGAGGCGGGTGAAGAAACCCAGGCCGAGTTTGCCCCGCTCGGCAATGTCCGATTCATCCGGACCGATGTCGCTGATGAAGGCGCGGCTGCAAACTGTATCGCCCGCTGCGTGGAGGAATTCGGCCGGGTCGACGCCCTAGTCAACAATGCAGGGATAGCCGGACCGCACAACGCACCGGTAGAGTCATTGTCCCTGGCCGACTGGAACCGGATAATCACCACCAACCTTACCGGCTGCTTTCTCATGACCAAACATGCCGTACCATATCTGCGCAAGACCTGGGGCAGCATCGTTAACATCAGTTCAACCAGGGCGCTGCAGTCGGAGCCTGACACCGAGGCCTATGCCGCATCCAAGGGCGGTCTGGTGGCATTGACCCATGCCCTGGCAATGAGCCTGGGGCCGGAGGTGCGGGTTAACTGTATCAGTCCGGGCTGGATCGATGTTTCCCGGTGGCGGAAGAGCGCGGTTAGAAAGACCTACCAACTGTCCGAGGCCGACCACCGCCAACACCCGGTCGGCAGGGTCGGGGTGCCGGGCGATATTGCCGAAACGGTGTTTTTTCTTCTGTCCGACGGGGCGGGTTTCATCACCGGCCAGAATCTTGTCGTCGACGGCGGCATGACCAGGAAAATGATTTACGTGGAATAAAAATCCAATCGGGGGACAACAATGAAGATCACCTTTCATGGGGCGGCAAAAACGGTAACCGGTTCCCAACATGTAATCGACGTCAACGATCACCGCATAATGCTTGACTGCGGACTTTTCCAGGGCAAACGCAAGGAGGCCTTTGAGTTGAACCGCCAGGGGCCATGTGAGGGCAGCAGCGTCGATGCCCTTGTCCTCTCCCATGCCCATATAGACCATTCCGGCAATATTCCCAGCCTGGTTAAAAATGGCTTTGCCGGCGACATATATTCCACCTCCGCCACCCGTGACCTCTGCTCGATCATGTTGCTGGACAGCGCCCACATCCAGGAAAAGGATGTCATCTATGTCAACAAAAAACGTAAAAAGCAGGGCAAGAACCCCTTCGAGCCGCTCTATACCAAAGAAGACGTGGTTAATGCCATGCAGAATTTCATCGGGCTGAGCTACAACCGGCAGCATGAAATTGTGCCGGGGGTGAAGCTGACCCTGGTTGATGCCGGGCACATGCTCGGTTCGAGCCATGTTATTCTCGACATTGACGACCGGGAAACCGGACGGCAGCAGCGACTGGTTTTCAGCGGCGACATCGGGCGGAAAGGCATACCGATCATCCGGGATCCCACCTACCTCACGGCAGGGACGGACATTCTCATCATGGAAAGCACCTACGGCAACCGGAACCACCCCCCCTATCCCGAATCCGAGAAAGAGTTGAAGCGCATCATTACCGAAACCTATGACCGGGATGGAGTCCTGCTGGTGCCGGCCTTTGCCGTCGGGCGCACCCAGCAGATCGTCTATGCCCTGCACAAGCTCTTTGACCGGAAGGAAATCCCGCATCTGCCCATTTTTGTCGACAGCCCCCTGGCCACCAATACCACCGATATATTTCGCCTGCATCCCGAGTGCTATGATGCTGATATGCGCCATTTCCTGCTCAACGACGGCCACCCCGATCCCTTTGGTTTTGAGACCCTGACCTTCACCCGGAATGTTGAGGAATCAAAAAAACTCAACAACCTGGACAAACCGGCGGTCATTATCAGCGCCAGCGGCATGCTGGAAGGCGGCCGCATCCTGCATCATCTGCGTAAACGGATCAGTGATGCGCGAAACACCATCCTGATAACGGGCTGGCAGGCCCCCAATACCCTGGGCCGCCGCGTGGTGGCGAAAGAACCGGTGGTGCGGATATTCGGCGATGAATTTGAACTGCACGCCCAGGTGGAGGTCATCACCGGTTTCAGCGGTCATGCCGACCGGGATGAACTCCTGGCCTGGGCCGGTGCCATGCAGAAGAAACCGGCCCACACCTTTATCATCCACGGCGAGGAGAAATCTTCCCAGGCCCTGGCGGAAAGCCTGCAGACAGAGCTGGGCTTCGGCAATGTCGCCATACCGGGCATACACCAGAGTTTTGAAATATGATAATACAAAACAGCATCATGCTTTACCACGCGTAAGGAAACCGGCCATGCATCGTTATAAACTGATTTTTATCGCCATCCTGGTCCTGCTCGGTGTCATTATTATCCTGCAGAACACCGACACCGTGAACACCAGACTCCTTTTTTTCACCATCTCGATGCCGCGGGCCATCCTGCTTATGGGAACGACCCTCATCGGTTTCGCCCTCGGCCTCCTGGTTTCTTTCTTCTACAAGCGAAAGGATAAACCGGAAGAGCTGCCCTGAGCACCAGGCAGGCCGTCGCCACCATGACCGTTTTCCGGCGGAAAACTCCGGCCGGTTTCTTTCCGGACAGATGCGGGATAATGCCTCCGGAAGCCGCTTTTATTTCTCTATAAATTCAGGTAGCGGCCGGGAGGCGTATCTTTGGGATTGAAGCCCTCTTCGTGACAGTTTTCGCAGCCCTCTTCCGGGTGTGAATAGTCAGGCTCCATATGGCAGTCGCCGCAGTCAAGCTCGGCATGTATTTCATTCAGCTGCAACCCGGTGACGCCATGGTCGAATGTTCCCACGCTCCAGCCAGGATGACAGGATGAGCAGCGGCTGTCCAGCCTGACAATCTGCCGGCCGACGGGATGGCAGGAGGGACAGCCGAGTTTTTGATGGAAGCGGTTGAGGGGCCAGCCCGTCAGATCATGCGAAAAAGGGGGTTTTTCTTTGGCATCGTGGCACTTGCTGCATTTGTCCTGCAAATGACAATTCTTACAGGTGGAATGGACCTCCAGCATGGTCTTGCGGGTATTTTTTCGGCTTGCTGTATTCAACTCATGACAGTAGGCGCAGTTTTCCTCCTGGTGACAGTCAGCGCAGGCGAGGCCGTACAAGTCGGCATGCTGGTTGTGATGGAAGGTAACAACCGGGCCGTCCCGGTAAGGGGTTTTGTAGACCTTTTTGCCGGGGGTATGGATGGGTGGATGCTCGATGCCGACGATATCGGTGGCATCAATGTGGACATCCATCGCCTTTCCCGGGGTGGGAAGATGACAGGTATTGCAGGCGGTCTCGTGGCTCCAGTCACGGTGACAGGAGAGACACTGCCGGTGGTAGGCGCCCTTCAGGGTCGGCTGCCGCAGGTTGGCCAAATTTTTTTCACCGCCATGACATTCGTCGCAGGGAGGAATTTCATCGCTGGGGCTGTAATGGTGGCAGGTCACGCAGCCTTTATCCATGACCGCCATCTCGGCATGCAGTTTGTGGTTGAATTGCACCGGCTGATAGAGGTCGGAGATTTTATCAAGCACCAGCTCATCCGGTGATTCGTCCAGGGAATGGGCCCCTGAAACCGAAACCATGGAGAGACTGGGACAAGGTTTCAGGCACCGGTTGCTGGCTGTCGGCTCCGGGCAGGTATGGCATTGACTGCAGTCAAGATGGGGCGCCCCGGCATTCGCCTTTTCCGTTACGATGGTGTCGACAGTCAGGAAAAAGACAGCCCCGAATATTACAGTCACAATGGCTGCCAGTATATTTCGCATCGTGTTCATCTCTTCACCCTGCCGAATCGACGCCATATCAACGCTCCGCCGGAACCGATATCACGGGAAAGATCATGACTATGGCTCGGTAAACAAGGACCAGGGCGGCGATCAGGCCGACGGTAAGCATGATTTCAAAAATTGAGGGGAAATATTTATCCTTGCTGTAAAGCGGCGTATACGCAACCAGAAAAACATTGACGCGATTCAGAACAACTCCGAGCACCACCAGGGTGGCGGCGGTAAACAGCCCGCCGATCGAATGACGTATACGGTGTGATAAAAGCAGGACCAGGGGAATGACCACGCCGGCAGCCATTTCCAGTATCCACATCATCGACTGGAAATTGCCCGCCAAAACCAGGGGCCAGGCCTCCCGGAGGGTTATGTCCCCGATCTTCAGGGCCAGGTAAACGCCGAGGAGCACCGGGGTATACGCGGCGAGCGAGGAGAGAACATGCATTTCCGGTTTCAGCCTGAAGGAACGGGAGGCAAGAATCGATTCAAAAATGACCATGGGATATCCCACCGCAATGGCGGAGATCAGAAACAGCAGGGGCGAGATCGGGGTCCACCAGAGATGGCTCATCTTGGGTTCGGCTATAACCATCAGGGTGCCCAGCGATGACTGGTGCAGGCAGGAAAGCGTCACCCCGGCAATGATGAACAGGGAAATGAACCGGCCGAGGGTGCGGTCCGCCACGGCAAGGACCGACTCGAAAAAACCGTTGAACCGGCCCAGGGGACCCGGCAGTTTGACCCTGCCCTTAAAGCGTTCCGCCACTATCGGCAGGAATTCGATATACAGGACGTTAAGGTAGATCATTACGCATATGCCCACTTCAAAGAGAACGGAATTCCCCTGCCACATGCTCGGCACCATCGGATGCCAGACATTATAGTAGCGGCCAAGATCGGCAAGCAAGCCGATTACCACGAAGGTGTAGCCGAGCATTGCGGTCAAAAGGGCGGGCCGGACAATGACATGATATTTTTCCCGGTGAAAGACATCGGCCAGCAGGGCGGAGGTGAAGCCGCCTGCCGCCAAGGCGACTCCCGAGGCGACATCGATACCGATCCATATGCCCCAGGGATACTGATCATTGAGATTGGTGGCGGCTTCGAGTCCGAAGAGAAGGCGGTAGACATAGGTTGCGACTCCCGCCAGCATGACAGCAAAAACTATTTTGGTGCCGGGTGTGAAGTACTTCATGGCAATGGGGGTCGGTACGTCATGACCGTGACTACTCATGATGCCCCTCCTTTTTCTCTTCCTTCTCTCGTAATGCCGTCATTATCAGACCAAGTACGCCATACAGCATCAACGGAGGCACAAACTGCTTGAAGATCGCATGCTGGATGGTCTCACTCACCATGGGCGGCGGATCATCGGGCAGGTTTGGGAGTTCGGTGTATTTGAAATCGACCGGCGAAAGATACATCCAGCTCGTTCCACCCACCTCATGTTCGCCATAGACATGATTGACATACCGTTCCGGATGGGCGCGGATGCGGCTGTGAGCCATATCGATAAGTTCGCGGCGGGAGCCGAAAGTCAGCGCTTCGCTGGGGCAGGCTTCCACACAGGCCGGTCTTTTCCCCTGTTCCACGATGCGGTCGTAGCAGAAGGAACATTTACGGACCTGGGGGTCGAGGGCGTTGAAATATTCATAGGCAGGAACCTGAAAGGGACAGGCGATCATGCAGTACCTGCAGCCGATGCATCTGCTTGCGTCGTAGGTTACCGGTCCCTGTTCCTGCTTTTTGAGGGCACCGACGATGCAGGCGGAGACGCAGGCCGGCTGATTGCAGTGCATACACTGCACTTTCATGGTGTATGACCTTGATCCGGCTTCAGGGCTCTGGAATTGGTTTACTACCGTATAGGCAAGGGCGTTTGGACGACGATGTTGGCGGAAAGCGTTTTTGTCGGCAAAAGAAGAGGGATCTGCTTCAAGATTGAAATTTTTTCTGTGACAGGCCCATTCACATTCCCGGCATCCAATGCAGACGCCGGTATCCACCAAAACCCCGAAGGTTTCGTCGCAGTTTATCTGTGAGGTATGTTCGGCCCTCACATCTCTGGTTAGCAGTGTGGCCCCGCTAATGGTCACAGCCCGCAGAAAATCTCTTCTTGAGATTCCCATCGTGACCCCCTCTATCGCTTTTATTTTCGCCTAATATTAAAATACGATATCGACTGACATATTGCAACCAATAAATGAGCAAATTTAAATATGAACCATTAGACAAAAATAATAGTTATCCGGGTTATAAAAATAAAAAATATTTTAATAGCCGTAGGATTATACCGGACATTTTCCATATTTTTATCCTGCCGCCGGCAGCATCTGCAGCAAACCTGGTTCTGCGCCTTAAAACAGACCCTGCAGCGGGGGTTTGAGAATTGTCATGCTTTTCATTTCAGGATTTTTATCCTGTAAATCACGGCATCGTTCAATCAGGAATGAGGGCGGCGGGAAATTATTGGCTGTGGTTATTGCATGACCAGAGGATTTTTTGTGTTAGGAACAAACAGTCTTGTCAATTGGTTATTTTATTATTCCGGCGCAGGAAGACAATAGGGAATTCTCCTCCCCTGCCGAGAGGATTATCATAGCGAATGGGTTTTATAATTTGCACGGATGGAATGTCCCCTGTAGCAGAAGCGGTGCTCGTTATCGTTCTCACCGCAAATTGCTGCGGCGACACACCATCCATGCGGTTATTCTTCTTCGCGGATGATTACTTCGACGGTGCTCCGCTGCACATTTACGAACCCGCCGGCAAGAATCTGCTCGCCGGAAGAGCGGTCAAAGACTACAGCCTCGGTAACGGCAATGAAATCTTTTGTTTCATTCATGTAGTCGGTCAGACGAACGCCTGACAGCATGCCGATTTTTCCTTTGATCCGGTAATGGCCGGTCAGGAAAACAACCGGTGTTATCTGCGCTTCAGAACTCATGGCTTTTTCTCCAGGATATATTTTTCAAGCATAACGGGTTTTATTCAGTGATGGGAGCCTGCTCCATCAGATCAATGAATATCTTCTTGTCAATCGCCTTTTCATAGGCGGCTTCGGGGCTGATTTTTTCCTCGTTTATCAGGTTCATCAGGTGCTGATCCATGGACTGCATGCCGACGTTTAACCCGGATTGAATGTATGAGTTGATCTGGCTGATTTTCCCGTCCCTGATAATACTGGCAAGCGCTGATGACCCTATCATTATTTCCACTGCAGCACATCTGCCTTTGCCGTCTTTCGTCTTCAGCAGCTGCTGGGCGACGACCGCCTTCAGGGATTCCGCCAACATGGTTCTCGCCTGTGCCTGTTCTTCAGCGGGAAAGGCATTGATTATCCGGTCAATGGTTTTGGCGGCACTGTTTGTGTGCAGGGTTCCGAATACCAGAATGCCAAGCTCGGCGCAGGTGAGGGCCAGGGAGATGGTTTCCAGGTCGCGCATCTCACCCACCAGGATAATGTCGGGATTTTCACGGCTGGCAACCCTGAGCGCCTCGGCAAAACTTTTTGCATGGGTGCCGATTTCCCGCTGGGTAAAAAGACACTGCTTGTTCTGATGCACGAATTCCAGCGGATCTTCTATGGTAATGATGTGTTTTTTCCGGGTGTTGTTAAGATAATCGATCATTGCCGCCAGGGTGGTCGACTTGCCGCTGCCCGTGGGGCCTGTCACCAGCACCAGCCCTTTGAGAAAATCGGATATGGTCCGCACGGTATCCGGCATATTCAGCTCTTCAAGGGTGAGAATCCTGGTTGGAATGATCCGGAATACCGCTCCCGGGCCGCGATGCTGATAAAGAAAATTGCAGCGGAAACGGCCGACATTTTCCAGTTCGTAGGCCATGTCGAAGTCACGGTTTGTCTCCAACTGTTCCTGCTGCTCGGGAGTCAATATTTCAAACAATATTTCCCGGCAGGATTCTGCGGTCAGCGGCGGCAGATCCGGCAGCGGCGCGAGTTCGCCCCGCAAACGAAGCATCGGCGGAAATCCCACCGCCATATGCAGGTCGCTGGCGCCCCTTTCCTTCATGGCTGTAAAAAAATTATCTATCTGCGGCATATATTTTTCCCCGAATATCCTATTGGGTCATAAATTTCTTGAACAGATTGGTATTGGAAGCATTGGCAAGGGCCGTCTGCAGCGTGATCTCCTCCTGCTCGAGCAATGCCAGGATGGATTCGTCCATGAGCTGCATGCCCTTTTTTTTGCCCATCTGCATGGCCGACTGTATCTGGAATGTCTTGCAGTCCCGGATCAGGTTGCCGACGGAAAGATTGCCGATCAGAATTTCAAGGGCCAGCACCATTTGTTTCCCGTTCTTTGCCTGCAGCAGCCGCTGGGTAATGACCGCCTTCAACGATTCACTCAGCATGGCCCGGATCTGGTTCTGTTCACTCGGCGGGAATGAATCTATAATCCGATCTACGGTCTTCGGGGCACTGTTGGTGGCCAGGGTGCCGATGACCAGGTGGCCGGTTTCGGCAGCGGAGATGGCAAGGGAGATGGTCTCCAGATCCCGCAGCTCGCCGATCACAATGACATCGGGATCCTGCCGTAAGGCGCCCCTCAGGGCATTGCCATAGGAAAATGTGTCCCGGAGAAGCTGTCTCTGGTTGACGATGCCCCGTTTCAGGGGATGAACGAATTCAATGGGATCTTCAATGGTAAGGATATGATGGGCCCGGTTGGAATTTATATAATTGATCATTGCCGCCAGCGTCGTTGATTTGCCGTGACCGGTGGCCCCGGTAACCAGGATCAGACCCTGATGATGATCCAGGGATTTACGCACGATTTCAGGCAGACCGAGCCCCTCAAGCGTTGGAATTTCCGGTGGAATGACCCGGAAAACGGCGCTTAAACCGTTATTATGCATCATTGCACTGCCCCTGAAGCGGCCGAGTCCTTCAACTTCATAGGCAAAGTCAATCTGCAGGTTTTCGGCAAGGATTTCCCGCTGCTGCGGATCGAGAATCTCAAAAATAACCTTTCGGGTGATTTCAGGAGTGAGGACGGTGCTTTTCAGTTTGATGAATGTGCCGAGATGCCGCAGGATAAAGGGCTCGCCCGGGGCAACATGAACGTCGGAGGCCCCGTTATCGACTGCTGCCTTGAATATTTTGTCAATGACCGGCATGGGGAAGAATTTAATCGTTATTGTTTTATTTAATCATAAAACCTGCCGGGGCAGGAGAACAGAAACCGTTTAATTTTCAAAACATCTTTTCGGGGACCATTTTTTGCAGCGGGTATCATATGCGGTCTTTTACTGATTGCAAAGAAAAAATAATATCTTTACACATCCACCCGGTTTGGATAATTACATGAACAGGACTAAACCGGGCGCCGGGCCTGGCAAACATAGTTGGCGATCGACACCTGCCCCTTAACTGTACAGTATATACGGGTCAAGGGTACACCTCCTTAAGTCAGGAGGCCGCCGGTGAAATACATGCTGTTTGAGTCAACAACGGTCAATACCCTGTAGAAAGGTATCAATCCAGTTCATAATTAACATGTATAGGTTATGGATAGAACCATATTGATGATTCACGGCATGATGGTGGGCCCGTGGTGCTGGAAAAACTACCGGGATTATTTTGCGGCGCAAGGATACCGCTGTATTTCTCCGGCTTTGCGGTTTCATGACATGGATCCCGATGCTGTTCCGGATCCCCGGCTGGGGACAACCGGACTTCGCGAGTATGCTGCTGATCTTGAAGAAGAAATAGGTGCTTTGACAGAACCGCCGATTCTCCTGGGCCATTCCATGGGCGGACTTCTGGCCCAGATTCTTGCCGCCCGGGTGAATCCCAGGGCGGCGGTTTTACTCGCACCGGCGCCACCTGCCGGAGTCTTTACCCTTAATTACACGGTCCTGAAAAGTTTTTCCGGGGCAATGATGCAATGGGGATTCTGGCGCAAGCCTTTCCGTTTTTCGTACAATAAGGCGGTTTATGCTGTAATGCACCTCATGCCGGTCGAGGATAGGAAAAGAGCGTATAAAAAGTTTGTTTATGAGTCAGGCCGGGCGGCATATCAGATCGGATTCTGGTTTCTGGACGGAACCGGGGCATCAAGGGTGGACCACAATAAGGTAACGTGTCCCATGCTCGTTATAGCCGGGAAACGGGACCGGATCACCCCGGCATCGGTGGTCAGGAAAACGGCCGCTAAATATGAACTCGCGGCCTGGAAACAATTTGGCAACCATGCCCATTGGATGCTCGAAGAACCCGGTTGGCAGGATATTGCGGCGTACATAGCAAGCTGGTTAACGTCTCATTCCTTATAATCACCGGAATTATCACCCGGCTTAATCCAAATTCATTACGAGGTTTTTATGCGATGGGTGTTTTCTGGACTCGTTCTTATCCGCGGCCTGCATCACTTCATCGGTTTTGCGAAAGGCTTGGGTTTTGCTGAAGCAGCGCAGCTTACTCAGCCTGTTTCAAAAATGATGGGATTTCTGTGGCTCGCAGCCGATCTGCTGCTGCCGGCGGCACCCAATTCACCCGGCAACCCCGGTCGACACCGGTCAGCCATTACCGGAATTTCGGAAATCGCAAGGTTTTCACCCGGGGTGAAGGCCGCTGGCATACACCTGAGGGCCAATATACCTCCATTGAGCTGAAGCTTGAAGACCTGAAGATAAATAACTGAAAAAAGGCTCAGGAGATGGTTTATAATCCATGGCCGGATGCACAACGAATTTGACGGCCGTTTTTCCGATTATCCAAGATGATCAACTTTCCGCCAGGTATGCCCGACAATCAATCATCACCGGAAATAGCGGGGTTTTCCGTTGACAGACCGGGGAGTAACGAATTATAAGTTTTCCTTGTGCCTGGATCCGGGGCGGCTTGCAATGGTTGCCCCGGTTTTCATCATGGACTGAATGAATAATGTTCTCATACCAAGACTGAAAATAATAATCTGGACTATGGACCCGGACTATAATTTAGGGGATAAGGTGATCCTCGAGGGACTTGAAGGATACTGGGAGATTGTGAAGATAGAATCTTCTCCTGAGGAGTCTACAAAAAGGTATGTGCTGCGGATAGAATGTGACCATAAATATAAAAAGGCTGATTCTATTGAAATGCATTGTTCTGAAGAAACATTGAAACGGTTGACTTCCAGAAATAAACCAAAGCCCTCACTGAATTAACTGCGAGGGCTTTGCTGTTCGTTGTACATCCTGACCGCTGTAATCGATCATAGCGTTCCAATATTATAAGAAATTTTCATTTATTCTCATTCACATTTTCAATTTTTGTGACAAAAACCACTGCTATTTGCCATAGCCGGGGGCAGGGGCCGGGGCGCCGTATCCCGGGGAGGCTGCTGTAT
>CAWAPG010000015.1:0-333745 GCA_963783905.1 uncultured delta proteobacterium | reverse complement strand
TTTTGGTGTAGGGGATATTTTTGGGGGTTTGGAATTTAGAACTTTCTGCTGCGGAATATATTGAAGACGACAACGAGGCCCAGAATAGCGGAAATAAGGTAGCCGACCAGGCCGATGACAGGATAACCGAAAATAAGCGGCTTGACACCGGTGGTTATGATCATGGAACTGCCGATAATCACGGCACCCAGGATAATGGAGAAGGATAAACGGTTGCTGACGTTGTCCAGGCTCTTCTGCAGGCCGCCCAGGTTTTCATGTCGGAACCTGATATTCAGCTCACCATGCTCCAGTTTCCGCAGGATGCGCTGAATGGAGCCGGGCAGATTCTGCTGCAGTTTTAAAAAAAGACGCAGGTGCCTGGTAAAACGGCGCCAGATCTGAGAAGGACTCCAGCGCTCCCTGCTGAGCCGGTTGATAAAAGGCTCCAGTTCGGCAATCACATTGAGTTCAGGATAGAGCTGTCGGGCCGTTCCCTCTGCGGTCACCATGGCCTTGAACATCAGAGCCAGGTCGCTGGGCAGTTTGATGTGATGGGTCCGGAGCATATTATTCAGGTCCATGAGAAGCTGCCCAAGATCCAGCTTGCCGACCGTCACACTATGATAGAGGTGGAGAATTTCCAGGATATCCCGCAGCAGCACACGTTCGTTAATCTGGGCAACATTTGCGCCGGTGAGCGAAATCAGAATATCAAAGACCTTTTCAGCCTCCATGTCTACAATGGCGGCAATTAATTCCACCAGTTCATAACGTATTTCAGAAGGCAGGATGCCGACAACCCCCCAGTCAAGCAGGCAGAGCTTATGCTCATCTACCACAAGAAAGTTTCCGGGATGCGGGTCGGCATGAAAAAAACCCTTTTCCAGGACCTGTTTGACAACCAGCCTGATGCCCGTCTTTGCCAGCTGCTCCCGTCGGGAAATATTTTCAGGTTTTAAGTGTTTGAGCTTGACCCCCTCGACCAGGTCCATGGTTAAGACGGAAGACCTGGTATAGTCTTCATATACCTGGGGAATAATGACATTTTTCTCATTAGCCATGGACTGGATGACAATCTGCATATTTCTGGCTTCCAGGGTGAAATTCATCTCCCGCAGCAGTCCGCGTTTTACCTCCTTGACCAGATTGACAAAATCATAGGTGCGGGCAAACTCCATATGTTCACTTAAATAGGGCGCCGCCCCCTCCAGAATCTGAATGTCAATCTCCACGGTTCGCACGATATCCGGGCGCCTGATTTTCAAGGCAACCGGAATATTTTCTTCCTTGAGAACGGCCCGGTGGACCTGGGCCAGGGAGCCGGCTGCCAGGGGCTCCTCGTCGATGACGCTGAATATTTCGTCCAAAGGCTTCTTCAGGGCCTTTTGCAGCACTCCCATAATCTCTTCGTGGGAAACCGGAGTTACATTATCCTGCAGCCGTTCAAGCTCCAGGATAAGTTCCGCCGGCAGGAGATCACCCCGCAAACTCAGGATTTGGCCGAATTTAACAAATGTGGGCCCCAGCTCCTCCAGGGCATGACGCACTCTTTCCCAGCTGTTCATCTCCGGGACAGCAATCCTGGTTTTGCTAATGAGGATTTTCCCGGGCAGCTGCAACCGCTCGGCCACATCGTCAAAACCATACTTGAACAGCACCCCGACGATGTCGCGAAAACGGCCCAGTTTGGAAAGAGCCAGAATATCCATGGATTATCCTTATTGCTTGGCTGTTTTCTTTGCTTTTGGTTCTTCCAGGGCTTTCAGGCGCATATCAAGGGCTTTCACGTTTTTCTCCAGCTTTTTAACCTCGCTCGCCTTGCAGAGATCCATATTGTCAAGAAAACCCTTTACGCTCTCCTGCAGCCGGGTCTCAAAATCGGACCACTGCTTCTCCCCGCTTTCCAGGAGTTCCTGGCCCAGTTTTTCCGCTTCATCACGGGACATCTTCCCTTCGGCAACAAGCTTATCCAGAACACTTTCCAGCTTTGTCTTGGTGACAACCGCAAGTCCCAAGCCGGCAAAAAGACTCTTCTTGAAAATTTCAAACATGGCCAACCTCCTGGTTTTTACGGAAAAAAGAAATGTAATCATTAATGAAGTGCAGGTGATGCATGAATATACTTTCCTGACAATACCTGATTATTGACTTTATATCAAAACCCTTCTTAATGCCGGGGCAAACCTCATGGTAAAACTCCGCCGCCCCTGTTTCCTCTTACTTTCGCGTCAGTTGCTTGCAATATATGACCTTGCCGTCTCCCTGGGCATAAAAATCCTGCAGGAGACTCTCCTGCAGGTAACCACACCTCTCATAAAACGCACGGGTGCTGGCATACTGGATTCTTTGCGAGGTATCCACATAAATACGTGTGCCCTGGGCCTTCTTTATCCTGCCCTCCGTCTCTTTCAACAGTTGCCTGCCGACACCCCTGCCCTGGTAATCGGGATGTACCGCTATCCAGTAAATGTCATAGCTGGACTTCGTGCAGGGAATCGGCCCGTAGCAGGTGTAGCCGATCAATCTGCCGTAATGCTCGGCAATGATAAAATGATACCCGCTGGATTCCCCTTTTGTCTGGCGTTCAGCCACAAGTTCGACGGCAACCTCAACTTCCTCGGGAGTAAAAAATCCGGTTACCTCCACCAGTTTCCTGATCCGATCATTATCTTCATCGCTTACTTCCTGCCGGAAGGTCAATCCATGCATTTTGGTCTTCCGCATATGTTTTTTGTTGGCCCATTCCTGGAGCGCCTTTGCCAGGCCGTTGAAGAAATTCATGGCGTTCAGGCCCAGGGTGCGGGTGCGGTATCCCCCCTCCTGGATGACCACTGTTGGGAGGCCCAACTCCCCGATCAACTTGCCGTTGCTCTCAAAATCTCTGGCCCGGAGGCTCCAGGTTCCGGTCGGATCATCCTTGGCAGGGTCAAGGCCAAAGGCCACAACCAGAAAGGTTGGATTGAACTGCTCGACCCTAATCAAGGCCCGTTTGAGCGCCTTCCGATAACCCTCGCCATCCAGATTTTCACGCTGCGGCATGTTGAGATTGAATCCTTCCCCTGCGCCGTCGCCCTTTTCATCCTCAAAACCGCTGAAATACGGGTAGGCAAAGTGTGGATGGCCATGGATCGACACGGTCAACACGTCGGAACGCCGGTAGAAGATGTCCTGCTGGCCGTTGCCGTGGTGGTAATCGATGTCAAGAATAGCAACCTTGCCGTAACCGCTCAGGTATTGGGCGGCTATGGCATTGTTGTTCAGGTAACAGAAACCTCCGAAACTGCGCCGTTCCGCATGGTGGCCCGGAGGACGCACCAGGGCATAAGCGAGTCTCCTGCCGTTTAAAACCTCTCTGGCCGCGGTCAGGGCGCAGTCAACCCCGCGTCTTGCCGCCGGATAGGCATTACGGTTGATCGGTGTAAAGGTATCGATACAGTAATAACCCGACAGAACCGAGGGTTCCTTGGGCGGCCTGGTCTTGTTGCGGATGGGAAAGACATAAGGGAACAGCGATTTTCCCTCCTCCACTTCAGCGCAGGCCCTTTTCAGGTAATTGACGAAATCAGGGGCATGTACCTGCTGGATATGCTGGTCCGGAAATGGATGCGGCTTGATCCGGACAAAAAGACCGCTTTTCTCGAGTCTTTTCAGAATGCTCCGTATCCGCACCGGCGACTCGACATAGCCCCGCTCATGGACATGGTGGATATGGTGCCGGTCATTCACTACCAGGGCTATCTGTTCAAAGACCCGGCTTTCCACTCCGG
Source organism: uncultured delta proteobacterium (assembly GCA_963783905.1). Taxonomy (GTDB): domain Bacteria; phylum Desulfobacterota; class Desulfobulbia; order Desulfobulbales; family BM004; genus BM004. Next base: position 329,996 of record CAWAPG010000015.1, on the reverse strand, counting down.
CGTTGACCACCTCGGGCTTGACGTAGCGAAATTCGCGGAGCTGCACCGGATCATCCGTAATGGAAGATACAACTCTTTTTACATATTTCGGGGGACAGAGACCTGCGTATTTACGTTCAAGAACCGCCCGCACCACCTTGCGGGCAAAGGCGCGTTTCAGTGGAGCCTGCGCTTTGAGGCCATCGTAGACCAGGTGCGGCATGCAGGTGTCCCCAGGATTCACCGGCAGTTCGTAACCTGTATGTATCAGCGGCCGGGCCCCATACTGCTCATAGAAACGGAGCCGGGCCCGGTTTTCTTTGCGGAGACCCGGATCCGGACAATACTTTTCTTCATCCGGCAAACTTTCAAAAAATAATCCCTTCACCTTCAGGGCGACTGATTCCTGCCTCACTCTTTCATAAATGGCCCCGCCGATACCTCCGCCCGCGCGGCCGGTTGCCATGGCAATCCAGTCAAGATAGGTAAAATTGATCTCCGGCTCATGCAGCAATACCGCAAACCCCACCACCCGTCCTCCCAATGTCTCCGCAACAAGCAGAATAGTACGGAACCGCTGTTTAAAGGGATTGCGCAGCTTTTCGCTGATAGATTCGATTTCCTCCTCGGAAACGGCAGCGAAACGACTACGCAGGATATCCTTGACCTGGGCCATGATTTCCCGGTTAATAGGGAGCACGTCATCATAGATACGGCGAATACGTAGCATGTTCATCCTCCATGAATTCAAATCATGCTGGACTGGAGAGAAAGCGATCACCGGCCAGCCGTCGGTTTTTACCCGTTTATCAAAGGACCCTGTAAATGGTGTAAGGCCGGTGAACCAAGGGCAGCTGAGTATGCGCCAGCGCTTGGAGCAGAACGATTTCTTCCTGTTTATTCTATAAAGACCTCTGTCGAAGGGTACCCTCTGCGAGAAAACCTGTATTTCACAGCCTGGCAATCGGGGCGACCCAAATTATTTTTCTGCATGTTTATCTGACGTAAGCTGCATCGGCAATAATGGCCTGTACCGCCTCCTTGAAGCTTATTCCGGCCCGGGAAAGGGCCGCTCCGAATCCAGCATCGGGAGAAAGGCACGGATTGGCATTTATCTCGAGAATCCATGGCCGGGCCTTGGAATCAACCCGGAAATCAACCCGGGCGTATCCCCGCAGATTGAAGACATCCCAGCAGCAACGGGCAAGTTTTTCAAGTTCTGCAAGCAGGGGCGCGTCGGCTGCGGCAAAGCCGAACCGCCTTGGCGTATTCCGGTATGCAAAGGAATCCTCGGCCCATTTTGCCTGATAATCAACGATGCGGGGTTTTTCCGGATCAAACCCGTCAAAACATATCTCCGCCGGGGGCAGCACAACCGGCCCCCCGACCCCGGCGAGAACCGAAAGGTTGAACTCCCGGCCCTCTATGTAGGCTTCGGCAAACCAGGCCCCGCCAAAAGAGGAAGCACGCTGTTTCATTGCAGCCACCAATTCCGCAGCCGCACCGGTGTGCAGAATGGAGTTTGCATCAAGCCCGACCGAGGCATGCTCCCACAGCGACTTTATAATCCATGTCCCGTCATGGATCGATTCTTCTCCCATCGTCCTGCCCACGGTCTCCGGATAGGGGCCGAACCAGGGAGGCGTCGGCAGCCCGGCAGCCCGCATCTGTTTCTTGGCAGCAGTTTTGTTTGATGTAAGGCGGACAGCCTCGGCGCCCGAACCTGTATACGGCAGTTGCAAGGCTTCCAGCAAGGTCGGGAAAAGATGGATCAGACTCCCGTAACCACCGAGGGATTCGACCAGGTTGAAAACAAGATGCGGTTCGAGGTCCGCCAGTTTTCTCCGCATGCGTTCAAGGTCAAGGGTGCAGCCCAGGCGGCTGACCGCATGCCCAAGTGAAGCCAGTCCGTCTGCGACCACTTCCACCTGGGTGAGGACATCCACGGCATCCGGACCATCATCAGCGGCCACTACATTATGGACAACACCGATCCGCATCTCATATCCTCTCCGCGGCGGATCGGACAATCTCATCGATGAGAACCCTATACGGTATTCCTTTCCTGGTACAGATGATCGGCAGATCGGAATGGGCCGGGTGAATGCCGGCCAGGGGGTTGACTTCGATAAACTGGGGCCTTCCTGCAGGATCGCAGCGCAGATCTATCCTGCCCGCGTCCCTGCATCCAAGGATACGCCATGCAGCCAGAGCAATTTCTTCAGCCTCCCTGACAACCGGGTCTTCCTCGGCGAGGACAAGCCGGTATTCCACGAGTTCCTCGCAGTTCTCCTTGTTCACATAGGAATATACTGAGGCTTCCGCATCCCGCAGCAGCACGACCTCGATGGAACCAAGGGCCCGGGCCCGGCCGCCTGTGCCGATGATTCCCACGGTAAACTCCCGGCCGGGCAGAAAAGACTCGACCAACACCGGCTGCTTGAAACCGGCAAGAAGCCGACTTACCGCTCCCGGCAACGATTCTCTGCGGGAGACAATGGAGGCGGGAGTAATTCCCTTGCCTGTTCCCTCTGCCACCGGCTTTATAAAATACGGGGGCGCAAAGTCAACAGCTGCGGTCGCCGCTTCATTTTCCGCCACCAGGAAATCACAGGTCGGGACCCCTGCATCACGCAGGACCCTTTTGGTCATGCCTTTATGCAGGGTAAGGCTCATGACCAGGGGATCTGAAAAGGTATAGGGAATCTGGTACAGGTCGAGCAGGGAGGGGACCAGCGCCTCCCGGCCAATTCCATGCAGACCTTCTGCAATATTGAACACCAGATCCCAACGCCTGCTCTCGGTCAGGGCTTTGGCCAGCTGTTTGGCATGGCCTATACGCTCGGTTTCATGTCCAAGTTCGCGCAGGGTAGATTCGATGGCGTCAATTGTATCGTCCCGGTCAAATTCAGCAGTTTCCAGCTCCGTATACCCCATGGCCAGATATGCAGACCGCAGGTCATAGGTCAGTCCGATATTCATCCGTGGTACCTCCTTCCGGATGCATTATTTTCAGCAAAAACCGCATGCTGAAGCGGTATTTCCCCAACACTTGTCATGGGCCATAAGTGTAATGTAAATCGACACTGATAGCACCTTAAACTGTTTTCTTTTTTTCAAATAAAAAGGCTCGCTCCCCGCCTAGGGAGCGAGCCGGTAAAAAGTAATCAACACCCGACTGAATCAGACAACGTCAGGATAACGGTAACATTTCCGTTCATAGTTTCGCAGCAGAAGATCATCGCCGGAGCGCCCGATAACCGCTTCGGGCATAAGGGGTATCTTGCCGCCGCCGCCAGGGGCGTCAATGACATAGGTCGGCACCGCATAACCACTGATATATCCCCGCAGACCCCGGATGATATCAAGACCTTTTGCCACCGGCGTCCGAAAGTGGGCTGAACCGCTGATCGGATCGCACTGGTAGAGATAATAGGGTCTCACCCGCATCTTCATCAGGTTCTGCATCAAGCGCTTCATGGTATCCACATCGTCGTTGATCCCCTGCAGGAGAACGGTCTGCGAACCGAGTGGAATGCCGCCGTCAGCCAGCATAGCGCAAGCCTTCTGGCTCTCGTCCGTGCATTCATCCGGGTGCATGAAATGCAAGCTCATCCAGACCGGGTGATACCTCTTGATGATGCTAACCAGACGTCTTGTTACCCTCTGGGGTAATACCGCGGGTATCTTGGTGCCTATCCTGATCACCTCGACATGGGGAATCAGACGCAGTTTGTTCAGCAGCCACTCTATCCGGTCATCGCTGAGCAATAGGGGGTCGCCTCCTGACAGTATAACGTCCCGGATGGCGGTGTTGCTGCGTATATACTCCAGCATCCGTTCAAAGCGCGCCTTTTCGGGACGCACTTTGCCATGTCCCACCACGCGCGACCTTGTACAATAGCGGCAGTAGGTTGAACAGAAGTCGTGCACCAAAAACAGGACCCGGTCAGGATAACGGTGCACCAGGCCAGGAACCGGACTTTGCGACTCCTCTCCCAGTGGATCATCCGCCTCGCCCGGTCCCCTGGAGAACTCGTGCACCGTAGGTATAACGGCACGCCGCAAAGGATGGTCCGGATTGTCAGGCGGTATGAGGCTCAGATAATACGGGGTCACGGCCATGGGCAGATTGGTCTCGCCGCTCTGCAGGGCCTGCCTCTCCTCCCGGGAAAGAAGCAGCATGGTCTGGAGACGTTCCACCGTGCGGACCCGGTTCGCCACCTGCCAGTGCCAGTCGTTCCATTGCTTGGAGCTGACGCCGGGATAATATTTTCGCCGGAACCGCCTGCTTGTCTCTTTGCCAGGGGCTGTCGCTCGATGATGAAAAGGGAAAGGAAGAATTACCGGGGATGGGAAACTCTGGTTGTCAGAGGAAGGAAGATAGTTCGCATATCTACCTGGAGGCTCCTCGTCTGCCTCCAGGTAGAATTCCGGGTGGGATGGAGGTTCCTGTGGTTCGATAATTTCAGTCTGCTGCTGCATGGTGCTGCTCCCTGTTTTTTAAAATTGATTGTCATGGTTGATTGCGTTGATTGCAAAGTAAACATATTATAATTAATGCTACATATTGTTAAGTATTCATCAATGAAAAATCAACTAAAAAATTACTGCAGTTAACTTTTCTTCCTTGATTAAAAAATTACTGCAGTTAATTTTATTGCATTAAAATCAAAAAAATATTGATAGGCAGGTTTAATCATATTGTTTTTGCTGCATTACACCAATAGGATCAGAGAATAACTTAGGCCGCTTTTCCTAACGTTCCGGGGTCGGCCCGGGATGTCTCCCCCGCTTCACCTGGATGAACAGCCCGGGGAAAATTTCTGGTTTTAAACACTACCTCAGAGCCGGCTATACGCCGGAATATCAGTTTATTTCCTATGATTTCAGCCAGTTGAAAGATCAAGCCGGTGAATACACTCCACAGCGAAACCCAGGCAGCCACGGTCAGCCCTTCTATCACCAGTTCATGTCCCACCCCGGTTGACCGTCCTCCCATGTTTTCTTTTAAGATCATTGAAACCGTCAGCAGGATCATGCCGAGGCAGAAAAGCAGAAACGATTTCCACAGCATCTTTTTGAGCTTGCGCCGTTCAAGCAGCTCCAGGTATCTGAAATAATTCCGTATGCTCCGCCGTACACGTTTCCGGTGTCGCTCCTGCACCGGCACGGGGAGATAGATGCGGATAACGAAATCATACACCCTATCTCCCGGACGGAATCTATGAGATAGTCGACAAAGTCCTGGTCCACCTCCTTCTTGACAGAGGAAGCGGCACTGTCAAAATCTTCAAACAATTCCTCTATCCTGCCGATTGAAACATCTATGGCCTGGCATTTGCCGGAAAGGCATTCATAGCGGCTGAAAATGTCCTCTTTCAAAGCCTTTTCCCTCTTTTATGCCCTTTGTCTTCACAGGGCTGCTGCCTGGCATGGACGCCGCTGCGCAGCCTTCTAATGCTGTTTTCCAGATACTCAACCCCGCTTAAAACCCCGATGGTCACCAGGACAAGCACCAGGGCTTCCAGGTAATGCCCCAGGCCGATGGTTGATCCGATCGCGGCAAGCAGCCAGATTACCGCGGCCGAGGTCACGCCCCGTACTGTCCCTTCCTGGGAGATCATGAGGCCGGCGCCGAGAAACCCTATACCAGTGACAACCTGGGCCAGTACCCGGTATTGGTCTCCACTGGCAAGCGACGTGCCGTAACTGACAAAGACCTCCGTACCCAGGCATATGAGAATGCTTGTCCTGATTCCTGCAGGTTTGCCACGGTACTGGCGTTCAAAGCCGATAATTCCCCCGCAGACCACGCTGACTAAAATCTTGATCCAGAAATCAACGGCATAAATATCCATCAACTTGCCTCCTTGGTGTAAACCTGTCTGCGATTATTTAAGAATAATCAGGTTGCAGTACCTGCCGGATTCCTGCTGTTAAAATTGCGGTCATCTGCCTGTATTTCTTGGCGTCTGATGCAGGAAGGGCCTGATTTAGCTCGATTTCGATCCCGGCATACAGCCCGGGGCCGTACTTCCGGCGCAGAAAGGAAGTAAAGCCATCGGTTTTCCCCAGGTAGGGATAATTTCTCCGCACCCGGAGAGATTCCGCCTGCTCCTGCAGCAAGGCAACCAGAAAAGCACTGATTTTCTTCTCGATCCGGCGGGCAGGATCGTAGAGCAGACCGATATCCGCCTCTCGCACCCTGCCGTTCAATTCCGGAACAAAGGAATGCACGGAGATATGCAAGACAGGTACTTCCCTGTTGATCAGCCCGGCAACCAGCCCTTCAACCTTTTCCCTGTAGGGCCGGTAATATTCCTGCATCAGCAGTTCCAGGTCATTGGAATCCAGGTTCCTGGAATAATGCGTAAAGAGTGATCTTCTGTTTGACGGAGAACGGTTCAGATCGACGAGCAGTCTTGATATCGTCCCAAGCCGGACAGGAACCCGAAGCTGTTCCGCGAGGCTGCGTGCCAGGTCTGCCGCTCCCGGATCATAACCCCGGTGCGTGGACAGCACCTTCTCCCTGCCCGCAAATACATGGCAATAACGTGGGGGCACATGGTTTGAGGCGTGTTCACAACTGATAATGCATTTCATACATTACCTGTATACGTGAGAGATATTGTCGGCAGCGCAATCAGCACAATGCGGAAAGGCATTTACCCCCTACCGTTATGATATCATGAAGCCCATTCGCCGATCCACATAATCAGGATTACGGCAGGAACATGCGGTTTTCCCTGAGACAGCCCGCCAGTTCCCGGTAAACCGTTTTCAGTTTACCCTTTGTTATCTCTCCAGCCAATGAGTTGAGAATCCGGTTGGACAGGGAGCCATGCCGCACTATGGCTGCAAAGGCTGCAGCAAGGTCCTTTTCAATTTCAATCTGACCTGCAAGATAACTCCATAGTTCGACAGCAGACATCCGGTCCTGCCCAGCGATACCAAAGCTCTCAAGGTAGTCTCTGTCTGAAATTACTGCATTCTCCGCCTCACGGACAGTATCTTGAAGTATCTTTTTCAAGGGACTTACCTGCCAGGCCATCTGGTTTGAAAAACTGCTCCACCTTTCTTCGACAATTGCCTGCAGAACAGCTTTTATGCCTGCGGCAATTGCCAGGTCGGCCCGGGAGCATTCCTGCATGTCAATGATACGGATCTCGATGGCATTCCGGTCGAAGCGTGCAATTGCACCACGGGCATTGAGCCATTCGTCCCGCAGCGTGCCCTCCGGGTCAAACGGTTCAATATCCCTGTACATACGGGCAATTATTTCTTTTTTATACCTGGAGGGGGTAAATACCGGTTCCGGTATTATCTCTCCGGTAATGGATGCAATACGGGCTGAATTGGTTCTATAGTACTCCATCCGGGTATCCAGAAATGGCTGGCGCTCGCAGTCCAGGATCGGGGTACTCGCGGCAAGTGCCGGAATTATGGGCAAAAGAAGCCTGATCGCTGCATGCAAGCGCCCGAATTCATCGCTGCCGTGAAACGGCAGGTTCAGATGACAGCTCTGCAGGTTTATCCAGCCATGTCCCTCACAATTGAAAATCCGGTGATATGTTTCATAAATGGTGCGCTGGCCATGGGGCCACAACTTTGCCTCAATACATGGATTCATCCAGGGATGCGCTCCGGTTGGCATAAGCATCCCATTGAAGTCAATCAGTATATCATTGATCCTGTCAACATCCTGCTGGAACAGATCCACAGTTTGGGTTATGGAAACAATCGGTTCACAGGTTTTAAGTTCAACAACATGCAAGGCCAACTCGTTGGACCAGCAGATACCTTCTTTCTCGTAAACATTGGTGTAAGAACCAACTACGGTCTTGAGCAGTTCATCGGCAACCGGTAGCACATTCAGGGTTTCCCTGTTTACTATCATGTACTCAAGTTCTATGCCGACCCCTTCAAAAAGGGCTAATGTCTTTTTATTGTTCATTTTTTCCCAGCCAGCTTCCTCTGTTCGATGCGCCTGATAAAAGACTGCATGACCTTCCGGTACAGTTCATCTTTCTGGATCTTGTCCTCCATGCCGGCATCGATGTTTGGATTATCGTTCACCTCGATGACATAGATCTTTTTACCGACCTGCTTGACATCCACGCCGTAGAGGCCGTCACCGATAAGATTGGCCGCCTTCAGGGCTGTGTTCAGCACCTGATCGGGTGCTTCCCCGATCGGAACGGCCTCACCGTTGCCCTCCCGCATCCGGCCCGTTTTTCCATAGTCGATTATCTGCCAATGCCCCTTGGCCATAAAATACCGGCAGACATACAACGGTTTCTTGTCAAGAACACCGATACGCCAGTCGAATTCCGTGGGCAGAAATTGCTGGGCAATAATCATCTCCGAGTGTACCAGAAGCTTTTTCATTTTCTCCTGCAGTTCCGCATCGGTTTCAACCTTCATCACCCCCTGGGAAAATGAACTGTCGGGCTGCTTAAGAATACAGGGCAGGCCAAGTGTTGCCGCCACCTGGCTCATATTGTCGCGATGGGCGATCATGGTCCTGGGAATCGGTATCTTGTGGCGCTGCAGCAGTTCAGCAAGAAACACCTTATTGGTGCATTTCAGAATTGATTCCGGGTCATCTATCACCACCAGACCTTCGGCAGCGGCGCCCCGGGCGAACTTGTAGGTATGATGATTGACGCTCGTGGTTTCCCGGATAAAAAGGGCATCAAATTCAGCCAGCCTGCCGTAATCCTCCTTCCCGATAAATTCAACACTGAGATCCAGGGAAGCGGCGGCCTTGGCAAATTTTTTTATCGCCCTCTCATTGGACGGCGGATGCTTTTCCTCCGGAGCCAGCAAAATGGCAAGATCAAAGCGGCTCGGCCGTTTCCGGTTTACGGCTTTTCTCTTCCTGTGGAAATAATCTTCCGCAGCACTGACCACAAATGACCAGTGAATTTCAGGAATATCCTTGGAGGCAATGGGCGCGGCCTTCTGCAGAATCCATTTTTTCTGTTTCACAAAGCTGGCCCGCAGAAAGGGGGCATGAAGGGTATTAAACAGCTGCTGCGACAGCTTGTCATAACGCTTGGCCAGGTTTCGGCCGAAATAGATGCTCAGATCAAAGCGGGAACTTTTCAGCGGCGCCAGACTTTTCTGAATAAGTTCATCCAGGTCGTCGGAGATGAATCTGACAGACTGCTGCGATCGCATTAACATCAGACTGTACGCATCGGGAAAGGGTTTATGGCCCCTGGCCTCTGCCAGCAGAGAGACATAGTATCCCACTGACTGGTATGAGTAAGACTTGCAGAGGTTGAACACCCTGACCCGTCTCATGCGGCTGAACCTGGGGTCGCTCAGGTAGGCGCGCGAGGTAACGATCTGCACGCCTTCGATGTTTAAAGGCCAATTATCATTCTGGTTAACAACGAGGAGTATCTGCATGGCGTAATGGTATACGAATAAAATTATAGGATAAAATTACCGGGGTTCGATGATCAACAGGTTGGCATCGTGGGTCAGAATGCCGAGCAGAACCGCACCCAGCAACCGCGCGATTGACACCATATAATAGTGATCATGGGATACAGGGTTCATTTTATAGGGGTCCGCTACCAGGACTGTTCTTTTTGCTTTATCATAACCACAGAGTACAACAAAATGTCCTGTCGGTGTCCCTGTTATATCGTTATCCAGATTATTGTCAGGATTTTCTCTCATTGCATGATACAAATATGTTGAGGAGAGCCCGGTCAGTATCGGGATTGATTTTTTCAGAAATTTTCTGATCAGTCCGATTGTCAGGTCCTCAAAGAGAAGCCGGCCGCCCTTTTCGAGAAATTCCAGATAGTCCTGGGTGGAAAAAGTAAGTTGTGCCTCATTCTTGATTGCTGCCTGGGTTCTCAGTTTCTCTGCCAAAACATCATTTCCATTGATGAACCAGGTGGGGTCAAACACATGCAGATTATAGGTATAAATGGTTGCCCTGTAACCCCGGCTCAAGGCATGGTTTGCCAATAAAACCACCAGGGTTCCCCCTCCCTTGAGACTTTTTACCTCGGTGACCACCTGCTGCAGGGATATGGAATCACGGTAATACTCATACACGGAGTGCAGACAGGCCGGTCCGCAGGTGGTATCATCCGGCTGCACTGAAATGTCCAGATGAAGATTCGTTATCATGCCGTTTCTCTAAATTATTTAGGGGCTTAGGAAGCAAAACTAACTTAATGGTTCATTCCTAAGGGATTTTAACAATACTTTATACAAGTTTTTATTACGGTGGTTAAAGCGAAATTCTGTTTCTTTTAGATGTAACAAAAAGTTGCTCCTGGGTACACCATTGAATTTTACTAATCGCCGTTTGGCATAACTCCAGAAGGACTCTATGCCGTTAATATGTTGGTTGTCGTTGGCGAATTCATTTTCTCCATGACGTACACGAAAATGTTTTGCAAAGCCTACATCAACCAACCCGTTATAACCTCTCCAACCGTCAGTATGGATAATGCTGTCGATGGAGACATGGCCCCTGATAACCTTTACTAGAGAGGCTTTTGAGGCATCTGGCACGATTTCGGTATAGACTTTGTCGCCTCGTTTAAAGATGCCAAACACGATGGTCTTACCACCAGCTCCACGGCCACGTTTACCACGGATCCTGTGGGGACCAAAGTAAGACTCATCGACTTCTATGACCCCCTTGAGTGGGGCCTGTTTTTCACATTCCTGAACGATACGTTCGCGTAATTTCAGGTAAATGTTGTTAATACTCCTGGTACTAACTGAGGTTAATCTTGATGTATCAGAAGCAGTTAAATCTCGAGCAAAATAACGGATAATTTCTCTAAATTTTCGCTCTGAAATTTTGCTGCACTTATAATAACGATTTTTTAATGGCATATCAGAAGCTTAACACAAATTTATTGTATTTTGCTTCCTAAGCCCCTTATTTATTTGCGATCTGGATGTGCTTTTGCTGCTATAGACATCCGGGATGAACAATTGTCAATAATTTTCTGCGGTCCGAGCGATGCTGCAAAAAATCCTTCACAAAAACAGACAAAGGTGTTTTGTTGATACCCGCCGGGGCAATTATATCACCCGGGCTTAATATTTTCATCATATCGTATCGTATAATCATGACCGCTGATAATCCTGTAAACGCTTTGATCCTGGCCGCCGGACTTGGGACCAGGATGAAATCATCGAAGGCCAAGGTGCTGCATGAGGTCCTGTTCAAGCCCATGCTTCTTCATGTTCTGGAAACGGTCAAAGATCTTGGCCTGGATCACACATTCGTGATTCTCGGGCATCAGCGGGAAAAGGTTGCTGAACTACTTTCCGGCTACGAGGCAAGCTGCATTATTCAGAAAAATCAACTGGGAACCGGCCACGCGGTTCTCTGTGCCGAAAAGGAACTACGTCCCATCGGCGGTACCGTCCTCATCCTCAGCGGCGATGTCCCCCTGATCAGTGCAGATTCTCTCCGTTCCATGCTTGGATCCCATGCTGAACAGCAACCATTCCTGACGCTTATGACCGCAACCCTGGACGACCCCACGAATTACGGCCGGATTGTCCGGGACCACAATGGCCGGCTCCTGGAAATCATTGAAGAGAAGGATGCAACCGCCGGGCAGAAAGAGATCAGGGAAATAAATGCCGGTATTTACTGTGCCGAAGTTACCAGGCTGTTCGACGTTCTGAAAAAAGTAGGAAGCGACAACAAACAGGGGGAGATATACCTGACCGATATTGTCAAAATCGCAATCAGCATGGATCTTCCGGTTGATATCTTCTCCGGTACCGGCGGCGAAGAACTGCTCGGCATCAATTCCAGGAGCGAGCTTGCCGCCGCCAATAAATACCTGCAGCGCCAGAAAAACGGACAATTGATGGCAAGCGGCGTCAGTCTTGTTGATCCTGAAACTATTTTCATCCAGCACGAGGTAATGATAGAAAAAGACACCGTGATCCATGCCAATGTCCAAATATCAGGCAATTCCTTTATCGGTTCAGGCTGCACGATTGGACCCGATGTGGTTCTGCATGATTGCCGCATCGGCGACCATGTAATCATAGAACCGTTTACCAGCCTTACAGCCTGCACCGTGCAAGACGATAAAACTGTGGGACCACATACCGGTTGAAGCGTAAACCAACCCGGAGACCGCGGCAGCTGCTTGCGGCATCTTAGAGGAAATGCTGATTTTTCAGGAAAATCAAGCTGCAAAATGTTGACGATTAACGAACTGACAATATTGTTAGAAGACTTATGAATGTTAATAGAAAGCAGGACAAGTATATATGAAAATAACGTGCAACGGCGAAATAAATGAAGTACCCGCCGATACTACGCTTAACGCATTTATCAGGGAAGCGGGATTGAACCCGGACACCGTGGTGGCGGAGTGCGACGGCAGGATAATCAAAAGGGATGATTATGACTCCCTGGTCCTTCAGGAAGGAAACGTTCTGGAATTGATCCGCTTTGTCGGAGGAGGATGAGATGTTGAAAATTGCTGATAAAACCTTCCGGTCCCGCCTTTTTCTGGGAACCGGAAAATTTTCCTCTGCCGATACCCTGAAAAAGGCAATCGAGGCATCAGGCAGCGAGATGATAACTGTAGCGCTGCGGCGTATAGACCTCAACGACCCTGCCGATGACATCATGAATGTATTGGACCGGGAAAAATATCTTTTTTTGCCGAACACCTCCGGGGCCCGGGATGCCCATGAAGCGGTCCGCCTGGCCAGGCTTGCCCGGGCTGCGGGCAGCGGCGACTGGCTGAAGCTGGAAGTAACCCCCGATCCGCGCACCCTCCTGCCTGACCCGATTGAAACCCTTAAGGCAACCGAGGAGCTCGTCAAGGATGGCTTTATCGTCCTGCCCTATATCAATGCCGACCCCATCCTGGCGCTGCGCCTGCAGGATGCCGGGGCGGCGGCGGTTATGCCGCTTGGCGCCCCCATAGGCACCAACCTGGGAATCATAACAAAATTCCAGGTGGAGATCATCATTGAACAGGCCCGGGTGCCGGTGGTGGTTGACGCCGGACTTGGCGCTCCTTCTGATGCCGCCCTGGCCATGGAAATCGGCGCTGACGCCGTCCTGGTCAATACTGCCATCTCGGTTGCCGGCGACCCCGTAAAAATGGCGACTGCCTTTGCCCAGGCTGTTGCAGCAGGACGGGCTGCCTTTGAAGCAGGCCTGGGCAGGAAAAGTTTGGAGGCCTCGGCTTCATCACCCTTAACCGGCCTGGATTTTATTAAAAATGTTTAATATCCCATCATTCAAGCAGCTTCAGGAATTCATTGGGTCAAGTACCGAAGCCGATGTGCAGCGCAGTCTGCGCGCTTCCCATTTGGCCACTGCCGACCTTGCCGCCCTGCTCTCGCCAGCGGCAGACGGGTACCTTGAAACCATGGCCGCACGATCGGCTGAAATCACTGCCACCCGGTTCGGCAGAACCACGCAGATATACGCTCCGCTGTACCTTTCAAACTTCTGCACCAACCGCTGCAGTTACTGCGGCTTTTCAGCCGACAATAAGATCGAGCGGAAAATTCTCTCACTGGCAGAGGCGGAGGCGGAAGCCATGATCCTGCAGCAGCGGGGTTTCAATCATATCCTGCTGGTCTCCGGCGAAGCAGCGGCCAAACTGGGGGTGGACTATCTGGAAAAACTTGCCCTGCGTCTGCGTGACCGTTTTGCGGCTATCTCCATCGAGGTGCAGCCCCTCTCCACCGAGGAATACGCCAGGCTATTTGTTGCCGGAATTACCGCGGTTGCCATCTACCAGGAGACCTATGACCGGGACACATATAAACAGGTCCACCTGTCCGGGCGGAAGTGCGACTATGACTTCCGGCTGGACACCCCGGCAAGAGCAGCGGCAGGGGGGATGCGTGAGGTCGGGATCGGCGCTTTGCTGGGTCTTGCCGATTGGCGCACCGAAGGCCTTGCCCTGGGAATGCATCTAGCCTGGCTGCGCAAACATTTCTGGCGTACAGGACTGACCGTTTCCTTTCCCAGGCTGCGGCCGGCTGCCGGTGAATTCCAGCCGATTTACGAGATTACCGAAAGGGATTTGACCCATCTCATCTTTGCCCTGCGCCTTTTTGATCCTGACGTGGGCATCATCCTGTCCACCCGGGAAGAGGCCCGCTACCGCAACGGCATGATCGGCCTCGGACCCACCCGCTACTCTGCCGGTTCCTGCACCGCGCCGGGCGGTTACTCCAATCCCGATACCAGCGGTGAGCAATTTGCCGTCGGCGATCATCGCAGCATTGATGAGGTGTGCGCCGCCATCAGGCGGAAGGGCTATGATCCGGTGCGCAAGGACTGGGACGCTGGATTCCAGCTGCAGTCAGGCTGATCGCATCGGAGCGCTACCCGCGCCTATTTTTATTCCTTCACAACAAATCCTTTTTTCAGGGCGGCGAGGCTACCACCACAACATACTGTCCGCGGAAAGGCTGCTCATATTCAACCTGCTGTTTGATATCCTGGGGCCACTCTCTGAAATACCGGACAACCCTGCCATGGGGGTGGTTTTCCAGCCATTCCGGGACTTCCTTACCGGTGATGACGTCCAGGGGTTTCTGCAGCCGCCCCAGAAACTGGTACTGGCCTTCATATCTGGCGGCATTGGCAATCGGGTACCCTTTATTCTGGATCCCGGCCAAATACTGGCTCAACGGCTTGATGTTGTAAAACTGTGCCGCTGAATCCAGGATGCCGGCCTGCAGGACGACAATATTCAAAACGGTTATAGTGGTCAAAGCCATAATGTCCAGGCCTCGCAGCCGTTTGGCGAGAAGGAGAAAAACGAGACACAGCAGCAGCATGACAATCCCGTACAGAGGTGACAGTTCCCGCACCCAGGATGGCAGGTGCGAGCCACGGCTCAGAACCGGCAGGACGAGCCAAATGACCGCCAGGCCGCCAAACAGAAGGACCTGCGGCAGATAATCACGCCGGGAGAATGAGGCATCTGCCGCCAGCCTGGAGGCCAGCAGAGCAAAGGCCGGGAAAATCGGCAGCAGGTAATGCACCTGCTTGCCGCTGATGAAGGTAAAAAACAGAAGGGGAAGAATAAACCATGCCAGGCAGAAACGTACCCCGAGATCATGAAAATCCAGCCGCCTTGCCGCCCGCCAGAGAGCGGGGAGCCAGGGCCAGGGAAAAAGTAAAAACGGCAGAAGCGGCAGATACCACCACCAGGGTTCCTTGTGGGCAAAGGATTGCACAACACGGTCAGCGGTCTGCTTCCACAAAAGCGCCCGGGCATAGGCTTCTCCGCCGGAACTCGCCGCCGGCAGAGCCCAGGCCAGGGCAATAGCGGCTCCGAGCAGCAGGGAAGCAACCACACCGCCATACCAGGCCAGCCAACCCTGACCGGCTTGAGATTTACCCCACCATGGAGCTGCCAGGGCAACGGGCAGCAGGACCACGAGGATAACCGGGCCCTTGCTCAGAATCCCCAGGCCGATGCCAAGGCCGAACAGGAGAAAACCGGTCAACCGTTTGCGCAGCAAAGCATGCAGCAGACCATACATACCGAGCACAGCACTGAATGTCACCAGCAGATCAAACATGACAAAGGTTATATAAAAGGTCAGCAGCAGACAACCGAAAAGGATATACGGCAGAAATGATGCGATTTGGCGGCGCTCCGGCCAGAGTAGTCGGGCCATGCGCAGACTGATAATAACCGACCCTAATGTGTAAAGGGAGGGAACCACCCGGGGCCACCAGGAATTGACCCCGAACAGCCACCATCCCAGATGAATGGTCCAGAACAGGAGCGGTGGTTTATGGCTGTATGGTGCGCCGTTCAGATAAGGCACAAGGAAATCATGCCGCAGCCACATCTCCCAGGCCACTGAAACATAGCGGGTTTCTATGATAGGCCAGAGCGGCCGTATCATAAGCAGTGGCACGGTCATGACCAGCCACAACAGGACAAGATAGCCCATATCCGAAAAACGATTTTGGGTCATCAGGTATTGTTTTTACTGGTTTCAGCTGAAGCGCGCCGTTCCCGGTAAACGAGCTGCAGGTTGCGGATATAAATAATCGATCCGGTGCTCTGCCCGATGATGAAAACCGGGTCCCGCCGATAGATGGCATAGGCCAACAGGGTCAGGCCTCCGAAAAAACTGAAGTACCAGAAAGCCATGGGAATGATGCTGCGTTTTTTGATCTCGCTTGCTATCCACTGGACCAGAAAACGCATAAAAAACATGCCCTGCCCGAGAAAACCGATTCCCAGCCAGATAGTTTCAGCTTTCATTGTTCTTCTCCTCAACAATCTTCGCATATTTTACCCGGCGCTGCAGCCAGGCAACTCCAACTGTGTCCACCAGGCCGACCCACAGGCGATTGGCCATACCGTAATGGGACTCGCCCCTGGTGCGGGGCCGATGATTGACCTCTACCGAAATTACCCTGCATTTGCGGCGCAGAAATAGGGCCGGCAGAAAACGGTGCATATGATCGAAATAGGGAAGTTCCAGGAAGGCGGCACGGGGAAAGAGCTTTAGACCGCAGCCCGTATCCGGCGTGGCGTCCTTGAGAATAAACTGCCGGAAGCGATTGGCCAGACGGGAAGAGATCTTTTTCACCAACGAGTCCTGTCTCTGACGCCGGTATCCGCAAATCACCAGTTCTTCGTCCGGGTTTGCCGAGGAAGAACGGGCCCACAGTTTCGGGATGTCGGCCGGATCATTCTGGCCGTCCCCGTCCAGGGTTACCACCCGGGCGGCCCTGGCCGACCCGACCCCGGTGCAGAGGGCGGTGCTCTGGCCGCAATTGTTGCGGTGTCTGACAATGCGCAGATTCCTGCATTCCCGGGCTGCCGTCAGCAGTTCCCCATAAGTATTGTCCGTGCTGCCGTCGTCAACGTAAATAATTTCATAATCCAGCAGCGGATCCAGCGCAGTCATGATTTCTCCGACCAGTCCGGCGATGTTCTCCTGCTCGTTGTGGACGGGCACCAGCACCGACAGCGCCGGGATTTTTCCGTTACCCGTTTCATTTTCCCGAGCATCCATCGGCGCAGATGCTGACTCTCGGTCTTTAACATTGTCCATAACTGTTCCAGCAACTGTCCATGTTAATTAAAAGGGCAGTGATATATGCAAAGCTGATGCATTAAGCACCACTTGTCCACCCGGCTTTCATAATTCATCATAAATGTCAGGCTGGGAATCCCTGTTGCCGGCGGCAGGCGAAATCGCAAATGCTCCTATGGTAATACCCGGCATCTTCCCCGGCAAGGTAATAATTATATGGAGTATAGTAAATTAGGACAAATCCCACCCTGTAGCATATTATGCTATGAACGTGAAAGCAGGAACTTTTGAAAGAGGATAAAAATTTGCGGAAATTATATTTTATCAGGACAAAAAAATCCGGGGGAAATTTCCCCCGGATTTTTAATTTTCATGTATCGGTTTGTCCTGTTTGGCCTACTTTTTAGCAAAAAGCGGCAGGAATTGGCCATAGCCCTCCTGCTGCAGATCCTCCACCGGGATAAAACGCAGGGCTGCGGAGTTCATGCAGTATCGCTTGCCGGTTGGCTGCGGACCGTCGTCAAACACGTGGCCCAGATGGCTGTCCGCATGTTTGCTCCGCACCTCGGTACGCACTGAAAAAATGAACTTCCTGTCTTCACGGGTCACGATATTTTCAGGCACAAGCGGCTTGCTGAAGCTCGGCCACCCGGTGCCGGATTCATACTTGTCCAGGGAGCTGAAGAGCGGCTCGCCGGAGACGATATCCACGTAGATTCCGGGCTTGTGGTTATCCCAGTATTTGTTCTTAAAGGCGGGTTCAGTATCGTCTTCCTGGGTTACCTCGTACTGCAGCGGCGTCAGCTTCTGCTTGATCTCGCGCACGCCGTATTCCTTACGATCTTCGCCCCACACCTTGTCCAGGAAATCATCACGTCCCGAACCGTGGCGGTAATATTTATAACGGAGAGGATTATTCTTGTAATAATCCTGGTGATAGTCCTCTGCCGGATAAAAAGTCTGGGCCGGTTCAACCGGCGTGACGATGGGTTTCTCGTAAACGCCCCGTTTGTCAAGCGCCGCCTTTGACTCTTCGGCCAACTTTTTTTGTTCTCCATTAGTGTAAAAGATAGCGGTGGTATAGGCGTGTCCCCGGTCTACAAACTGCCCTCCCGGGTCTGTGGGGTCCACCTGATGCCAGTAGACATCCAGGAGTTTATCGTAGGAAACCTTGGCAGGTTCATAGATTATTTTTACCGCCTCAATATGTCCGCCGGCCGCATAATTTTCATAGGTGGGATTTTCGGTGGTTCCGCCTGTATAACCCGAGGTTACAGAAAGGACACCGTCCAATACCTCAAAGGGTTTTTCCATGCACCAGAAACAGCCTCCGGCGAAAATAGCCGTTGCGGTTGTCATCGTCTTGTCGTTCATGGTCTGCATCTCCTCGTTATTGGCTGCAAAGGCCTCGAATACGGCCAGAAATCCCGTCAGGAGCAGGACTAGGCCGATGCTCATCAATGTGGTAAATATTTTTTTCATTTTCATGCCTCCTTTGTCATGGTCATCCATGATCAGAAACCTGTTATGATTCCATTCTTTTATAATAAACATTAATGTATCTTAATAAAGGGCGCATAAGGGTGATGTAAAGATTGTGTAAAAAAATATAAATAATTTCGATTATATTTCGGAGGCGGTGATCATATGAAAAGATGCGGCTGGCTCACCGGGGATGAAACATATATTCTTTACCATGACCGGGAATGGGGTGTACCGGTGCACGATGACGGCAGATTGTTCGAAATGCTAATCCTCGAGGGCGCCCAGGCGGGCTTAAGCTGGCTGACCGTCCTCAAAAGAAGAGAGGAGTACCGCAAGGCCTACGACAACTTTGATCCCCGAAAGATAGCCCGATGGAACCGGGGGGAAATTGCTTCATTAATGCAGAATCCCGGCATCATACGGAACAGACTCAAGATCCTGGCGGCGCAGACCAATGCCCGCGCCTTCCTGCAGACGGCCGGTGAATTCGGCAGTTTTGATGCATTTATCTGGTCATTAATCAATAACAGGCCCGTGCAAAACTCATGGAAGAACATCGGTGAAATCCCGACAACGACGCCGGCATCGGACAGAATGAGCAGGGAGTTGAAAAAAAGGGGATTCAAGTTTGTCGGATCAACAATATGTTATGCCTTTATGCAGGGGGTGGGCATGGTAAATGACCACACCGTCGACTGCTTCCGCCACAAAGAAATCCGGGGAAAAATTGAAGCGGCTTTTTCTGCCGGAAAATCTCGGTGAAAATATCCCGGGAATAGCCGGTTTCCTTTGCAGACACATTTTCTGCCTGCAGGGAATACAATTTACTGCCGCCCGTTCCCTGTGCAGCAAACATAATTTTATTCAGGCAAATCCTTGACTATCACGGTCTGCATACCTATCCTATTAAAAGGATTATCGTGGTACAGAAAAAGTCAACCCACCTGAAGAGATGGGGAGAAAAACCACGGGTCTTGCAAAAGACAGCCGGGTTGCATAGACAAGGGCTTCCCCGGCTTTTTTTATTCAATTTCTTGCCATACTGCAGTTCAGGAGGACTTAACGTATTATGCACTGGGGCGGTAATTATGGTATGGGTTTTGGCGGAATTTTTATGATACTTTTCTGGGTCCTGCTTATTCTTTTGATAGTGTACCTGGTAAAATTTGTGGCCGGCGGGTCTTCATCCGCCAGGAGAGACCACGTCCCTTTCGTTAAAGAGAAAGAGGACTCAGCAGAGGAACTGCTGAAAAGAAGATTTGCCAGGGGCGAAATAAATAAGGAAGAGTTTGAAGATGCGATGCAGGTCCTGCGGAAGCACCGGGAATAAATGTTTTCGTATTCATACATTATAATTTAAGGAAAACGGAGGGACGCAAAATGAGAAAAACAGTTATGGCGGCGGTGTTGACCGTGGTGCTGGCAGCGGCTCCTGTTCTGGCCAAGATGATGAGTCCGGCTCAGGGGGTCATGCAGCAGCAACAGGAATCAACGCAAGAGCAGAATACTCCCTACCCGATGAACCCCGGAACCATGGGCGGTTACGGCTATGGCATGGGACCCGGCATGATGGGTGGCTGCGGCATGGGACCCGGCATGATGAAAGGCTACGGCATGGGACCAGGCATGATGAGAGGCTATGGCATGGGACCAGGCATGATGGGTGGCTATGGCATGGGACCCGGCATGATGGGTGGCTATGGCATGGGACCCGGCATGATGGGTGGCTATGGCATGGGACCCGGCATGATGAGGGGTTACGGTTACGGCATGGGACACCACATGATGGGTGGCTCCGGCAGGGGACCGGCTTGCGGAGGATGGCAGGGTCCCTCCTTCACGTCACAGGAGGAGTATGTAAAATTCCTGGACAACACCAGAGATCAGCGCCGAAAACTGCACAACCTGATGTTCGATTATGGAGAGGCCCTGCGCAGTCCTGAACCGGACCGGGAAAAACTGCAGAAGATGGAACAGGAAATGGATGAACTGCGCAACCAGATCTTCAATTATCAGACAAACTAACCTGCATGCGGAGCATGGATGCACCGGAAATTCCGGAATTTTCGCTGCATCCATGTTCCAATTAATGAGCAGAGCAAAGTAAAAAAATTCATTCCCGTATCGTTGCCGGAACCGTATTATTTCCCCCCTGAAATACTCAAGTTCCTTTAATTCCCTGCAGCAACAGGTATGTCACGTGCCGCATCACAACCACGGGATCGTTGTGTTCCGGCTTGCTGCCTGCCAGATGCTGCCGTAAAGGGGATACCTGATAATGATACACAACCAACCCGATGATGGAAACAGCAAGCATATTCGGGTCATAGCCGGGACCGATTTCCCTGCAGAGCTCCAGCAGCGAGGTAAAAAATTCCTGGAATATCTGCCCTGCAAGCAGACGCAACCGGACCTCATCGCCTGCCAATATTTCACGCTGGATCAGTTTTCCGAAATCAGGGTCGCCGTGGACTAGCTCGCACAGAGCAGCGGCAAACTTTTTCAATCTTTGTTCCGGGGGGGCATCGGTGGCCAGTGCCTGTGAAAGTATCTCAGATCTTCGGGCAAAGGCATGGGCCATCGCTGCGATGTAAAGGGTCTGCTTATCCTGAAAATGATGGTAGATTGTTGCGGCGTTAAGGCCTACCTCCCTGGCAATGACGCGCATGGAAACACCATTGAATCCTGCTTCTGCAAACAGAGGAATAGCGGCCTCGAGAATTTCCGTTTTGCTGTCGCCCTTTGCCGGCTGCATGATTTTCCTCCTGCTCCCCAGCTTTCGTTTCACAGATCCGACCCGGCAAGAGGGTCACCATATCCGGTGCACAGATCTCCAATTTTACCGGACCAGGTTTCCGGCCTCAGGTATCAATGTCCGGCAATGATTAACGGAATCCGGTCTCTGGTCCATTTTTACCAAAATGTCCCAATACTCGTTGCGCAATTGCTTCAATCCATTGCCTGCTCAGAATTTTCCTCCTCCGGTACCCAACCACCTCCCAATGCTTTATAGATCTGCACCAGGTTGGCGGATAACGCACCGCTGCTCCGGGCCAGTTCATCCCTGAAGGAGAGAAGCGAACGCTGGGCATCAAGTACGTTGCTAAAGTCAATCAACCCGGCCTGGTAACGGTCCTGGGCCGTCCGGTTGGCTGCTGCCGCTGCCTCGGTTGCCCTGGTCAAGGCATGGTAATGATCCTGTTCCTTGACAAATGCAACAAGACTGTTTTCCGTCTCTTCAAGAGCCCGGAGTACCGTGGCCTGGTACCGGATCAGGGCCTGTTCCTGCCTGGCATTCTGCACCTCGATATTGCTGCGGATAGCTCCGGCATCGAAAATATGCCAGGTGGCGGCCGGGCCGACCCGGAATACACGGCTGGCCCATTCAGGCAAATTACCAAGTTGCATGGATTCAAGGCCGATGGAACCGTCGAGACGGAATTTCGGGTACAGATCAGACGTTGCCACTCCGATCCGGGCGGTCTGGGCTGCCAGTTCCCTTTCAGCCCGGCGGATATCCGGCCGCCGCCGCAGGGCTTCGGCCGGCACTCCTATCGCCACTGTAACCGGCACCACGGGTACCGGTGCCACTTTTGTGAGTCTTTCCTTCAGGCTCCCCGGTTTTTCGCCCAGAAGCACGGCCAGGCGGTTCATGGCCGCTGCCTGCCCGATTTCAAGCAGGGGCACTTGGGACCGGGTACTTTCCAGGTTGTAAAGGGATTGCTGCATCGGCAGTTCACCGATAAGCCCGGCCTCGTAGCGGGATTTATTCAGATCATAGGTCTGCTGCTGGTCCTTGAGATTTTCGTTGGCCATGACCAGACGGACTTGAAAGGTCCGAACCTCGAGATAATTTAATGCCACCTCGGCGGTGAGGCTGACCAGGACATCATGCAGGGATTCCCTCCTGGCTGCAAGATCTGCATCCGCCGCTTCCACCTCCCGACGAACACCGCCAAAGATATCCATTTCCCAGCCTGCATCAAAGCCCACGGCATAAAGTTCACTGCCGCTGCCGGTATTGCTGTTTTCACTCAGGCGGAATTTCGATGCGGATGCGGATGCATCCAGGTAAGGGAATAAGCCGGCCCGGCTGATCCCCCGCAGTCCCCTTGCCTCTCTAACCCTGGCATAGGCTGCCTTGAGATCCAGGTTGCCGCTGACCGCTTCTGTCTCAAGATCAACCAGAATCGGATCATTCAGCACCGTCCACCAGCGGGCCAGGGCCTCAGGATCGGCCTGATCATTATTCAGGCCTGCGGCCAGCTCGCTGGACCATTCCTGCGGGGCATCCGGGACCACCGGTGTATAGTCCGGCCCCACCATGGCACAGCCGCTAAAAAGTAAGGCCAGGGAAAAAAGTACGGCCATTTTCTGCGTTAATCTTCCTGATATTGCCAGTAGCATTATTCTGTCTCCTGTTTTCCGGAGTTTGCGTCCTGCTTCCCATTTCTGTTTTCCGTCTGCTGTTTCCGGAGACGCCAGGCATGTCCCTTTTCTCTGGCCGACTGGAAGAGGTAGTAGAGTGCCGGGATAAGAAAAATACCGAACATGGTCGATATAAACATGCCTGAAACCACCGTGGTTCCAATGGCCCGGCGGCTGCCGGCCCCGGCCCCGGTGGCAATCATCATCGGAAACACCCCGAGGATAAAGGTAAAAGAGGTCATGAGCACCGGCCGGAAACGGATGCGGGCCCCGTCCACCGCCGCCTCGGCTATGGCAAGACCCTCAGCACGCCGGTCCTGGGCAAATTCAACGATGAGGATAGCATTCTTGGCAGCCAGCCCCACCAGCAGTACCAGCCCGATCTGGGCATAGATGGAAAGCGGCATGTGGAGAACCCAGAGACCGGTAAGTGCCCCCAGGGTTGCCACCGGAATTGAGACGATGATGGAAAGCGGAATGTTCCAGCTCTCATACTGGCCGACCATAAAGAGATAGGCAAAGATCAGGGCCAGGGCGAAGAGACCGATAACCTCGCCGCCTGCCTTCTGTTCCTGATAAGACAGGGCCGACCAGCTGTAGCCGAAACCTGGCGGCAGAATTTTATCAGCCACCCGCGCCATGGCATCCATGGCCTGGCCCGATGAAATGCCCGGGGCGGCGTTGCCCTGAAACTGGGCGCTGGCAAACTGATTATAACGTTTGACCAGCTGGGGCCCGAGGATGTTCCTCAGTTTCACCAGGCTCTTCAAGGGCACCATGGCCCCGGTGTCGCTCTGGACATAAAGATTTTCGATATCCCCTACCGCGTCCCGAAAAGGGGCATCCGCCTGGACCTTGACCTGGTAGGTGCGGCCTTTGAGGTTGAAGTCATTGACATAGGCGGAACCCAGCTGGGCCTGCAGCGTGGAAAAAATCCGCGCAATCGGCACCTTCAGCGATTCAGCCCGGGTGCGGTCCACATCAAGAAAAATCTGCGGGGTATTGGCGGTGTAGGTGGTAAAGACCCGTGAAAGAAGCGGGTCCTGGTTGCCGGTCATCATCAGCGACATGGCTACACCGTAAAGTTCCTGGGCGCTTTGCCCCTCCCGGGCCTGGAGCTGGAAGTCGAAACCGCCGCTGGTGCCGATACCCATGATCGGGGGAGGTGCGAAGGCGAAGCTGTTGGCCTCGGCTATGGCGGCCAGTTTGCCCTGCGCCTGGCCGACAATAGCCTGGAGCTGCTGGCGGGATGCCTTACGTTCGTCCCAGGGTTTCAGGATGGCGATGGCAAAGCCGACATTATCGGCATCGCCGCTTAACAGGCTGAATCCGGCTACGCCGATGACGTCGTTCACCCCGTCGATCGCTTTGATATCATCGGTAATCCGGTGGATAACATCAGCGGTACGGGTAAGAGATGCGGCCTCGGGAAGCTGGACGTTCATGAAGAAATAGCCCTGGTCTTCCTGGGGCAGGAAGCTGGTGGGGCTGTGGAAAAAAAGAAAACCGGTGGCGCCGAAAACCCCGGCCAGCAGGAACAGGGTAATAATCACCCGGCGGATGAGCAGATTGGAACCGAACACATAGCCGCGCCGGGCCGCCTCAAGAAAGCGATTGAACCAGGCAAACGGTCCCCGTTTGTAATGGCGGGGCTGTCGGAGCACGGTGGCGCACATTGCCGGGCTTAATGAAAGGGCGCAGATGGCTGAAATAAGAACCGATGTGCACATGGTTACCGCGAACTGCTTGTAAAGCTGGCCGGTGATTCCCGGCATGAAAGCCACCGGCACGAAGACCGCGAAAAGCACCAGGGTAGTGGCAATGATCGGTCCGGTTACCTGACGCATGGCCAGAATCGTCGCCTCTTTTACCGACAGGTCATTATCCTGCATGACCCGGTGAACATTTTCCACCACCACGATGGCATCATCAACCACCAGCCCGATCGCCATAATCAAGGCAAACAGTGAAATCGTGTTGGCATTGTAGCCCAGGATCTTCAGTACAGCAAAGGTGCCGATCAGTGATACCGGAATAGTCACCGCCGGGATCAGGGTGGCACGCCAGTCCTGCAGAAAAACGAAAACCACCATGATAACCAGAAAACCGGTGAGCCCCAGGGTCATGACAATCTCGTCAATGGCGGCGGAGACATAATGGGTAGTGTCGAGAATGATCTGATATTCCATATCGGACGGCATTCCCTCTTTAAGGGATTTGAGCTCGGCCCGCACCGCCTTCATGGTATTAAGGGCATTGGCTGAGCTAGAGCGATAAACCGCCATGGTTGCAGCCGGATCCCCGTTCAAGGCCGATTCATGGCCGTAGGACTTGGCGGCCAGTTCCACCCTGGCGACGTCTCGCAGCCGTACGAGCCCACCCTGGCTGTTGCTCCGGATAACAATATTTTTAAATTCCTCCACCTCGGACAGCCTGCCCCTGGCCTGCAGGGTGAATTGAACCTGCTGGTCCCGGGCCATTGGTTCCTGCCCCACGGCGCCAACCGAAGCCTGGACATTCTGGCGGCGGACGGCGGTAATTACATCATCGGCAGTCATTCCCAAAGCGGTTAACCGATCCGGGTTCATCCATATGCGGAGGCTGTATTCTTTCTCGCCGAAGATAAAAACGTCACTGACCCCTTTCAGGCGTACCAGGGCGTCTTTGACATTATTGCTGACATAGTTGCTCAAAAAGAGCATATCCCGGGTCTTGTTCGGAGAATAGAAGCTGATGGCGGCCATCATATCCGAAGACCGTTTGCGGACCTGAATACCCTGCTCAACCACTTCTTTCGGCAACCTGGAAACGGCCAGCTGCACCCGGTTCTGCAGATTCACCTGATCGATGTCCGGATCGGTGCCGACCTCGAACGTGACGCTCAGGGTATAGGTTCCGGCGTTGGAACAGGATGATGACATATAGAGCATGTTATCGACGCCGTTCACCTCTTTTTCAATGGGTGCGGCCACGGTATCAGCCAAAACCTGGGCGCTGGCTCCGGGGTAGACGGCGGAGACCCTGATCTCCGGCGGGGTAATCCGCGGATACTGGGCAACAGGTATGGTATAGAGAGCGATGCAACCGGCGATGGTGATAATTATCGAGATAACCGCCGCCAGCCGCGGTCGGTTTATGAAGATTTTTGAAATCATAATTATTTATCCTGTGACTTGGCGTGAATTACCTGCACCGGCTGTCCGGGGCGTACCTTCTGGATGCCGGATACGATAATTTCCTCGCCGGCATCAAGACCCGATTCCACCGCCCATCCGGTGCCGACTTCAGGGCCGATGGTAATGGACCGGGTAACAACATTCCCATGGTCATCCACCATCAGCACATATCTGCCCTCCTTGTTGACCAGAACGGCGGCCTGGGGCACCACCGGCATCAATTTCGGCTCCGAGGCCTTGATGAGGACGGTGACATACTGACCGGGAATAAGCATATTTGCCTGATTATCGAATTCAGCCCGCACTGCGATGGTACCGGTAGCCGGATCCACTTTGTTATCGACGAAAGTAACATGGCCGGTGGCCGGAAAAAGATCACCGTTCACCAGTTTAAGCTGCGGTGCCAGCAGCCGCGTTTTATGATTGTCCATCTCGGTCAGGGCCTTCTGGACCGCAACCAGGTCATTTTCGCTGATAGAGTATACTACCCGGATGGGATCCATTTGCACGATACGGGCAAGGGGACCTGATGCGGGGTTGATCAGATTGCCGACCGTGTATGTGGTACGGCCGATACGTCCGGAGATGGGAGCCTTGATGGTGGTATATCCAAGGTTAAGTTTGGAAAGGGTCAAGGCTGCCTGGGCCTCGGCAAGCTTTGCTTTGCTCATGAGCATGTCAGCCGTGGCTTTATCCTTGTCGGTGGCTGGAACACTTTCAGCCCGGGCCCCCTGAAGTCGTTTCAGATAGGATTCCGCCTGGTCAAGATCGGCCCGCGCCTGGTCAACTCTGGCCTGGTCCGCCGCCACCCTGGCCTTATAGGCCGTTGACTCGATCTCATAGAGGATATCCCCGGCATGAATGAAATCACCTTCCCGGAAATCTATCTTTTCCAGAAATCCCTCTATTCTGGCCCGCAAATCCACTGCCTGTATGGCCTCGACGTGGCCGACATATTCGGCTGCCGGAACGACATCGGTTTCCATGACCTTCTCCACCTCCACACTGGGAGGCGGTCCCTCGGGAGCGGCCATAATAATCCGCGGAATCAGCATCAGAACCATGAACACCAAGATAGCCCCGAAATGACCTGTGCCGTGACCACGACAAAACATTGACGGCTCCCAGGGAACATCACCTGACCTTTGCGCCCGGATAAAATTGTTACGATGTTTCTCGTTTCTGCCTGACATATCTTTCTCCTGAAAATAAATTGTCTTTTCAAACAAACGTTTGGTTGGTAACAGGTTATTTTACGATAAAAATTATGTTTTGTCACCCATGATTTATAAAATTTCAGCCCTCTCGCATCATGGGTACAGGGCCGGCCATGGCCCGATGACAGCACCGGACAGACACATAATTACCATGGCCCCGAAAATCGGCAACCGGGTACCCAGAGAAAATTTTTCATAAAATATTCTGCCGACAACCTTGCCCCGTCCTACACCATGTGTGATAGTATCAATACCATGACCATTCAGGAAAGGAGGCGCACTATGGCGGAACCGATCCGTATTTCTCCGGAAAAAACCCGGCAGAATGTAGCAGCAGGTCAAGCCCTGCTGGTCTGTGCCTATGCGGATGACAAAAAATTTGCACAGTATCATCTTGAGGGGGCAATTCCTCTGTCGGCCCTGCAATCACAGATCGAAGAACTTTCCAGAGACCGGGAAATAATTTTTTACTGCAACTGAAAGAACGAACAAAGCGCTGCCGGTCTGGCAAGCCAGTACATAAAAAAGGGTTTTCAGCGATCCCGGTTTTAAAGGACGGGGTTGCAGGCTGGAAAAAGGCGGAGTTCCCCCTTCTCGACCCCCCATGATGAAATATTCCACCGGACAATTGCATCCCGTTGCGGCATGGAACCGTGGAACGGTTTTGCCCGGTCGGAAACGCAGACCGGCAATGTTCCGGTCCGGGAGCACGCCTGTTCTTCCAGCAGGATAGTATACTCTGCGAACGGGCTGATACCTTGAGAAATTCTGCTATAAACAAATGCTGAAATTGATCCTTTTCATCCTCTTCGTCCTGGCCGCACTCATCTTCATTGCCCTTGAATACGGCTCTTACCGCTGGCAGGCAGCAACAAAAAAAATGCATGCCAGGCTCGAGGCGGCACATCGTCCCATGGAAAAAACAACATATCGGGCTGATGCCTTGGCCGGCCTGCCGCCTCCGGTGCAACGATATTTGCGCATCGCCCTGAGAGAAGGACAGCCCATGATCGAGGCCGTCAGCGTTGAACACCTGGGCACCTTCAACATGAGTGCAGATGCGGAACAATGGAAACCGTTCACCTCGACCCAGCGGGTAATCGCGAGGAGGCCGGGCTTCGACTGGGAAGCCCGTATAGAGATGATGCCGGGGCTGAAGGCCCGCGTGCATGATGCGTATATTGCCGGAGAAGGAATACTGCATGCATCATTGTTTGGACTTGTAACCCTGGTGAACCTCCGCGGCACCCCGGATCTGGCCCAGGGGGAACTGATGCGCTTCCTGGCCGAGTCGGCCTGGTATCCGACAATGCTCCTGCCGGGCCAGGGGGTGCGGTGGGAGGCGGTGGACGACACCTCTGCCAGGGCTACCCTGCAGGACGGCGAAACCACTGCGACCCTGCTGTTCCGCTTCAATGAAGAAGGGTTAATCGAGTCGGTGCGCGCCGAAGCACGCGGCCGCAACGTTGATGGCCGCATAATACCGACTCCCTGGGAAGGCCGCTTCTGGAGCTATGAACGGCGCGACGGCATGTACGTTCCTCTCGAAGGCGAGGTGGCATGGCTGCTTTACGAAGGACCCCAGCCCTACTGGCGCGGCCGCATCTCAAAAATCGGTTATGAGTTCACACCGCAGCCGTAAGTTGCAGAAGCAGTTTTTTAGAAATAAAAAGGATTCATAATATGGCAGACCAGGTACTGGAAGCTGTTGAACTGAGCAAATCATACCGGGTGGACGGCCGGAGCATTACCGTGCTTGACAATATCAGCCTGGGAGTGGGGAAGGGCGAATTCCTCGTCATTGAAGGGAAAAGCGGCAGCGGCAAATCCACTCTCCTGAGCCTGCTGTCCGGTCTCGACAAACCTGACCGCGGCAGGATTATTCTGCTTGGCACTAACATTACCGGATTAAGCGAAGACCGGCTGGCCCCCTTCCGCAACCGGACAATCGGATACGTATTTCAATCCTTTCATCTGGTTCCGTCCCTGACCGCCCTTGAAAATATCATGTTCCCGGCCGAGTTGAAACACGATCCCGAGGCGGCCGCCAAGGCCGCGGAACTGCTCCGCCGCGTTGACCTGCGCCGGCGCGATGATAATTTCCCGCACCAGTTGTCGGGCGGCGAAAAACAGCGGGTTGCCATCTGCCGGGCCCTGATCAACAGTCCGCAGATTGTCTTTGCCGATGAGCCGACCGGCAACCTGGACTCCGCTAACGGCGAAACCATCCTGCTGCTGCTCCTGGAACTGCGGCGCGAACTCGATACCACGCTTGTCATGGTAACACACAGCCGAGAGATCGGCAGGATGGCGGACCGGACAGTACGCTTGGTCGACGGCAGGATTACCCCGTGAGCCTGGAAACAAAAAAACATGCCGCTTAATGTCCGTTTCATTTTCAGGCAGATTGCATCCTCCGGCAAACAGGCCTTCATCTTCATACTCTGCGTGGCCCTGTCACTGCTCACCCTGGTTTCCCTGGGTGGTTTCAGCAGTTCGGTGCGCAGCTCCATGCTCAAGGATGCCAGGCAGCTACATGCAGCCGACATCATCATTCATTCCCATTATCCCCTGTCACCGGGCCTGGACGCGGCCATCAAGAACCTCGAGAAACAGGGACTGGCTGTCGGCGCCCACGTGGATGAATTCTACAGCATGGCAACCAGTCCAGACCGGCAGAAATCGGTTCTCAGCCTTCTCAAGGTGGTTGAAAAAGGATATCCCTTTTATGGGACGGTAGAGCTGGCATCCGGCCGCAGATTCTCCGAAGTTCTCAAGAAAGGCTCAATTATTGTCGCGCAGTCGCTTCTTGACCGCCTGGGTGCGGCGATCGGCGATCGTCTGCAGATAGGGTCTGCTGAACTCACCATTGTTGATACCGTGCTTGCCGAGCCGGACCAGCCGGTTTCCTTCTTTTCCTTTGGTCCGAGAATCTTTATTGCCGCAGCTGACCTGGAAGGGCTCGACCTGGTCGGGAAGGGCAGCCGGATCCATTACAATTACCTGCTCAAGGTCAAGGATCCCGCCATTGTTGAGCGTTTGGCAAAAGATCTTGCCGCTGCCGCCACCGTTCCCCAGGAAAGGGTCAGCACTTATAAGACCGCGGAATCAGGGGTCAAACGGTTCTTTGAAAACCTTCTTTTCTTTCTGAACCTGCTCGGCATATTCACCCTGCTGATGGCGGGCATAGGTATCCAGACAGCCCTGCATGCCCTGCTGCGCGACAGTGAATACACCATCGGCATCATGAAGGCGATGGGGGCCACCAATCGCTTTATCAACGGTCATTTCATCGGTATGATCATGCTGCTTGGCAGTGGAGGCACCTTACTGGGGCTGACCGTGAGCTTGCTGCTGCAGTTCTATTTCCCCATCCTGTTTGCCGGCATCCTGCCGGCCGGTGTCAAGCTGGTTATTGCCTGGAAGGCGGTTTTCAAAGGCCTGCTTCTTGGTATCGTCGTGGTCGGATTGTTCTCACTCCTGCCGCTGCGGCGGGTCAGAAATCTGAAGCCGGCCGCCATTTTCCGCAAGGAAAGCGGCGCGGCGCGGGGAGGACCGGGGCAGTACCTTGCCATTGGGATCATCATCTGTTTTTTTACCGGTTTGACCATCTGGCAGCTTGGAGACATCACCACCGGTGTTTATTTTGTCATCGGTCTCTTCAGCCTGCTCGGCCTGTCTACGCTTATCACCCGGCTTATCCTGTGGGTCCTGAAAAGAAATCCGCCGCACGGACTGGCACTGCGCCAGGCCATCAGAGGTTTGTTCCGGCCCAAAAACGCTACCCGCGCCATAATCATTACCCTCTCTTCCTCGCTCGCTGTCATTTTTTCCATCTACCTCATTGAGCAGAACCTGCAGGAAACCTTTATCGGGTCCTATCCTCGGGACCTGCCGAATGTTTACTTTCTCGATATCCAGACCTCCCAGTTCGAAGAATTCACCACCATCCTTGATACACCGGCGCAGTACTACCCTATTGTCCGGGCGCGGCTCGCCTCCATCAACGGCAATCCGATCGATCGTGAGGCTGAAAGACAGAGGCGGAGAGACAACCTATCCCGCGAATTCAACCTTACCTACCGGGATTACCTGCTCGATGACGAACAGTTTCTCGAGGGAGACACGCTTTTTGGTGACCATCCGGAAGAACTACGGCTGCATGGGGAAGTACCGGTCTCGGTCCTGGATACCGTGGCGGAAATCGGTGATATCAGGATGGGCGACCTGCTGGTCTTCAGGGTGCAGTCCATTCCGATCCGGGCGCGGGTGACCAGCTTGCGGACCCGGACTCAGTCCCGGGTCCGTCCATACTTTTACTTCGTGTTCCGGGAAGAGACCCTCAAGGCCGCACCGCAGACCATTTTCAGCGCCGCTAAAATCAGCCGGGCAAAGCTGGCGGAGGTGCAGAACAGGCTGGCCGAAAATCTGCCGAATGTAAGCGTCATAGATGTGGCGCAGACCATCGAGGTGCTGGCCCGGATCATGCGCAAGCTTTCCACCATCATCCAGTTTTTCACCTCATTTTCCATCATTGCCGGCCTGCTGATTATCATCAGCTCCATCTTCGCAACCCGGCTGGCAAGGATACGCGAAGCCGTGTATTATAAGATACTGGGGGCCGGGTCCGGCTTTGTTCTGCTGGTGTTCACCCTGGAAAATCTCCTGGTCGCATTGATCTGCGGCCTGTTGGCCGGGCTGATTGCCCAGGCCGTGAGCTGGATCGTCTGCACCAGGATTTTTGCCATTTCCTATGATCCCCGGCCCGGCAGCATGCTGATAATGTTTGTGCTGACCGTCCTGCTCGTCCTCACCGTGGGGCTTGGGGCGTCATTTTCAATCCTGCGGCAAAAACCCGCCGGTTTTCTGCGGGACGAGGAGTAACTTGATGCATAAAAAACGAATGAAAACCTGCTGGCCGGTTCTTTGCAGACTCCTTCTCTGCCTGCTCCTTGCCTTTGTACTTTCCGGCTGCGACCGACAGGAAAAACCTTCCGGCACCACCGCACAGACGACGGCGCCGGCCAGGGTTTACGACGGCACCATTATCGCCCTGGGCAACAGTCTGACCGCCGGACTGGGTGTTGCTGAAGAAGAAGCATATCCGGCGCTGCTGGAGGAGAAACTGCAGCAGCACGGTTACAACTGGCAGGTCATCAACGGCGGGATCAGCGGTGAAACCAGCAGCGGCGCCCTGTCGCGGATCAACTGGATAATTGCCCAGCAACCCGACGTTGTTATCCTGGAAACAGGCGCCAACGACGGCATGCGGGGCATACCGGCAGCGGTTATCAGGGAGAACATCGGCCGGTCGGTGCAGCTTTTAAAAGCAGCGGGCATCGAGGTCATTCTCGCGGGTATGCAGATGCTGCAGAATCTCGGGCCGGATTATACGAGACAGTTCAGGGCTGTCTATCCTGCGGTTGCCAAAGAGCAGGGGATTATCCTTGTTCCGTTTTTTCTGGATCAGGTGGGAGGCGTTCCGTCCCTGAACCAGCCCGATACCATCCACCCGACCCCGGAGGGATACCGCATCGTAGCCCAGACTGTTTATCCCTATGTTGTAAAGGCAATTCAGCAAAGGAGCCAAGGGACGTAACCCGGTCATAAAACATCCCCTGTTGCACCATAAAAAAAGGGGGCTTGAAGCCCCCTTTTTTCTTGTCAGACCCGGTCCAATCAATGGGTGGTTTCACGGATCATGTGCTTGGCCTCGTTTTTAATCTCAACAAGATCCTTTTTCATTTCGGCCAGACCATACCAGGTTACATAGTCGGGATTCATGTGGAACGCCCCCTGGAAGGCCCGCATACGGTGCTCCAGAAACATGACGTATAATGTCTGTTCGATCGGAGTTGTTGCATCATAAAAAGTCAGGATGTCCGGATAGGCCGGTTTGCCCTCCTCCGGCTCGATGATGCCCTTGGCATACAGGTCGGCAACGATCTCAATTGCTTCCGCCATGAGCCTGTCAGCCTCCTTGATCATGGCATCGGAGTTCTGCAGGTTGGTCCTGGCGTATGATTTACTGTGGCAGCGGCTGCAGATATCGATCATTTTGTCGCGCTGGGCCTGCCATGCCTCTTTGGTCAGGCGTGCCACCTTGCCGGCTTTGACAACTTCAAGGCGCGGCGTGGGATTGCCTTCCGGATCAAGCACATGGAGTCCTTTGAGGATGGTCACCCGGTATGCCATCCATTCAGGATCATCCTCCGGCAGCCTCAGGGCGAGAAAACCCCAGGAAGTCATGACCCCGTGGTCGCCGTCATCCATATGACACGTCTGACACTTCGGCGCCCGGCCGGTATCACCCTCAGTCTGATAGATGACGCCGTGTTTAGAGCCGGACCACATCTCCCACTGCGGATGGTCGAAGCCCATGTGGCAGGTGCGGCAAGCCTCCGGTTTACGTGCCTCCTCCTTGGAGAATTTATGCCTTGTGTGGCAGGAATCGCAGGGAGAGCCGTAGCGGGCCTCTTTGCGGTTTTCCTCGTTTCGCACCCCGATCTTGTGGCAGCCGCCGCAGCCCTTCATTCCCTGTATATAGGCATGGGGCTGAAAACCGGTCTTCGGCATGGCGCTCATGGCAACCCAGGCTAATGCGTGCTTGCCTTCCATGTACTGGTCATGTTTTTCTTCATGGCATTTTCCGCAGGTCTTTTCCGTCGGCAGTTCCACGTTGGCCACATCAAGAGCGGTCTGGTGCCCCGAGCCATGGCAGTCAGCGCAATCCGTGCCAGCCTTGCCCATGGCACCGGAGAGAAAATCCTTCACGATATTCGGCGTCACCTCGCGGTGACATGTAATGCAGACGCTTTCGTCGCCGCCGAATACCACGGCCGGCATGAGTAAGAAAAATCCCGCCAGACAGATCGAAACAACAATATTCCCAAATACTTTCATTTCTACCTCCTCGTCCTGTTTTAAACACAAAGTACCTCAGCCTAAGTTATTACTTAAACTGTCCCCAGGACAAGTGGCATTGACTTAAGTCAAAAATGAGAAATTAGCGTTGGGGAATCTTCCTGCTTTTTTAGCCATCCATCAGATACTTTGGGACTGTATCCCATGCCCTTAAAAAGCATCACGAATATATTCCACCAGGTATTGAGCCTCAAGGTTTGAGAAAGTATTGCCGAATGCGGGCATATACCGGGACATCCCCTGCGAAGCACCTCCGAGGAGAATGACCTGAGCAAGCTCTTTATCCGGTTTCCGGGCCATTAGCTCGTGATTACTGAAGCTGAACGGTTTGACCGGTATGCGGAAGGCGTTTAATCCGTCGCCTTCACCCGACTCTCCATGGCAGAACAGGCAGTAACGGTTGTATAATATTTCGCCTTTGCTGATTCTGAATTCGGGCAGCTGCCGCACCACCAACGGTGCCGCTGTTTCATTGGCTTTCTCTTCAGGCCAGCCATAACCGGCGGCAAGAAGCGTCGTCGTCAGTATCATCGACACAAAAAAAATCGGGCGGAATTTCATGGCTTAGCCTCTTCTTTTAAAGTGCCGAGGAACGCCAGGATATCTTGCCTGTCCCCGCCCGGAATGGCCAGGGCCGGTTCCCTGGCTCCAGGTTCATAGGGATGAGCATCCATAAGCCGCCTGTCGATCCAGGCAGGTTGTAGCCGATCCGCCGTATTCTCCAGCGCCGGGCCATAGTAGCCGCCCTCGCCGGCAATTGAGTGGCAGGACTGGCAGACATATTTTTCAAAATAAAGCCGGCGCCCTGAATCAGGATCGCCCCGTATCTCCAGGGGTGCTGAGTCAATTCCGCTGTTCCGCAGAACAAATTCCGCGTATTGCGCCACAGTCTCAGCCTCCCGTTCGGTCATCTTGAACCTCGGCATGCGGGCAACAAGATAGGGTCTTATGGCATAGGGCTTTAGCATGTAATTCTGCAGCCAGCCTTTGCGGACCTTGCTCCCCTCATATGCAAGGTCGGGTGCCAATCTGCCCCCCCGGGCCCCAAATTTGTGACAGCTCAGACACTTGTACCGGTCAAAAATTCCACCCACTTCTCCTGCCGGCAGAGGAATTTCCGGGGCCTGCTTCTCCCGCCGGTACGAAGCGGGCACTGTCTCACTGCGCCCGAGCAGCACGGTGGTCAGCCTCCCTGCTTCCAGGGGACTCAACCCGAAATACGGCATCTTCAGTTTATCACCGTATACCCGGGGGTTTTGCAGTTTCACCACAATATAATCCGGCAGGGTCCGGGGAATGTCCGTTTTGCCGAAGTCTATCTTTTCGATTTTTTTATCCGCCAGGTCCTTCAGCGGCGGGGCAAAATCAGCGTTCCCCTTCACACCCGGCAGCTGGTGGCAGTTAAAACATCCCTTGGCCAGGAAAATTTCCCTGCCCCGGGCCGGGGCAGGGACGGTTTCCGTTGCAGCCGGCTCCGGGGAAATGTCTTCTGCGGCCGCATCCGCATTAAGCTCATTAACCTCGCTTTCCCAAAACAGATACTCGATGAGACCCAGACGCTCCATTGTCGTCATATTAAAGGTCGGCATCCTGGTCTGGGGGTTGTAGGTTGACGGCGACCGGAGCCAGGC
This sequence comes from uncultured delta proteobacterium, assembly GCA_963783905.1. Lineage (GTDB taxonomy): Bacteria > Desulfobacterota > Desulfobulbia > Desulfobulbales > BM004 > BM004. The sequence goes on along the minus strand of CAWAPG010000015.1, from coordinate 294,095 downwards.
GCTCAGCCAGGATCTGTTGGTTTTTTGCGAAAGCCTGCTGAGATCCGGCCCGATTGAACCGCCCTTGCCGTTTAATTCATGACAGCTCAGACAGCGTAACTGCCCGAAAACGACCTTACCACTGTCAACGAGCACATCCAGTTCGTCATCCGAAATATCGCTGAGAATTTTCTGCTCAGCCTCCCGCTCTTTATAAAAAGCAGTGGCTGTGTCTCCGGGCATTTTCAGGTCGAGAAGAAATGTGGTTAAGGCATCAGTTTCATCCTTGCTCAAGAGAAAGTTCGCCATCCTTGCGTGCGGCAGATAATCCCTCGGGTTTTTCAACCAACCCGCAAGCCATGCTTTGTTTACCTTGGAATGAAGGCCCTGAAGGTTGGGGCCGTGGAACTCTTCCTTCCTGTCCCCTGAAAGAAGATGGCAGCCGGCGCAGATTTTTTCCCCCAGCAGTTCGCTGCCGGCCGTATAGGTGGGTGCCGCCTCAATGCCGGGACCTGCAAGGCCGTGACACTTGCCGCAGCCCGCCTCAATCAATTTGATCGGTAAAAGTTTTTCATGGGCATCCGGCAGCCTGGTGGCCAAACCCTCACCCCCGTGGCAGACCGTGCAGCCGAATTTCTCAAAGGAATGGGGGCTGATATCGGGATGGGGGGCCAGCGGCGGTTCTTCCGGTGCGGCGGGATTATCCACGCCGACATGGCATGAACGGCAGCGGTCGGCCCGGTCCAGTTCCGGAAGCCAGTCCTGTTTGACGCCGACTGCAAACCCGCTTACCCTGTTTTTTTCAGCCGGGGTTTGCGCCTGCTGGTAAAGAAAATTCTTATATTTTTCCTGGTACTGCTTCCACTCCGGCCTCGATTCCCGGAACAGAAGCAGGGCGGTTAATGCCAGCAGGAGAATGCTCAGCAAAAAAAAATATCTGACCGGTCTTTCCATACATTGCTATTTCAACATGAAATCAAGAATATTGTAAACCGCAATCTTGATGGTGACAGTCAGTCCCACTATCGTCAGGATATGGGAAAAAAAGTGTCTGATAAATCCGGCCGTCCGGTTTTTGCCGTGTTTCTGCCGCAGCCTTTGAAACAGGAATGCCGTAAAGTATAAAAGAAAGACAATGGGCAGCAGCCAATTCAGATGTATACTGTGGGCCTGATTTTCCATGGTCATGCCGTTCGGCCACTGCCAGGCCCAATTCGGCCCCCTGAAGAACAGGCCGATCACCGTGAGCACCGTCCATAGACACAGGCCGGCACTGAACAGCCAGCGTATCTGCCTTTCGTAAACAAAGACGACGCGGTCTTTTTTCTCCCGCCGGCCGATATCGATGTAGGGAATGGCCATCAGGCCGATGAAAACGAGGGCGGGAATGGCTACTCCTGCAATCCATGGGGTAAAATAAACCAGAAGTTCCTGCAGACCGAGAAAATACCAGGGTGCCTTGGAGGGATTCATGGAGAATGAAGGATCGGCAACGCCTTCAAGAGGGGCGGCCACAAAAATTGCCAGGACCATGAGCAGAATGACGGCAACAAGAGCCGCAACCGTTTCCCGCAGCACCAGATGAGGCCAGACCTGAACCCTTTCCTTTTCTCCGGCCGCGGTCCGCAATTCTGTTTTTTCCATTGTTTCCGGCTGTCCCTGATACATTAACAATCCCTTTTACAGAGGCCTTTTGATCTGGTTGTCCTTTCTGACCCGCCAGAAATGAAACATGGCGGCGATAAAAAGAAAGAGCGGCAGGATAAAGACATGGAGGACATAAAAACGCAGCAGGCCGCTCTGCCCCACGCTTTCACTACCCAAAACGAAATATTTTATATCAGAATCGGCTCCCACCATCGACAGGGGGCCCTTGCTGCCGATAAAGGGGATGTAGGAAATAATATTGGTGCCAACGGTTATGGCCCAGTAGGCAAGCTGGTCCCACGGCAGCAGATACCCCGTAAAACTGAGAAGCAGGGTCAGAACCAGGCAGACTACCCCGATAACCCAGTTAAATTCCTTCGGATGGCGGTACGCCTTATGATAAAAAACCCGCACCATATGCAGCACCACGAAGAGAACCATGGCATGGGCGCTCCAGCGATGGATATTGCGCATGAACCGGCCGAAGGGTATGACATAGGCCAGATCCTTCATGTCACGGTAGGCGCGGCCGACCTCGGGAACATAGAAAAACATGAGCAGCAGGCCGCTGGCCGTTAACACCAGGAACATCAGGAACGTAAGGCCGCCCATGCAGAAGGTGGTGTTGAATCTGATATTCTCTTTCAGGACCGTGCGGGGATGGATGTGCAGGAGGGCATTGTATCCCTTACTCCCCGGGCGATTACTGCGGAAGATTGATTCCCTGATTGTTGTTTTTGTCAGATCCATATTCATACTTTCAGGGTAAAAGGGGGCTGGGACCGGAGCGTAATGTCATTTTCAATTACCGCACCATTTATCTCGATCATGCCGCGGGGATTAACGGTTATTGCGGCCCGGTAAAGCGGTTCGGGCGCCGGCCCCTTGATGACATCGCCTTCAAGGGTGAAACTGCTGCCATGACAGGGGCAGCGGAATATTCCCTCTGCTTCGGAAAGATACGGGATGCAGCCCATATGGGTGCAGTTTCTTACCAATGCATAAAGTCCGTTAGCCCCTTTCATTATGCTTATCTTGCGGCCGCCGACCTGCACCTGTTTCATGCTGTCACCGATAAATTCATCGACCGGACCGATTTCCGCCTTCAGGGATGGTTCATAGCTGACCGTCGGGTAAAGCGCCTGCACCGAGGCATAGAGACCCCCGGTGCTGGCGGCCAGAAGACCGCCGACACCCGCAGCAATAAAGGTCCTGCGCGTAAGGCATTTGCAGGCGGGACCGGGCTGGGTGCTCTTCTGCTTTCTACCTGCTGAAGACAACGTTCTCTACTCCCTTATCAGTAACGGTTATCTGCTGTTTCTTGAACCGAAGTTTTTCATGCCAGACCTTCACGATGTAGTCACCCGGCGGCACGTCCTGCAGTTCAAAGTTGCCGTCCTGATCCGTCACCGCAAAATAAGGGGTATCCAGGACGACAATAAAGGCCTGCATTTCAGGATGAACATTGCACAGCTGGGTATAGACACCCTGCTTTGTAAAGGTGTATTCCTTAACGGCCCCTTGCGGCCATGTGCCCAGGTTGTATTTTTCATGGTCCGGAGAAAAGACATTGTGCTTGACTTCGTCATTATTTAAAAAATCCACCGTCGTTCCCGTCTGGATCGGTAAAACATGGGGGATGAAAGTCATGTTGCGCTGATCCATGGTCGGATTGGCGGCAGGCTTTTTAAACTCTCCCGGAGTTCCGACAAGATATACTATGCCCGGGGATCTTTTTAAGATCTTCCCTCCTTCAACAACCCCCTTGATAACGGCTGCCTCGGTTGTTGTCGCAAAGGTCAGACAGAGAATAAAGCCGAGAATAAATCTGAGCATCATAACCCTCCGTTTCCTGATTCAATGGTTTTCTCCTGCATGATAATGTCCTCGTCGCCTGCCGAAGGGGTGCGCTCTCCGTTGCGGAAGTCCTTGCGATAGATCAGTCTTGCAGTTACATAAAATGGCACATCCCCGTTATCTCCCGACGGCAGGCGAAAACGGTACTGTGATTCATCGGTTTCTTTGGCCTTGAGCCGATTATCCGAGACTATCCGGGTTGCCCGCCAGATCGGGACATTATGCATGCCGTTATCATCGGCGGTGACCCGCGCATAGCCCTTGCCGGGCATGCCGCCGTAGTCGCCTTCTTCGTCGCCGGTGCCGCCCCATTCAGGAACAACGGGACCGTCAACAACCGCGAGCGGCTTTGCCGTCCTCAGTCTCGGCCGTCACCAGCAGAATCATATTGCGGGTGTGTTCACCGGTCGGCAGCCGGTGCCCGGCATTAACGTTGGTGACCCCGACGGTAACCTCCAGGTTATCCCCGGCCGTATGCGAATCAACCGCCAAATGGGCCGCCCCCTGCAGCCTTTTCGGTGTGGCCCCTTCGAACTTGTGGGGGAATATTGTTTCCGGGTCCGTCTCGCTGGCCAAATTCTTCACGCCACCGCTGACCATGTAACGGTAATAAGGCACCATTTCCTTGGTCCAGTTCATATGGCAGTCCTGACACTGGCGGCCCTTGTCCTTGTCCGTTTCCGGGAGGGATTCCTGCCATTCCAGCCATTCCTGGTATGTCCACTGGTTCGGGATCACCTGCCCCTTTTCATACAGGGGGAACGGCTCCGCATCGGGATAGACTGCGTGTAATCCCAGGTGAAACCGGCCGGCTGCCTGATTGCATCCTGATGGCAGGCAGAGCAGAATTCACTTTTTGTAAAACCGGGATTGTATGAGGCAGCCATAGGCATGGCCACCACATCATCATACGGGCCATATTCAAAAAACCAGCCGCCGGCATTCAGGCGGGTCATTTTTATGGCCTGCACCCCGGGACTGTTGCTGACCTCCACCTCCTTTATTTTATGGCAGAAATCGCATTCAATCCCCTTGGATAAATTGTAATTTTCCTTTACCGCCCGGCCATAATCCGTCTGTCCAGGGGCCTGCAGGGCAGCTATGGGTGCGTGGCAGTCAGCGCAGGTATTCTGCTGATCAATCCTTTTCTCACTGGCAAACTGTTCATAGGTCGCCAATACCTTTTTATTCTGCGTGGTTTTGCCCATTTTTGAGAGCCCCCATTCCCAGAAATGGGTTGTATGGCAGTTTCCGCAGTCCTTTGACAGCTTAACCCCACTGTCATCGGGAAAAGGGCCGGCCGGCGAGGTTATCACCATCTGATAATCAGGGGAATCATGGTTCGGAACGGCCTGTAAGGTTATGGGCAGAATTTCGGTGCCCGGAACATACCGGGCGGCACCGTTTAAGTAGCCCTCCCTGCCGGCGGTGATGATCCATTTAAACAGCCGCTGGCCCGGGTTGGTGAGCGGTACGGTAAAGCGGCCCTTGGCATCAGTGGTGACAAAGTCTTCTTTGCCCATGATTCTGACCCGGGCGTTTTCCAGGGGCAATCCTTTTTTGCTGCGGACAAATCCATTTATACCGGACACGCTGTCCGGATTCTTTGCCTGGTAATCGTGGGAAGCGAAATCGGGGATAGCCTGCAGGGTGATGTCCAGGCTGCCGCTGTCCGGCATATATCGGGCACCGCTACTCAGGTAGCCTTTCTTGGCAGCAATGATGTCCCATTGGAATAAACGCTGATTCGCATTCTTGAACGGCAGGGTAAAACGGCCCTGACTGTCGGTTGTGACAAAATCTTCAGCGCCGCTGATGCCGACCCGCACGTTTTCCAGGGGGAGCCCCTGGTTGCTGTGCACCACACCGTTGATGGCGAAACTCCCGGACCGGTCTTCTTCTGAAAACCCTTTCCCGGCGGCAAGAATAGCGACAAGGCCGAGTGCCAGCAGCAAAAGAACCACTGTCAATCTTTTTGAGAACATTCTGTTAGTTCCTTAAATTAAGCATACTTTGGGCATATTCCGGGAGGTTGCAGTGCAGACGCAAGCCTGCTCCCGGCTGATTCAGCCGTACATTCAACCTGACGGTTTATTATGAAATGGGTCTCTGTTGTAAAAGATTAAAAAACAGGACGTATATCACCGGTCAGCATATCAATGTTCATCTTGACTACGGACTTGCCGTTTTCATCTATGACATCGACCTTATAGGTGCGCCCATCGATTTGGATATTGCCCGGCTGCAGGTTGGCTCCGTCAATGCTGGCCAGATAGTTCTGTGTCATCTGTCTGGCTTCATCCTGGGTGACTGCCCCGGTCTTGGTCCGGTAGTTATTGCCGGAGGTACATGCCAGGCCATACGCCGGCAGTGCGAGTGTTACAATTAAAAGTGCACAGATCAGTCCCTTTTTCGTTTTCATGTTCATTGCTCCTTGCTTTCATTAAAAAATTTTTTCTTGTATGCACGGAATAAAATCTTAATCCTTATGTTTCAGGTGCTTTTTCCCGTATTTTTTATCAGGACTTTTACCAGTTTGTTTATTTCCGGTGTATCCCAGTTCTTGTAGCCAAGGCCCATGGCTATCAGATTTCCCTGACCGTCAATCAAAAATTTGATTGGATGGCTGGAAACATGATAGTCTCGGCTTACCTTGCCGTCCCGGTCCAATACAACCTGAAGGGCAATTTGTTCCTCGGCAAAAAATTGCTTCACAGTTCCACTTTGTTCTTCGACGTTAACCAGCAGGACCTTAAATGGTTTATCCCGGTAACGCTGTTTGAGGCTTTCGAGAGAAGGCAACTCCTTCTGACACCAGTCTCACCACGTGGTAAAAAAACCAAGGAGCACCGTCTCACCGCGGAACTGGCTGAGACGAACTTCTTGGCCGTCAAGATCACGCAGGGTAAAATCCGGTGCAGGAGTTTGGAATTGCGCCGGGCGTAATTGGTTTTTTTGCAGGAGATCCCTTATTTCAGGGGTTATTTGCGTACCACCCGAATTGTCGGCAATGGGTTTGGGAATATCTTCAGCCAGGGTCGTAGCCCTGGAGCTTAATAAAAATGTTCCCACCCCGATGATTAAGGCAGAAACAGTGTATAGTAACCATGTATTGGATCTCTTCAATTTTTCCTCCCTTCAGACAAATTTCATAAAACCATGGTTGATCCACTTTTACTCAAAAGCAAAAACTGTACCATTGCCAAAATAAAACTCTAAGATTATGATATTAAAGATAAATACTGAATATTTTAGGGGAGAGGTATAAGGCGGCCGGGGAATTAAATTGAAGAAAATTCTACAACCGGTTTGAGAATAAACTTCACTTACAGCCTGCAAATGGGTATGTTTTGTTCAGGCTGGATGATATTTTCTCTGCTTAAAAATGTAATATCTGGTAAGCATTTCATTTCGGAGTTACCATTTTGCCCCAAAATTATTCCCATTATTTTTAAAATCCGATGGACGAAATCTTTAAATCTTTTCCCTATATAGGGGCGTTGACCGCCGGTTTGCTTTCCTTCCTGTCGCCGTGCGTTCTGCCGTTGATCCCCTCCTACCTGACCTTTATCACCGGCGTTTCATTTGAGGACCTGCAGGGTGCCGCCGATGAGGACCTGCGGAGTGCCGCCGATAAAAGGAAAATCCAATTATTGACCGTTTCCCATTCCCTGTTGTTTATTCTGGGTTTTTCATCGGTCTTTATCGCCTTGGGAGCATCCTCTTCATTTATAGGCAGACTTTTCTCGGCTTATCAGGATTGGGTCAGGATAGTCGGCGGATCTGTCATGATTATTTTCGGTTTATTTGTGGCAGGCTTTTTCAGCTTCGGTTTTCTGCAAAAGGAAAAAAGATTCCATCCCCAGAAAAAACCGCTTGGTTATATCGGTACCATTATTATCGGCATGGCCTTTGCCGCAGGCTGGACACCCTGCATAGGACCAATCCTCGGAACGATTCTTCTCTATGCCGGCAGCCAGGAATCGACATCCTACGGCATCGGGCTGCTTTCCATGTACTCGCTTGGTCTGGCCATTCCTTTCCTGTTCGCCTCACTGGCCTTCAATACTTTTCTGAGCTATTCAAAGAGGATACGAAAGCACATGCGGGCCATCATGCTTGCCAGCGGTTTGCTGCTGGTGGCCTTCGGCCTGCTGCTCCTGACCGACAATATTACCTGGCTGACCAGTCTGTTCCAATAATTGCTGCCGGGTAAAACCTGATGTTTTATTTCTTGAAAACAAAAGAGCAGGAGAAACAGATCTGACTCAGGCTGTTTCTCCTGCGCTGATTTTAACTGAACAATTATCAGATGTGGATGTCCGGGGCCAGATGCCGGTAAGTATCCCTGATCTTGTTTGACATCTCCTGCACCATTGCAACTTCAAAGTCTCTTTCATGTAACTGAAATTCGATCACTTCGTTCTGGAGCGAATCCACTTCGGATTCGATATCCCGGCACCATTCACCCCGGCACATGTGACTTAAATCCTGTACATTTTTGATATCATTTTTTAATGTATCCAGATAGATGTTCATGTTCATCACCTCCTGCTGCAGCTGTTTTTCCATACTTAAAATATAAGTACTTGCAACGGTAAAGTCAGGGAGGAACATAAAGGTTGTCTCGCAATTATAAATCACCGGCAGGGTGAACCGTTAAAAAAATGGATAGAATTTCTGCTGCGCACTTGAAAAATCAGGCTCCAGCCGTGAAAAAACCGTGAAAATTATTTGACAACTTCCCGGTTATGAATGCATTATAGTGAGCAGCTCCAGCAAAGGTTATATTGTCTGACACTGCATCACTGATCCGGCTAATAACCGCTCAATATTACAATAACTCTTGCTCAACAACACCCCATGTCCCCCAAACGCAATACAATCATTCAATGGGCCTCTCTGCTGGCAGGGGCATTCATCGTCCTGCAGATTTTCTTCATCCTGGCAAAAGGGGAAGCCTTCTGCTTAAACGACGGCTGCAGTGTTGTTGATAAACTGACCACCATACCGCCCCTCTACATAAATTTGGCAGGGCTGCTGTACTTTGCCGCTCTTTTCAGCAGCAACCGCTGGGCCGGTTCCGGATCCCGTCAAGGTCTTGACCGGACCTGCCTGCTCCTATTGCTCGGTCTGGCGGTTGAAGGAGTTCTGTTAAGCTACCAGATATTTGTCATCCGGACTTTTTGCTCTTACTGTCTCGTTATCTTCTCCATCATTGCCCTGCTCAACCTGCTATGCGGCTGGAAACTGCTTCGCCTCAGCATACCTCTTTTCGCTGTTATGCTCGCATCCTTCGCCCTGCTTAATTTCAGCCCGGCATCGCTGGTTGCTCTCAGGAGTGAAACCCTTGCCTCCGGGACCTATGCCGTCAAGAGATGCTCGTTTCCGGCCCAAAGACTTTACTTCTTTTTTTCGGCAGACTGCCCCCACTGCAAAAATGTTCTGGCTGTCCTGGAGGATTGCAATGGTTGTGAATTTCATTTCAATCCCATAGATAAAAATCAGACCATTGCCTTCGCCGAACTGGAATACAACAGTTCGTACAACCCTTCCCTGAACCGGGTTATTCTGTCCCTGTTGAACATAAGCACCATTCCGGTCCTGCTCGTACAGAACAATGATGGCCTGACATTTATCAAGGGCGAAGAGGCTATTATCCGTTATGTCAATCGGGCATGCCGCGGAAATGAGGAGGAGAGCACTATTGAGCTGCCCCTGTTTGACGATCCCGGAACAACAAACTTTTATGAGGAGCAGGAGGGGGAATGCGACATCGAGCTGGAATGCCCGGATACCACTGAAACGACGCAGAGCCCTTACTCTCCCTGACTTTTGTGCAATAGATGCCGTATCAGGCGCTTCAGGCAGGGACAACCCGGCGTAAAACAGCGCTGCATTGTCCACCGCAGTGGAATTTTTCAAAACCGGTATTATATTTTTCATAAAAGAACATAAAGGATAAATATAGTACCTACAGGAGGCAGCGCTATGCCCAAATTTCTCATAGAGGTGGCACACGATGAAAACCTGCTGGCCTGCGCCCAGGTTGTTGAAAGTTTTTTGAATTACGGCTCCCATTTTGCGACCAACGCCGACTGGGGCTGCAGCGATGGCGTCCACAAGGCCTGGATCACCATTGAAACGGAGAACAGGGAAGATGCCCGTAACATTCTCCCTCCCGCCTATCGTGCCGGGGCCACAATTATCAGACTCAACAAATTCACCATCGAAGAAATCGACGAGATCCTGAAACAGCATGGCGGGAAATAATTGGAGACAGGTTTACCTATGAAAACACATGAATTACGGAGAATTCTTCTCTTCGGCCTGCTGACCTTTTTCTGCCTGCTGCTGAATAAGGCCTATGCCGAAGAGCAGCTGCCAAAGACCCCGGCCGATTATGAGGGGCCTTTTTATCCGGTTACCAGGCAGGAGGATATAGACAACGACCTGGTACATGTCAAAGGTCGGACCGGAATCGCCAAAGGCGATATTCTGAACCTGTCAGGCCGGGTGGTGAACACCGGGGGGAAAGCCCTGGCAGGCCTCATCATTGAAATATGGCAGACCGATCCGCAGGGGAGATACAAACATCCCGGCGACACGAGTCCGGGAGAGAGAGACCCTGATTTCCAATACTGGGGCGCAACAACAACAGACGATGACGGCAGATTCTTTTTCAAGACTATCGTCCCGGGTGCCTACAATCCGCGTCCGCCCCATATCCATTATAAGGTTTTGCGGGACAACAGGGTAATTTTAACGAGTCAGATCTATTTCCGGGATCAGGACAAGGGCTCCGGGTCTGCCGCAATGTCGGCGAAAAGTGAACTGCAGACCGTTGACTTGCAACCGTTTGCCGCGGGTAAATTTAAAACTTTTTTCAGGATCGTCTTATGATCCGGCATAAATAAGTATCTGTTAAAAACAGGATTACGCTTTTTCCCGCATTTATATCCCAGCACAAAAAAATCGCCATTCTGCATTTCCCCTTTTTTATCAAATTATTAAGCGCTCATAAATTTTCAGTCGGCAGCTGCTTCTGGATTTATTGAGAATGATTCTTATATTTTAGTATATACAGATGATTAAAATTCATCGATAAAGACCTAGCATATACAGAGGAGGTGACTGTCATGACAAGTAATGATTTGCTAACTGAAGCAAAATCAATGTATGCCGCCGGTCACCCCGAGAAGTCCATTGAACTTTTTACCAAGGCCGGAGAGGAGGGCTGCAATCCGGTTACTGTTTACTTGAGCCGGGGAGCCGCCTACCTGACGAACGGCGAATTGGACAAGTCCATAGATGATTTCAACAGGGTGCTGAGAATTGACAACGATAACGAAAGGGCATTCTATTACCGTGGTATCGCTCATCTTCTCAAAGGTGACTACAGCAATGCGGTTGAGGATCTGTCCGCTTCAATCACGTTCAATCAGGAACGGGGCGCAACATTCTTTGCCCGCGGGCTTGCCTATGCTGAACTTGAAAGAACGGATGAATCCCTGCGGGATTTGAAGACCGCCATTGCCTTCTCCAACAGGGAGGTTGAGAGCTTCGCCAACCTGTTCGGTGAAAACCGCACTCTCTTTGGTAAGAGCATGGCCCTGCTGGAAGGTGAACGAGGTCCGTGGTCCATAGTAATGAATGAGGACGAAGTGGATAAACTCAAAAAGTGGATTGGAGACTAAAAAACAGAAGCTGAATAATGATTTTTGCTGGCAGGCAGCGAAAACAGCTGCCTGCTTTTTTTATGGCATCTTGAAATTGGAGCCCGCGGCTGTCAGCCGGCCCCCTGCGGCAGGATCCCCCGGACATCTTCCGGCCTTGACGTTATTTTTATCCATTATACCCAACCTCCGGAGAAATTGCGGCTGTCCTATCTTCTTATCCGAGCAAAGGGTTGGCGCCCCGGCAAAAATGAGGTACACTCGCAGGGCATATAAAGCAAGATAGATGCATGCCTGATTGCAACACAAAAAAATAACGGGATGACCATGACACCCGATGGAAAACCGCAGTCCATTTTCATCTCACCAAAACAGATAGTGAGTGATTTACTACTGATCACGGTTGGTTGCGTTCTCTGCGCCATAGCGATCAACGGCATCCTTATACCCCAGCACTTTGCCACCAGCGGCATAACGGGCATTGCCCTGATCATCCACAAAAAGCTCCCCGGGGTTAATCTCGGTCTCATCTACTTTCTCAGCAATGTCCCCCTGTTTATTTTTGCCTGGATGGCCGTGGGCCGTCGATTCTTTTTCTACAGCCTGATCGGCATGGCAGTATTGTCAGCTACGGTGGCCTTCATCCATGTGTCGATCAACCTGGATGACAAGATCCTCAACTCCCTACTGGCCGGGTTGATAACCGGCATCGGGGTTGGCACCACCTTGAGATCACCCGGCTCCCAGGGCGGAATTGATATCCTTGCCGTCATGCTGCTGAAAAGGTTTTCCATTGGTATCGGCAACACTATCCTGGCGGTTAACTGTATTGTCCTGATCCTGGTCGCTTTTGCGTATTCCCTGGAAGCTCTACTGTACACACTTATTATCATCTTTGTCAGCACCAAGGTGGCAACGCTCGTGATCACCGGCTTCAGCCAGCGTAAGGCGGTCATGATCATTTCGCCGGAATGGGAAAATATATCCCGGGAAATACTGAAGGACATCAGGCTCGGGGTAACGATCATCAAGGGAGAAGGCGGCTATAGCGGCAGGGAGGAAAATATATTGTACACCGTGGTTACGATTCGGGAGGTCGGTTCTCTTAAGAGACTGGTGCAGCAAATCGATCCCGGTGCGTTTGTGGTTATCAGCTCCACCCTGGAAGTCATGAACTACAGGATCGGCAATCAGCCCCACTGGTAGAATTTTCCGCCTGAAGAAGACCTGCCGCGATCCGCCGGGCTTTGTCTTCTGGTTGACCATTCTCTTTCACCAATCCCTGTCCTATGTCTCATCCCTGGTGATACCATGAATAAATGCGATTCCGCTGCGCAGGCACCGGGCGCTTTCCAAACCAGCCGTTCGCGTCCCTTCACCACTTTAAGGCAGGAAGCCCGGACCCAAAAAACCATTTCTGTTCTTCAGGCTCCCAATACATAGAGGGCTGCGGCGGAATCGCCGCAGCCCTCTAACAGGATAAGATTTTTCAGCTGTTATCGGCTCAAGCCAAGGGCTTCACGTTTATCACCGATGAGTTGATCAAAGAACTCTCCCGCTTTCAGAGGATCGGGCTCCACGTGAAATACCGCGCCCACCAGGCCCTTCAGCCCATTCAGAGCCAAATTCGTGACCGTCTGCGAACCTGTAATGTTGGGCGGGTGGCCGAGATGGACATGGATGCCGCTGGCAACGGCATAGGTGGCGATGGCTGCAGCCTTCTCGGAATACCACTCGGGAGAGGAGGCACCCACCGGCAAATCGCTGATGTCCACTCCCAGGGCGTCGGCGATCAGGGCGCACAGATGGATGATACGGGAGTTGTCGACACAGCTGCCCATATGCACAACCGGCGGAATGCCGAGGCTGCCGCAGATCTCCCGGAGGCCGGGTCCCGCCATTTCTATGGCCCCGGGGACAAGCAGCCCGGCTTTGCCGGCAGCAGTGGTTACGCAGCCGGTGGCCAGGACGAGGATATCCCTGGCAATCAAAGCCTTTGCCAGCCCGACGTTGCTGGAATCCTGCTGCACCTTAGGGTTGTTGCAGCCGACAATGCCGACACAGCCGCGTATCTTGCCTGCCTTTATCGCATCAAGAAACGGGTCGAGGCTGCCGCCCAGGGCTGCCAGAATTGCCTCATTTGAAAAACCGGTCATGATCTCCACCGGTTCCACCGGTATCTCAACCCTGTCCTGGTTCCGGGATGCATAGCCGTCTATGGCCAGCTCCACGATTTCTTTGGCCTGCTGCAGGGCTGTTTCAGGTTTGAAATCAAAATGGATGGCCCCGGTAAACCTCGCCTTGTTTGCCGTGGTGATAAACTTGGTATGATAACAGGCCGCCGCCGGTACCATGCTCGGCATGATGCACTGGTAATCAACAACTACAGCCTCTACCGCACCGGTTACAATAGCCAGTTCCGTCATGAGATGATTCCCGGCCATGGGCACTCCCTGTCGCATGAGCAGTTCGTTGCCGGTGCAGCAGAGACCGGCAAGATTGACGCCGCGGGCGCCGACTGCTTCAGCCTTCGCCAGTATTTCCGGATCATTGGCAGCCTTGAATATCATCTCAGTAACAATGGGATTATGGCCATGAACCAGGATGTTCACCTGGTCTTTTTTCAGCACCCCAAGGTTGGCCTTGGACATTTTCGGGGTCGGGGTTCCGAAGATGCAGTCTGAAAGTTCGGTACCGATCATTGAACCGGACCAGCCGTCCGCCAGAGCAGTCCTGGCTGCATGCAGCATTGTGTTAGGCGCATCATTGTCGCATCCCATGTGCGTCCGGTGCATCATCTCAGCTATCTCCCGATCTACTCCCCTGGGGGTAATGCCAAGATTTTTCCAGATTGCCCTGCGTTTCTCCGGCACCCTTTTGAGAAACGCCACTTCGGCTTTTCTGCTGCCGAAGTCGCCATATAATTCATCAACCAGGTCCCCGGCAATATCCGCTATTCGCCTGCCGTCGGTCTCAATGCCGATCTCTGCCGCAATCCTAGTCAGTTTATCCTCGTCGGTTATCTTGTAATCACTTGTTTTGCCCTCAACGATTGCCTCCAGGACTTCTATGAGGTCCCGGCCGTGATCCGAGTGGCCGGCGGCGCCGCCGGCGACAAATCTCCCGAAGTTCCGGGCGACAATGACATCGGCGTCCGCTCCGCAAACGCCCCGCTGCCGCTTGTCGCCTTTCGGACTGATGCGGCAGGGGCCCATGACACAATTACGGCACGACAATCCCTGTTCACAGAAGGTGCAGTGCGGCGTTTGTTCCTGAAGCCTGTCCCAGGCTGTCTCCACTCCATCTTTGCGGGCCTTGATGATCATGGCCTGCGCATCCTGATGAATCGACATTTCCTGCGGGGTTAACTGTTTTTTCTCAACCATGCTCTACCTCCATTCTTTTTGGTCGGTTAACGTTCAGTACCAGGGTAAATTGACCAGAAGTTATCGCCGGCGGCGATCCTGTTAAAACCTCACCCGGCAGTTTAAACCATAGCCTGTTAAAGGGGCTCGTTGTTCATTATGAAAATCTGCCTGCAGTCCGCCCAGACTCTAAATCACATCTTTTTATAGGTAAAAACCCCTAGTTTGTCAAGGTGATTGGCCGAGAAGAAGATGAGACAACTTCAGTAATTTTGCCGTATTTCAGGAAATTGCGGCAGAATCGGTCGAGCAGCACATCTCTTTGATTTTGCTTATACTTTCCGATGTGCCGAAGAGAATGAGTCCGTCGCCTGTCTGCAGTACCGTGTCCGCTGCCGGGTTGGGCTCCATTTTGTCTCGCCGCCGTATGGCCAGGATGGTCACGCCGTACTTTCGGCGCATGCCGATTTCAGCTATGCTCTTTCCGGCCAGGGGAGACCCGTCTTCCAGGAGGATCACCTTCATCTCCGAATCAGAGAGACAGCCGCTCACATCACAGATCGAGACCAAAGAACGCGGCTGGGAACGCAGCATCTGATAGCCGTCCGCCCGGACCTCGGTCATGAACCTGTCTATATCTTGCTGCGGGACAAGATAGTGGTGCAGAACCCGGATAAAGATCTCCACCGCGGTCTCATACTCTTCCGGGATCACCTCATCTGCACCAAGATCACGCAGGGGGTCAATCTCGCTGACGAACCGCGTTCTGACGATGAGGTGCAGGGACGGGTTACATTCTTTTATCTGGCGGGTTATCTGGCGGCTGGCCACATAATCGGAGATGGCAATTACGGCGATCCGGGCATGCCTGATCCCGGCATGCTCCAGTACCGGCATATGGGTGGCGTCCCCGTACAGGATATTCTTGCCGCCTTTCTTTTCCCGCCGGACCGTTTCCGGATTTGTTTCAATGATGACATAGGGGATCCCGGCACTTATGGCTGCCCTGGTAAGATTACGCCCGTTAAGCCCGTAGCCGATAATTACTATATGATTGCCAGGGGCCTTGGTCCCGGAGTTATCTTCTTCCGGCTCCATCGGGGCCAGGCCGCTTTTCAATTTGTCCGGCAACGGCAGACGCAGTATGATTTCCGCCAACCGCGGGCTGAAGGAAATAAGAAAGGGGGTGGCGGCCATGGTGATGATCGCCACGGCAAGGAAAAACTGGTATCGCTGCGCTGCAAGAAAATCATATTCCAGGCCGAACTTGGAGAGCACAAAGGAAAATTCCCCGACCTGTGCCAGGGCGAAAGCGGTGAGGAGTGCACTCCGGAGCGAAGCACCGAGCAGAATCACAACAAGCAAAACCAGGCTGAATTTAAGAATAAGGATGCCGACCGTCAAAAAACCGATAATTGCGGGGTAGTCCAGAACAACCCTGACATCGAGCAGCATACCGATTGAAACAAAGAAGAAGCTCATGAATATATCCCGAAATGGTGTCATGTTGCCAAGGGCGGCGGTGCCGTATTCTGATTCCGAAATGACCAGACCGGCAAGAAAGGCTCCCAACCCCAGGGAAAGGCCGGCGAGCGAGGTTACCCAGGCGGTAAGCAGACAGATGGCAATAATGGAAAGCAGAAACAGTTCCCTGCTTCGTGTCCCGGCAACCAGAAAAAGGGCGTGCGGCACCACATAGCGGGATCCCAGCAGGACAATGCCGAAGATGAATACCGTTTTCGCAAAAAGCACCAGGAGAGATGTGCCCATGGCAAAACCTTCGCCGCCGGCACCGGCCAGGAAGGGGGTCAAAAGCATGAGCAGCACCACAACAACATCCTGAAAGATGAGAATGGCAAGTATATTTTCCCCGTGGGGAGAATCAAGTTCGGCGCGCTCCTGGTAAAGCCGGAGGACAATTGCCGTACTGCTCAAGGCCATGAGGAATCCGATAAAAATCGAGCGGTTCCCGGGAAGTTTGAAGCCGTATATAAATATAAGGGTGGTGACAATTATGGTGAGAAAAACCTGGAGCGAACCGCCGAGAAGCACCTGGCGCTTCAGGCGGAACAGTTCCTTGAGGGAGAACTCAAGTCCGATGGTGAATAAAAGCAGAACCACGCCGATTTCGGCCAGCAATTCCACATCGTGCACGCTCCGGATCAGATGCAGGCCGTGGGGGCCGACCAGGGTGCCGGTGAGCAGGAATCCAATGATGGCGGGCAGTTTTATCGTGTGGCAGATCTGGAGAACGATAACAGCGAGCCCGAAAATTATGGCGATATCTTGCAGCAACGCTATTTCCATAAAATACCGGTCCGTTAACTATTTAGCTGTTCATATTCATTATATTCCCAATTACTATCAGCATGAACGGTCAGATCCCATCTTACCGTAAATACGTTCCTTCGCCATCACAATTCTCTCGGCTGTTTTATTGGTTGCTCCATGAAGAATAGGAGAAAAAAGCATTTCAGCTTGCAGATCGGGCCACAAAATATTAGATAATCGGCTACGCTCTTATCTGAAAAAACCTTTCACTTTTCACCTTCCATACAAGGAGTTTTATCATGGCTGATCTGAAAAAGATGTACACCACCATCCTCGGCGACCATTTCCCCTTGGAAATGAAAATATCCTTCGGCGACCAGACCCTGGCCTACCGCAAACGGACCTGGGCCATTGCCGGAGATGACGGCTCCGTTGACGAACGGGGCATCCGCTACGGCGAAAATCCGGACCAGGAGGCCGCCCTTTACGAACTGGTCAACGGCAACCTGGTGCTGGGGGACTGCAAATTCATTGAACCCGGCAACGGCCTGGTATCCGCCATACCCGTGGAAGACATGCTGCAGGTGGGCAAGCATCCCGGCAAGATCAACCTGACCGATGTGGATAACGGCTTGAACATCATCAAGTACCTGATGGACAGGCCTGCCGCCGTCATCCTCAAGCATAACAACCCCTGCGGCGCTGCTTGCGATTCATCTCTGACAGACGCATACGACAAGGCCAATCGGGCCGACCGCATTGCCGCCTTCGGCGGGGCGCTGATTCTTAACCGGGCCTGTGACCGGGATACGGCAAAGCTGATCAAGGACAATTACCTCGAGGTGGTCTGCGCTCCGGAGTTTGAAGATGGAACCCTTGATCTGCTGAAATCACGCAAGAATCTGCGCATCATCCGCATGGCCCGCATCGACCGGCTGGCCGAGTTTGAAAAATTCCGGTTTGTTGATTTTAAAAGCCTGATTGACGGCGGTATCATCGTGCAGCAGTCGGCGGTCAACTCGATCCGCACCCGGGCCGACCTGAAGCCCGCCGTTACCACCTACCATGGAAAGGAATATAAAATTGAGCGGCTGCCCACCGACCGGGAGATTGATGACATGTTCTTCGGCTGGGCCGTGGAGCACGGAGTAACCTCCAATTCCGTCCTCTATATCAAAGACGGCTGCACCGTCGGCATCGGCACCGGCGAACAGGACCGGGTCGGCGTTGCCGAAATCGCCGTGCACAAGGCCTATATCAAGTATGCTGATATTGTCTGCTTTGACACATATGGCATCCCCTACGCGGACCTGGCCCTCGAGGTCAGGCAGGGCAAACGCGACAAGGCGGACCAGGATGCCATTGATGCAAAAACAAAGGCGGACCGGGCCGGCCTGCCGGGATCGGTCATGATCTCCGATGCCTTCTTCCCCTTCCGGGACGGAGCCGATGTCGGCATCGAGCAGGGGGTTTCCGCCATCCTGCAGGCCGGCGGCTCCATGAACGATTACCAGACGATCGAGGCCTGCAATGAAGCAGAGCCGCAGGTAACCATGATGTTCACCGGCCAGCGCTCATTCAAGCATTGATCCCCGCCCGCCTTTTTGGTTGGAGTTTTGTATGATAGAGGGATGGAAATATTCCAAAACCGCTTAACAGGCAAAAATCGATTTTCATATACAAGTCAGTTAATAAGCAGATCGACTCTGGGTTTCTCATCCTGTTGTTCAAGGATTTCCGGCAGACAGAGATAGAGCCGCTCATTGTTTATGTCATGCTGCTTAACAAGATTTTCCTTGACATTGGCGGCGCGCATCTTCGCCAGGTTGCGCAGTTCCTCATGGGTGGGGGGGGCAAATTCTCCCTCTTTTCCGGTCTCTTTTTTCTTCATTTCTGCCCCGGCACTCTTTTTCTGTTCCAGCAGAACAGACCTGTCCTTGGAAACCGCCTTACCGCAGACCTCGACCTCGAGTCCCGGTCGGTTGTTTAACACCCCGGCAACTTTCTTGAGATACTGTGTTGCCTCATCGTTCAGAACTGCCTCGCCGGCAGGAAAAGCGATCGGATCCAGCCGTACCTTTGTTATTGCCTTTCCTGCCATGCTGATCACTTCAGCGATGGCAATATAGGTTCCGAACGGCTGCAGAGCATATTTAAGATAGTTCAGGGATGCAAATTGCACGGCCTTGGCCAGAGCCTGGTTTATGGCGTCCTGGAACCCGAACTCGGGATTTTTAATATCGCCCTCAAGATTAATATTGATATTGATCTCACTGTTCTTATCGCGCAGCATGGACAGAGCGGTTCCAAGGGGCATATCCAGGTTCTTATCAATCTCCGGCACCTCACCGGGATTTACCGGGGCAACTTCCAGATTGCGCATCTGCAGGGCAAACTGGCCGTCTATCTTTCCCTGGTCGATGTTCACCGTAACATCAGCATCCATCTGGCCGCTGGTGACATTATAACCGATGGTCCGGCCGGTATAGGATGAAAACGGTGGCATATCAAGGGCCTCGACCGTGCCTTTTACATCCATGGTAACTGTATCCGCCGCCGGCTTGAACGTACCGTCAAATGATACCGTGCCATATTCACCCACTCGGCCTTTCAGGGTGAAGTCGGCGGGTTTGGCCCCGGCAGCCGTACTCATATCTGCAACTGTTAATTCATTAATATAAAATTTTGTGCTGAAGGGGCGCTCCAGGGTTTTATCTGCAAAATCAATAAAGCATGAACCATCGGTCTGAAGCCTGTTCAGATCCAGTCTGAAAGGTCTTTCATCTCCTCCCTTCTGCTCCGCTTTTACCTCTGACTGTGCAGGAATGGATTCAACGCTATCCAGCAATGCCGGTATAATCTGCCAACTGGAGTCTTTGCTGCGGTGAATATAAGACTGCAGGTCATTCAGGTGTATAGAATCGATGGAGAGATCTGAGCCTGACTTCAGATTGATAGCAGCAAAGGTTACTGCAGAAGCCTGCAAAAGGGGTGGAATGGCATCTGGAGTTTTATTATCTGTAGAGTCTTTCTTCTCTGCCAGCCGCAGGGTCTGCAAATCCACCTGCGAAACCTTGATATTGTCAAGTCCTTCGAACTGTACCCCTGAAATGTCAAATTTATCCAGACCCAGTAGCAAGAGGTTGTTCTGAAGATCATTAACGCGCACATCACCGCCGTCAAGCCCGGATTCCATTGTAACTGCAAAATGTTCCTCACCCGGGGTAATCCCGGCTTTTCCCTGCCAATTCAAGGCACCTATAATCAGCTGTCTCGAATGTCCGCTGTCATCCAATTGCAATTCTGTTGCTGCCAGTTTTCCAGCAGCTGTTCCTGCCAGCTTCCCCTCTGCCTTTATATTGCCTGCGATGTTGCCCTGCCAGGTAACCTTTTTCTGCTGCAGCCCATATCCTTTAAGCTGTAGATGCAGTTTGTCCAGAGCAAGAACACCTTCATCTTCAAGGGTGATGCCTGCATCTGCCTCGTTCCTGAATCGGGCTTTTCCCTGCCAGTCGACCGCATCGATCTTCAGGTTCAGAGAATCAGCACCTTTGACCAGCGACAGGTCATCGCCGGTCAATTTCCCCTCAGCTTTCAGCTCCAGTCCCTGGTCGGGTGACATATTGCCATCGATCCTGCCCTGCCAGACAATATTTTTCTGCTGCAGTTCATACCCCTGATATTCGAATTGCAGTTTATTCAAGGCGGCGGTCCCTTCGGCGGCCAAGCTGATGGTGCCGTCCTCCTGCAGGCGGGCATCCAGTTTCAGGTCAAGCTTTATGGTACCGGTAGGATCGTATTGCTGCAGGCCGCTCACATTGGAGAGGAGCCCGATTGTGCCTTTTTTAAGAATCAGGGTCCCATCCCAGCTCTTGATCCCTCCCAATGGTACGACTTCCGCCTTCACCTGCAGCGGGCTCTCATTAATTCTGCCCTGGAATGCCATGCTGACAGCTTTCTCTTTATTCCAGGTTTCCAGCCCTTTCAGGGTATACTTGTCAATGAAGTATGTGGCAACAAGCTCGGGAGTGTCATATTGAATCCTTGCGTTCTGCAGCTCAAAAAGTCCAATGCCGACCTCCCATCCGGGTTCGCCTGATTTATTTCCTGAGCCGATGAGTTCTTTAAGGATAAGACCGCCGACGCGAAAACCCGTGTCATCAAGAACGTCAACAAGCAGAAAAGTATCCCGCAGCACCAGTTTTTTCAGATAAAGATGTTTCTTGAACAACTGTTTCCAGGAAAATGTAAGCTCTGCATGAGAAATGGTGAAGGTGCGGCCGCTTTTTGTCTTCACCACCAGGTTGTCCATGACCAGCCGGCCGCTGAAAGGATTGAAGTCAATGTTCTCCACCTCACCTTTTCCCGGTCCATGGGAATCTATCCAGCGTTCAATACCGGCATCAATCAAATATGGCGTACCAATCAGGCTGGCCAGAAAAAGCGCAATAATTATGACCAGGGTAATTATGAGGGGTTTTTTGAAGTAATTTGATTTCATAGGGTTCACCGGTAAATTATACTATTCATCGAATAACTTATTACCAGTTCACTATGCGCTCTAACTTGGTTGCAAAGTAACCTGCAAGGCATTTGAACGGTATTGTGATTGGAATCACCTGTAACGCTGATTCCCCGAAATTAATAGATCAACACGACAAATCTGTTTTGTTTCGGACATGTGTAGACTCTTTATATTCTGGCGTCTTTTGTCAATCGCCGGCCCCAAAAAAGATCAGACCTTGGAGAGATCCGTGCCCACCGATAAATTGACCACCATGGGGACGTCAAGCTGCATAACCGACTCCATGCATTCCTTGACCAGGCTCTCGGTCTTGTCCACCTCTTTTTCCGGCACCTCGAATACGAGTTCATCATGGATCTGCAGGAGCATTTTTGCCTTGAGCTGCGCGCTTTTCAATTCCTGATCAACGTTAATCATGGCCAGCTTGATGATGTCAGCAGCCGTACCCTGGATCGGGGTGTTGATGGCGGTGCGCTCGGCAAATTCGCGCCGGGTCCGGTTGGAGCTGTTTATGTCGGGCAGGAGCCTGATCCTGTTTAACAGGGTGGTGACGTACAGGTCCTTTCTGGCCTGTTTGACAATATCTTCCATGAACTGCTGGACCCCTGGATAATGCTTGAAATAACGGTCAATAAAGGTCTGGGCCTCCTTGCGGCTTAAATTCAGCTGGGAGGCGAGACCAAAGCTGCTCATACCATAGACAATGCCGAAGTTGATGGTCTTGGCCACCCGCCGCATCTGGGGGGTGATCAGCATGGGTGATACAAAAAATATCTCCGCCGCCGTCTGGTTGTGAATATCCTGTCCGGACCGGAAGGCCTCCAGCAGTGCCCTGTCCTGGGAATAATGGGCCAGGACCCGCAGGTCGATCTGGGAATAGTCACCGGCCACAAAGACATGTCCTTTTTCCGGCACAAAGGCCTGGCGGATCCGCTGCCCCTCTTCGGTGCGGATCGGGATATTCTGCAGGTTGGGGTTACTGCTGGAAAGCCGGCCGGTGGCGGTGACCGTCTGGTTGAAAGAGCTGTGTACCCTGCCTGTCTTGGGATGCACCAGTCCGGCCAGCTTCTCCACATAGGTAAACTGCAGCTTGCTCAGGTTCCGGTGGATCAGCACGGCCCGGGGCAGTTCATGAAACGAGAGCCTTTCCAGCACCTTGACATCGGTGGAATAGCCGGTCTTGGTCTTGCGTCCATGCGGCAGCTTGAGCCGGTCAAAAAGTATATCGCCCAGCTGCCGGGGTGAGTTGATATTGAATTCAAGGCCCGCCAGTTTATAAATCTCTTTTTCCAATTCCGCCAGTTTGGCGCTGAATTCCCGGGACAGATCCCGGAGAAGATCCGTGTCCACCCTGATGCCGGCCAGTTCCATCTCGGCCAGGATCGGCACCAGGGGGGTTTCCAGGTCGGCAAAAAGCTTCCAGAGATCCTGCTTGTCAAGCTTCGGCCTGAACTCTTCCCACAGCAGGCAGGTGGAGTACACATCCTCACAGGAATAATTTTTGGCGTCTTCCGGCGAAACATAAACAAAGGCATCCGGCCGCTTATCACCCTTTGTGACCTCGGCAAAGGTTGTCATCTTCAGATCCAGGATTTCACGGCTGAGGTCGTCGAGCTTAAAGGTACGCCTGCCGGGATCAAGCAAATAGGCTGCTATCATGGTATCCCAGAGCGGGCCTCGGAGAGCGGCGCCTTCACCCTGCATCCTTATGATGGAGTAATCGAACTTAAGGTTATGCCCCAGTTTCGGCAGGTCCTCATTTTCCAGGTAGGGACGGAACAGCTTGAGCACATCTTTTTTCTTCGGCTGACCTGACCGCAGCACGCCGTCTTCGTTCCTGTGGGCCAGGGGAATATAAAAGGTTTGCCCGGCATTAATGCAAACCGACAAACCCACAAGTTCGGCTGAGAGCGGATCAAGGCCGGAGGTTTCGGTATCAAGCACCATGATGTCAGCCTCCTGCAGCAGCTTTCCCAGATCCGCCAGATCCTCTTCCGTCTGCACCATGGTGAACCCCTCCCGGCTCACCGCATCTACCGGGATCTCTGACTTCATCAGCCGGGTGAACTCAAGTTCCGTATACAGTTTTTTCAGCCGGTCAATATCCGGAGCAGGCAGCCGATAGTCGTCTATCCTTTCTGAAATGTCGAGATCTTCCTTCAGGTCGATCAATTCCCTGGACAGGAAGGCATCTTCCCGGTGGGTCTCAAGATTATTCTTCATCTTGCTTTTCTTCAGGGTTTCAATATTCCTGTACAGCTCGTCCAACGAACCGAATTCATTGATCAGCTTTTCTGCTGATTTCGGCCCTATTCCGGGAACGCCGGGAATGTTGTCGCTCTTGTCGCCCATGAGGGCAAAAAGGTCAAGCAGCTTGTCCGGGGCAACATTGTACTTCTTTTTGACCCCGGCCGAATCAAGAAACAGATCCTTCATGGGGTCCCAGACGATGATATTGTCGTTCACCAGCTGCAGAAGATCCTTGTCGCCGGAAACCACAATGACCTTGTGCCCGAGCCCTGCAAGCCGGCGTGCCGCCGAGGCGATGAGGTCATCCGCCTCCACCCCCTGTTCCTCCATGGTATGAATATTGTGGGCCTCGACAATTTTCTTGATATAGGGGATCTGTACCGCCAGGTCGTCGGGCATGGGCGGCCGGTTGGCCTTGTAGTCTGGATACTTTTCATGCCGGAAGTTGGGTCCTCTGGCATCAAAGGCAACTGCCAGAAATTCCGGCGCTTTCTCCTTGATGACCCGCAGCATGATATTGGTGAACCCGTAGGCCGCATGGGTCGGCAGCCCGTTTGCCGTGGTCAGGGGTGTAATGGCATGATAGGCCCGGTAGAAATAAGCGGAACCGTCAATGAGATATACGGGTTCTTTTTCTGGCATGGGAGAATAGTAACAGGTGGCGGATTAATTGGCAATTGTGCACAGTGTCTTATTTAATGGAGTTGTGGTGTACTCGCAATTACAACATATAATTTTGTACGTTTTTGAGCATCACTCCAATACTCCAATACTCCATCACTCCATCACTCCAATACTCCATCACTCCATTACTCCAATACTCCATCACTCCATCACTCCATCACTCCATTACTCCAATACTCCATCACTCCATTACTCCCATACTCCGATACTTCTTTTTTCGTCTACAAGTCCTTTAGCTCCGGTCATTTATCCTGCTTCTCATCAGTCCCAGCGCTGTCTGTCCCACCACCAGGGGTAGCAGGCTCATGCCAAAGATCAACAGCCAACCCTTCGGCCCCGGATCGGCAACATCCAGTACCATTGCCAGAACAGGAATATAGACAGTTGCGGCCAGCAGGAGGGTGCACATAAGAAGAGCACCCCAGACAAAGGGATTGCGCACAACGGCATTGTTGAAAACCCCACTTGATTTATCCCGCATGTTAAACACATGCCAGAGCTGGGCAAAGGCCAGGGTAAGAAAAGAAATGGTCACCGCTCTTTTCTGGTCCATTTCCAGATAAAACAGCGCAATTGCCATACTGCCGAGAACCGCTGCCGTTATGACCAGCCCGTAGACTGCAACGGTAAACCACCGGCCTCTATCCATGATGGGTTCCCCCTTTTTCCGCGGCGGTTGCTCCATGATGGCCGGAGAGGCCTCGTTTGCGGCCAGGGCCAAAGCCGGAAAGACATCAGTGACCAGATTGAGATAGAGAATCTGCAGCGGCAGCAGCGGCAGGGGTGCATTGATAAATGATGCCAGGCCGACGGTCAATATTTCGCTGAGGTTGCATGAAAGCAGATAGAGCACGAAGCTCCTGATATTCATAAAAATAATCCGGCCCTGTTCCACGGCATGCACAATGGTTGCAAAAGCATCATCCTTGAGGATGATGTCGGAAGCCTCCCGGGCAACCTGGGTGCCCCGTTTTCCCATGGCAATGCCGATATCCGCTTTCTTCAGGGCCGGGGCATCATTGACACCGTCGCCGGTCATGGCGACGATGGCGCCGTTGTCGCGATGCAGTCCTATGATGTCAAGTTTCTGCCTGGGGCTGACCCTGGCAAAGAGACTGGCTCCAAGCAGCTCTTTTTTCTCCTCCGGTTCAAGCCGGTCGACACTTTTCAGCTCGCTGCCGTGAATGACCCGGGCCTTGACGTCATCCACCAGCCCCACGGCATAGCCGATGGCCTGGGCCGTTACCGGCTGGTCACCGGTAGCCATGATGACCCGGACTCCGGCGGCCCGGCACCTCTGTAAAGCCTGCTGCACATCCTCCCGCGGCGGGTCATTGAGTCCGATCAGTCCCAGAAAAACCAGATTTTTATAGGCTGGTGCATCGGAATTTTCTTCCTCTTTCTCGGCCAGCGCCAGCATCCGCAGGCCCGATGCCGCCATTTCGTCGTTCTTTTCAAGCCACCCGGACCGGTCTTCTTCCGATAATTCCCGATTGCCGTCCGGGGTCAGAATTGTGCCGCAAACGGCGAGAACACTCTCCGGTCCGCCCTTGACCGCCACCCGGTATCCTTTTTCCTGACGATGAAAGGTCGCCATCATTTTCGTTTCCGAATCAAAGGCCTCTTCTCTTTCTTCGGGCAGTTTTTTGTTCAGATCCCTGCGGGTCAGTCCGAATCGTGCTCCCAGCCTAAGCAGGGCCACCTCAAGAGGATCGCCGGCCCCCCCTGCATCTCCGTTGTCTTCGGTGGCCGGCAGTTCGGCATTATTGCACAGGACACAGGCCTCAAGGGCGCGCAGCAGCGGTAGGTGGGTTTCAGGCAGAAACGCTTTGCCCTCCCTGGAAATAAATACTCCTCTGTCCACTTCAGCCTTTATATCTATTTCCAGATAGATATTGCTGAGGGCAAGGGCCGATGCCGTAAGACGGTTTTCCGTCAGGGTCCCTGTCTTGTCAACACAGATGATGCTTGTCGCTCCCAGGGTTTCCACCGCCGCAAGCTTCTTGACCAGGGCGTTTCGTTTGGCCATCCGCCATACGCCGCGGGCCATGGCGATGGTGGCAACGATGGGCAGTCCTTCCGGTATGGAGGCGACAGCAAGGGCGATGCCCGTTTCAATCATCAGAAAGATGTCGCGCCCGGCAATTATACCGCTTATTCCCACCACGGCGGCAATTGCCAGAGTCACCCAGATGAGCCAATAGCCGAGCTGGTTGAGCCTTTTTTCCAAAGGCGTGGTCTCATCCTCCGTTTCATGGACCAGGGAAGAAATCGTGCCAAGCTCCGTGGCCATGCCGGTTCCGGCAACCACCGCCTCACCCGAACCCCTGGTTATAGCTGTGCCCTTAAACAGCATGTTGGTGCGTTCTGCCAGGAGCACCTTCTCAGGCAGGGCCGCCGCTGATTTTGAAACCGGCACCGATTCCCCGGTCAGGGCCGATTCATCGGCCTGGAGTTTGGAGGCATCCAGTATACGCAGATCTGCGGTGATGATGTCTCCTCCCTCAAGGATGATGATATCCCCCGGCACCAAATCCTGGGCCGGAATTTCAACCAGCGAGCCGTCGCGCCGCACCCTGGAATTGACCGTGCCGAGTTTGCGCAGTGCCTCAATGGAACGCACCCCCTTCAATTCGGTGATAAAGCCGATGACTGCATTGATGAGGATGACCGCAACAATTGCCAGCCCCTCAATATTGTCTCCGAGCATGAAGGAAAGGACAGCCGCAACAATCAGGAAGTAGACAATAATATTTTTGAACTGATTAACGGCAATGGACACAATGGATCGGGACTTGACCTCGCGCAGGATATTAGGTCCGTATTGATCCCTTCTCCCGCCGGCCTCCCGGTTGCTGAGACCTTGCTGCTGTACAGTGTCCAACAGTGCCAGAATGTCTTCAACCGAACGTGTCCATGGCCTTGACACCGTTTCTTTTCGGGTAGTGGTTTGCTTTTTTTTCTGCATGAAGAGGACAATTTACTGCAGCTGATTTTTCTGGTTTACCGGCCTTTTTTAACCATTCTGCCGCCGGACCTTACGGTTTTTATTCCCGATTTTCTGCAACCCCATTGTTGGACTTTTTCCCACCATCATCACTGGAAGCGCAGCAACAATAGTGTTAGGAGTATAAGCAGAGAAATCCAGACAATTATGGCGGAACGCGTGGCTTTTTTTGCCCTGGAGGCCTCCCACCAGTTAAGCGGCCTTACGCCTTGGAACAGAAAAGTACAAACCCCGGCCAGATTGATGCAGATCAAGTTAATCGCCACCAGTTCCAGGGCCTGCATTGACAGCATGATATTGCCCGAACCGAGAAGCAGGCCGAAGACGACCAGCGGCGGCATCAGAGCCACGGAAACCATGACCCCTATCAATACGGCGGGCGCCCCGGTGGTAATTGACAAAGCCGCGGCAACCCCCGATGCCAGCGCCAGGATTATATCGGCATAACTTACAACCGTCCTTGAGGCTATTTCACGAATCCCCGGATCGATCACCAGCAGGTATCCCAGAACAAATGACACCGCAAAGGCAATGAAGATGCCGACCATATTTGTCCTGAGTGCATTTCTGCCGAGAGGGCCGTCGCCGACAGTCGTTGCAAAAGAAAGAGCCACGTTGGGCCCCAGGAGGGGTGCAATGACCATGGCGCCGATGATGACGGCGACATTATCTTTAATGAGGCCGATAGCTGCCACTATGGCGGATAACACAATCATAATCATATAGGTATTGGTCAATTTTGAGCTGTCAAAAACATCATGGTATAACTCCTGCCTGCTGACCCGAAGTTGTTCTTTTTTATTTTCTCTTTCATGATCTTTATTGCTTTCAGCCTTGTCCTCGATTTCTTTGGTGCTGGGATAAGATGCTTCCAGCGGCAGCAGCACCATGTGAAAATCTTCCAGGCGGCCGTATTTTTTCTCAAAGGTGTCCAGCAAACCCTCCGTCTTTTCCGCAGTTACGATAATCTTGAAAATATTCCTGTTTTCACAACTGCAGGTAAGCCAGTAATTTGTAATGCGGGCTTCCTCAACTACTTTGAGAACCTCCCCGGTAACATCCTCCGGGACCACTATTTCCAGGAGACGCAGTGCCATGATTTTTACCCCTTTTTTACTCTATGCCTGTTTATAACAAATTGCCAATAAAATAATAGGGTTATCTACAAACATCAAGCAGCAGCTGTCATAATTCCCTGCCGGAATCTTCTCCGTCCTTTGTTTTGCGGATTACTTCGGGTACAATCAACCATACTTAGATAGTGGATTATGCGGTAAATTCACTATTGTTATTGTCGGCCCCGGAATAAAATACAGTTACGCGTAAAGAACTTCAGGATAATGATGCTGAAAACCCATGTATAAAAGGATCAGCAATTACGGCATAATCGGCAGCCTGCAGACCATCGCCCTTGTTGCTTTAGACGGCTCAATCGACTGGTTTTGTTTTCCGCATATTGATTCTCCTTCCATATTCGGCGCCCTGCTTGATTCGAACCGGGGCGGTTCTTTTTGCCTTAATCCCTCGGAGTCATTCGACTCTACTGCGGCATACCTGCCGGAAACAAACATCCTCAAAACCTCCTTCCGGACCGGGAGGGGTATCATGACCCTGACCGACTTTATGTCCATTCCTTTTACCGGTAAGGAAAATCTCCGGGATGAAAAACAGGCGCTGTACAGATTTATCGAAATTGAAGAAGGTGAAATGGAGATTAATCTCTCCTTTACCCCGCGCTTTGACTACGCCCGGACTTTCCCTGATTTTGAAATCATAGAAGGCGGAGTAGCGGCTAATGGGGATAACATAGAACTCATTCTGACGGCAACGCATTCCCTGGAGGTCGATAAAAATCAGGTAACCGCAGCATGGAAACTGGCAGCCGGAGACAGGGTATGGATTAAACTGGGATCCATCGGCCCGGGAGAGGAATGCACCCTTGAGGACAAATCCTGTGTCAGCATGCCGGAAGGCGAAGAGCACCTGGCTGAAACCAAGGCCTTCTGGCGCAGCTGGTTAAGGAAAAGTGAAACAGGACGCGTCTTTTCATTTGGTCCCTACCAGGAGATGATCAACCGTTCGGCTCTGACCCTCAAGCTTCTGTATTATAACCACACCGGCACCATAGCGGCAGCGGCCACAACATCTTTGCCCGAAGAAATCGGCGGCGAAAGAAACTGGGATTACCGCTATACCTGGATCAGGGATACCTCTTTCACCCTCCAGGCCCTGTTTAATCTGGGACATCTATCCGAATCGGAAGGCTATCTGCGCTGGATGGAAGAAATTCTTTCGGATGACGGGGTCGACAATCTCATGATCATGTACGGTCTGCGGGGAGAGCGCGAAATGGAGGAGCAAACCCTGGACCACCTGGAAGGCTATAAGAACTCAAAGCCCGTCCGCATCGGCAACAAGGCCGCGACCCAGAAGCAGCTCGATATATACGGGGAAATAATGGACGCCGCTCTGAAGCTTTCCGACTACGTGGGCAGGATAGATTCTGAAATCTGGCCAATGCTCAGAAACATCTGTGATTTTGTGGTTGAGCATTGGCACGAAAAAGACAACGGCATCTGGGAAATGAGGGATGAACGCTTTCATTTTATCTATTCCAAGGTCATGTGCTGGGTGGCTCTCGACAGAGGATTAATCATTGCCAAACGTTATGGATTTGAAGCCGACTCCGCAAAATGGTCCGCGACCAAGGAACGCATCAAGGTCGAGGTGCTGGAAAAGGGATACAGCAGCGACAAGGAATCCTTTGTCCAGCACTATGATACGGATGAACTCGATGCCAGCAGCCTGTTGATCCCCTATTACGGATTTTTGCCGTATGACGATGAAAAAGTACGCTCCACCGTCAAGGCAATTCAAAGAGAACTCGGCCGGAACGGCTTTTTATACCGCTATAAAACCGCCGACGGCCTTTCAGGTAAAGAGGGCGCCTTTCTTATCTGTACATTCTGGCTGATTGACTGCCTCATCAACCTGAACCGAATTGAAGAAGCAGAAAAGCTCCTGCGGGAAATGGAACGCGCCTGTAACCATCTCGGGCTCTTTTCCGAAGAATACGATGTCCGATGGCAGGAAATGCTGGGAAATTTCCCCCAGGCCTTTACCCATATCGGCTATATCAACAGCGCCTGGAATCTGATGCAGCATAAACATAAAAAGGAAGCAAAGGAAAAGGAATCATCCCAGAAACCGCCGGGCGGCAATTTTCTGTCACGTCTGCTGCTGACCCAAAAAATCGTTCTCAACCACGGCCGGGTCAAAGATCGGCACGAAGCCGAAGAACTGGTTCCGAAACTGAAAGAGACCATGAACATCATGCGCGGCGCCTTTTTCGACCGGGAAAGAGGCCGAGTCGCCTATGAAGATATGCAGTTTTCCGAGATTTACAAAAAATACGTGCAGCTCAGCTACAGCCTGAAAGACTTTAAACTCAAGAGCTTGACATCCGCACCGGAAAAAACCGCATTCTGGATCAACCTCTATAATGTTCTGGTCATTCACGGGATCATTGAATTGGGCGTCCGGGATTCGGTCAGCGAGATCCGGAATTTCTTCAGCAGGATCAGCTACATCATCGGCGGCCATGAATTCTCTCCGGATGATATCGAGCATGGCATCCTGCGCGCCAACCGCACTCCGCCCTATACCCCGTTCCGGGTCTTCGGCAGAGACGATACCCGGCGGCAATATTCCCTGCAAGACGTGGACCCGCGCATCCACTTCGCCCTGGTCTGTGCCTCAAGTTCATGTCCGCCGATCGATGTTTATACCGTTGAAAACCTGGACGAAGAGCTTGATTTATCAGCCCGCACCTTTATCAACGGCGGCGGAGCAATTCTTGACCGTGAACGTAACAGCGTGCGTCTGTCAAAGATATTTAAATGGTATGACAATGACTTCGGCTCCTCTCCGGCTGAAATAATCGGTTTCATCACTCCCTATATATACGCTGAAGAGGAGCGTGAATATCTGCAGCAGCATGCCGAAGATATTGCTGTCCGGTACCAGAAATATGACTGGCGGCTGAACAGGTAAATTCTCTTTTGCCGGGAAGACAGGGAATAAAACCTCCCTGCAGTCGGAAAATGTCTATTGTCATCCACCTGAAATTTCTGCTAAAGTTTCTGCTAAAGAAGGAATAACAGGTCGCAATTTTTAAAGAACTGATAAAAAAATTATATTCCGGTGGAGAGTAACGTGAACCATCAACCCGGCAGGTAAACAGCATGCGCCCAAAAAAGATATCCTTTTCAACTACCTATGTCATCATTGCGCTGGCAGCTCTTCTCCTTTTTCAGTACTGGTTGTCGCCTAATGTCGTTAACGTCTCCTACACCCAGTTCAAAAACCTGGTGAAGGAAAATAAAATCAATTCGGTGGTAATCTCCACCAACCAGTTGAAAGGATATGAAACCCGGGAGGACGAAAAGAAAGAGCCTCTGTTTCCGGAAAAGATATATCGCACCCCCAGGGTGGATGACAGAAACCTCGTCGAATTCCTGGAAGGCAATAATATCGATATCATCGCGGAAAACGAGAACACCTTCCTGAAAACACTGCTCTCCTGGATCGTGCCGGCGCTCATCTTTGTCGGCATCTGGATGTTTGTTATCAAAAAAATGAGCCAGGCCGGACCCGGCATGATGACTCTGGGAAAGCATAAGGCGAAAATCGTGGCTCAGACCGATCTGGGTGTTGATTTTTCCTCGGTTGCGGGCCAGGACGAGGCTAAAGAGGAACTGGAAGAGGTCATCGAATTTCTGAAGAAACCGGAAAAGTTCACCCGCCTCGGTGCAAAAATCCCC
Organism: uncultured delta proteobacterium; assembly: GCA_963783905.1. Classification (GTDB taxonomy): domain Bacteria; phylum Desulfobacterota; class Desulfobulbia; order Desulfobulbales; family BM004; genus BM004. The sequence goes on along the minus strand of CAWAPG010000015.1, from coordinate 262,011 downwards.
AAGGGCATCCTGCTGGTCGGCCCGCCCGGGACCGGCAAGACCCTTTTAGCCAAGGCTGTTGCCGGCGAATCAGGTGTGCCTTTCTTTTCCATCAGCGGCTCTGATTTCATCGAAATGTTTGTCGGGCTTGGCGCCGCCCGCGTCCGGGATCTCTTTGACCAGGCCGGCAAGACGGCGCCCTGTATTGTCTTTATAGATGAACTTGATGCCCTGGGTAAGGCCCGCGGTATCGGCGGCATCAGCGGCGGCCATGATGAGCGGGAGCAGACCCTGAATCAGCTGCTGTCCGAAATGGACGGTTTTGAAACCAACAAGGGTGTCATTATCCTTGCCGCCACCAACCGACCGGAAATTCTCGACCCGGCCCTGCTCCGTCCAGGCCGCTTCGACCGCCATATCCTGGTTGACCGGCCGGGTTTGAAGGAGCGGGTAGCCATACTCAAGGTGCACTCCAAGGAAGTTACCATGTCTATGGCGGTTGATCTTGAGGTCATTGCACGCCGCACCCCCGGCTTTACCGGGGCCGACCTGGCCAATCTGGTAAATGAAGCAACGCTGCTAGCGGTCCGCAAGAATAAGGATGAGGTCGATAATGAAGATTTTGAACAGGCCATTGACCGGATAATTGCCGGACTTGAAAAGAAAAACCGGGTATTAAACGACCGGGAGAAAAAAATCGTCGCCTACCATGAAACCGGACACGCCATGGCGGCAGCCTTTACGAAAACCGCCGAAAAGGTGCATAAGATCACCATTGTCCCGCGGGGCATAGGTTCTCTCGGCTTCACCCTGCAACTGCCCACCGAGGATCGGTATCTGATGTCCAAGACCGAACTGCTCGAAAAAATTGATGTCCTGCTTGGCGGCCGGGCCGCGGAATATCTGACTTTTGGCGAGATAACCACCGGGGCCCAGAACGACCTGCAGAAAGCCACCAATATTGCCCGCAGTATGATCACCCTGTACGGCATGAATGAAAAGCTGGGCAATGCCACTTATAATGAACCATCCAGCCAATTTCTGCAGCAGCAGCAGAATTTCTTCCAGCCGAAAGAGATCAGCGATGAGACGGCAAAGCTGATTGACGATGAAGTACGCAGGATTTTGGAGGACAGGATGAAAATTGTCACGGACCTGCTCGCCACCAAAAAGAAACTGCTGGAAAAGGTGGCCACCGCTCTTCTGGTAAAGGAAACCCTCGAAAGTGAAGAATTCCTGGAACTTGTCGGTCTACCGAAAGAGAAAACTCCGCAGGATACAAAAACCGGTAAGGTGAAAAAAACGTGAACCGGGAACCGGCAGAACAAAAGGCAGTCGGGGTGGTGCTTTTGAACCTTGGCGGCCCCGAACGTCTGGAGGATGTCGAACCGTTTCTATTCAACCTTTTTTCCGACAGGATGATCATCCGTCTCGGGCCTGCTTTCATGCAGCAGACCATTGCCAGGTTCATTGCCAGACGTCGGGCTCCTAAAAGCTCCCGGGCATATGCCAGGATCGGCGGCGGCTCGCCCCTGGGCAGAATCACTGCGGAACAGGCACAGGCCCTGGGGAAAAAGCTTGCCGCAGCGGGGGATTTCAGAGTTTCCACGGCCATGCGCTACTGGCACCCCCGCTCCCGCGAATCCCTTGCGGGCCTGCATGATGAAGGGATACGCCACATTATCGCCCTGCCCCTGTATCCCCATTATTCCATTGCCACCACCGGCTCGTCTGTTGCCGATCTGGTTCAGGCCGCTCAGTCGTTCTCACCTTCCTTTACGGTTGAAACTGTTGCAGCATGGCCGGTGCAGCCCCATTACATCAACGCCTTGGCAGGAACAATACATAAAGGCGCCGGGTTGTTCGGTGAAGAACCGGTACAGGTGGTTTACAGCGCCCATTCTCTGCCGGTGAAATTTATTCGGGAGGGCGACCCCTATGTGGATCATCTCAAGCAGACCATTGCAGCGGTTGAAACAATCACCGGCATGCCCGGCAGATTATGTTACCAGAGCCGCAGCGGTCCGGTGGAATGGCTGTCGCCGTCACCCCCGGATATGCTGGCACAACTCGCGAAAGAAGAATGTAAAAATGTCCTGATGGTGCCGATTTCCTTTGTCTCCGACCATGTGGAAACGCTCTATGAAATCGACATGCTCTACCGCGACATGGCGCACGATCTGGGTCTGCGCCTGGAAAGAAGTCCCTCTCTCAATCTCGAACCGGAATTTATTCGCGCCCTGGAGGAGCTAGTCCTTGCCAAGGCGGCGCAGATCGGCTGGCGGTAACGGATCAATCTGAACCCGATCCCATTCTGCTTTTCCTAAGCCTTCGTGACCTGGTTCCGGCGCATGCGGATATTCATCAGCAATCCTATGCCGATAAGGGTCGTCATCAGTGATGATCCGCCGTAGCTGAATAACGGCAGCGGGATGCCCACCACCGGCAGAAATCCCATTACCATGAGGAGGTTGATGATCGCCTGCCAGAAGATGAGTGAAACAATGCCAAAGGCGAGCAGCACGCCGAATTTGTCCCGGGATGCGAGACAGACATTCAGACCCCAAAGAATCATGAAAAAATAGACGGCGAGAAAGAATAGAGAGCCGGCAAAACCCCATTCCTCGGCCCAGACGGAAAAGGCAAAATCGGTATGGCGTTCGGGCAGGAAATGCAGATGTCCCTGGGTTCCTTTCAGGTATCCCTTGCCGAACTTGAGACCGCTTCCCACAGCAATTTTTGACTGCAGGATATGGTAGCCGCTGTTGGTAGGGTCACTCTCCGGATGCAGGAAGGTTTCTATGCGCTGCCGCTGGTAGGGCTTTAAAAAAAACTTCCAGCCGATGGGAATTATTGCCGCGCCGGTACCGAAAATAATCCCTATAGTCGACCATTTCAGTTTTACGAACAGGGTCATGGAAATAAAGATGCCGGCAAACATGATCGCCGTTCCCAGATCAGGCTGCTTCAGAACCAGCAGGAAAAATATGCCGGTAAGCCCGATGGGGATCAGCAGCTCCCGGATGGTGAACCCGTGCCCGGTATTCCTGCGGTAATAATAGCTGGCCAGGGAGATGACCAGCATCAGCTTGGCAGGTTCCGAAGGCTGCAGCCGGAAAAACCCAAGGTTGATCCAGCGCTGGGTCCCGGCAATGTGGTTCCCCAGGAGCAATGATGCTACCAGCAGCCCGGCAACAAGGGCATAAAGTGGATAATTCCACTTCAGCAGAATCCGGTAGTCAAAAAGGTGGATGATTATGATAAAGGAAAAACCGGCCAGGAAAAAGAAGAGCTGCCGCAGAAAAATCTTCATGCCGGCAGTCATGCCCGCATACGTGGCACTGTAAAGATTCACCAATCCCATGGCCGCGATAAGCAGCACCGCCGCAAACATCACCCAGTCAAAATCCTTTACGAGCTGTCGGTCAATACGCAACATTGTTTTTCTCAAAATATAAAGTATTGGAGTATTGGAGTATTGGCACTAAATATTCCGCTTTGAATTTCCATAAAATGGCTGAAAGCCCGGATCAGTCTGATTGTCATTTCAAACGAAGTGACCCATTGGGGGAACTTACTACGAGAACAATAATCTTTTCCCCAATAGTCCATCACTCCACCACTCCAACCTTTGTTCCTTCCGCATTTTGCAGTTCATTCTTTTTGGCAAAATAGCGCTCCATGACCTTTCTTGCCACAGGAGCGGCGGCAGATCCGCCATGACCACCATGTTCCACAAGGACGGTCACCGCAATCTCCGGATTTTCCGCCGGGGCAAAACTGGTGAACCAGGCATGATCCCGGTGCTTATATGCCACGTCTTTCTCATCCACCTCGTTGAATTTCTCCATGGTCACAACCTGGGCCGTCCCGGTTTTGCCGGCTACCGTTATATCCTTCATATCTTTTAAGCGGGCCTCTCTCGCTGTCCCGTGCTTGTCGTTCACCGCACCGACCAGACCGTCCCTGATCAGGGCCAGGTATTTATCCATGCCGACAAGTTCCACATCCACGGTGGGGCTGTATTCCTTTATAATCTCGCCTTCAGGATCAATGATTTTTTCAATCAGGAAGGGTTTATAGAGTATACCCCCATTGGCAACGGTGGCTGTCATCTGAGCGATCTGCAGCGGGGTCACCAGATTGAATCCCTGGCCTATGGCGATGGAAAGGGTCTCACCCTCCTGCCACGGTTCGCCCTTGGCCAATTTTTTCCAGTTGGCCGTAGGGATCAGGCCCGACTTCTCATATTCGAACTCAATGCCGGTCTTATGTCCCAGTCCCAGACGGTTGGCATATTCCGCCAGGGCATCGACACCAACCCGCAAACCTACCTGATAAAAGTAAACATCACATGATTCGGCCAGGGCCCGGTGCAGGCTTATGGCACCATGCCCCCCCTTTTTCCAGCACCCGTACCTGCGGTTGCCGAAAGCCATTGACCCGGAACAGTAGAAAACCGTATCAGGGGTTATCACCCCTTTGGCCAGCCCGGCAAGGGCAGTGACAATCTTATAGGTGGAACCCGGCGGATATTGCCCCTGGATGGTTTTATGCACCAGTGGTCGTTTGATATCATTGAGCAGGGACTGCCAGTTCTTGGTCGAAATGCCCCCGACAAAGTCTTCCAGGTGCACCGGCGGCGCCGAGACAAAGGCAAGGATACGGCCCGAATTCACGTCCATGGCCACAACTGCACCGGCCCTACCGAGCATGGCATTTTCAGCCTCAAGCTGTAGATCCAAATCAATGGTAAGCTGCAGATCATTGCCCGGCAGTGGTTCTTTTCCCTTCAGCTGCCGCTGTTCAAAACCATGGGCATCCACTTCCATGTACTGGGTACCCTTTTCGCCCCGCAACTCTTCTTCGTACAGTTTTTCAAAGCCTCTTTTACCTATCTGGTCGCCGGACTGGTAATTATTCCATTTTTTCTCTTCAAGCTCTTTCTGGTTGATCTCTCCGGTATAACCGATCATATGGGAGCCTAAATCCCCGTACAGGTATTTGCGCCTCGGCAGCACCTCGATTCTGACACCCGGCAGATCGTAATGGTTATTTTCTATATACACCAGGGTCTTCCAATCAATATCCTCTTTCAGCAATATGGGAATATGCCGGGGATTATCTGCTGCTTCCCGCACCGTTTTCAACAGATCCGCAATTTCCTCATCCAGGATCAGGGAAAGCTTCTTGATGATTTCATCCGGATCCGGGGAATCCTCCTTGACCCAGACGACATTAAAACTGGGGCGATTGGTTATGATGGTCCTGCCCTCCGCGTCCAGGACATTGCCCCTGGGAGCAATTATATCAAGCATCCGGACCCGGTTGTTGTCGGCCTTCTCCCGGTATTTCTCGCCGTTGTGTATCTGCAGAAACCACAACCGGGTTATGATCACCGCAATAAAAAAGATAATGACAATCGTCGCCAAATCGGTGCGTTTTTTCAGCTGATTCAGCTCATCGCCATCGATCTTTCTTAGCCTGGTAAATTCCGGTTTCAGGGAATTCATCGGGGGGAAATTATTCCTGCATTACGGGGTTTTCGATTTAACCCGGAAGCAAAAAACAGGGGTTCCGGCTGCAGTTGGCTGCACCGGACACCTGTCGATGCAGCGGTTTCAGTTAAATCGACAGTCGCGCTGGGTTGCAACAAATGAAAGCATAAAATCATAGCAAAACCTTCGGTAAAAACGAATAAGAGATCTTTTTTTCGTCAGACACAATTGTAATAATTATTTGAAACGGTTTGAACTTTTGGAGCCGGGCAGGATACCGGATGCCGAGGTGCTCCTGTAAAAATTCATTAGGGTGTCAAAAATGGCAAAAACCGGAGCCCCGATCACCGACAGCATAAGCAGTTGCAGCAGTATCGTCCCCCAGGACCAATGGGGCGGCATGTCCGGCTCCTGTGAATACGTAAACAGAAAAAGGCCGATGTTGACAAGCAAATAACAGATGAGCGCCAGGGGAATCTGGTAGGCGTATTCATTTATGGTAATTCTCCTGGAAAGCCCTTTTATAAAAGCAAATACCAGGAGATAAAGAACCGGATAGAGCCCGAGAAAAACACCGGAAAAAACATCCATGAGCAAACCCAGCAGGAGAATAACCACCGCTCCCCGGATGACCTCCTCCTGGCAGGAAATATAGACTATCAGCAGAAAGAGGATATCGGGTTTTCCAAGCCAGGCGGGCAGTAACTGCAGAAAGGTGGTCTGCAGCACCAGAAGGAATATACCGAGAAGCAGAAAAATTATGACAAACATGGCAGACTCTGAATTACTCTTCTGTCAGCGAGTATTTTTTCATGATGATTATGAGAAACTCTAACTGCGAGAAATCAACTTCCGGTTTTATTTCAATATCCTGAAACATGCCGCGCCGGCTTTTCCTGATCTCGGCAACGGTCCCGACCATAAGCCCTTTGGGGAATACCCCCCCCAGGCCCGAGGTGAGTACATAATCTCCCTTGTCAACCTGAGCGCTTTTTAAAACATAATGCAGGCCAAAGGCTTCACGGCCAAGTCCCTTGACAATGCCCTGCACCCTGGTTTTCTGGGTCATAACATCAATGGCGCTGTTGGGGTCGGTTGCCAGCAGCACCTTGGAATAATTCGGGGAAGAGGTCAGCACCTGCCCCACAACCCCTTCAACAGTAACAACCGGCATGCCTTTCTGGACGCCGTCACTGGAGCCGCGGTTAATGGTGAGAGTGCGGAACCAGAGCGAGGGGTCCTTGCCGATAATTTCCGCGGTCAGGGTCGGCGGCGGCAGCGATTCTTTCAGTTCCAGCAGCTTCTGCAGCCGTACATTCGTAGCTACCGCCTCCCGGTATTCGATATTGGCTGTCTTATACTGCTGCAATTCCTGCCGCAGCTGTTCATTTTCCTCCCGGACCTGCATCAGGGCTATATATTTTTCCCAGAAGCCGCCTGCAAAGTTGGAAACTTTAGAAATTGCCGTTTGGATGGGGCCGATGATCTCCAGACCGAATTTATGGGGGGCGGTGAATTCCTTGCGGCCTGCCATGGAAAAAACGAGGATGAAAATTGCCGTCAGGAGGCAGCCGAAAAGCAGAAAAAACCGCAAATGCCTGGACCGCTTCCCTCTCTTCCGCATCAATCTGTTCAACTGGAAAAACCTCTCCTTGCCGAATGGTTTCTACAACACCATTATTCCAGAATATCCTACCTGATCGGCTCTACCTGTCACCAGTTGATCTTAACCTCTTTCAGAATATCGATGTTATCGAGGGCTGCACCTGAACCAAGTACCACTGAAGAAAGTGGATCTTCGGCTATAATTATGGGCAGAGCCGTTTCCTTATTGAGACGCTGATCGAGATTCCGTAGCAGGGCGCCGCCCCCGGTCAGCACTATGCCCTGATCAACAATATCGGCGGACAACTCCGGCGGCGTGAGTTCCAGGGCCATTTTTACCGCATCGACTATGGCATCCACCTGTTCAGAGATGGCGGAGCGTATCTCAGCGGAGTTGATGGTCAGGGTTTTGGGGACTCCTGAAACCAGGTCGCGGCCCTTGATATCCATGTTCTCATAGGGCTCCTCTGGCATTACATCGCCTATCGTGGTCTTGATCAACTCAGCGGTTCGTTCGCCTATGGCCAGGTTATGCTTGCGTTTAATATACTGCAGGATCGCCTCATCCATTTTGTCCCCGGCAACACGGACCGATTTTGAGTAAACGATGCCGGCAAGTGAAATAACGGCAACTTCGGTGGTGCCACCGCCGATATCAACAATCATGTTGGCAGTGGGTTCCGTAATCGGCAGTCCGGCGCCGATGGCTGCCGCCATCGGTTCTTCTATCAGATAAATTTCCCGGGCGCCGGCAGATTCCGCCGATTCCTTTACCGCCCGCTTCTCCACCTGGGTAATTCCGGAGGGCACGCTGATGATTATCCTGGGATGGACCAGGGTGCGACGGTTGTGCACCTTTTTGATAAAATAGCGCAGCATCGCCTCGGTAACTTCAAAATCGGCAATGACCCCGTCCTTTATGGGCCGGGTTGCCACAATATTGCCCGGGGTGCGGCCGACCATCATCTTGGCCTCCTTGCCTACGGCCAACACCTTGTTCGCCCTGGCATCCTTGCGGATAGCCACCACGGACGGCTCCCGCAGGACTATGCCTTTGCCTTTCATGTATACCAGGGTATTTGCCGTACCCAGATCAATGGCCAGGTCGTTGGACAACCAGCCGAGTATTGAATTCAAAGGAGAAAACATTGAAAAATCCTTTTTTATTTGTCAGCAATAATGTGCGGGGTAAATGTATGTTGAGTATGGTCTATCATGCTGAACAGCATAAGTCCATGAGAAACGTCGTAATCTAACAAAGTCTCCTGTGCTTGGCAAGAGTAATACAAGCGGCAGTCGCCGCCGAGTCAGAAAAAACTTGACACATTCTTCCCCGGCATGGTATCCAATCACCTCTTTTCATCTGCACTTAGGCAGCGGAGATGTGGGGCTATAGCTCAGCTGGGAGAGCGCTTGAATGGCATTCAAGAGGTCAGCGGTTCGATCCCGCTTAGCTCCACCACCAAAACGTACTAAACAACCACCTACTTGAAGTAGGTGGGTTTAACAGCGCGGACTTAAAGTCCAGCAATACCGGCAGGCTCACGCAGCCGGTTTAAGGCTCAACCTCAAATCCATCATTGGGATCACGTTCAAAATGATGAGCGAGATATTCCTTTATCATTACCTTGGTAAGTTCACCGGCTGTTACGCAAAAGTAGCCTCGTGCCCAAAAATGACGGCCCCAATAACGCTTCTTTACATGAGGAAACTCTTCAAATATCTTCCGAGATGTTCGCCCTTTCACCCTTTTCATTATGTCAGATGGAGACATATTCGGCGGGGCAGAAACCAAGATATGAACATGATCTTTACTTACAACACCTCGCAATATCTGAATTTCAAAATACTCACAGGTTTGACGAACAAGATCACGAACTCGATCTGCCAAGTCGCCTTGAAGCATATGATAACGATATTTGGTTACCCATACAAAATGATATTCTATTTTGTACTTGGTGTGACTACTCTGTCGGTATTCCATGCCAGAAAGTATAATTCAACAGCTAGCTTAAAGCTACCCGCCTAAAAGGCGGGGGTTTAAACCTTTAAATGCGGACGAATTAAAATTGTCGCAAAACGGTTTTCCTTTTCCTTATTTGGACGGATCACAACTGCTGTTCCTCCTGTCCCACCGGCAATCAATAGAGTTTCAGTCTTTTTCCCCTTTTTATCCCTTTCATATAACCTGGATAACGTGGAAATCCTCTTCCGGTACCCCTGGATCCATGTTCGGATCAATTCTAACTTTACCTAGAGACAGTACGAAGTTGACTCATATGATAATGGCTTTTTACCAAACAACCATTGCCGGTTAACCTCCTAGCCGGTTGCCGGTACCAGGTAAAGGTATTTCCATCCCTTGGCCATCACCAAAGAAACGCTTTACAACGAGGACTTCATTCGATTAGATTTACACAAGACAATGAAAAGGGCGGCGGATAACCATGCTTCCGGCCCAATATTTTTATAAAAGACTTTGGGGAGGGCTTAAATGGTTTTTCCTAAAGGACAAGCCTCTGCAGGCATCTTGAGAATTGGCCTTCTTCTTGCCTCAGGGGCTTTTCTTCTCATTCTTGGCAGGACTAAATCATGGTTGCAGCAAAACATAAGAATACCGCTGAAAACAGTATTGGACCTGAAAGTCGTCCGGTGAGCGACGAGGCGATTCTCAAGGTCGCCAAGGAAGTGGTGGTGAAATTCATTGAAGTGGGACGGCTCACCCCGGCCAATTTCGACGAAACCTTTCACAATATTTATAAAACCGTGCATGATGCGGTACGTTCCTGACCCGATTTATTCATTCAGGTGCCGATGTTGATGATTCTGCTGCATTATCTGCTTTCCCCCATGCCTAAGGATTTCATTTTTAATAACCTCATCATTGTCATTTCGAACGAATGTGAGAAATCTTTAAGATCTCTCCGGCCTTGGGGCCGTTCGAGATGACATAACATGAAAAATTTAGAGTCACATTTTGTAGTTAATGAGCCTGCTTCCCTCTTTAAATTACTTCCCTGAATCGGTTCAACATATTCATATCATGGGCATCTGCGGCACCGGTATGGGGTCCCTTGCCGGCATGCTGAAAGATTCAGGATATGCGGTATCCGGGTCCGACGAAAATGTCTATCCCCCGATGAGCGATTTTCTGGCCTCCTGCAATATCGAAATAAAAAAAGGCTATCGGCCTGAAAATCTATCGCCGGAGCCCGACCTTGTCGTGGTGGGCAACACCATCCGAAAAACCAATCCCGAGGCCATGGCCCTGGCTGAACTCGCCATTCCGTATGTCTCCTTTCCCCAGGCCCTGGGCCATTATTTTCTTAAAGACAGAACCTCGCTGGTGGTAACGGGCACCCACGGCAAGACCACCACCTCCTCCCTGCTGGCAACGCTGCTCCACAAGACCGGATTGACCCCGGGATTCATGATCGGCGGGCTGGTCCAGGCATTCGGCCGCAACTATAATCTCGGCGACGGCCCCTATTTTGTCGTGGAAGGGGATGAATATGACACGGCCTTTTTCGACAAGGGGTCCAAGTTCCTGCATTACCGCCCCAGTATTGCCATTGTCACATCCATCGAATTCGACCATGCGGATATCTTTGCCGATCTGCAAGCCATCAAGGACTCATTCACCCGCCTGATGGCGATAATGCCCCGGGACGGCTGCGTTGTCGCCTGTATTGACTACCCGACGGTGCGGGAAATAACCGCCGGAGCGCCATGTACCGTTATCGGCTACGGCATGGATGGAGATGCGGATTGGACTATTAAAAACCTGGAGGTTACCCCGGAAGGCACTTTTTTTGATGTCATGCACCGGGGCCGGCTCTACAGCGCCTGTAAAAGCCCTATGCCCGGCAAACATAATGCCTTGAACGCACTGGCAGTGATCACGGTTCTTGACCGGCTCGGCCTGGACAAAGAAACGATTGTGCCAGGGCTCGGCAGTTTCGAAGGGGTGCGCCGGCGCCAGGAGGTTCGGGGCGTGGTCAACAACATCACGGTGATCGACGACTTTGCCCACCACCCGACCGCGGTGCGCGAAACCCTTGCGGCACTGAGGCAGGCCTATGCCGGACACAGGCTGGTGGCTGTTTTTGAGCCGCGCACCAATTCCAGCCGCCGACGGGTTTTCCAGCAGGATTACGTCACCGCCTTTGACGGAGCAGACCTGGTTTTGGTGCGGGAACCCGTGCCGTTGCAGGATTTTCCCAAGGATCAGCTTTTTTCTTCCCGGCAGCTTGCCGCGGAACTCAAGAAGAGAAACATTGACGCCCTCTCATTTGCTGACACCGATTCCATTCTGGCATACCTGCAGGAAGTGCTCCTGCCCGGTGATGTGGTGGCGATCCTGTCCAATGGTGGTTTTGACAATATTCATGTGCGCCTGCTGGAGAGGTTGAAGGTTCAGGAAACAGGAGAGGGACAGGACTGAAGGCTGAAGAGTAAGGAGCAAAGACTGAGGACTGAAAATAACCAAAAATATCTTATGCCTCAAGATTGGCCTCGTAATCCTGCAACGGCTTGTGGGTGTATTTATTGACGGTCTCGAGCAGGGATTCCGGAGATTCCAGAAACTCACCGGCAGGCTTTGAAGAGCCCTTCAACTCTTCATCGAAGGTTGTAATATAATTGAGATGCTTCCAGCGGATGAGGTAATAGTAGATGATATTCGTCAACTCGGTAAAAACCGTAACCTTGGAAACCGTGTCCCTGTAGCTTGATCTTTCCAGTTTTTCAATGGAGAGTGTCTGCGTTTCATAAAAACTTTTCATAAACTGCATTTCGGCCGGCAGCCGGATCTCGACCCCCAGTCCCCTGAGCCGCTTGATAAGCCAGATGAGAAAAGTCCGGCCCGTTCTGGCCAAAGGGTACGGGATATAGATCTCCCTCGGGGCCTTGACATCCAGGTATTTTTTAATGGCCTTTATAAGAGCGGCCATTTCCACGGGCTCTTTATCGGCAAAATTATAGGATTGCCCCGTAAACTCGTCCCGGTTTTCCAGAACATGATTTACAAACAGCGGTATCTTCTTGGTATTTGAGTAGGAATGATACACGCCGGGCTTGGTGAGCATAAACGGCATCGACTGGTCAGCAATGGCAAAAAGCAAACGCTGAAAGCCCTGAATCTTGTGGTCATGCTTGCCGTAAACAATTGCCAGACGGACGGTGGTATAATCAAGCCCCTGGGTTTCATGCATATATCGCAGGGTATTTTCCGCCATGAGCTTTGATTTTGCGTAATTGGAAAGCTTGGGGCTGATTTCCAGCAGATTTTCCTCGGTTATGTTTTCACCCATGGGCTGGGTGGCGGATGAACTGAAATGGATGTAGGGGATTTTCAGCTCCAGGGCCATCTTGGCCAGTCTGACAGCACCCAGGTAGTTTATTTCAAAGGCCAGCTGGGCATCACTGTCAAGCGGAGCAATGGCGCAGTTGACGATAAAATCAGGCTTGTATTTTCCGAAATACTGCTTGATATCCTTTGGCTGCCGGATACTCAATCTTTTACTGTTGGGACCGAGGACCTCGATGTCACCGGTGGCCTTATTATTGAAATAATGCATCAGGGCGCCGCCGATCAGGCCTGAACTGCCGATCAGGACCCCGAGCCTTTTGGTGGTGATGTCAAGTCTTGAGGAGGTATCTTTAAGGCGGTTGAGCATTTTATTGGTGCTTTCGATTGCCTCGTTTTCTTCGTGGTGCACCTTGTTGTAAAAATCACAGCGTTTGCAGGCCAACTGCTTCTTGGCAAAAGAGCCCTGCACGGTGCCGCCGCAGTATGTACCTGCCACTACCCAGCAGGCCCGGCCTGAATTGATGCCGCCGTGGATCCTGTCCAGTCTTTTTTCCCTGGCGGCCGGACACACTCCCAGACGTTTGGCCTTGGACCCCTTGGGGCCTCGGCCGCATTTCATGTATTCCCAGCAATTTAATTTTTTCAGGGTCATTTTTTAAATATAAACAGGGTTTCAGGTTGTTGTGCAAGTAAACATTTAAAATATCACCGTCAAAATACTCGGGCCCGTAAAAAGTATATGACTATATAAATTATAATCATCGTCCGCCTGGCAAAAAAATTCCCGCCAAGGCAGATTGCCTTGGCGGGAATTTTTCGTACCGTAAATTTTCTGGATCCGGCAGCAAAAACCGGCAAACAGCAATCAGTCGTTCTTGAATTCGGCAACCAGGGCCTGGATGGAGGCTTTGGCGTCGCCGAAGTACATGCGGGTGTTGGGGTAGAAGAACAGGGCGTTCTGGATGCCGGCAAAACCGGTGCTCATGGACCGCTTCAGCACGATGACCGTCTTGGCCCGATGGGTCTCGATGATCGGCATGCCGTAGATCGGGCTCGATTCGTCTTCCAGGGCGGCGGGGTTGACCACGTCGTTGGCGCCGATCACCACGCAGACATCGATGGAGTCCATCTTCGGATTGATATCGTCCATTTCGACCAGCTGGTCGTAGGGAACATTGGCCTCGGCCAGGAGAACGTTCATATGACCCGGCATGCGGCCGGCCACCGGATGGATGGCGTAACTGACCTCGGTGCCGTTCTTCTCCAGCAGTTCGCCCAGCTCCCGCACCACATGCTGGGCCTGGGCCACGGCCAGACCGTAGCCGGGCACAAAGACCACCGAATCGGCCGCCTCCAGGATATAGTAGACATCTTCGGCGGTGGCCGGCTTGACCTCGCCCTGCTGGTCTCCGGAGCCTGCTGCCTGGATTTTGGAGCCGAAGCCGCTGAACAGGACGTTGGCCAGCGAACGGTTCATGGCCTTGCACATGATCTTGGTGAGGATGATGCCGCTGGCGCCGACCAGGGCGCCGGCAACGATCAGGATATTGTTATTGACCACAAAACCGGCGGCACAGGCGGCGAGACCGGAATAGCTGTTCAACAGCGAGATGACCACCGGCATGTCGGCGCCGCCGATGGGAATGACCGAGGTGACGCCGAAGAGAAGAGACACCACCACTATGACGATGAAGAACGGCATAACGTGCTGCCAGGATTCATGGCGAAGACAACGCCAGAGCCACCAGGCCACCAACAGGATCAGCGCCGTTAACGATATGCTGGCCCTTGAAGACCACGGCCTTGCTGGGAATCATCTCGGCCAGCTTGCCGAAGGCCACCATGGAGCCGGAAAAGGTGATGCCGCCGATAAAGGCGGAGAGAAAGGTCACCAAGGCGATGAAGATGGAGAGTTCGGGATGCTGGTGATATTCGCCCCAGGCCAGCAGCAGACTGGCGATACCGCCGAAGCCGTTGAACAGGGCGACCATCTCCGGCATCGAGGTCATCTGCACCCGGTAGGCGGCCACCAGGCCGATCACCGTACCGATGGCAACGCCCACGACGATCCATTTGTAGTCCAGGCCGGCATAAAACAGGGTGACGACGATGGCCAGCAGCATGCCGAGCGGCCGAGAGCAGGTTGCCCTTGCCGGGCCGTGGCCGGGGAAGAGAGCATCTTCAGGCCGAAGATAAAAAGCACGGCTGAGATGACATAGGCAAAATTGATGAGCAGTTCCATGCTTTCATTTTCCTCCTCCCGTATCCTTTTTCTTGAACATCTCCAGCATCCTGTCGGTCACCGCGTAGCCGCCCACCACGTTGATGGTGGCAAAGACCACGGCCAGAGTGCCGAGAATTACCGCAACAGTCACGTTGCCGGCCCGCACCGAAGCGAGCGAACCGATCAGGGTAATGCCGGAAATGGCGTTGGAGCCGGACATCAGCGGCGTATGCAGGGTGGACGGCACCTTGGAAATAAGCTCGAACCCCAGGAAAATTGATAACACGAATACAAAGGTCAGAAATACGGCTTCCATCAGTCTCCTCATTTATTCATTATGCTTTTGTAGGTTTCACTGAATAATTCGCCGTCGTGGGTGATCAAGGCGCCCTTGATAAGGTCGTCTTCCAGTTTGAGGTTGAAGCTCTTGGCCTCCTTGTCCCAGAAATGATCGATGAAATTGCCCAGGTTGGAGGAATACATCTGGCTGGCGGTGATCGCCACCCTGCCCGGCAGATTGCCGAGCCCGACTGATTTTGACGCCATTGACCTCAACAACCTTGTCCACTTCCGAGCCCTCCACGTTGCCGCCGGTCTCCACCGCCATGTCGACGATGACGCTGCCCGGCTGCATCCGGGCGACCATGGCCGGCGTCGACGATGCGCGGCGCCTTGCGGCCGAAGAGCTGGGCCGTGGTGATGACGATATCGGACTGGGCAGCAGACCTTGGCCATGCCCTCCTTCTGTCTTCTGCAGCTGCTCCGGCGGTGAGCTGCCTTGGCATAGCCGTCCTTGGTCTGGCCGGTTTCACCCAGATCGATCTTGACGAATTTGGCGCCCAGGGATTTGACCTGCTCCTCGACCACCGGCCGGGTATCGAAGGCCTCGACCCGGGCGCCGAGCCGGCGGGCGGTGGCGATGGCCTGCAGCCCGGCAACGCCGACCCCGATGATGAAGACCCGGGCAGGCTTGATGGTGCCGGCCGGCGTGGTCATCATCGGCAGGATCTTGTCCAGCCTTCGGCCGCCGAGGATGACCGACACGTATCCGCCGAGGTTGGCCTGGGAGAGAGAACATCCATCTTCTGGGCGATGGTGGAGCGGGGAATCATCTCGAGGCTGACGGCAGCTGATGCCGCTCGCCTTCATCTTTTCCAGCAGTTCCACTTCATTGAAAGGGTCGAGATAGCTGACATGGATGCAGCCCTTTTTCATCAGTTCAACTTCATGCCATGGGCGGCTTGCGCAGCCGCAGGACGATGTCGGCCGATTGCAGCAAGGCCTGCCGGTCGGCGTCGACCCTGGCCCCCGCCTTCTCATAGTCGGCATCACTGTACCGGCAGGTCAGACCCAGTCCGGCTTCGACCTCGATCTCGGCCCCGAGTTTGACCAGCTTTTCAACTGTCGGCGGAATGAGAGGAACGCGGGTTTCCCCCTCGAACGTTTCCTTCATTACAGCAATTTTCATAATGGTCCCTTTCGTTAACAAAAAGATGGAGTTGCTAACAACTCGAATCAACTACAAAAAAATAAATATAGGGTGAGACTTTTAATAAGTTCACCCATTTATGAATCGCTTTATACCGGAAAATCATCCAGATGTAGAAGTATTCACCATACTTCAGGAGTGAGCCCAATACCATATTTAGAGGATAATTGCATGATTTTTTGACAATCTCCTGGACGGAATGTGATTTGCCGGCCGGATCAGCCCCTAAAAATTTACTCTCAGGCCTGCCAGGATCCGGTGGCTTGTGTATTCATAATCAAGATCGGTGCCGTCTTTTGTGGTGAATCCCGGGTTGGTCGTGCCATAGTACCTGTAGCCGATATCAAAGACGAAATGATCGCTGAGTCTCCAGCCGACACCGAGTCCGGCCTGGTAGGCAAGCTGGCTGTCAGAGTCATCGACAAAGGGCTCCCCCAGGATGGATACGTTATCAAGGCTGATTTGCGCCCACCCGAGTCCGAGAAGGGCATAGACCATCATGCCCGACCGGGTTGTATATTCGCCGATGGTGTTCAGCATGATGCTGGTCCTTTTGACCGAACCGTCAACCCCGACCTTTCCTTCAACAAATTCCGCTTCATCCAGGTCTGCCGATGCGGTGTTGAATTCAAGTTCTACCCGGCCCTTGCCTATTTTGGGATGTTTATCGCCAAGGTCATACCCCACGGTGATGCCCCCGTCAAAGCCGGAATCATAACTGAAATTGACGCTGCCTTCTGAATCGGTGCCCTGAGCCTCTGGAAGCAAACCAATCCCGCCCTGGATGCCCATGTAATATCCGACGGCTGCGGCCGGTGTACTGAAAGCCATGAGAAAAATGGCGGCGCAGATCAAAGACTGAAAATTTTTTTTCATAACCGGGTACTCCTCTTTATAATTTATACTTTTCCTGGCAAGGATTTTTCCGTTTTTTTATTCGACTCTCAGGGGCGCCTGTCCACTGACACCGCCAAAGGATGCAACAACGAAGGTCGTGCCGAAATCGATGCTGGTAAACAGGCCTCGACTGGCAGCGGAATTGCTGATGGTGCCGACGGAATCATTGGTGCTTAGCCAATCCGCCAGGTCGGTTATATCCTGCTGAGTATTATCTGAAAAATACCCGATGGCGGTAAATTGTTGATTCGTTCCTCTGACTATGATGCTGTTTTCAGGGGTAACCCTGAGTGTCTCGATAACGGCATCCGACACCGTTAACGCGGCTGTTGCCGTCTTAACACTGGTGTCCCTGTCATACGTTGCGCGGATCTCGGTCTCTCCCGGTCCGATCCCTGTTGCCAGCCCATCAGCATCTATAATCGCCACATTGGGAGCAGAAGACTGCCAATCCACGCTGGCCGTTACGTCCTGGGTTGAACCATCTGAAAACATGCCCTCGACAGTAAACTGCAGGGTGGTGTCCTGAGGTATGCTGTCGGCTTGCGGGGTTATGGTTATTGCGGTCAGGGCGGCCCCGGTAACCAACAGGCTAGTATCAGAGGTTATATCCTGCCAAACCCCGGTGATGGTGGTGGTGCCGGCGGCAATAGTTGTGACCAGTCCGGCAGTATCAATGGCCGCAATATCCGGGGCCAATGATTCCCAGGTTACAAGGGTTGTAATGTCCTGGGCGGAGCCGTCGGAAAAAACCCCCGCTGCTTCATATTGCTGCGAGACGCCCACATGCAGAGACGCATCCTGCGGGGTTATCTCAATGCCGGTCGGGACGCTGTCGGCAACAACCACGGGAGCGGACTGTGAAAAATCTCCATAAAAAGCGATTACAGAGGTTTCTCCCGGCGCAAGCGCGGTTACCAGGCCTTGACTGCCGGTTTCATTACTCACCGCGGCAATTGTGCTGTCTTCAATACTCCAGGATACTTCGGTGGTGATGTCCCTAGTAAAGGCCCCGGAAAAATCTCCGACCGCCCGGTACTGGTTCACGGTCTGGCCTGCCATGGTTTGATAGGCTCCGCTCACCTCCATGGCAGTGAGTGGGATAAACGTGTTATGCCGGGTTGGATCATCGGTGGAGCATCCGGCCACTAAAAACAGCAGGCACGAAAGTACAAATATACGCAGTCGCATACCATTCCCTCCATTGGTAAAATTATGTGCTGCAAAATAGCACGCGGCTGAATGTCCTGCAAGCCCGGATTTTATGCGGCAATAAAATCGAACCGAACGCGATAATTATAACAAGTTTATAAGGATTACTTTTAAGGATGAAGGTGTGACGGTAACAGTTGTCTGCCCTTGGGGACTATGGCACCATATGGGAATTATGCCCTTAACAAAAAATCTCATTCTTAAACAATAATCAATGATCAATAAAGTGGATTGCCAATTGTGATAAAAATAAAAGGCAGGGGATCCTTTCCCTGCCTTTTATTTTCAGTTTTTTAATTATGAAGAGATTTGATATACATCTTGAGCGACCGCATGGCAACCTTGCGGCCATCCATCTTTTCCCCTTCCATCCTGCTGACGAGGCAGTTGTTGATCAACTTGGTAAATTTCTTGTTTGCCGCCGCATTTTCCAGGCCCTTACCCCCGGCATGACAACTGCTGCAGGACGACTCATTTGTTGAACCTCCGAGTTTCGTGTCATTGAATATCTCCTGGCCCAATTCGACAGAACTTTTTCCAGCGCCATTGGCAACTCCTGCTGCAAGACATATTGCCAGAACCGCTGCCAACCAAATCCTCTTTTTCATTCGAACCTCCTTTTGTAGTGATTTTGCTCTTTTTTCTGCATTTTCATACCGCGGTATGTCTCCGGATGCTTATTTATCGCAGCAACAAGGTTATGGGTCAACGCCAATAAAAGAGGAGTAAAATACCTGCCGTAATCTGGGATTTTCCAACTGCTGTACTTGTAAGCAGCACGACACCATTTCGCCTGTCAGCAAGGGTTCCCGGCCTTTGACAGGAGGGAAATCCATACTTATTTTACATAATAGAAGGAAATAAATTCACTGTGCGGCTGCATTCATTCTTCAATGATCTGAAGTGTAAAATCAGCCGACAGAGATGTGCTCCAGGGAGGTGATACTATGAATATTGTTCCGTGGAAACCATTTAACGAGATGACGACTCTACGGCGGGAGATGGACAGCCTCTGGAACCGGTTCTTCCCGGAATTATCTTACCAGGAGGGCTTTGCAGTCGGCGAGTGGCTGCCGTCAATCGACCTGAAGGAAACCAAGGATAAGCTGGTAGTCAAAGCGGAACTCCCTGGCCTGGATGTCAAGGATGTTGAGCTTATTCTGACCGACGACATTCTCACCATCAGGGATGAGAAGAAGGAAGAAAAGGAAGAAAAGATTGATACGGAAAAAGCTACATAATGCCTTTGACTGCGGCAGTGGCAATGTCAACCACCGCTGCCGGCATGACACCCATGATGATGATGATCAGCACCAATGCGATACTGACTGCCTGGGTCAAAGGCGGGACAGTAACAGCAGGCCTCTCCTCGGGGTCAGTACAGTAGCTGACGCGGACCACGGAAAGGTAGTAATAGATTGAAATGGCGGTATTGATTGCCGCCAGGATGACCAGGGCCAGGTACCCTTCTCTTAAGGCGCCGGCCAGCAGCATGAATTTTCCCATAAAACCCACAAAGGGCGGAATGCCCGCCAGGGCGAACATGCCGACCGCCAGAGTGAATGCCAGAAGCGGGGCCCGCTTGTAAAGGCCGGTCAGATCACTTATGGCAAGATTTTCTCCCTGCGACGAAACATTGCAGATGACAAGAAAACAGGCAAGGTTCATCAGCATATAGCCCGTGATATAATACATTGCCGTGGCAAAGCCGGTATCCTTCAGGGTGATGATACCGAGAATGACATAGCCTGCATGGGCAATGCCGGAAAAGGCAAGCATGCGTTTGATATCTTTTTGCACCAGGGCAATGAGGTTGCCGTAAAACATGGAGCATACGGCGAGGATCATCAGCAGGTTGACCAGGGATGCCGCCGATGGCGCAGCCAGGGTTGCGACCCGGATCAACAACGCCACGGCGCCAAGTTTCGGTACCGAGGCGATAAATGCAGTGGTCTCATTTGAGGCACCCTGATACACATCGGGAAGCCAGAAGTGGAAAGGAAAGAGACCGAGCTTGAAAAAGAAGCCGCCCATGACCATGGCAATTCCCACAATTGCTGCCGGTGTAGCTATCACCAGGCTCATGGCGGGAATCAGTTCGTTTAAATAGGTTGTTCCCGTGAGACCGAAGAGATAGCTCATCCCAAAGAGCATTACCCCGGTTGCCACCACACCAAAGAGAATATACTTGATGCCGGCCTCCATCTGTTCCCGCAAACCGGTATGATCATCCCGCATCGGCACGAGCAGGTAGAGGGCATACGATGAAAGTTCCAGGGATACGAAAATGGCAAGCAGTTCCACTGAGCTCACCAGCATAACGAGGCCGAGGGCGCTCAGCAGCAGAAAAAGATAATACTCCGCCCTGATATTTTCTTCTATTCCCTTCAGTTCCCGGCTGAAAAGAAGCAGCAAAGCGACCCCGCCGGTTATTACCAGCTTGAAGAGCTGGGAGAACAGGTCAATCCGGTAGGCCTTATAGAACAATTCCCCTTCCAGCCTGAGACTGCCGGCACAGATCAGAAATGCAATTGTTGCCAGGGCAGCAGTAATATTTCTCACCGTGCTGCTGCTCATCCTGCCAAGGGAGAGCAGAAAAACCACCAGGCAGCTGAACAGGAGAAAAAGCTCCGGAAAAAACAATGCCATTTTCATCATATACCTTTTTATTCTATCATTTATTGTGGTATCGCAACTTTCGCTACTTCAAATATTCCCTGCGGGTCTACGTTGGCCACTCCCACCTGCTGGATCAGGTGATTAACGCTGGTGTGCATCACATCCATGAACGGAGCGGGATTCAAGCCGATCCACAGGACAAAGAGCAGCAGGGGTGCCAGGGTAATAATTTCACGCACATTTAAATCCATCAGATAGGACTGGTCCGGATTATTGGTGCCGCCCCAGACCACCTTCTGGAGCATGCGCAGCATGTAGGCAGCCGCCAGAACCGCACCGGGAATGGCGCAGGCGGCGATGATCTTCGTCTTGGAAAACGCCCCGGCCAGAATCAAGAAATTCGCCGACAAAACTGTTGGTGCCCGGAAAGGCCAGAGAGGACAGAGAGAAAAAGGCCAAGAAATGTCACGAAGATCGGCATGTATTTCCCGACTCCGGAAGCCAGGGCCAGTTCGCGGCTGTGGGTGCGTTCATAGATCATGCCGACGCAGATAAAGAGCGCGCCGGTGGTGACACCGTGGTTGATCATCTGCAGGATCGCGCCTTCGATGCCTCTGGAGTTGAAGACAAATATGCCCAGGGTGACAAAACCCATGTGGCCCACACTGGAATAGGCGACGAGTTTCTTCATGTCGCTCTGGGCCAGGGCGGTGAAGCCGCCGTAGAGAATGCCGGCCACGGAAAGCCAGAGAATATACGGCATGAAGATGATGGTCGCCTCCGGGGTGATGGGCAGGCAGAAGCGCAGAAAACCGTAGGTCCCCATCTTCAGCAGAACGCTGGCCAGCACCACGGAGCCGGCGGTGGGCGCTTCGACATGGGCGGCCGGCAGCCAGGTATGGAAGGGGAACATCGGCACCTTGATGGCAAAGGCCAGGAAAAAGGCGAGAAAGACCCAGAATCTGAAAGGTCGAGGAATAGTCCTGCCCCATCATCTGCGGGATGCTGAAGGTATGCGGTTTTGGCAAGATAGAGGGCGATGATGGCGACAAGCAGCATCACCGAGCCCGCCAGGGTGTAAAGGAAGAACTTGATCGAGGCATAGATCTTGCGCGGCCCGCCCCAGATGGCGATGAGCAGATACATGGGAATGAGCATCGCTTCCCAGAGGATATAGAACAGGACAAAATCGAGGGCCATGAACACCCCGAGCATCGAGGTTTCCATGATCAGCAGACAGATCATGAACTCCTTGACCCGTTTCTGGATATATTGCCAGGAACCGAGCACACAGAGCGGCATGAAGCAGGGTGGTCAGCAGCACAAGCAGCAGGCTGATGCCGTCGATGCCCAGGGTATAGTTGATGTTCAGCGACGGGATCCACGGATATGCTCGCCGAACTGGTACTTGGCCGTATTCTTGTCGAAGCCTGAAATAAAGCGGCAGGGAAACGACCGCTATCACAAGGGTTATAACCAGGGCCCAGATACTTGGCTGCCTCGTCGCTCTTCAGAATAAGGAGCAGAATGACCCCGGCAAGCGGCAGAAAAATCAGCAGGCTTAAGATGGGATATCCCAGAGTATTCATGATCAGAAAATCTCATTTCCTGTTTCCCTTGTTTTGTCTTTATATTAAAAAATTAATCTTTTCGGATAATAGAAAACAAAATTACCCTAATACATAGGCGGCTATCAACAGGGCCACTATTGAAACCGCGTAATAAATGTTGTACTGCAGCCTGCCGTTCTGCACGTTCCGCAGTTTGGCGCCGGTCTTGCGCACCAGCCCGGCCAGTCCATCCACCAAACCGTCAATGCCGTGCCAGTCAAACCAGGACCAGAATCTGGCGGTTGTCATCAGGGGATAGAGCCCGACCGTCCGGTAAACCTCGCCAAACCAGGTGTCAACATGTCTGAATGGGTTTTCTGGCCAGCCAGTAGAATCCCCGGCCGCCCATGCGATAAAACCAGTCCATATCGATGCTGATGGTCGGCTCCGGGCGTCAGTTTCTTGAGAAGCAGGAAAAAGCCCAGGGCGGTAAAGAGCAGGATCTGCAGGGTTTCGGACAGGTGATAGGCGGTATATGGATGATACAGTTGGGCCACTTCAGGATAGGGCAGCATTTTATACAGGTACGGCGTGTAACAGCCGATGAAGATGCAGAGAAATGCGGCAATCGCCATGGCGACATTCATATTCATCGGCGGATCGGCCGCCTTTTCCCAGGTTTCTTCCGAGCAGTTGTTCTTGCCGAACCAGATGAAATACGGCACCTTCAGACCGGTATGCAGAAAGGTACCGGCCGAGGCCATGGTCAGCAGAAAGCCGGCCCAGTACATGTGCTCCTCGAAGCCGGCGGCAATGATCATTGACTTGGTGACGAAGCCGCTGAAAAGAGTGGAAAGGCGGAGATCGACAACCCGCCGATCATGGTAAAGACAAAAGCCCAGGGCATCTTTTTGTAGAGACCGCCCAGTTCGGTGAACTTGCTCTTGCCGGTCATGTAGCAGCACCGAACCGGTGCCCATGAACAGCAGGCCCTTGTAAAGGATATGGGCAAAGGCGTGGGCGCAGGCGCCGTTGATCGCCATCTGGGTGCCGATGCCGACGCCGGCGACCATGTAGCCGACCTGGCTGATGATATGATAGGCCAGCAGGCGGCGGGCGTCGTTTTCCAGCACCGCGTAGACCACACCATAGAGGGCCATGAACACGCCCGAGCGGAATCAGGATCTCCATGCCGGCCAAACCGCGCGCCAGGGTATACACTGCGGTCTTGGTGGTAAAGGCGCACATGAAGACGGCGCCGGTAACCGTGGCCTCACCATAGGCATCGGGCAGCCAGGCATGCAACGGCGGCACCGCGGCATTTAGAATAAAGCCGACCATGATCAGGTAGGTATAGTAGGTTGGATGGTGCACATCCAGAAGATTAAAAGCAAGGCCGCCCGTGGCCTTATAGCGCAGGACGAAACCGGCCAGCAGAAAGAGGCCGCCGGCGGTATGGACCAGGAGGTAGCGGTAGCCGGTGGGCAGCGACTGTGTCCGTCTGCGGAACCAGACGAGAAATACCGAGGAGAATGCCATCAGTTCCCAGAAAATAAACAGGGTGATGTAATCGGCGCAAAAAATTACCCCGAGCGAGCCGGCCACATAGATCCAGGCGGCGATGTGTTCCTTGGGATCCTTTACGTGCAGGCCGTAGATGGTGCCGATGATGCACATCAGCGTCATGATATAGCCGAACACCCGGCTTAAGGCATCCACCCGGCCGAAGGTAAGCTGCCAGTCCATGAAATGGACCACGCCGTAGGTGCCGTTCTGCATCATTAATACACTGGCAAAGGCCAGGATCGGTACGAACAGGAGATAGGGCTTGCGCAGCGGCCCTCTCATGAAAGGCAGGAGCAGCGAGCCGAAAATCAGAATAAATCCTGGATGCACAAACTCAGTCATAATAATCCTCGCGGGTCATAATCCCTAAATGGCCGTACCATTTGGAAACAATGATGATCACCACACAGGCGGCAAAACCGAAAACGGACCAGAAACCTGGCAGGTGCTCCATCGCGGTGTGGGCGTGATGCTTGTCGACCATGGTTGCGTCATAGACAACCAACAGGGCCAATACAACGTAACAGAGCCGTATGACCGTCTTCAGCCGATCCCGCAAGTAATCGATTAATTTTACGATCATCTCATCACCGTAATAAATCTATTAACTGAATACCGGTAACCGTCTCAGTGGCCTGCGGGTGGTTCATGTCCCGCCGGCACCCCTTCCCCGTGCTCCGCCGGCACTCCTTCCCCATGGCCCGTTTCCGGAACGGTGTGATCTCCTTCCGGCGCTCCATGCGTCCGGACACGGGGGACAACCGCGGGTGCGCCTGCCGGGTTGTATTGCGGCATGGCGACGGCGACATTATCCGGGGTTACCCTGTTGACGAAATTCATCATGAAATCCCGGAAAAATTCCTATGAGCACCGAAATAATCGCAGCGATCATGATCGGGATAACCATGGCAAAGGGGGCTTCCTTTATGCCCTCGTATTTCTCTCCAACCGGCCGCTTGCCGAAAAAGGCCTTATAGGTCACCGGGGCAAAATATCCGACATTCAGCAGGGTGGAGGCCAGAAGAACCAGCATGATGCCGATATAATAGTGGTCCATCTCCATGGTTCCCACCAGCAGCTTCCATTTGGTAACAAATCCTGCCACCGGCGGCGCCCCGATCATGGAAAGCGAGGCAATACCGAAGGCGGCAAAGGTAAATGGCATGGTGCGTCCGAGACCGCTCATCTCGGAGATGTTTTTCTTATGGGTGGCCACATAGATGGCCCCGGCACAGAAGAACAGGGTAATTTTGGAAAAGGCGTGGTTGGCGATATGGATCAGCCCGCCCTGGATCGCCGTCGGGGTCAGCAGCGCCACCCCGAGAATGATATAGGAAAGCTGGCTGACCGTGGAATAGGCGAGCCTGGCCTTGAGATTGTCCTTTGAAAGTGCGATTATCGAGGCCATGAGGATGGTGAACGAAACGAAATAGGCGGTGGGCATGCCGAGATTCAGGCTGCTCATGGTGTTGACCCCGAAGACATAGAGCATGACCCGGGTGGTGGAGAAAACACCGACCTTGACCACCGCCACGGCATGGAGCAGGGCGGAGACCGGGGTCGGGGCAACCATGGCGCCGGGCAGCCAGTGGTGGAACGGCATGATGCCGTTTTTGGCAAAACCGAAGATGCAGCAGATATACAGCATGGTCACCAGGGTCGAATTAACGTCCGGCCGGAAAGATGCCGGTATGGATGTTGTGGCAAAATCCAGGGTGCCGGTCAGGACATAGATGAGGATCATGGCCGGCAGGACAAAGCCCTTGGCCGTGGTGGTCAGGTAGACGATATATTTCCGGGCCCCGGCATATCCCTCCTCATCCTGGTGATGGGCAACCAGGGGATAGGTGCAGATGGTGACAATCTCATAAAAGAGATACATGGTGAACAGATTGTCGGCAAAGGCGACCCCGATGGCGCCGAAAAGGGCCAGGGCAAAGCAGGCGTTGAATCGGGTCTGGGCATGTTCCTGCAGACCCCGCATATAGCCCATGGAATAAAATACGGCAATAATCCAGAGGAAGGAGGCGACCAGGGCAAATATCATGGAAAATGCATCAACCCGGAAGGTCACGCTTATGCCTGGGAGTATGGAAAAAACCCTGCATTTCAGCATATTGCCGGCCAGTACATCGGGTACCATGGAAACGATGAGCAAAAACATGATGACTGCGGCCAGGGTTGACAGACCCTCGCGGAAATTGGGTTTTCGGCCTGACATACTGACCAGGATGGCACCAATAAGAGCGGCTAGAACAGCGTACAGTGGTTTACACGAAACAATTTCCATGACCTGTTTCCCTTCTCCTCAATCTATCCTTTTAACTCCGCCACATCATCCACATCGATGGAACGGTAATTTCTATAGACGGCAATTATTATGCTGAGGGCAATTGCAGCTTCCGCAGCGGCAATACCCATGATAAACAGGGTGAATATCTGGCCTACGGTCGGGTCCGGGGCCAAAAACCGGTTAAACGCCATGAAATTGATGGAGGCGCCGGCCAGGATCAGTTCACCGGCGATCAGCATGCCGATCAGGGTTCGACGATGCACCAGGCCGTAAAAACCGATGCCGAACAGCAGTGCTGCAATCAGGAGATAGATGTTAAGGCTGTCGCCTAAGGTAGGGATGCTCATGATTTTCCTCCGGTCGGCGTCCTGCCCCGCCGGGCCAGGACCAGAGCCCCGATTATTGCCAGCAGGAGAACCACTGATATGAGTTCAAATACCATGCCGTAGTTTGTCAGCAGCGCCTTGCCGACTTCCTCCAGAGAACCGTCATTTATCCTGCCCGCCGGCACGACCCAGGCCGTTTTCCCTGCCAGAGCCGAAAGGCCCCAGAAAAGCACGATGCCAAGGCCGAAGCTCAAGGGTCCGGTAAAGATGCCGGTCTTGGCGGGATGGGATTCGGGTTGGGGATCAGCGAGCATCACGGCAAAAACAATGGTCACGCATACGGCACCCACATAGATCAGCATTTCCATCAGGGCCACGAAGGGGCTGTTCAGGTAGTAATAAAGACCGGCAACCCCTATGAAACACATGGCAAGACCGGCAACTGCCCTGATCAACCGTTCCGATTGGGTGGCAATGACCGCGCCCAGCACCGTCGTTAGTATTATGAAAATAAATATCAGACTTGAAAGTCCTGTAGCTGAAAACAGAGGCACCATCAACTTTGTTCCTTTAACCGTTTGATGAGATCAAAAATATAATCTTCCTTCCTGGGACCGGCGAGATTGTAATCCTTTGAAAATCTTATGGCTCCGAACTTGCAGCTTTCCACGCACTGGCCGCAGAGACTGCAGGTCGTAAAATTAAGGATGTACCGGGTCAGGACCTTGCCCTTGACGCCCTCGCGTTTTTCACCTTCAACCGTAATGCACTTTGAGGGGCACCCCTTCTGGCACATTCCGCATACAACGCACTTTGGTTCCCCGGTCTCCTCATTCGGAATAAGCTCGATATGGCCGCGAAACCTTGGCGGCATTACCGGGATTTCATGGGGATACTGCTCGGTGACCACGGGCTGAAAAAAATACTTCCCGGTGATGCCAAGCCCGATGAAAAGGCTCTTGGTACCGCTTATCAACTCTTTGAAATAACCGCTCATGGACAATAAACCTTTCAGCTACAGCCAGGGTAGAATCTTTATCTGCAAAGCTGTCAGTAACAGGTTAAACAACGAAATAGGAATCAACACCTTCCAGGAAAGGTTAAGCAAGCTCGTAAAACTGGGTGCGCGGATAGGTCCAACGAATCCAGATAACAGTAAAAATAAGGGCATAGAGTTTAAGCAGAAACCAGAATAGGCCCCAGATAACGCCGAGAAATCCAGCCGGATGAAATGGAATCGGCGACTGCCAGCCGCCCAGGAAAAGAATTGTTGTCAAGGCACAGCCGATGACGATGTTGGCATATTCCCCCATGAAAAAGACACCGAAGCCCATGCCGGGATATTCGGTGTAGGCGCCGGCGACCAGCTCACTCTCCGCCTCAGCCATATCGAACGGCGCCCGATTGGTCTCGGCCAGGGAGCAGATAAAGAAGATCAGAAATGACACCGGCATCAACAGGCTTATATCAAGGCGGAATACATGCCAGTGAAAGAACCAGCCGGACTGCTGACCTGACAATTTCATTGAGATTCATGGTACCGGTGACCATCACCATGGTAATCACCGTAATCAGCATGGGAATTTCATAGGCCATATTCTGGGAAACAGCAGCGGGCGGCGGCGATAACCGCATATTTGTTGGCCGACCCCCAGCCTCCCAGGAGCAGGCCGAGCACATTGACCGAGGCAAAGGCAAAGATCATCAGCAGGCCAAGATTGATTCCCGGGCCACCAGGGTCTCGCTGAAAGGAATGGTCATAAAGCTCATGATGGCCGGCACCATGACCATCAGAGGGGCTGCCATGAAAAGGACCGGGTCGGCCCCCTTGGGCAGAAAAAGCTGCTTGGTCATGAGCTTGATGCCGTCGACAATGGGCTGCAGAAGCCCGAAGGGTCCGACTTCCTTGGGGCCGATGCGCCGCTGGATATGGGCCGGCGCCCTTCCTCTCCAGCCAGACCAGATAGGCGGCATTCAAGGCGGCAAAGGCAATGACGAAAATAATAAAAAGGATTACCCTGAACGGTTCAGACAATGCTATGTATCACATCCTCTTCATCTAATTCATCTTGTGCAGGCAGCTTCCATCCTTAATCAGATTACGGAAACTGTCGATTTCTCCGGAATTACCAAATCAAGGCTGCCCATCAGGGCCAAGGCGTCGGGCAGCAGCATTCCCCTGCAGGCCTCTCCGAACAGACTTAAGTTGGAATAGGTTGGTGACCGCAGTTTCAAGCGATACGCAGTGTTTGTGCCATCGCTGACCGCCCGCATCCCAAAAGAACCGCGTGCCGCCTCCACGGCATGATAGTAATCACCCTTGGGCGGCTTGATGATCTTTGGGGCCTTGGCAGCCATAACAGGGCCGTCAGGCAGTTTGTCCAAAGCCTGCTCAATAATCCGCATGGTCTGCTCAATCTCATCCATGCGCACCATATAGCGGGACATGGAATCACATTCCTGGTAAACCGGAATGTCAAAATCAAATTCCGGGTACATCGAATAAGGCTCATTTTTGCGGATGTCATAATCAACTCCGGAGCCTCGGGCTACCGGACCGGTGGCCCCATATTGGCGACGCCATCTCCTTGGTGATCGGCCCGATGTCCTTTAATCGTTTGATCAGGATGATATTTTTGGTAACCAGGTCATGGTACATGGGCAGTCTGTTTGCGCATGCGCTTGATGAACTCCCTGGTGCCGGTAACAAAATTCTTCAATATCGTTGTACACCCCGCCGAAACGGAAATAACAATAAGTAAGCCGTGGACCCGGTGACGGATTCCAGCAGGTCAAGGATCTGTTCGCGGTCATCAAAGGCATAGAGCAGCGGAGTGAAGCCGCCGAGATCCAGGACAAAGGCGCCAAACCACAGCAGGTGACTTGAAATCCGGTTCAATTCCACGGTGATGACCCGCAGATACTCCGCCCGTTCGGGTACCTCAATGCCGGCAGCCCGCTCAACCGGCCGCAACATATCCATGGTTGTATGAGAGGGCGGACAGATAATCCATGCGGCTGGATATTGGGCATAAACTGGGCCCAGGTCCTGTTTTCCCCCATCTTTTCATGCATGCGGTGGATATAACCCAGAACCGGTTCGGCATCGACGATATATTCACCGTCCATCACCAGTTTAACCCGGAGCACGCCATGGGTCGCCGGATGCTGCGGCCCCAGGTTGAGGACAAAGGTTTCCTGATTTACATCTTGTTGCAGTAATCCGTTCATGCCTTGAAATCCTTGCGCAGTGGATGGAAATCAGCATCTTCCGGCAGCAGCAGCGGGGCAAGATTCGGATGGCCGCTGAAAACAATGCCGAAAAAGTCATGCGTTTCTCTTTCGTGCCAGTTGGCGCCCTGGTAGATATGGGATATTGTCGGTATTTCCGGGTTGCCGCGGTCCAGCCTGGAACGCACTACTACCCGGCATAGCTCATCAAAATGGTTGAAATCATACACCACTTCCATCTGTTGTTCATCAATCCAGTCCACCCCGGTTACGGCCTCCAAAAAGAAATTCTCCCGGTTGAGGATCTCGACAGCGGCCACAACCTTTTCCGGCGGCAGAACGACATTCAGATGATAGCCCTTGGTCTTATAATCGGTTTCTTCGGGACCTGGTGGGGCAGGGGGCTCATCGGCGGCCGCGGCTTCTTCCGCCTGTATTTCCTTCTTCTCCGGGGTTTTTTCTTCTGCCTCACCTTCCGGGGCCGGAACTGTTTCTTCTGGAGCAGGAGTTTCGGCAACTTTTTCTTCAGCATCTGCTTCCGGGGCTTCCCGGGTTTCCTGCATGTCTTCGTAAAGACCTTTCAAGGCCTCTTTGATTGTTACCAGCAGCATTTCTTATTTAGCCTCCACCCGTGGCCATCGCCGGGATCCGGTGACCTTTTCTTCAAGTTGCAGAATGCCTTCGATAAGGGCCTCCGGCCTGGGGGGACATCCGGGAATATAGATATCAACCGGCAGAAATTTATCCGCGCCCTCGACGATGCCGTACTGGCCTTCAAATACAAACGGCCCCCCCGAAATGGCACAGTTTCCCATGGCAATAACCCACTTGGGTTCCGGCATCTGGTCATAAAGCGTTTTTACTGCCGGCTCCATCTTCTTGGATATGGTTCCGGCCACGATCATGACATCGCACTGCCGGGGCGAGGGTCTGAACACCTCCGCTCCGAAACGGGCCAGATCAAAGCGGGCCGCGCCTGTAGCCATCATTTCAATAGCACAGCAGGCTAGTCCGAAGGTCATCGGCCATAGTGAATTAGCCCGCCCCAGTGACAGTATCTTGTCTAGGGCGGCAAAATGAATTATCGGGGGCTGTACGTCTTGCGTTCCCACTTAAATACTCCCTTTATCCATGCATACACTAATGCCAGCGATAAGATGCCGACGAAAATGAGGATTTCAACAAAATCACGAAAAACAAAGACGGTGTCATAGGCCAGAGCCACTGGAAACAGAAACAGGATATCAACGTCAAAGGCCAGGAAAATTAAGGCATAGAGATAATAAACAATACCGAATCTGATCCAGGGATCACCAATTGGTTCAACACCGCATTCGATGGCCTGAGTGGTTTTGTTTAAAATATTTCTGGTGCTGCGGGGTGCAAAGATATGGGCAATGATAAACGGTCCCACTGCCATAAGAAGGCCGCCCAGAAAAAAAGCGGCCACATAAAGATGATCTAACAGAGGTTGTTGTGCCACACTAAAAGCTCCTTGGTTACGGTAGCAAAATACCACGTCCACTTAGCGGCAGTTACTTAATTCATACACTATTCCTTGTCAAGAAAAACTGCGGTTGAATTTCCAAAAAATTCCCGCGGCATGGCCCTTTATATTGTTGGAAAGTACCACAATGTATCACTCAAAAAAAAGGGGAGCAAAAGAAAGAATTTGAACCCCTGACTGCAACAAGAACTTATTAGGTATTTTTACTCACAACCAAAATAGGCATTTTTACGGTCCAGCAAATAATGAACAGGTTTTTCTGTTCTGAGTTTTCAGGTCCGGTTCAGCAACTTGTCAATGCTGACCAGCTGAATGCAGATAACCACCAGATCCATTGCTGTCTTAAGGTCTGCAGGGGAGGGAAAGGACGGGGCAATCCGGATATTTCTGTCTTCAGGGTCCCTGCCGTATGGGAAAGTCGCCCCCGCCGGTGTCAGCTTGACCCCGGCTGCAGCGGCTTTTTTTATTACATCCCTGGCACAGCCGGGCATGGTATCAATACTGATAAAATAGCCGCCGTTGGGCCTGCTCCATGAGGCGGTGCCGCTGCCGGCCAGTTCCCGGTCCAGGACATCAAGGACTGCATCAAACTTGGGCTTCAGAATGGCGGCATGTTTTTTCATGTGGGCTTCGATACCGGCAAGATCCTGGAAGAACAGGACATGACGCAGCTGGTTCAATTTGTTGGGACCGATGGTCTGAAACTGCATCTTGCCCAGGATAAATTCTATATTTTTTCTGCTGGCAGCCATCATGGCCACGCCGGAACCGGCAAAACTTATTTTTGACGTTGATCCGAAGAGAAAAATCCGGTCCGGGTTGCCCGCTTCCTTACAGGCGGTGAGCATATTTTTCAGCTGATCCCTTTCTTCGGACAGATGATGCACCGCATAGGCATTATCACAGAATATGGTAAAATCGCCGGCCTTGGTCTCCATGGAGGCGAGACGGTCCACCACGACATCGGAATAGGTGATGCCAGTGGGATTGCTGTACTTCGGGACGCACCAGATTCCCTTGATCGCTGCATCTGCAGCCGTGAGTTCTTCCACCGCATCCATGTCCGGTCCGTCGTTATTCATGCCAACCGTTATCATCTCGATGCCCAGGTACTGGCAGACGGCAAAATGCCGGTCGTATCCCGGGCTGGGGCAGATGAATTTAACCCGGTCAAGCTTTCCCCATGGCAGGATGCTGTCAACCATGCCATGGATCAGGGCCCCCATTATGGTGTCATGCATTATTTTCAGGCTGGCGCTGTCGCCGACGATTATCTCATCATCATCCACTCCTAGATACTCGGCAAAAAGGATCCTGGCCTCCCTGATGCCGTCAAGCCCGCCGTAATTGCGGCAATCTACCCCGCCTGGGGAACGATATTCACCGCTGATATCGCCGGTCAGCATTGCCATGGCAAGATCCAGCTGTTCCGGGCTCGGTTTGCCACGGGTCATGTCCAGGGTGAGCTTTTTCGCCTGGAAATCGTTATAGCCGGCAGACAGTTTCTCTCTGCGGGCCTGTAATTCAGCTTTACTAAGCTCTGCATACGGTTTCATGTTCACCTTCCTTTCGGTAAAAATTCCTGAAAATGCATACGAAACATTGTCTTTATGTTACTCGTACAGAACCTCTTTTAAAAAAAGACCGCGGGCCGGAGCCGTAGGTCCTGCGGCAGACCTATTTCTGGCGGCAAGAATGCCATTTACTTCCGATGAAGCCAGCCGGCCCCGACCAATCTCAATCATGGTGCCCACTATGTTTCTAACCATATGCCGCAAAAAACCATCTCCGGTTATGATAAACCTATGATAATTTCCTGCCGCCATTGTCTTAAGTCCGGCCGCGAAAATTGTCCGTACTGCTCCCCGACCGAATTCTGTATGGTCACGGGACCCGGAACCTTCAAAGCTTGAATAATCATGCGTTCCCGTTACATATTCCAAACCGGCACTCATGGCGGTAAAATCAAGTTCAGCGGCAACATGGGCGCAATAGAGACGTTCCGTCGGCAATTGCACCGGGCCGTTTGACAGGTTGAACCAGTATGTCTTGGCCCTGGCACTGCGCCGGGCCTGAAAGCCGGCCGCCACCTTCGCCGCCTCCAAGATCCTTATGTCACCCGGCAACAGGCTGTTTAAGCCTTTGACCAATCCCCGGCAGGGAATTTCAGTCCCGGTTATGAAGTTTGCCGTCATACCCAGGGCATGCACCCCGGCATCCGTTCTTCCGGCCCCGTGCAGACAGACGTCTTCCCCGGTCATGACGTGGAGGCGGTCTTCGATCTCCCCCTGTATTGTTTTTCCCGACTTCTGCTTTTGCCAGCCGGCATAGGCCGTACCATCAAAGGCCAGCAGCAGTTTTATGTTGCGCTTTGGACTCACGGGAACAGAGGAACAGCCAGGAGCCCCTTCGTCTCCGGCAGATTGCACATGAGGTTCATATTCTGCACCGCCTGGCCGGCTGCCCCCTTCACCAGGTTGTCAATTGCCGCAAGCACCACTACTCTGCCGGTGCGGCTGTCAGTTTTAAAACCTATGTCGCAGAAGTTTGATCCGCGGACGAACTGTGTTGCCGGAAATACGCCCGGGACACACAGCCTGACAAAGAATTCATCCTGATAAAATTCCCGGTACAGCCTGTAAACCTCATCATCGGTTATGGGTTTGACCAGTTTTGCATAGATCGTACTGAGAATACCCCGTGAAATCGGCAGCAGATGCGGGGTAAAGGAGATGGTAATCGGTCGGCCGCAGAGTTTGCTTATTTCCTGCTCCATCTCCGGAGTATGGCGGTGTGCAGCAACCTTATATGCCTTAAATCCCTCAGTTACTTCACAGAAAAGAGTCCCGGTCTGGGCCGACCTTCCGGCCCCGGAAGTACCGGACTTGGAATCAACTATTACTGTTTCCGGTTCAATGGCTTCCGCCCGGAGCAATGGCGCCAGTCCCAGGATAACGCTGGTTGGATAACACCCGGGATTGGCGACCAGCCGGGCTGGTGCAATCTGCTCCCGGTGCAGCTCCGGCAGACCATATACCGCTTCGGCAAGATATTCCGTTGCCGTATGCTTCTGGTACCATTTTTCATACACCGCACCATCATGCAGTCGAAAATCCGCGGAAAGATCCACCACCTTCTTGCCGGCCTGCAGCAGCTCCGGAACAATTGCCATGGCGGTCTGATGCGGCACTGCCGTAAAAAATAAATCAGCCCGGTGAACCAATTCTTCCATCGGCAGGTCCTCACAGACAATATCGACCAAGCCCGCCAGGCTGGGATAGACTTCTGATAGTTTTTTGCCTTTATACTGCCTGGATGTGGCCACCGTTAATTTGACGTTGGGACAACTGCAGAGCAGACGCGCAAGCTCGACCCCGGTGTACCCTGATGCCCCGACGATACCTATACGAATCATTTTTTCTCCTGCTGTTCCGGCAACACCGGAAGTGCTGCCGAATAAAATACCTTACCTTTTTATAATTTCAGCTCAAAGGGACAGGCGTCATAAGCGTCAGTTTCTGCCCGGCACGACGGCACCGTGGCAAATCATTAAATTTAACCCATGGTGCCGATTAGCCTTATTTGCTGCACCAACTGCCAAGCCGAAAGAACCGGTTGTTATCTCCCGGCATATAAACAAAAAAAAACAGGGGAAGACAACCGCAAAATCGTCTTCCCCTGTTTCATAATACACTGCGGGGCAAAATATCCCGGTATACGTTTACCGTTTCGAAAACTGAAATTTTGCTCTGGCGCCTTTCTGCCCGTATTTCTTTCTTTCCTTGGCCCTGGGGTCCCTGGTCAGCAGCCCTGTCTTCTTCAGTGTCAGTCTGTAATCGGGGTTCACCTCCAGCAGGGCTCTGGAAATACCATGCCGCAGGGCTTCTGCCTGGGCATTCTTGCCGCCGCCCTTCAGGGTAGCCATAACATCGAACTGTTCCTGGGTTTCAGTTGTGGTAAACGGCTTTTCAATCTTTTTGCGCAAAAAACCGCCGCCGAAGTATTCTTCAACCGTAAGGTTATTTACCTGGATATCGCCTGCTCCCGGTTTGATCCAGACCCTGGCCACAGCGGTTTTTCTCTTGCCGGTAGCATAATATCTGTTATCAGCCATTAGTTGCTCTCCATTACTCTTTGTACTTCTTTAAATGTACTTCCTTAAATTTGTCGGCATTAAAGTTCAAGCATTTCAGGTTTCTGGGCCGCATGGGGATGCTGGCTTCCTGTATAAATCTTGAGCTTTTTCAATTGCTTGCGTCCCAAGCTGTTTTTGGACAGCATGCCTTTTACCGCCATCTTAAGAAGCTCGGTCGGTTTTTTATCAAGGACCTCCCGGGCAGTCAGTGATTTGATGCCCCCTATATAGCCGGTATGATGATAATAAACTTTGTCATCAAGCTTATTGCCGCTCAGCTTCACCTTATCGGCATTAACAACCACGATGAAGTCACCGACATCCATATGGGGGGAAAAATTCGGTTTATGCTTACCGCGCAACCGGGTTGCTATCTCAGAAGCCAGACGACCCAGCACCTTGTCCTCGGCGTTAACAACAAACCATTTCCTTTCAATCTCCTTAACCGGAGTATGATAGGTCTTCATGATACAATCCTCAACAAACGTAAAATCCAGATTTTCAAAAGGCTGAAGAGTCAACCTCTGGCTTATTTATCAAAAAAGGGATTTCACCCCGGACAAATACCCCCGGAGCGCAATATCCCGGCCATGAATAAACTTTTAATTTATATTGCGGAAACTCTATTCTGTCAATAAAAAAAGGCCCGACACAGGTCGAACCATTCCAGTAAAAACAAACAGGGGAAAATGGAGCGGGAAACGAGATTCGAACTCGCGACTTCAACCTTGGCAAGGTTGCACTCTACCACTGAGTTATTCCCGCTCGCGCAAACCAACTGGAAAGCCAGGGAATATAACGGGTCACCTGTTCGTTGTCAACAAAAAAACCATGGTTTATTTCCACCGCAGTTGGCCCAAAATCAGTATATCACTTTTTTCAAAAAAACAGCATATCACTATTGCCCTCCTACCATACAAATTGTATAGGTATTCATAATGCTTATTTTGCATGGGCAATGGCATCGGGCGATGATACCCTCTCCTGCTGTAATCTATGCCGTTATGAACAACGTAAATGCATTTATGAAATAATGGGGCGACATCCATGGGCAAAGCATCCAGAGTCGGGGAAATAAAGCGCAAGACCAAGGAAACAGATATCAGGCTGCGTCTCAAACTTGACGGACTTGGCAACACCTCCATCCGAACCGGTGTTTCCTTCATGGACCACATGCTGACACTTTTCGGGGTGCACGGTTTTTTTGATCTTGATATTGACGGTGCCGGAGATGTTGAGGTGGATGACCATCATACGGTTGAGGACCTCGGCATCTGCCTGGGACAGGCATTTAAGTCCGCCCTGGGCGACTTAAGCGGCATATGCCGCTACGGCTATAGTGTTATCCCCATGGACGAAGCCCAAGCTCAGGTTGCAGTTGATATTTCCAACCGGCCTTACCTGTACTTTGATGCTCCGCTCAAGGACCAGAAAGTCGGTACTTTCGATACTGCCCTTGCTAAAGAATTCCTCAGGGCCCTGGCTTTGCACGGCGGTCTTACCCTGCATGTAAAGGTCGAGCACGGTGACAATACCCACCACGTCATTGAGGCGGTTTTCAAGGCATTGGGCCGGGCCCTGGGACAGGCGGTCAGTCCCGAACCCAGGAGTAAAGGCCCTCTTTCTTCAAAGGGGTCTTTGTAAGGAAAGATTCTGCCGGAGAAGAATACGACTGAAATTACTGTTAATGTTATCGCAAAAAGTGCCCGCCGGCCTGGTTTCCCCCGCTTCCCTGCCGGGAAATGCGGGGCCCCGGCCAAGCTATTACAACAGCTGCTCTATTGTAAGCAAAGGAGTCCTCCAGTGAAACACCTTCATGTTTTTTTCATCAGTTGGACCATCAGCACCCTTTTTCTATTTTCCGCCGGATGTTCCAATATCCCCCAGGAGGAGACGACCAAGGAGCTTGTTCCGATAAGCTCCATCGGCATCCTGCCGTCCCGGCCTGCCAGGACCACGGTTCTGCCAGCCGATAGCCAGACAAGAAAACAGCTTGAGGGCGGAGCCAAAATCATCGATTCACTATTAAACGAATATTTCAGAGACTACGATGATGTCCATTTCATATCACAAACCGAACTGGAAGGCCTGCAGTCGACGGAAACAGGCGAAACCCTCTATCTGGCAAGAGAAGCCGGGCAGCAATACCATTACGATGCTGTTTTAATCACAGAAGTAAAACGTTATCAGACCAGATTGGGATCGGCATATGCCGTTAACAAACCCGCCTCGGTTGCCTTCACCTTTAAACTTCTTGCCATAGCCAGTGGGCAGGTTGTATGGAGTGCTGATTTTGATCAGACCCAGCAGCCTCTTTTTGATAACATCCTCAGTACCCGGACCACGGGTTCAGGCTTTCGCTGGCTTACGGCTGCAGAGCTGTCAAGGGCTGGACTGACGAAAAAACTCGGCAGTTGTCCATACCTTAAGTAGGAATGAATGGCAGAACCGGATACCTGCTGGAAAACTGTTTTAAAATTATCCTTTCGGGCTGCGGGATGTCCTCCATTTTCCAACGCAGCAATAATCCGACATGGCAAACCATCATCGAACCGATTCCGCTTTAAACCTGAAATACAGAAGAGGGCGCTGACGGACTTAGGATAGCTTTTATGAAGGTGCTGAGCGCGGCAGCAAATCGGAGCATCGGCAGGGCCATGCACGACTACGCAATGTTGGCTGACACCGACCGGGTGCTGGTTGCAGTTTCCGGTGGCGTCGACAGCCTTGTTCTGGCCTGGATTCTCGACTACTGGCAGCACAAGGCCCCGATTCAATACGATATTCTGGCGGTTCACATCGACAGCGGATTTGACTCCACGACGAGCCATAAAGTTGCCGGACAGCTGCAGAACATCGGCATCCGGCACCTGATCGAAAAAACGGACTTCTGGCAGAGGGCGCTCGCTTCGGAGGAAGGCAAAAGCGTCTGTTATCACTGCGCCCGGCTGCGCAGAAACCGTCTTTTTGCCATCGCCGAAGAAAAGAACTGCAACAAGATAGCTTTCGGACACCATAAGGATGATATCCTGGAAACATTTTTCATCAATCTGCTCTATGCCGGAAATATCAGCACCATGGTCCCGAAGCAGAAACTTTTTAACGGCCGTGTACACATAATCAGACCCCTGGCCTATCTTGAAAAAAAAGATATCATGGAAACAGCGGCGGCAGCATCCATCGTACCGGTGAAAAATCCCTGTCCCCGGGATGTGGATTCGAAAAGACAGGAAGCACGAAAAGTATTGGCAATGCTGAGCGAACTTGATTCCAGGGTCAAATCCAATATCTTTGCAGCGCTGGCAAACATCAGACAGGAATATCTGCTCAACAGCCGGCCTGATCCATTGCCGGACCGGACGGGAAGTGATGATTTTTTTAAATAACCGGAAAAATTTATTCGGCGGATGAAAACCGGTTACTTGCCGGACAGGCAGACCAACTCGCCGGTGCATCCCTGGCTTGCCACCGATATCCGCACAGTTGTTTCCCGGCAATGATGCTTGTCCTGCAGGACATCAAGCGCACCATGCAGGGCGATTTCAGGATGATTGTTTTCCTCGCTCAGGTGGGCAAGAACCACGTGCTGCAGCTCTTCATGCAGCAGTTCCCGGAGAAAAGCCGCCGACTCCACGTTGTCAAGATGGCCGTGACTGGACCGTATTCTCTGCTTAAGATAGGGCGGATAGCTTCCGTGCTGCAGCATTGCTATGTCATGGTTGCTTTCAAGAACGAGGGCCTGGCAGGATGCCAGGCGATGCCGCATGAGGCGTGACACCTTTCCCGTATCCGTGCAGTAGCCCAGAGAAACATCTCCGTCTGAAATCCGAAACCCGACCGGATCTTCCGTATCATGGGATATGGCGAACGGATGTATCTCCAAGTTACGGAAATGAAAGGGGGTGCCTGTT
Organism: uncultured delta proteobacterium; assembly: GCA_963783905.1. Taxonomy (GTDB): domain Bacteria; phylum Desulfobacterota; class Desulfobulbia; order Desulfobulbales; family BM004; genus BM004. The sequence goes on along the minus strand of CAWAPG010000015.1, from coordinate 222,658 downwards.
TCAAACTCGTTGTAGGAATAAAGCCTGTTAACTGTCTTTGAAGCCGCGGCAAATGTTGCCTCATTGGCATAGACCGGAATCTTTACCCGGCGGGAAAGAACCCCAACCGACTGGATATGATCATTATGCTCATGGGTGACCAGGATGGCAGCTAGTGCAGAAAGCGCGACACCTACGGATGCAAGTCTTTTCTGCAGTTCTATGCCGGACATGCCCGCATCTATGAGAATTCCGGTGCCGCCTGACTCAATATAGGTGGCATTTCCCCTGCTGCCGCTGCCGAGCACGCAAAACTTCATTCTTTTCCTGTATATTCGATTTTGAAAAAACAATTACCTATGAACAATATTTGCAATTATTTCCCCGTATGCCCGAACCCGCCGTCCTGGCGGGCTGTTTTATCCAGTTCGGCAACCACCTGCAGAGCAGCCTTCTGCACCGCGGCAACCACGAGCTGCGCCACCCGTTCACCACGGTGAATTGTATACGGTTTCGGACCGAGGTTAATCAGGCCGATTTTTATTTCACCGCGGTAGTCGGCGTCAATGGTCCCTGGGCTGTTAATGATTGTTACCCCGTGTTTTATGGCAAGACCGCTGCGGGGACGCACCTGGATCTCATATCCCGGCGGAATGGCAACCGCAAGATTAGTGGGTATCAATTTTATTTCCCCGGGAGCCAATGCAACGGGCTCTGCAACCGCAGCCGCCACATCCAGGCCGGATGCCTCGGAGGAATGATAGGCGGGCAGGCTTAAATCGGCTGCATTTTGAGGATCCAGCCAGCTGATGTTGATAACAACAGGTTTAATCATGGTTCAGCCTGAGGGTAAAAAATTAATTTCCGGTGCAACTCATTATGTTTTCCAGTCAATCCCGGACTCATCCAGGGGGCCGAGACCGACAACGGTTAATTTCCGGCGGCCGAAGATTTTGGTGCCAAGCCGCAGCAAATCCTCATCCGTGACCCGGTCAATGGAATCCATCACCTCTGCCACCGGAATATATCGGTTGAAATACAATTCATTCCGGGCAATGCGGCTCATAATCGCCTCCATATTCTCCATGCCCAGGAACATGCCGCTTTTAACAAAGTCCTTGGCATTGGCCAGTTCTGTTGCTGATACCGGTATATTCTGCAGAATGTTTATTTCCCGGACAATCAGCTCCAATGATTCATTAACCGCCTTGGGGTCGATGCCAAGATAGATGGCAAGATAACCGGAGTCGCAATAGGAGGCGATATAGGAATAGATCGAATAGGCCAGCCCCCTTTTTTCCCTGATCTCCTGAAAAAGACGCGAACTCATATTGCCGCCGAGGAGAACATTGAACAGCAGATAATTAAACCGGTCCGCATCAGTTGCCGATAACCCGTAAGTTCCGAGAATGATATGCGCCTGCTCCAGGGGCTTGGCATATATTTTCCGACCTGGAGGCAGTAATGACGGGGTATTGCGTTGCGGTACGGCCGAAGCGCCTTGGCCGAATGTGGCAAAAGTTTTTTGCCACAGGGCGACAAAATCATCATGGGCGACATTACCGGCCGCAGCAATGACTATTCGGTCAGTTGTATAGTATTGCCGCACATATTCCCGGAGCTTCCCGGAATCCATGGCCGTTACAATCTCATGGCTTCCGAGTATGGTTTTTCCCAGGGGGTGCATTCCCCAGATCTGGGCGGCAAAAAGATCATGGATATGGTCGTCCGGCGTGTCTTCGACCATATGCATCTCCTGCAGGACAACCTGCCGCTCCCGCTCTATTTCTTCTTCGGCAAATAATGAATTGATCAGCAGATCCGCAAACATTTCCACCAGTATGGAAAGCTTACTGTCCGTAACCGTGGCGTGCAGGCAGGTATTTTCCCTGGTGGTAAATGCATTGGCCGAACCGCCCAGGGCATCAAACTCCCGGGCAATATCCCGGGCTGAACGTCGGGATGTCCCCTTGAAAAGCATGTGCTCGATAAAATGAGCTGAGCCGCTGTTCAGATCATGCTCATCCCTGGAACCGGCATTTATCCAGACCCCCACCGAAACCACCTTTGAATGCGGCAGGGCTTCGGTAATGATCCTGATGCCGTTCGGCAGGACTGTTTTGTTAAACATGGAATAAGAAGCTGGATGGAGACGGTTGTCTCATAAAAAGGCCGGGGGTTTGCGTCGGCTTTCATGAAGACCCCGGCCTGGTTTACATTGGCTTGCAGGACTTGTCTTAATTCCTGTGCCGTTAAAATCAGTCGCCGACCCGGTTGTATTGATCCCGCCCCGCGAAGAATTTTTTCGCAGGAAAATAAAACCGGATGCGGTTGATGGCTGTTATTTATTTTCTTCTGCAAGCACCGCTTTGCGGCTTAACCTGATCTTGCCGCGGGAGTCGATCTCCAGGACCTTCACCTTGACCTCATCGCCCTCTTTCAGGATATCCGTCACTTTATTGACCCGTTTGTCGGCCAGTTCGGAAATATGCACCAGGCCGTCGGTTCCGGGCAGGATCTCGACAAATGCTCCGAAATCCTTAATGGTTTTAACAACACCATTGTAGATCTTGCCCACCTGGGCCTCCTGGGTGATATCTTCGATGCGTTCCATGAGTTTCTGGGCAATCTCGCCGCTGGGAGAGAATATCTTCACCGTGCCGGAATCATCCACTTCAATCTTGGCGCCGTATTCAGCGGTAAGCCCCTTGATGATTTTGCCTCCCGGGCCGATGATATCCCGGATCTTGTCCGGGTTGATGGTCATGATGAAAAATTTCGGCGCATGGGATGCAATTTCCTTGCGCGGCTGGGAAATGGCCTCCGCCATCTTTTCCAGAATATGCAGCCGTCCCTCTTTGGCCTGATGCAGGGCGGTATTCATGATCTCCCTGGTGACGCCGCCGATCTTGATATCCATCTGCAGTGAGGTGATACCATCAGCGGTGCCGACAACCTTGAAATCCATATCTCCCAGATGATCCTCATCCCCCAGGATATCGGAGAGGATGATGACGTTGTCCCCCTCTTTTATCAGTCCCATGGCAATGCCTGAGACCGGTTTATCAATCGGGACGCCGCCGTCCATCAGTGCCAGACTGGCACCACAGACGGTCGCCATGGATGAAGAACCGTTTGATTCAAGGACGTCTGAAACGACCCGCATGGTATAGGGAAAATCCTCTGCCGGGGGCAATACGGCATTAATGCCCCGTTCCGCCAGGGCGCCGTGGCCGATATCCCTGCGGCTCGGCCCGCGCATGAACCGCACCTCGCCGACGGAGAAAGGCGGAAAGTTGTAATGCAGCATGAAGTGTTTAAAGGACTCCCCGTTAAGAGTTTCGATCCGCTGCTGGTCACCTTCACTGCCCAGGGTGGCCGTTACGATCGCCTGGGTTTCGCCGCGGGTGAACAGGGCGGAACCATGGGTCCGCGGCAGGCAGCCGACTTCACATGAAATCGGACGCACCTCGTTAAAGGCCCTGCCGTCAATTCGGGATTTCTCCACAACTATTTTATCCCGCATCATTTTTTTCTTGAGATTACTCAAGAGTTCTTTGACTTCGGCGGCGCAATCTTCCTTTTCATCCGCCAATTCGGCCACGACCCGTACCTTCAATGCATCATAGACGCGGCCCCGTTCCATCTTGTCGGCCGTGGTGACCACCTCCGACATCCCGGCGGCCGCAGCTTCTTCGACTTTTCTGGCCAACGCTTCATCTATTTCCGGCGTTTCAATCTGATATTTTGTTTTTCCCAGAGCCGTCCGCAATTCCTCCTGCAGGTCAAGGAGTACCTGCAGCTGCTGATGGCCGTAAAAAATCCCGTCCAGGACCACTTCCTCGGACAGGTTGTCGGCACCACCCTCGACCATGACCACAGCATCACGGGTGCCGGCAACCACAATATCCATCCCTGACACTTCCAGCTGCTCCTTGGTCGGGTTTACCACATACTGGCCGTCAATATACCCGATCCTCACCCCGGCAATCGGGCCCTGGAAGGGGATATCGGAAATTGTCAGGGCGGCGGATGCACCGGTCATGGCCAGGATGTCTGGATCATTTAGCTGATCGGCGGAAAACACGGTGGCGATCACCTGGGTTTCATTCATCCAGCCGTCGGCAAATAAGGGACGCAGCGGCCGGTCGATAATTCTGCAGGTCAGGGTTTCTTTTTCTGTCGGCCGGCCGATTTCACGCCGGAAAAAACTTCCCGGAATACGGCCGACTGAATATAACCTCTCCTGGTATTCAATCGTCAGGGGCAGAAAGCCCATGTCAGGTTTTGCTTCCTTGGCAGCTGTTGCGGTTACCAGCACCACGGTACCGCCATAGGTAACCCATACCGAGCCATTGGCTTGCCTGGCAACTTTGCCGCTTTCGATGGTCAATATTCTGCCGCCTATTTCGGCTTCAACTTTTTTATACATGAATTCTCCTTCTGATTTATTCAGCTGTTGGTGCGGCAATCTCCCGACATCGGCAAGAATCAAATCCGCTCCAACCTGAAAGTTTTACTGCAAGCATGTCTCTCCGGCAGGAATCCCCCCGTCTGCCCGGTTAAACCGGAGAATGAGAGTTGATTCCCGCAACCGGAAAGATAAAATGGTCCGGCTGAATCTTTTCTGCCGTTTACTTGCGGATCCCAAGTTCCTGAATTATAGCGCGATACTTGGAAATATCCTTCTGCTTCAAGTATTGCAGAAGCCTTCGCCGCTGCCCGACGAGCTTCAATAAGCCGCGGCGGGAATGATGATCCTTTTTATGGACCTTGAAATGTTCAGTCAGATAGGTGATCCGGTCACTCAGCAGTGCTATCTGAACCTCGGATGAGCCGGTATCCTTTTCGTGCGTCTTGAATTTTTCTATGATTTCATGTTTTTTCTCAGCTTGCTGTGCCACAATTATCCTCCTTCACTTGTTTCAAAAAATGCCGGTTCTCCAGGTTTCATCATCACGGGTTACAGTTAAAGTGGCATGCCCGTAAGATTATCCTGCCAGCCTGATTATCCTCATTAATTATTTTATTCGCTGTCGGCAAGTAATTCCTGTACCATATCCACCGATATCCGGTGTGATTCCAGCAGTGATCTGCCTGTTTCCGCAATAAACAGCTTCTCACCCGGCAAGGCTTCGTCGAGGGAGAAAAATCCGTTCCTGGTTCTTTTCAGACGGCTCAGATGTGCGCCGCAACCCAAAAATTCACCGATGTCGGCGGCAAGCGTTCTGATATAGGTGCCTCGGGAGCAGACAACCTTCAGGGTTATTGTTTCCCTGGCCAGGTCAAGGCACTGCAGCTTCTTAATATTTATGCACCGGGGTTCCTTTACCACCTCTATACCTCTCCGGGCATAATAGTACAAAGGTTTTCCTTTATGCTTCAATGCTGAGTAGGCGGGCGGTGTCTGCATCTGTTCGCCGGTAAATTGCACCAGACACTCGGCAATATCGGTTGCCGTCAAGTCCGGAAGGGGCCGCCTTTCGATCACTCTTCCTTCAGGGTCCCCGGTATCCGTTGTGATTCCCAGGTGCAGGGTCGCTTCATATTCCTTGTCCCCCTCCATTAACCGGGGAATGAGTCTGGTTGCCGGGCGGCCGGCACAGACTATAAGAACGCCGGAGGCAAACGGGTCCAGAGTGCCGGTATGTCCGACCTTTTTAATCCCGAGAATCCGCCGTACCAGCTGTACCATGCGAAAGGACGAAACGCCTTCCGGTTTGCACACCGAAAAAATCCCTGCCGCCGCAGATGGAGGGGTCTTTCCGGATAACGAATATCTCCTCTTCGCCTGTAGCGGATCCTGTTTATTGTTTGTTGCAAATGTCATCATAACCAGCAGCGACATGCAGATGCCGCGGTCAATTCGACTGCAGGCCTTGTTTGAGCTTCTGCAGTAGTTCATCGCGTATTGCAGCCATTGTTCTGTCCTTGAGCCTATAGCCGGCTGCATTTTTATGGCCGCCGCCGCCGAATTCGGCCGCCACCCGGGATACGTCGCATTCCCCCTTGGCCCTGAGGCTGACTTTGATAAATCCACCGGGCGACTCCTTTAAAAAGGCGGCAACTTTAACCGAACGAAGCGCGCGCGGCAAGCTGATAAATTCTTCGGTGTCCTCAGGTTTGGTCCCGGTTGCCGCAAACATTTCATTGGTGGCGTAGATGAATGCTATCTGCTCATCAGCATAGAGCTCCAGCGAACCAAGGACATTTTCCAGCAGGCGCAAACGGTGCACCGAAAAGTTGTCATACAGTTTGCCGGCAACCTCGGCAGGCATCACTCCGCGGTCCAATAAATGGCCGGCAACATGAAATGTATAGGCCGAGGTCGATTCATATTTAAAAGAACCGGAGTCGGAAACCATCGCCGTATAGAGACAAAAGGCCGCATTGTAAGAAATTTCAGCATCAAGCGCCTGGGCCAGATCATAAATCATTTCCGCGGTCGAGGACCGGTCTGCTTCAACCCAGCGTATATTCCCGAAATCCTTGTGTCCCGCATGATGATCAATAACAAGAAACGGTTCGATCCGCAGCAGGGCTTCCATTTCATGGCCAAGACGGAAACGGTCGCCGCAGTCCACGGCAACAGCCGCATCAAACCGGTTTATGTCCGGCAGGTCAACCCTGAGCTTTTCATAACCGGGCATAAATTCAAACATTCTCGATACGGGATCTTGACAATAATAATATACCTTCTTCCCGAGGGACTCCAGAATTTCTCCAAGTCCCAGTTGCGACCCCAGGGCATCAGCATCCGGAAACACGTGGCAGGCTATAAGCACGTTGCCCGCCCGGCTCAATGGGCCGGAAATCCGGCTAGGAGCCTGTTTCGGATGGATCGGCATTACTCTGTATCTCCTTCAGCAGCCTTTCCATTTCCTCCTGCCGGGCCATGGAAAGATCATGCTTGAAAACCAGCTCCGGGGTTACCCGCAGGTCGAGTTCCCTGGCAAGATGACTGCGAATGAACCCTCTGGCGCTATCCAGTCCTGCCGCAGCCTTCCTGACCTGTTGCTCATCCCCCAGGACACTGTAATATACCACGGCCCGGCGTAAATCCCTGGTCACCTCAGCCCGGACAATGCTGACCCTGGTCAGGCGGGGATCTTTGACCTTGCGGAGCAGAAGCAGGGCGATCTCACTCGTTATCATATCCGCAACCCGCTTCGGGCGCTTACTTTCTCCAGCCGCCCTGCCAAACGGGTATAAATCTTTCTTCGGATGCACAGCCATCATTCCTTTGCCTTATCGTGCCTGATCAATCTCAACAATTCTTACAGGGTCGCTTCCACTTCTTCCATGATGAAGGCTTCGATAATATCGTCGACCTTAATGTCATTGAAGTTGTCTATGCCGATACCACACTCGTAGCCGCTTGCCACTTCTTTGGCATCATCCTTGAACCGTTTCAATGAGCCCATCTGCCCGGTATAAATGACAACGCCGTCCCGCAGCACCCTGACCTTGGCATTGCGCGCCACCTTGCCGTCTATGACATAACAGCCGGCAATGGTGCCGATCTTCGGCACCTGAAAGGTTTCCCGCACCTCGGCGCTGCCAATAACCACTTCTTTAAATTCAGGTTCCAGCAGGCCGACCATGGCATTCTTGATATCGTCAAGGGCATGGTAGATAACATCATAGAATCTGATGTCAACATGCTCTTTGGCCGCAAGTTCCTTCACCTTTACCGGCGGTCGGACATTAAAGCCGATGATAATGGCATCCGAGGCAGAGGCAAGAAGCACATCAGACTCGGTAATAGTGCCGGTTCCCTCATGCAGAATGCGCACCTTGATCTCATCGGTGCTGAGTTCTTCCATGGCCCCTCTGAAGGCCTCAAGTGTACCCTGGACATCGGAGCGCAAAACTATGCGCAGTTCCTTGACATCACCCAGTCTCACCTGATCAAACAGTTTGTCCAGGGAAATCTTGGAGGTGGAGGCAAGCTCCAGCTCCCGGGCCCTGAGCTGCCTGGAGGCGCTGACGTTCTTGGCCATTTTTTCGTCCCGGACCACCGTAAACTCATCACCTGCCTGGGGAACGCCTGAAAGACCCTGGATCTCGACGGGTATCGCCGGTCCTGCCTCCTCGATCTGTTCTCCCTTGTCATTAGTAAGGGTCCGGACCTTGCCGGAATGCTGCCCGATTACTATCGGTTCTCCAAGGTGGAGGGTGCCTTCCTGCACCAGCACGGTGGCAACGGGTCCTCTTCCTTTATGAAGCTGCGCTTCAATAACCCTGCCGCGCGCCTTGCGTTTCGGGTTTGCCTTCAGTTCCAGGACCTCTGCCTGCAGGAGAATATTATTCAGCAGGTCTTCAATGCCGATGCCTTTTTTCGCTGAAGTTTCACAGTAAATCACATCACCGCCCCATTCTTCCGGCACCAGACCCAACTCGGCAAGTTCCCTTTTCACCCGCATGGTATCGGCATCGGGCTTGTCAATCTTATTGATTGCCACCACAATCGGCACCTGGGCCGCCTGGGCATGATTGATCGCCTCCTTGGTCTGGTCTTTCACCCCGTCATCGGCGGCAACGACCAGGACAACAACATCCGTTACCTGGGCACCGCGGGATCGCATTTCAGTAAAGGCAGCGTGGCCCGGGGTATCGAGAAAGACCACGTCTCCCTGACTGGATCGGACATAATAGGCGCCTATATGCTGGGTAATGCCCCCTGCTTCACCCAGGGCAACATCGGTTTTGCGGATCGAGTCCAGAATGGAGGTCTTGCCATGATCAACATGGCCCATGACCGTGACGACTGGAGGCCGGGGCAATGCCTTGCCGCCGACTTCCTGTTCCTGCTCTTCCATCTGCAGGACCCCGATCTCTTCGGTCATGCCCTGTTCAACTTCATAGCCGAAATCAGCTGCCACCAGGGTGGCGGTATCAATATCCAGGATCTGGTTTACCGTGGCCATGACCCCGAGACTCATCAGCTTGGCAATAACCTGGTTCACTTTTATGGACATCCGGTGGGCCAGGTCGCCGACGCTGATTGTTTCATAAATCTTGATCCGTTTTTTGATGGCTTTGGTCTCAGCCGGCGGCGGCGCTTCAGTTTTTTTCTTCCTCCCTTTGCCGCGCATACCCCGCGAGCCGTAATCATATTCGCCGTCAGCCCCGAAACCTCGTCGGTCTTTCCGTTTACCACCGAACCCTTTTTTAAAACGATCGCTGCGCTCCTCCGCCTCGGAACGGAACTGCACAAGTCTTTTCCCCTTTTTCTTTCCTTTGCCGGCACGGGTCTCTTCACCCGGTACGCTTTCGACCCCTTTCATCTCCGGAGGTTTTTGCGCCGGTGCAACCCTTGTTTTCGGTCTTGCCGGCCTGGCGGGCGTTTTCGGTACTTCCTCCGGGACCTGGATCGCCGCCTTCTTGATAACCTTGGCTAATCCCTTGCGGGGAGGCACGACCCGTTTTACCGACTTGGCCTTCGGTTTTTTTTCTTCTTTCTTCTCTGCCGCAGCACTCGGCTGCTCCTCAACCTTCTTCGACGGTTCTGCTTCCGCAGCAGGCTTCTCGGCTGCAGATTCAACTACCGTTTCCGGTTCTTCCGGCGTTATTGCAGTAGAATCAGGCGCTGCGGCTTCCTCAGCTGCAACCTCTTCCTGCTTTTTCTTTACCGCCGATTTTTCTGCAGGTTTGGCGGCGGGTTTTTCTGCCGCCGGCTCTTCGAGCACCTCTTCTGCCTCGTCGGCCGCTTCCGCCTCTTCTTCTACAGGCGGGGGGGCCTCCGGCGCCCGCCGCACGGTCTGTGAGCGTCTGCGGATAATGGTCGCACGTCCTTTTGTACTGATCCGTTTTTCAACCACTTCCGTCTCGACCGTGCCAAGCACGTTCCTGCGGATTTCATCAGCCACATCATCATCTACCGTGGAACTGTGGCTTTTTATATTATAGCCAAGATCGATCAGCTTATCCGCCAACTCTTTACTTGCCATGCCGGCTTCTTTGGCTAAATCATATACCCTGATTTTGCTCATTCTTTACTCCCAGTCCTTCAACTCAAAACTTATTTGTCCGTCCTGAACCCGAAAGGCCCTGGACATCTTTCTTTTTTGTCCGACAAAAATATGCCGGCAATTTTTATTATCGCAGCAATAGGCTGAACGCCCCTGCCCGGTTCCCCCGCTGTCGTGCTTTATCAGTCCTTCATGCAGAATAAATTTTAACAGCTGATTTTTGGCAAAGCGTTTGCCGCATGCCAGGCAGGTTCGAATCGGCTCTCTTTTTATGGTGCGGTGATTTTCCGTCCGGTTCCTGCAAAAATCTGCATGGGTCATTTTATAATGCTCTCAGGCATTGAAAACCTCATGCCGTATTTTCTCTGCTGTCTCTTCATCCACGGTTGAACTGTATCCTTTTATATCATAGCCGAGGGCAATCAGCTTGTCCGCCAATTCAGTGCTTTTCATCCCGGCCTCTTTGGCCAGTTCATATATCCTTACAGTCCCGGAATTCGAGCCTGCCGGTGTTATGACGGCTTCATCTGCGCCTGCCGTGGCGGCTGTCTTTTCTGCTGCATCCGGTTCAGCCGCCGCCGCTTCAAGATATTCTTCGATTGCAGCGGCCAGTTTTTCCACCCGTTCAGGCTTCAGGCCTTTCAGCCCTTCCATCTCCACTACCCGTACACCTTTTAAATCGGTGGCTGTTCTGTAGCCGCTGTCATAAAAAATGTCCGCAATGCCTTCATCAATACCTTCAATATTGAGCAGTGACCGGTAGCCTTCTTCTTCCAGCTTTGCATACCTGGATTCGCTTTTCACATCAATATTCCAGCCCATCAGTTTTGACGCCAAGCGGACATTCTGCCCCTGACGTCCAATGGCGAGAGACAGCTGGTCATCCGGCACCACTACCATAAGTGACTTTTTGTCCTCATCAACCAGAACCATGGATACCTCTGCCGGTGCCATGGCATTGGATACATATTTTGCCGGATCCGGACTCCAGGGGACAATATCAATCCTTTCACCCTGCAGCTCCTGGACCACATTCTGCACCCGTGATCCCTTCATCCCAACACATGCCCCTACCGGATCCACATCCGTCTCACTGGAGGAAACGGCTATCTTTGCCCGAAAGCCCGGCTCCCGGCTGACCCCCATTATCCTGACAATCCCTTCAGCAATTTCCGGCACTTCCATCTCAAAAAGTTTTGACAGGAAATCATTATTGGTGCGGCTCAAGACGAGCTGCTGTTCCCTGGCGCTCTGCCGCACATCAAGGAGCAGGGCCCTGATCCTGTCGCCCTGGCGGAATGACCTCTTGGGGATCTGTTCACCATGGGGCAGAACAGCATCGGTACGGCCCAGATTGATAATCATGTTGCCCCGCTCGAATCGCTGCACAATGCCATTAACGATCTCACCCGTGCGGCCCTTGTACATATCGTAGATGACATCAAGCTCGGCATCCTTCATCTTCTGAATGATTACCTGCTTGGCTGACTGGGCCGCTATCCTGCCGAGTTCGGCAATATTTTCCATCTTGGTCCCGATTTCATCATGCAGCTTGACACCGGGATCCAGGGTTTTAGCCTCTTTCATGGAAATTTCAGTCTGCTCATCCTCAACCTCATCCACCACCATGCGGAACTGGAAAATCTCAACCTCACCGAGTTCTTCGTTGTACTGGACTTCCATATCCCTACGGCTCCCGTATTTCTTGCGGGCTGCAGAGCGGACGGCCTCTTCAATGGTCTCGAAAAGCAGGTGTTTTTCTATCCCCTTGTCTCTACTGATCTGTTCTATTATTCTCTTCAAATCCGACGACATAATTCGTACTCCATGACAAACCGGCATTTACATAACCCGCATCGGCTGCTGATGCCATGATTTGCCCGCCATGTAAAGTTTTTTTAAATTGGCCGCATCGCAAAAACTCCAATGCAGTCAGGTATTTTTTACAAGTTTTTCAAAATTTTCCGCACCGCCTAGAGCACGATGCGGACAGGTATTGCTCTCCCTACATATTTATATTCATTGGCCCTGCTGCCGGCTGCGTTTTTTTGTGCATCTATCAGAATTCTACTTCCAGCCTGGCCCGGTCTACCCGGGCAAAAGGTATTGTCACTTCCCGACGGCCGATCTCCAAAATAATCGCGTCTCCTTCCGTATTTTGTATCCTGCCGATAAAGACATGTTCGCCATCAATGGGTTCACTTGTTTTTATCCTGGCCTTGCGGCCAATAAAACGCTGGAAATCAGCCAGGCTTTTCAGGGGCCGGTCAAGTCCGGGTGAAGATACTTCCAGGGTATACGTCTGACCGATAAAGTCCTCGATATCCAGCAGTTGGCTGATTTCCCGGCTGGCGGCCGTGCAGTCATCGAGAGTGACACCGCCCTCCCTGTCAATAATCAGCCGCAGCACCCAGCCGCTCCGTTCCCGCCGGTACTGCACCTCCACCAGTTCAAGCCCCATTTCCTCCAGCACCGGAAGAGCAATTGCTTCTACCTGTTTATTTACCGTGTCAGCCATATCCGGCCCTTCCCTGAAAAATAAAAAAAGCGGGCATACAAAGCCCACTTTCAACATCAGCCCAGGCGGAGTAAGAGCCTGAACTTTATAACGCGAAAATCAGACCGCAGTATCGTCAGCCGGTTCCGTTGCTGCCAGATGAAGCTTTTCACTTCATCCCTGCTGCATTGAAAAAAAGCGGGGCTCTACGCAAACCCTTCAGCAGCCGAACGCAGTGCTTTCGGTGGAGCGGGCAACGGGGTTCGAACCCGCGACCCCAAGCTTGGGAAGCTTGTACTCTACCAACTGAGCTACGCCCGCCCTCAGGCTCATACTGCAAGGGAACAAATATACTTATTTTGCTGAACTTGTCAAGTACGATAATGAGTCAGGCAGGCAAAAGTGAGGAATACAACAGACGGGCTGAAAACGAAAATCATGCCCTGGTCATATTTTACCGAGATCTGCGGTTTGCCGATTCTTGGTGCTGCTTCCGGAATTTGCCGGCAATCTTTATGAATAAACGGTTTTCAATAAGCTGCTTCGGAAAAGGTACCAGCTCGGTTAGACCGGCAGCCCGATCCGGAAAGATGTTTTTTAGTCAAATTTTAGCGCCTCTTCAACCGCCATGTCGACCGCCTCTTCAGGGGAACCTGCATCAGGGAGGTCAAGTTGCAGCCTGCCGTCATAAGGGGTTATGGACCATGAATTGTGCAAAATTACAGAACAGCCGCTCTTCAGGGCCAGGGCTATTTCAGAAAGGGTGCCATATCCCCCGCCGATGGCTATCGCCGCCCGGCAGCTTTTAACATTGATACTGTTACGGGCCTCACCCATTCCGGTATATACCGGAATGTCCACATATGCATTTGGAGGAGTTGTATGCCTGGTGCCGGGTAAAATGCCGACGGTTAAACCGCCTGCCTCCCTGGCACCTTTGCTTGCCGCCGTCATGATGCCGCCAAGACCGCCGGTCAAAACCACAAAATCCCTTTGGGCCAGGAGCTGACCCACAAGAAAAGCCGCCCGCCATTCATCATCCGCAGCACTTACATTGCCGGGTCCGAAAACTCCGATTATTTTTTTTGTCATGTCTTTTCCCTGCTTCGGCAAAATAATTCATGCAACTTCCTTTCATTCTTGACACGCCGGCCAATATATCACTAAAGTTACATATTTTACGATAATACCTATCATAACGTGAAACGGGGATAATTCCGCAACAATACCTCTGTAATCAAAACTGATAATGCTGCGAAAAGCAACGACATCCATGGTTGGCACCTTTTTTCTTGCCGGCCTGCTATTACTGTTCAACAGCAGTTGCACATCACTGGTTGTCAATCCAATGCTGGAACCATTGACCCTTTCGCTGCAGAAACAAACCGACCTGGATCTCCTGCAGGAAGGCGCCCCTTCCCTGCTTCTGTTGATTGACGGACTGGTCAGCGCCGACCCGGATAATGAACGTCTGTTGATGACCGCAACCCAGGCTTACGGCACATATGCAACGGTCCTCTATGAAGACGGCAAAACCGAACGAGCTGTCAATATGAGCATCAAGGCCAGGGATTATGGGATCAGCCTGATCAAACGGCTGCCGGGCCTGGAAAAAATAAATGGCCAAACCCTGGCCGAAATTGAACAGGAACTTGCGAAAATCCCGCGGTCCCGGGTTGGTTACCTGTTCTGGGGCGCCTCAGGCTGGGCTGTATGGATACAATACCAGGAAGGTGCGCCCGCAGCCATGGCAGACCTGCCCGTTGTCGAGCGGATTATGCTCAGGGTAGTGGAACTGGACGAATCCTATTATCATGGCGGGGCCCATATCTTTCTCGGATCCTACTATGGAAGCCGCCCCCAGATGTACGGCGGCAACCCGGAAGCAAGCCGTAAACATTTTGAGCGGGCCCTGGCAATAAACAACAGAAAATTTCTGCTTACCCAGGTAGCCTATGCCCGGACATATGCCCGCCTGATGTATGACCGGGACCTCTATCTCAAACTGCTGACCGAAGCACTTAACCAGCCGCTGACCGATTCCAACATGGCGGCCAGCAATAAGCTGGCAAAAGTCATGGCGGCTGAACTCCTCACCGAGGTCGATGAATTCTTTTAAAAGTTGAAGGTTATGAAAACTCCATTTCGATTATTCTGTTCAGTACTTATTGCTTTTTTTCTTGTCACGACGGTGGAAAGCGCCCATGCGGCAAATCCCAGGTATATTTTCAAGGTGGCCTCACTTGCTCCTGATGGCAGCATCTGGGCAAAAAGGTTTCGCGACTTTACCAGTGAGGTTACGGAAAAAAGCAACGGGGAAATCGCCTTTAAAATTTATGCCGGCGGCGTCATGGGCGACGACCAGGCCATGTACCGTAAAATGAGAGTCGGACAACTGAACGGCGGCGGTTTTACCATGACCGGCATAAGCGAAGTTGTGCCTGATTTCAGGGTGCTTGACATTCCCTTCCTGTTCAATTCCTACGATGAAGTTGACTGGGTCACGGCCAAACTCATGGACCGGTTTGAAAAGGCCTTTGATGAAAAAGGGATGGTGCTGCTGGCGATAACCGAAGTTGGCTTTGCCTATACCATGTCAACAATGCCGATTACGACTCTCGAAGATCTGAAACAGAGTAAGGCCTGGGCCCCGGCAGGAGATCCCGTCAGCCAGGTTCTTCTTGAAACGGTGGGAGTGACTCCCATTCCTCTTTCCATTCCCGATGTGCTGACTTCCCTGCAGACCGGCCTCATCAATACAGTATTCAACTCCTATTACGGTTCCATTGTCATGCAGTGGTTTACCCGGATTTCCTATATAACCGATATTCCCTTTGTCTATGCCTACGGGGCCTTTATTCTAGACAAAAAAACATTCTCCAGACTGGAGCCGCCCCTGCAGGAATTGATGAAATCAGCTGCCAGGATCCATTTTGATAAGCTGCTGCTCGATACCAGAAAAAGCAATGAGGAAGCATTGCAGGTATTGCTCCAAAACGGCATCACCCTGGTCAAGCCTACCCCTGCTACCAAGACCGAACTGCAGAACAACTATCGGGAAAAGGCCGTTGAAAAACTCATGGACAAAGCCTTTTCCAGGAGTATTTACACGGAAACCATGATGTACCTGGACAACTACCGCCAAGAACATCCCACTACCCAATAATAAATAAATGGGCCTCCTGAAAAAGTTTTTCACCCTTTCCGCCGCCGTATATGCCTGGGTCGAGGAAACTTTTCTCTGTTTTCTGCTCCTGGCCATGATCCTGCTTGTCTGTGCGCAGATCTTTTTACGGATCTTCTATGCCAGCGGAATTCTCTGGGCTGATCCACTGCTGCGCTACATGGTGGTCTGGGCCGGCCTGTTCGGCGCTGCCGTGGCCACAAAGCATGCCAAGCACATCAGTATAGATATTATCTCCCACCTGATACCGGCGCAGTTTTTGCCGTGGCTGCAGGCAATGATCAATTTTTTTTCCGCCGCTGTCTGCATCATCCTCACGGTTGCAGCAGTAACTTTCGTCCGTGATGAGGCATTATACGGCGCCAGGATAATCCTTGCTATTCCCTCCTGGAAATTCAACTCTATATATCCACTTGCATTTGGCATTATCAGCATCCGCTTCATCATCCTCGGCCTGAAGGATCTCGGCCGCATTATTCTGCAAAAATCGTCACTCGGCCGGATCTGAGCCGTTTCCATGAGTATCGCAAAAATTATCATATTTATTCTGGCAATCCTCGGGACTCCGCTCTTTGTGGTGATTTCCGCCCTGGCTCTCATCTCATTTTATGGCGTAGACATTGATCTTTCCGTCGTCATCATAGAGATGTCCCGTTTATCGGATACACCGCTTCTGCTCTCTCTGCCGCTGTTCATCTTTGCCGGAACGCTTTTGGCGGAAAGCGGCACCCCCGGGAGGCTGCTCCGCCTTTCCCAGGTACTGCTGGGATGGATGCCGGGCGGACTGGCGGTCATTTCTCTCCTGGTATGTGCGGTTTTTACCGCTTTCACCGGGGCCTCCGGAGTAACCATCTTTGCCGTCGGCGGCCTGCTCTACCCGGCTCTTATGGAAGATAATTACTCTGAAAACTTCACCCTGGGACTCATCACCTCTTCCGGCAGTCTCGGGCTTTTATTTCCACCGAGCCTCCCTCTCATACTCTACGGGGTTATTTCCGAAACCCGGGTGGACCAGCTCTTCTTAGCCGGAATTCTTCCCGGTATTCTCATGCTGGCACTTCTCGTAGTTTACAGCATGATCAAATCCCCGCCCAGAGCTTCCCGAATTTCGAAAAAATTGACCTATAGGGATATATTGTCCGGCCTGAAAGATGCCGCCTGGGAATTGCCGCTGCCGTTCATTGTCTTGGGTGGCATTTACGGAGGTTTTTTTGTCGCGGGTGAGGCGGCGGCAATAACCGCTCTGTATGTTCTTATTGTCGAAGTTCTCATCTACCGCGACATTTCCATAAAAAAACTGCCGAAGATCATGGTCCAGAGCATGGTCCTTTTCGGCGGTATACTTGTCGTTCTGGCAGCATCCATGGCCACGACGAACTACCTGGTTGACCAGCAGGTTCCCATGCGCATTTTCGAGCTCATCCGGGAGTATATTTCCAGCAAATACACATTTTTACTGCTGCTCAACATCTTTCTTCTCATCGTCGGTTCCATGCTTGATATATTCTCGGCCCTGGTGCTCGTTGTACCGATCATAATTCCCATCGCGGAAGCGTATGGGGTTAACCCTATTCACCTGGGCATTATTTTCCTGACCAACCTGCAGATAGGATACTGCACACCACCGGTGGGCCTTAATCTCTTCCTTGCCAGCTACCGTTTTGACAAGTCGGTGCTCACTCTTTACCGGGCAACTCTGCCCTTTCTTGCCCTGCTCATGATCACCCTGATCCTCATCACCTATTTTCCGGTCATAAGTCTGGCCCTGGTTAACCTTTGGGAATAATCATCGCTATCCCAACTTGCAGGTTGCAAAAGACCTGCTCCTTCAGTAGCGTAAATAGCGATGGTTTCCCTGCCCGGGAAGCATTATATTAATGGCGCCCTTGTATATATACGGTTATTTTATCCTTGAACTGACGGATCCATGAGAAAAATCCTTTTTGCCATTCTGGTTCTCGTTGTAATCGGTATCGGCCTGCTGCACTTTTTCACACCCGGGTACATGATATTTTATCATGATATGTACAGGCGCCTGAGCTATTTCCCCATAGTCCTGGGGGCTATATGGTTCGGCGTCTGGGGAGGAGTTACCCTCGCGATTCTCGCATCAATTGCCTTCATTCCCCATGTCCTTCTCTACATAGGACAGGGAACGGGAACTTACCTGAGCGAGCTTACGGAAATAATCCTTTACCTGGCAGCCGGTACGGTGACCGGTATTTTTGCCCGCAGAGAATCACTACTGAGGCAGCGTTATAAGGAGCTGTCGGAAAAACTGGAAAGGTCCTATGACAGGCTGCACCGGGAAACCGAACTCCTGCTCGAGGCCGAAGAGCAGTTGAGTGCCGCCCAGAAACTCTCGGCCCTGGGCCAGCTTTCGGCCTCCCTGGCCCATGAAATTAAAAATCCCCTCTCGTCCATTAAGGGCACGGCAGAGATCCTGCTTGACGAATTCCCTAAAGATCATCCCAAAAGAGAATTTGCCGAAATCCTGCTCAAGGAGACTACCCGACTCAACAACACGGTTGAAGAGGTTCTGCAATTTTCGCGCCGGGGTGTGCGGGACGGGGGCAAGGCGGATCAGGATATGGAGCCCCTGAAGCAGGTAATGGATCGGGTCACCAATCTCCTTGCCAATCAGTTGCGAAAAAAGGCTATCACTCTTACCGTGGCTGGAAGGGAAACCGGAAAAAGAATTATGGTTGCCGGTGAAAAATTGTCACAGGTTTTTCTTAACATCATTTTAAATGCTATTGATGCCGTGCCGCCAAAAGGAACGATAGAAATAGAATTCCGGCAGCAGACCGACGGCTATACAGTCGCAGTGAAAGACAACGGGCCCGGCATACCGGATGAAACCAAGAATAAAATTTTTGATCCTTTTTACTCGACAAAAGACGGCGGCACCGGGCTTGGTTTATCCATAAGCAGAAAGATAATCGAAAGTTATGGCGGAACCCTCCTTTTGTCCGATGCGGATACGGGAGGAGCGTGTTTAACCGTTTTTCTGCCGGCGCAAAATTCCGGTAGTCCGGTCGAAAAATAATGAAAAAAATCCATAATATCTGGAAGTAAATCGGAAAATATTACAGGGAAAGGGGGGCGGATGGCAGATAACATTCTTCTTATCGATGATGATGAAAGTTTGCGCCGGGTTACGGAATACAATCTCACGGCGGCAGGGTTTGATGTAATTCCCGCCGGCTCAGGCAAACAGGGTTTGGAACTTTTCAGCAGCAACAATCCGGGCCTGGTGATAACCGATGTTAAACTCGGCGACATGGACGGTCTGGAAGTCCTTGCCGCCATAAAAAATTTATCTCCCGAAACGCCTGTTATTGTCATAACAGCTTTCGGGTCCATTGAAATGGCGGTGAAGGCCATGCACCAGGGAGCCTTTAATTTCATTACCAAGCCATTCGACCGGGAAACCCTGCGACTCTCCTGCGCCAAAGCCCTCGAACTCACTTCGCTGCGTTCACAGAAGCAGCAGCTCGCCGATGAGGTTAACCGGCTGACCGGCACCTCCGGCATGGAAACGGCAAATTCCGCCATGGCTGAGCTTCTTGAAACCGCCCTCAAGGTGGCATCCAGTGAAGCGACTGTCCTGGTTACCGGTGAATCGGGAACCGGCAAGGAGGTTCTGGCCCGGCTCATCCATCAGCACAGCCCCCGCAAGGATGAACCGATGGTGGCGGTAAACTGCACGGCTATCCCCGATAACCTTATTGAGAGCGAACTCTTCGGGCATGTCAAGGGTGCCTTTACCGGGGCAATTGCAAACCGCAAGGGCCGTTTCCAGACCGCGGCCCAGGGCACCCTTTTTCTTGATGAAATCGGCGAGCTGAAAATGGACATGCAGGCAAAACTTCTGCGGGCCATCCAGGAGCGTGAGGTGGAGCCTGTCGGTTCAGACCGTACCGAAAAGGTCGATGTACGGATTATTGCCGCTACCAATAAGAATTTGCGGGAAGAGGTAGCTAAGGAAAACTTCCGTGAAGATCTTTATTACCGCCTCTCCGTTATTCCTCTGCATATTCCACCCCTGCGGGATAGACCTGAAGACATCCCTGCCCTGGCAAATCATTTCTTAAAAAAGCTGGGGGCGCCGCGCGGGGTAAAATTTTCCGACAAGGCCATAAAGCTCATGAAAAATTATGAGTGGCCGGGCAATATCCGGGAGCTGCAAAACTCTGTGGAACGAAGCCTTATTTTGCGCAAAGGCAATATCATTGAACCCGATGACATCAGCCTGCCGACTGCAAAATCCGCCGAGGTCCTTGAAATTCCCGATATCCCGCCTGATGGCGTCTCCCTGGAAGATATTGAAAAAGGACTTATTCTTAAGGCCCTGGAAAAAAGTAATGGCAATCGCTCACAGGCCGCCCGCCTCCTGAAAATCCCCCGGCATGTCTTCATCTACCGTCTGGATAAGTTCGGCATCGAGTAGCCCCGGCCACGTTTGAAATTCCCGGTGCCCCTAGTCCATTCTGATATCAAACCCTGTTGCCGGCTGTGCCGTTATCCCGGGAAGTTATCAATAATGTGTAATCCTTTATGCTTTATTGAATAATATTCTTTATTTTTTTCTTTTCCCTTCCCATGAGGTCATTGGGGTTATTTTAAATTATTTTAATAATATCAAAGTATTAAAAACTAATTTTGCTCCCAGTTCAAAAGTGGCATGGCCTTTGCTAAAACTGCGGTGGGTTTTGGGAACTTTTGGACAAATTTTATAAATTTCATCTTTTGTTAAGAATGGATCATTTCAAAAAAATTATGCCTGTTTTGGGTGTGCTTCTGCTGGGTCTTATTTTTGCACTCCAGGCAAATGCAGCCACGGTGCAGCGCTCCTCTTTCCTGGTGGACAATCTCTCATGCACCTCTTGTCTGGAAACCATCGCAGCAGAGCTAAAGACCGTTCCCGGAACTCTCGGCATGGATGCCGATCTCTCTGCCGGAAGAATAACTGTTGACCATCTGTCCACCCTGGATTACGAGCAAATCGGAGCCAGGATCAGTAAACTTGGCTACCCCGCCACCATAGACTGGACCGCCACCATTCCTGAACACTCTTCAAGCAAATTTCTCCGGCAGAACGATGTCACTTCCACCTGTACCAGTGGCGGCTGCGGTCCTTCAGTAAGGACAGGCGCCGGACTCACGGCATGGAAAGACGCGCCTGTGGGCGGCACCGTCAACCGGACAACCATCCAGGTCGGCAACCTTTCCTGCACTTCCTGCCTGGAAAATATTGCGGCAGAACTGCGCAAAATGCCGGAAACTTACGGCATGAAAGGATACTTGAGCAGAGGTATTGTAATTGTTGACCATGCAGATACCCTGGATAACATCACGATTGCCGCGGCCATCTCCAAACTCGGCTACCCGACGAGAGTCCTGGCCTTGAATGAGGTCCCGGTTCACAAGGCATATTGCACCAACCCCGGCAGGCGATCTTCCGGCCGGGTTACAGTCTCCAGCTTTGGCTGCAACAGTAACGGCGCCTGTAATGCAACTGCCGCGTCCTGGAAAAAATTATACAACCGCTATTTTAGTCAGACAAGCTCAGAATAGTTAATCATTAAACATTGTATGGAGGGTTTTAAACGATGGTAACTACCGGAAAAAATTTGACCGTAACCGCAATTCTTCTGCTGCTGGCGGCAGTTATATTAAACGGCTGCTCCGGCTCCAATTCTTCAGCCGGTAACAGCAGTCTGCTTACCCCGAGCAACGGCACGCTCGAAATTCCCGTTGCCAAAATCAGCGACGGCAAGGCGCACCATTACCAGGTCAAGTCGGAAGACGGCACCATGGTTACCTTTTTTGTTCTGAAAAGTGCCGACGGCGTTCTGCGCGCAGCCATTGATTCATGCGATGTCTGCTACCGTTCCGGTCTCGGCTATTACCAGGACGGCGACAACATGGTCTGCAAGAACTGCGGCCAGAAATTTGCCTCCAATAAAATCAATGTAATCAAGGGGGGCTGCAACCCGGCTCCGCTGAACAGGAGCGTAACTGCCGATAAACTGGTTATTCAGATGCAGGATATCAATCAGAACAGCTGGTACATGAAATACCGCAAGTCCTAATATCCAGCTGGCATATCTCCATTTATTTAACCGTATTAAGGATGCAACAACATGGCCTACAATTTTGATAAATACAGGGAAAAACGCGAAAAGGTACTGGGCGTGAAAAAACGGGGTATCAGCTTCGGCACCCTGGCCGCCAGTGTCTCGCTGTTGATTATCCTGGGACTGGGAATCGTGGTTGTACCCAAATCCATTGCCTATTTCAATACCAGGCACCTGGATGATGCCATTTACAAGCTGCAGAATACCGATACCTGGCCGCGGGAGATTATTGCCGCGATCCAGGAACTGGCCGGGGTTAAAAACGTTGAAACGGACGAGAACAGTTCAAGGATAGTTGTTACTTTTGATAAGTCGATAACAGGCACCCATGACCTAAACTCGTTCTTCAAACTGAAGGATATTCAAACGGTCCTGCTTAATGAGGTCAGTCATGCCGGTAGGCAGAAAATCCTGGAAAAAGAAGCCAAATTTTAAGGATATTACCGTGAAACTCCATAATATTTCATTTAATAATTTAAAGCGCCGCAAGGGAAAAATGATCTTCCTTGTCCTCGGCCTTTTCATAGGCATTGCCACCATCGTGACCCTGCTGTCGATCACCGAATCCATGAGTCGAGATATTGAGGATCGACTGGACCAGTTCGGGGCCAATATTGTCATGGTGCCCAGAAGTGACAACCTGGCCCTTTCCTACGGCGGCATCACCATGGGAGGCGTCAATTACCAGACGGTGGAATTTGACGAGGCAAGACTGCCGGAGATCCGTACCATTGAATTCAACAAGAACCTGGGTTTGGTGGCCCCGAAAGTACTCGGCACCGCTACGGTGAAAGGCAAAGAAGTCCTGCTCATGGGGGTGGATTTTGAGACGGAGCTGCAGCTTAAGAACTGGTGGCAGTTTGAAGGCACGCCTCCTGCAGCGCCGAATGAACTGCTTATCGGCTCCCAGACCGCAGCAACTTTCAATCTTGGTGTCGGTGATCCGCTGACAATCGGCGGCAGCGATTTTATCATCACTTCCATCCTGAAGCCGACCGGCGCCTCGGAAGACGGCATTATCATCGGAGACTTGCACGCCTTTCAGAAAATACTGGGCAAAGATGGCAAGATTTCCATGGTGGAGATTGCCGCCTTCTGCCGGGACTGTCCCATCACCGAGATGGTGCTGCAGATAGGAGAAAAATTTCCGGAAGCAAAGGTAACCGCCCTGCGGCAGGCGGTAATGTCAAAAATGCAGTCCATTGAGATGTTTAAGACTTTCAGCTACGGCATTGCTGTCCTGGTTATCTTCATCGGTTCGCTCCTGGTTTTCATAACCATGATGGGATCGGTCAATGAACGGACCCGCGAGATAGGCATATTCCGCGCCATAGGTTTTCGCCGCGGCCATGTCATGCAGATAATCCTGCTCGAAGCCATGGTCGTGGGTCTTGTCGGCGGCATCCTGGGATATTTCGGCGGCAGCGGTATTGCCTGGGCAACCCTGCCGCTGGTGATAAAAAACGGCTCTTTTGCAGGATTGAACTATACCCTTGGCGGGGTGGCGCTGCTGCTTTCCGTTGCCCTCAGCCTCATTGCAAGTCTTTATCCGGCCCAGAAGGCAAGCAAACTGGACCCGAGTGAAGCTTTACGGGCCCTGTAGCACTATTAAGAATAAAAAAATCTACTGAATTATACGACAACCATAAAGGTCAAAACCATGCATAATGCCGCTGTTGAACCAGATGTGCAGCATCTCATTGAAATCCGTGATATCGGCAAGAATTACCAGGACGGGGAAAACACCGTGCAGGCCATCAAGCAGATGGATTTTTACATTGATGACGGCGAGTTTGTCTCCATCATGGGGCAGTCCGGCTCTGGAAAATCCACCCTACTTTCCATTCTGGGCGGCCTCAATCATCCGACCCGCGGCAGGATTTTGCTGGATTCACTGGATATTTATAAACTCACCAGTGAACAGCGCGCCGATCTGCGCAGTGAATATATAGGGGTCATCTTCCAGTCATTTCAGCTTATTCCCTATCTTACCGTGCTGGAAAACGTCAAGCTTCCCATGGCCATTACCGGCAGAAAAGCCAAGGAACAGGACCGGATGGCGCGCGATGTTCTCGCCAGGGTCGGCCTGGCAAACAAGGCAGACCGTCTGCCGGACCAGCTTTCCGGCGGAGAACAGGAACGGGTTGCCATTGCCAGGGCGATTGTCAATAAACCTCCGATCCTTCTGGCAGATGAACCAACCGGCAACCTGGACTCAAAAACCGCGGATGAGATCATGAATTTACTGAAGGAACTGAACGGTGAGGGGCAGACCATTATCATGGTCACCCATAATCCGGACGCCTGCAGTCATACTTCCAGGACAATCATGGTCAGGGACGGCTCCTGTTCTGAGAATTGAAATACGATGAAATTGCAAAAAATCTCTGCCCCTTGTGTGCCCCCTTCCCATCAGCCTTCCCAGGCTGCAGGGGCATCACATTCCCTCCTCCGGCACCGGACCTCTATTTCACAGTAGGGAATTCCGGCGCCACACAACGCCCAAGCCCAGAGGGCCATCAACTTTACAGCATGGGGCAGAGTATAAATGCTGTAAAGGGGGATGGCCCTCATTTTTTTGTCCCGGCATCATACCCCAGGCCGGTGCAGGACAAATTTAATCTCTATATTGCTAGGTTTTTGCTAGTAATATACCCCTTTTCTTCTATTTTTAAATATTCTCTGATGTGGTGTATTGTCGTTAAAAAAATACACAGTATCCTTAATTTATTTTTCCTTCAAAAAATCCGGAGGCGATTATGGCTGTTCCCAAGATTCTTGTCATTGACGATGAACCTGTCCTGCAAAAGGCCATGCAGAAAATCCTGAAAAACGATGATTACGATGTCGGTTTTGCCGGCAACGGCCTGGACGGGCTGGAATATCTCCAGAAAAAAACCCCGGACCTGATCTTCCTTGATCTGCGCATGCCGGGTCTTGACGGTTTCGGTTTCCTGCAAAAGATCAATATCAAGCCCTTTGATCCCTATCATGTGATAGTCATCACCGGTCACGGTGATGACAAGGAAGTGCAGAGAAGTTTTGAACTCGGGGTGAACTTCTTTTTGCGCAAGCCCCTGAGCCTGATTGAGGTCCGCTGTCTGACAAAGCGCTGCCTGGAAATGAAGGCAAATGAAAGGGGACTGCGCGAACACCGCAACAGTCTTGAAAAACTCATAGCCAAAAGGACGCTGGCCCTCTTAAACCAGCTGCGCTTCCAGCAAAACCTGATCGACTCGATCCCGGTACCGGTATATTTTACTGATAATACCTTTCATTATATCGGCTGCAACAAGGCATTCGTCAAATCTCTCGGGTGCACCAGGGATGATATTATCGGCCGAACCGTCCATGACATCATGGAACAGGACCAGGCCCGGATTCATCAGTACCAGGATTTGCAACTCATGAAAACAGGGGAAACAACATCCTATGAAGTTTCCTGCTCCTATCCCGACGGCAAGGAGCATGATCTGCTGGTATTCAAATCGTTATTCTATGACCGAGAGGGAGATATCGGCGGAATTATCGGCACCAACCTGGATATCACCGAAAGGAATAAGGCCCGGATCAAGGCTGAAATGCATGCCGAAGAGCTTGAAAATACAAACACCGCTTTGCGGGTGCTCCTGAAACAGGTGCATGAAAATAAAGCTGAAATGGAAAACAAGGTCCTCGATAATTTTACCAGGCTGGTGAATCCTTATCTTGATCTGCTGGATGAAAATCTGGCCAAAACACCGCAGCATGAATATATCAGGGTCATCCAGGAAAACATAAAAAAAATAACGTCCTCCTTTTCTCTCAAGCTATCCTCAAGCTATCTCGGGTTAAGCCCGCGGGAAATCCAGGTGGCAGACCTGGTACGCCAGGGAAGAGCAAACAAGGAAGCAGCCAGAATTCTCAATATTTCCATCAATGCGGTGGAGTTCCACCGGAACAACCTGAGAAAGAAACTGGGACTGCAGAACAAAAAGATAAACCTGAGAACTTACCTGCTCTCAATGCAATAAATGAATTTTACTGTTGGTGCATTTCAGTCTGTTTGAAAATCACAACTTCGGGCGATGTTTATTAGACGGAAACAGGGCCGTCATCCTCTATATTTCCATTGTAATAATATAGTGGGGGGGTATAGTGAATTACTGTTCGGACCCGGTTCACCCTGTTTGTTGCCATAAACTTACGGGCGATATACTTATCTGCAGGCATCTGATTATCAGGCACGTATGACCAGGATACGACAAAAGGCCTTTTCCCACCGTATCGAAGAATATCTTCATAATGCAAAATCTTTTGATCCCCAAAAATTTGACTCTTCGCTCTATCGGGTGGTTACCCAAAACAGAATCCAGTTGACCGCGGGCGGCGTCTCTCCGCAGGCCGTTAAAGTCATTCGGGGCCTGAGCTTCAGCGATCATATCGGCCTGGTCCTACTCCTGATTGATCGTGCTTTCCGTGGTCTGCGGGAGCAAACAAAGGCTGCAACTTTTGCCCGGGCCGTTGCCGCGGCCCTGCAGACATATGCCGAACCGCTTGCCGACGGCGATTACGGATGTTTTCCCTACCCCTATTTTCTTTTGCACAACCTCGAAAAACAAACTGCTGAGGAGGTGGCCTGGCAACTGACAGAAAACGGCAGAGTTATCCATGAAACCCTGGCCTGCCGCCCCCGGTTTATGAAGAAATACGGCGGTCCGGTTTATCTGGAACAGAACACGAAAATGTTAATGGAAGAAGGAGCAGTGGAGGATACTTCAGGAATTTGCTGTTATTTGACCAAGGCACATGAACAGCAACCCCATGGCACAGACTGCAGCTACATTGCCAAGGTGAGCTTTTTTCTCGATACGAGCAAAAAGGAAATTATAGTTATTGCCATTCAGGGACAGCGCATCCAGCGGGGCAATAAGGAAAGAAGCAGGAATTTCGCCCGTCTGGGTCATAATCTGCAAATGGACCCGAGAGCCTATATTTTAAGAAAAATCTGCGACATCGGCCGCCGGGAACGGTATCAGAAAATACGGGTAATTCGGCCCCTTGAACACCCCATGTTTGTCGATAACCACTGTGGTTTTAAAGCACGGTATGAACCGGTTATCAGACAGGCGGGCATTACGACCGAAAACGGCTGTTATCTTGAATGCAGTCTGGCCGGCGACGCTTTCCGGTAAATTCCGGCGCAGAATAAAAAAAGGGGGGCGACACGCCCCCACTGTTTCTTCAATTTTACGGCCGAATCAGTAGATCAGCCGTTTTTCTCCTTCAATCTTCTGAATGGCGCCAATGGCCTGGGTCACCTCCAGGACCCCCATGTATTCACCGGCTTCGTTGTATACCGGATAATAACGGATCAGGATTTTGTCGCCGCGAAAATCGATCCAGAATTCGGCATGATCCATGGAACGCTCCTTGAATCCTTTGACAATCTGCCGCACCATGTCGACACTTTTTTCCGGATGACATTTTTCCACTTTACGCCCGATAACCGAACGGGTTCGCGGGAATAGCTTTGTTTTATCCAGTTTGTTGAAATAGGCCACGCTGTCCTCCGCATCCACGAAAGTAACCTCAAAGGGCAGAGCTTCCATGATTGCATCTATCTGTTCATAGGACAGATTGCGGATAAGCCGCTTTTTGGCTTCACTGTTTTTTTCAACCTCGGCAAGCATCTGTTCGTATTGCTTCCGGGCCTTGGGACCATATGCCTGCTGATCCAGGTTTTTAAACTCCTCCAGGAGGGTCTCATTCTCCTCTTCGCTGATGACTTTGCGGCCCATGGCATAGAGTACATCGTTTTCCTTCCAGATATGCTCGGCACGTATCTTCAGATATTCGAATCCTTCCGCTGCGAATTTCTGCCGCCCGGCAGCCGTTGCTTCAGCCAGATCCGGCAGCACCGTCATCATTTTCTGCAGGAGATTTCTCTCGGCATCGTGCTCCATGAGCATCACCCCTATGGGGCCACCTTCCACCGGAAGCCCTTTGCGGCCCATAAGAGGGAAAAGAAACTTCTCTTCTTTGCTGTTATGCATTTTGTCGCCGAATTCCAGGAGAAAATCAAGGGCCCGCTGCATCTGCAAAGGGGCATTTACTGCCTCGTCAATCTTCTCCAGATTGGCTTTCAGAACAGCCATGGCCCGTTCTATCATCTCGTGCTCCGAAATGAGAAAGTCATCCCATCTTGTATAGTTTTCCATTTGCGCCTCCCGCAAGCTAAATCTCTTATTTAAAATCTGTGCCCCGATAAAACCGGGATTAAGCCATCATAGCACTTTCAAAGCATGGTTCCCTTTCCTTTTTACTATACAATGGGTCCGGGAGCAAATCCTTGACCTGGGTCAACTCGGCGCCCATTAATCCTCTTCATAAATACATGAAGCAGGACAACTGTCGATGGCTTCCTCGATGAGTTCTTCCGGTCCGCCTTCCGGCATGATGACCTCCGCCTTTTCAATATCGGTATTGAGGAGAAATACTTCCGAACAGATTTCTTCACAGGTTCCGCAACCAATACACTCATCCTGGTCAATATGAACCGCCATTGGTACTACCCTCCAAATGAAATAATTGATTCCCCAAAAGCCTTGTGGCCAGATGCCTCGTAGCCATTAGCAGAAAAACCTGCACTAATTTATCAACTTTTATTTCGTTTGTCTTGAACAGACAATTTCCCCTGATACTGAAAAATAATTCTCCGAGGTAAAAGGTCAACCTCGCCACAGCCATACTTGCCCCGGCACCGTTCCTTAAATTTTTTGGCTGTAAAAATGAAATACACCAATAAGGCAGAATGCTTCTTAAACTATTTTACCCGGAGAGAAAATAATAAAATATTCCCACCAGAATAATGGAACCTGTGCGGAAAATCTGATTGTAGGTTATCAGTTCAGCCGCCAGTTTAGGTTGGAAGACCCCGGCGTAAAAGGGAAATTGATGCCGCACTGCGCGCATGGGCGAAGACAGGACATTTCCCACCAGCAAAGCCAATACGACCTGCCGGGTTTCCAGGCTGCCGTTATCCAGCAATGCCCCTGCCGCCGCAAGGCCGGCGCTGATTTCCGCCGTAAGCTGCAGGGCGACCACGCCCAGGCTTTTCGGATCAAGCCAGGCAAGAAGTTTCACATGCCGGGCCAGCCATTCTTCCAGGAGGTTAAACACGCCGATGCGATTTAATAAAAAGACCGCCGTATAGACGGGAACGGTGATGAGAATAATGCGATTGATCCTTTTCTTGAACCGGAGCCAGGCATTATGGAAAGCCTGCGCCAGGGAGTTGACCCTGTTTTCATCGAGTCTGCAGGAGATACAGTGCTCTTTGCTGCCGGGAAATGTCATCCTGGCAACGAGCAAAATAGAAACGGTGCGTAAAAATGAGGCAAAGAGAGTGAGCCCCACGTAAACAAAGGCGGTCTCTTTTATGAGGGGGATCGCAAGAAAAAACAGGGTCGGCAGATGCAGAAAATAGGTGGGCAGGCTGTTAAACAGGTTGGAAAAAACGAGTTCCTGCTTGCTGATTTTTTTCTGTTCATATGCCTCGGAAAGCATGGTATTGGCAGTAACAGCCGAAAAAAAGGCCATGGAAAAACTGGCCCCGGTGATATCCGACAGATGGGCTCTGCGGACCAGGGGTGATGCCAGCCTGGCGACCCCATGGGTCCAGTTCAGCGACTCGATGAGGTTGCCGATCATGAGGCCAAGGGAAATGAAAAACACAAGCCTCAGGAGGGGCCAGCCCAGTCCCTGCCACAGCATTACTAAAAATTCCGGCTGTTCCATATTAAAGTATCATTGCGACGATCGTTACAGGTGAATGCGTGAGAGCTCAGGGTAATCCGTTTCATTGGCATTATGCAGAGTTATTTTGACCTTCCATAAAATATATTGTTTTTTCCTCAGCGCCGCCGGTTGACAAAATACCTGCGATACTTACCGTTGTTGCAGAGCGCAAGCTTGGTATCAGGTTTTATTATCTGCAGGTCTCGCAAAAAGTTTTCCGGCCACCTATTACTGGTGTAATAAGCTGATATTACTGGGCCATGATGCCAAGCTCGAGACTATTTACTTTAGCAGCAAAATTACTCTACAATAAAGAACCTTGAATTTCCTTCCCCTTTTATGATAGCCTCTTGCACTTTTGAGGTCGGTTATTCTTCCGTTTGCTGCAGCAGGGATCGGGGAAAATATATACCTATTATTATTTTACAGTGAAGTGAGCTTACCATAATGTCGAAATCTCTCATAATAGTCGAGTCACCCGCAAAAGCGAGAACCCTGAAAAAATACCTGGGCAAGGATTATGATGTCAGGGCCTCAGTCGGGCACATTCGCGACCTGCCGGTCAGCAAGCTTGGCGTTGATACAACAAAGAACTTCGCCCCGCAGTACGTGACGATCAAAGGCAAGGCAAAGATCATCACCGACCTGAAAAAGGCTGCTGCCAAGGCTGATGAGATCTACCTGGCCCCGGACCCCGACCGTGAGGGTGAAGCCATTGCCTGGCACATCGCCCATATTTTAAAACCTGGCGACAAGCCGATCCACCGGGCCCTGTTCCATGAACTGACTCCAAAAGCAGTCCGCGCGGCAATTCATAACGCCACCGATATCAATCAGAATAAATTCCAGGCCCAGCAGGCCCGCCGTATTCTGGACCGCCTGGTAGGCTACCAGATTTCCCCGCTCCTGTGGGAAAAGGTCAGGAGAGGTCTTTCCGCCGGCAGGGTGCAGTCGGTAGCCGTGCGGATGATATGTGACCGGGAAAGCGAAATAAGTGCATTCATTCCGGAGGAATACTGGACTATCAGTGTCAGGCTGGAAGGGAAAAATCCACCCCCTTTCAGCGCCAAACTTGACAAGATTTCCGGCCGCAAGGCCAAGGTAAAAAACGAGGAACAGGCCGCAGTGATTGTCTTGGACCTGAAAAAATCCGAACATGCCGTTAGCGCGGTTGAGAAAAAAGAGCGGCGTCGCTATCCCAGCCCACCTTTTATTACCAGCACCCTGCAGCAGGATGCCAACAGAAAATTGAGATTCCCGGCCAAAAGAACCATGGGCCTGGCCCAGAAGCTGTACGAAGGAATCGAGCTGGGCGATAGGGGGCCTGTCGGACTGATCACATACATGCGAACGGATTCCACCCGCATCAACAACGATGCCCTTGCCGAAGTCCGTAATTTTATTAAAAAGGATATCGGGCCGGACCTTCTGCCGCCGAAACCGGTTTACTATAAAACATCCAAGAGTTCACAGGATGCCCATGAGGCCATTCGCCCCACCGATGTAACCCTGACGCCTGAGAAGGTAGCGCCCTTTCTTGAAAAGGGACTGCTGAATCTGTATACCCTCATCTGGAAACGATTTGTCGCATCACAGATGTGTCCTGCTGTTTATGACCAGACCACCATATCCATCAAAGCCGATAAATACCTGCTCAAAGCCCAGGGCGCCATCCTGCGTTTCAAGGGATTTATGACCCTATATGTAGAAGCAGATGACGATAACGGTAACACCGACACCAAGGCCGGGGAGACAGATAAGGACAGCGGGCTCATTCCCGAGGTGGCAAAAGACGAAACCCTCAAGCTCCTTGCCGTTGCACCGAAACAGAATTTTACCCAGCCGCCGCCGCGTTATACGGAAGCGACCCTGGTCAAGGCCCTGGAGGAAAATGGCGTCGGCCGCCCCAGCACCTATGCCTCGATTATTTCCACCATCATGGACAAGGAATATGTCATGCAGCAGCAGCGCAAATTTGTGCCGACCGACCTTGGAAAGCTCGTTAATGATCTGTTGGTGGCCCATTTCCCTGATATCCTCGACATTGAATTCACCGCATCCATGGAAGAATCCCTGGACAAGGTCGAAGAGGGCAAGAGCAACTGGGTTAATCTCCTGCAGGCCTTTTACACCCCCTTTGCCAAAACCCTTGCCGCCGCCAAGCAGGAAATGAAATCAATAAAAAAACAGGGAATTCCAACCGGCATCGACTGCAAGCTCTGCGACGGCAAACTGGTTATCAAGTGGGGCAAAACCGGAGAATTCCTGGCCTGTGAAAATTATCCCGACTGCAAGTACACGCAGAATTTTAAAAAAGATGCGAATGGCACGATCATTCCAATAGAAAAGGAAGAACCGGTAGACTCGGGAGAAAAATGTGAAAAGTGCGGCCGGCCCATGGTCTTCAAGCAGGGGCGCTACGGTCAGTTCCTGGCCTGTTCCGGCTATCCGGAATGCAAGCACATCCGGGCCCAGACCACCGGCGTCCAATGCCCTGAGGAAAACTGCACGGGAGAACTTGTCCGGAAAATTTCAAAAAAAGGGAAGGTCTTCTTCAGCTGCAGCCGGTTTCCGAAATGTAAATTTGCCACCTGGGACCGGCCGGTACCCAAAAAGTGCCCGCGCTGCGGCAAACCGTTTCTCCTTGAAAAAAAGACGCAAAAGAACACTGTTCTGTATTGCATGGATAAAGCTTGCGGTTATTCGGAACCTCTGGCATAACGTTCCTGTATGGGAAGCGCATCCATAATTACCTATCCCGGGACGAAAAGAAGAAACAGTAAGCCATGCAGCAGATAAAGAAAAAGTACCGCCGGAAAAGCAGCAAAGAGCTGGCTAAACTCTGCGCCCGGGCCGCACAGGAAAAAAAAGCTGAAAACCCCGTCATTCTTGATGTCAAGAAACTTTCCTCGTTTACAGATTTTTTTGTCATTATCAGCGGCCGGTCAACCCGGCACGTTCAAGGCCTTGCCGAGGCAATCGAATCCGAAATGCGGAGCAAAAAACTTTCGACTGCCAAAGCCGAGGGCCTCAATGAGGGGACATGGGTGCTGCTGGATTATAATGATGTCGTGGTTCATATCTTTTATACAGAAACGCGAAAATTTTACGACCTTGAGGGGCTGTGGCATGACGCACCTCGAATTTCCCTGGAAGATTAGGCAGCGGTTTTGGAATGAAAACACCCACCCCCGTATTGCTCGCAATTCTTGATGGCTGGGGAGCAGGCCCCCCCACCAAGTCCAATGCCATATATGCGGCGGCAACTCCGAATATGGACCGCTGGCAGAAAAGCTACCCATCAACGACCCTGCTGGCCCATAACGGTGCCGTCGGCCTGCCGGAAGGGCAGATGGGCAATTCCGAAGTCGGTCATCTGAATATAGGGGCAGGCCGAATTGTTTATCAGGAGTTTACCCGGATTAACCGCGCCATAGAAACAGGCGCCTTTTTTGATAACGAGGTGCTGCGAAACACCTTTGTCACGGCAGAGAAAAAAAACTCAGCCGTACATCTTCTGGGCCTTGTTTCAGACGGTGGTGTCCACAGCCATATCAACCACCTCTTGGCGCTGCTCAAGATGGCAGCCGACTACAACCTTCCGGGAGTATATATCCATGCCTTCATGGATGGCAGAGACACGCCTCCAACCAGCGGCCTTGACTATATAAGTCAACTGCAGGATGAACTTGACCGGATCGGCACCGGCCGGGTGGCCACCATTTCAGGCCGCTTTTATGCCATGGACCGCGATAAACGCTGGAATAGAATAAAAGAGGCTTGGCAGGCGATCGTTGACGGCCGGGGGGTACGGGAAAATGACCCGGTGCAGGCCGTAAAGAATGCTTACCAGCGGGGCGAAACCGATGAATTCATCAAACCGGTTGTCCTCCTTGCTGAAAACGGTGATCCCGTTGGTACGGTCAAGGACGGTGATGTTGGCCTGATGTTTAATTTCAGGGCCGACCGGGTCCGGGAGCTGACCCATGTCTTTACCGATGAAAGCTGGAATGAATTTACCGTCAATCACCGGCCTGACCTGGCAGCTTACGTGACCTTTACCCAGTATGATAAAGATTTCAACCTGCCGGTCGCTTTCCCCCCGGTCAGCATGGATCATATCCTGGCCGGGGAAATCAGTTCCGCCGGTCTCAGGCAGCTCCGCATTGCCGAAACGGAAAAATACGCCCATGTCACCTATTTCTTCAATGGCGGCAGAGAGGAACCCTTTCCGCTGGAGGATCGGGTCCTGATCCCTTCGCCGCAAGAGGTGGAAACCTATGACCAGAAACCGGAAATGAGCGCCTTTCTGGTGACCGAGGAACTCCTGCGCCGCATTGACAGCGAGTCCTATGCCCTCATTGTTCTTAATTTCGCCAACGGCGACATGGTTGGCCACAGCGGCATACTGGAGGCTGCGATCAAGGCCTGTGAAGCGGTGGATACCTGCATTGGAGAAATTGTGGAAAAATTTACCGCCAAAGGTGGAATTGCTCTTATCACCGCAGATCACGGCAATGCGGAAATTATGCGGGACCCCGATTCAGACGAGCCCTTTACGGCCCATTCCTCCAATCCGGTACCCTTTATCCTGATCAGTGACCGATACAGGAACGCAAAATTGCGCCATGACGGCTCTCTTCCCGACATCGCCCCGACCATTCTCACGCTGCAGGGCCTGCCGATACCGGATGAAATGACGGGCAGAAGTTTGATCATTCCATAATTTGTCCCGCCGAATGCACCAGCCGGTAGGGGATTTGACAATTCTGCA
Organism: uncultured delta proteobacterium; assembly: GCA_963783905.1. Lineage (GTDB taxonomy): Bacteria > Desulfobacterota > Desulfobulbia > Desulfobulbales > BM004 > BM004. The sequence goes on along the minus strand of CAWAPG010000015.1, from coordinate 188,328 downwards.
ACCGAAACATAACCGACAGAATATACAATCCTCCATTGTCCTCCACCGTGATTGTGCTTTCCCCTGTTGCCGATACGCTTGCTTTTTGGGCACAGATTCTGCTAAACAAAGAGCGTACATCATTATCATGAAATAGAAAAAGAGATCAGCCGCCGCGCGGTTTACTTACTAAAACTACCAAAACCATGAACTATATCAGTACCAGGGGAGGGATCTCTCCGATACCGTTCAAAGATGGGGTAATGATGGGTCTGGCTACTGACGGCGGGCTTCTGCTGCCGGAGGTTTTGCCCAGGGTGGCCCCGGAAACCCTGGAACGCTGGCGCCCCTGTTCCTTCCAGCAGCTGGCCTCCGAAATCTTCCGCCTCTTTATCACCGACATTCCGGGTTCCCTGATTGATACTCTCATCCACTCCTCGTACGGGACCTTTTCGCATCCCGAAATCACCCCACTCGTCAAAAAGGGTGATATTTTTATCCTGGAGCTCTTCCATGGGCCCACCTTGGCCTTCAAGGATGTGGCCCTGCAGTTTCTCGGCAATGTCTTCGAATATATCCTGGAAGAAACCGGCAGCAGGATGAACATAATCGGCGCCACCTCGGGTGATACCGGCTCAGCCGCCATTTACGGGGTCCGGGGCAAGGAGCGCATTAATATATTTATCCTGCATCCCCACAAAAGGGTAAGCCCCATTCAGGAACTGCAGATGACAACGGTTCTTGATCCCAACGTCTTCAACCTCGCTATCAGGGGCACATTTGACGACGGACAGGCCATTGTCAAAGCCATTTTCAACGATATCCCCTTTAAAGACAAATACCACTTGGGGGCGGTCAACTCCATCAACTGGGCCCGTATCCTGGCCCAGATCGTTTACTATGTCTATGCCTGGTTCAGGATAAAGGAGGAAACCGGAGAGGAATCCGTTGATTTTGCCGTACCCACCGGCAATTTCGGCGATATCTTTGCCGGCTACATCGCCAAAAATCTCCTGCCCCGCGGGGCAATCCGCAAACTCATCCTGGCAACCAATGAAAATAACCTGCTGACCCGTTTCGTCACTCAGGGAGATTATTCGGTATCCCGGGTCGTGGCCACCAGCAGTCCTTCCATGGACATCCAGGTGGCGAGCAACTTTGAGCGCTACCTTTACTATCTTTATGATTGTGACCCGGAAAGGACCAGGAAGGATTTTGAACGGTTTGCCGACAGCGGCAAACTTCATTTCAGCGGAAATCTGCTGCACACCATTCAACAGGATTTTGCCTCAAAAAGTATTACTGAGGAGGAAACCCTGGACACGATCAAAACATTTTACCGGGAATATAATTATCTTCTTGATCCCCATACCGCGGTAGGGGTTCATGCAGCCCGGGAATGTTCCGCGGCCGGCATCCCGGTTGTCTGTCTGGCCACCGCCCATCCGGCTAAATTCGGCGGTGCAGTGACAAAGGCGATCGGCAGGCCGCCCGAGTTGCCGCCCGGACTCAAAGGGCTGGAAGATATGGAAAGCAGGTGCGAGGTTCTGGACCCCGATGTCAAAACAGTGCAAGATTATATAGCCCGGCATGCCCTTATCTGAAAATGCTTTTCCATAAAAAAATTGGCGGCTATAAACGATTTAAGGGTAAATTACATAATGAATCTGAAAATTTTTAAGCGCCGATAAAATATTTGTCTCTTCTGGACGTGCCTTGATGATAGACATGCAGGAATACAAACAAAAGGTCGAAGAAGCCGTCAGCTTTCTCCAGGGTAAAATCAAAAAAAAACCGGCCGTGGTTATTATTCTCGGCACCGGTCTCGGTTCCCTTATCGACTCCATTGATGCTGCTACCCTGCTGCCCTATGACAAGATCCCTCACTTTCCCCGGCCCACCGCACCCGGACATCACGGAAATCTTATTTTCAGCACCCTGCGTAATCGGGAGGTGGCGGTTCTGCAGGGACGTTTTCACTACTATGAAGGCTATTCAACCAGAGAGATCACCTTCCCGCTGCGGGCCCTGACCCTGCTCGGCGCCGATACTCTGGTGGTGACAAATGCCGCCGGCGGGCTCAACCCGGATTATGGTCCCGGTACCATTATGGTGATCCGCGACCATCTCAACTTCATAGGAGAAAACCCTCTGCGGGGCATCAATATCGAAGACTGGGGTCCACGCTTTCCGGATCTTTCCGAGCCGTATGACAAAAAGCTGATAGCCGCGACGCTGCAGGGTGCCGAAAAACTGCAGATGTCAAATGTAACTGCGGGGGTTTATGCCGCCATCCCCGGCCCCAGCCTGGAAACCCCGGCTGAAACCAGGTTTCTCCGGGCGGCGGGAGCTGATGGCGTCGGCATGTCATCGGTGCCGGAGGTTATTGTGGCCAAACATGCAGGGATGAGGGTCCTGGGGCTTTCCGCTGTTGCCAATGTCAATGATCCGGACAACTTTGCCCCCATCCTGATCGATGATATCATCAGGGAGGCCGGAAAAACAAAACACGCCCTACAGAAACTGATCCTGGAGGTTTTACCATTTATCTGAAATGGCAGTCAGCAATAATTACCAGGATACAAGACGTAACCATCAACTTCGCAGGAAAAAAAATGCAGGAACCTGCAACCTCCAGTATGCTTGAGATGCAATGAGAAAAGAAGAGCGTACAGCCGACCTTCTGGTCACCGGCAGATATCTCTATCTCCAGGACAGAGATAAAACAACAATCAAAGACGGTGGTGTTGCCATCATTGGCGATACCATTGTCGAGACCGGGCCCGCAGCCGAACTGGCTGCCAGATATCCTGAAGCCGAGCGTCTTACCACTGCACACGGGCTGATCATGCCCGGCCTGGTTAATACCCATACCCATGCGGCCATGGCATGTTTCCGCGGCCTGGCGGACGATCTTCCCCTTATGCAGTGGCTGCAGGAGTATATATTCCCGGTTGAGGCCAAGCTCACCGGGGAAATCGTCTACCGGGCCACTCTTCTTTCCCTGGCTGAAATGATAAAATCGGGCACGACCAGTTTCTGCGATATGTATCTCTTTGCCAAGGATGTAGCCCGGGCCGTGGATGAATCGGGGATGCGAGCCTGGATCGGCGAGGTGCTCTACGACTTTCCTTCGCCGAACTATGGAGAGGTTGCAGCCGGCTTTGCATACGTTGAAGATCTTTTTGCCATGTATGAAGACCATCCCCTTATCAGAATCACGGTTGATCCTCACGCCGTCTATACCTGTTCTCCCGATCTGCTGCAAAGCCTTAAAGGCCTGGCTGACAGCCACGAAGCCCTCTACATCATCCATCTTTCAGAAACCGCCGAGGAAGTTAAGAACTCGCAGGAACGGTACGGGGTTACTCCGGTCATGCATCTTGAAAACCTGGGGCTCCTGGACAGCAGGGTCGTGGCGGACCACTGCGTGATATTGACCGATGCGGAAACAGATCTCCTGGCCCGGAGAGGCGTCAAGGTGGTCCACTGCCCTGAAAGCAATATGAAACTTGCCTCCGGTATTGCCCCAGTGCCTCGTATGCTTGCCGCCGGCATATGCGTGGGGCTCGGCACCGACGGCAGCGCCAGCAATAACAATGTGGACATGTTCGGCGAGATGAACTCGGCCGCCAAACTGCACAAGGTGGCCTCCCTGGATCCAACCGCCATGCCTGCTGAAACCGTGCTTGCAATGGCAACGGTGCACGGCGCCGAGGTCCTGGGCGCGGTCAACGAAATAGGCAGCCTGGAGCCCGGCAAGAAGGCTGATCTCATTGTTCTGGACATGAACCAGCCCCACCTGACCCCGCTCTTTAACATTCCTTCCCACATGGCCTACGCTGCCAGGGGAGCGGATGTCATCCACTCGGTCATCAACGGCCGAATTGTCATGAAAAACCGCAGGCTCACAACCCTGGTTGAGGAGAAAATACTCGCCGACATTGCGGCTGTGGCTGAAACAATAAAAAAAATGAAAGGATAAATAAATTTGCAAGCAGCGGTATTTGGGGTAGAATATACAAATATATATAGCAGCGCTGCCCGGAGAGTGTTATAAATTCTCTCTACACCTGTCAGAATTATTATATTTACTTGTGAGGTATATTCATGTTCGGACTTGGCATGCCTGAACTCATCATAATCCTGGTAATCATTGTTATTATCTTTGGAGCGGGAAAACTTCCGGAAATCGGCAGCGGGCTGGGCAAGGGCATCAAGAATTTTAAAAAGGCCACCAAGGACGAAGATAAAGAAAAGATAGAAGAAACGAAAGACAAAGAATAATCCTCAAAACACATGTAACAGAGCTATACTGTTGTCAAATTTCATATAGCAAGGAGCACGTTATGTTTGGTCTGGGAACCCCTGAACTTATTGTCATCCTCGGCATCGCCTTTCTGGTCTTCGGCGGCAAAAAACTTCCTGAGATAGGTGCCGGCCTCGGAAAAGGAATCAGTTCATTTAAAAAAGGATTAAAGGGTGTCGAGGATGCCGGGAAGAATCTCGTGGAAGACAATGTGCCCGGCGCCAAGGAAATAAACAGCCTCAAGGAAGATGTTGGCAAGGCCAAGGATCTTGGCAACGTCCTTAAAACCTGATAAAAATTTATTTTTTTATTGTCTGTTGTCGGGTTTAGCAAAAACGCGCTGTACCGGTGATACTCAGGTATTTTGCTAAACCCACACCTCGTCTGATAACGTAATAATAATCAAATCTTATAATTGACGTTTATCAATTACCCGCTTTCCTTTGCCCTCGAACCGTTCGAGGGTTTTTTCTTCCACCAGTTTCACATCAACTGAAATCCCCAGTTCAGAAGCCAGCTGTTTCTTTATCCTGTCGACCAGCTGCCGCTGTTTCTTCATTTCGTCAAAGAAGATGGACTCAACCGCTTCGACGAGTACGGTTGCCTTGTCCTGGTGATTTTCCCGTTCCACCACGATGCGGTAATGCGGCTCCGTACCTTCAATTTCAAAAAGCACATTTTCTATCTGGGTGGGGAAAACATTGACTCCCTTGATGATAAGCATATCATCCGTGCGTCCCAGAATCCTGCTCATGCGGTAATTGGTTCGGCCGCAGGCACAGGGCTCGGGTATCAACCGCGTCAGGTCGCGGGTCCGATAGCGGATAACCGGAAAGGCCTCCTTGGTCAGGGTGGTTATGACCAATTCTCCCACCTCGCCGGGTTCAACCGGCTGCAGGGTTTCAGGATGGATTATCTCGACCAGGAAGTGATCTTCGTTAATATGCAGCCCTTTACATTCCAGGCACTCTCCGGCAACCCCGGGCCCCATTACTTCACTTAAACCGTAATTATCCGTTGCCGTAATATTGAGCTTTTTATTGATCTCGGAGCGCATTGCCTCGGACCAGGGCTCAGCCCCAAAAAGTCCCCATTTCAGGGTTAACCCGTTGACATTTATTCCCATATCCAACATGGTATCGGCAATCATCAGGGCATAACTGGGGGTGCAGACCAGGGCCGTGGTTTTAAAATCCTGCATGATCTGGATCTGACGCTTAGTGTTGCCGCTGGAAATCGGGATTACCGAGGCGCCGATCCGCTCCGCTCCATAGTGCAGACCAAATCCGCCGGTGAACAAACCATAGCCGAAGGCAATCTGGATGACATCGTCCTTGGTAACGCCGGCTGCCGTCAGAACCCGGGCAACGAGATTGGACCAGTTCTTGATATCATTGCGGGTATAGCCCACAACAGTTGCCATCCCGGTTGTTCCCGAGGAGGAATGTATCCTGACAATGTCCCGGAGAGGCACGGCAAAAAGACCGTAGGGATAATTCCGGCGCAGATCATCTTTGAAGGTAAAAGGCAGACTGCTTAATTCACCCAGAGATCGGAATCCGTCCGGATCGAGGCCTATCTCTTTGAACCTTTGCCGGTAAAAAGGGACATGGGTGGCAACCCGGTAAATGGTTGACTGCAGCCTCTCAAGCTGGAGCTGCTCCAAATCTTCCCTGCTCATGCACTCCCTGTTTTCTTCCCAGTACATATCTACACCCAGTTGTTAATTGTCGGTTGTCGGTTGTCTGTGGTTAGTTGTTTGTTGCCGGTTGTGGGTTGTTCGTTGTTGGTTGTTCGTTGTTGGTTGAATTAAAAAAACAACCGCAAAAAGAATGAACATGATACTTTAATTGTGCTATTGCTTCCTTTCCGCTACTTACTCTCAATCGACTCAAAAAAATGAATTATTAATTCACAGATGACAAAACAAGAAGCTCCAGATGCAAGGCATATGAATTTTGCAGAATGAGGCGTACTAAAGTACGCCGCAATGATAAAAAATTCAGCATAACGCAGCAGATGGACTTTTTTATAAGCCATATGCGAATTAATCGGTTTCACGGCCAAGATAGGCCCGCTGCACATCACGATTCTGCAGGAGGTCTTCAGACGCCCCCTGCAGAATAATCTTGCCGGTCTCCAGAACATAGCCGCGGTCGGCAATACCGAGAGCAGCCTTGGCATTCTGCTCAACCAGCAGAACGGTTTTACCTTCTTCCCGCAGCTGCTGGATAACCTGGAAAATATTTTTGACGATGAGCGGCGCCAGGCCGGTGGAGGGCTCATCCATCATGACCAGTGAGGGTCTTGCCATCAGAGCCCGCCCCATGGCCAGCATCTGCTGCTCACCCCCTGACAGGGTCCCGGCCAACTGCCCGGCCCGTTCCTGTAATACGGGAAACAGCTCGTACATCCTGGCAATTTCCCCGCTGACGCCGTTCTTGTCCTTTTTTGCCAGAACATATCCGCCTAAAATCAAATTTTCCTCGACGGTCATGGTGGAAAACACCTGCCGGCCTTCCGGGACCAAAGAGCAGCCTAAGGCAACCACCTTTTCAGGGTTAATCTTATGCAGATCATTTTCCTGAAAAAGAATCTCGCCCGAGCCAATTTTTACAAGCCCGATAATTGTATGCAGCAGGGTTGTTTTGCCGGCACCGTTGGCCCCGATAATGGTGACAATCTCACCCGGATCAACATGCATGGAAATGCGTTTCAGCACCCGCAGTTTTCCGTATCCCGCTTCAAGATTCCTGACCTTTAACATTGTTCCCCTGCGGTCTGGTTTGACGTATTAATCCTTATTTTCATCCTTTCTTTGTACTTTTCACTCTGATGCTCACCGGATAGTCTCGCAATGGGTGTCACTAGGGCCAGAGGGAGAAATCATCACGTATCATAGCAACCGGAAATGTTTGAGACTTCCCATGCCGTTCACAAATGAAATGTCGAATGTCGCAGCTTTATTCAATCTCCAATTTTCAATCTTCAATCTTCAATGGCTACCCTTCATCTCCCAGATAAATCCGGATCACTTCCTCGTTCTTCTGAATATTCTGCGGAAGGTCTTCAGCAATCTTAACGCCGAAGCTTAAAACCACGATCTCGTCGGAAATATCCATGACCAGAGACATATCATGTTCAACAAGCAGAATCGTTATGCCGCTGTCCCTGATTTTAGAGATAAGCCGCCCTATTTCAGCGGTTTCATAAATATTCAGTCCGGCTGCAGGCTCATCCAACAGAAGCAGAGTGGGTTCAGTGGCGAGCGCCCGGGCAAACTCCACACCCCGCTGCTGTCCAAAGGACAGGTTGCTGATCTCGGTATCGGCGTAGTCGGCAACACCGAGAAGATCAAGATACTCCATGGCCTTTTCCCTGATCATTCTTTCTTCCGGCCATGTCCACGGCAGGTTAAGCATGGCGGCCACAAATCCGGCCCTGCTCCTGATATGCCTTCCAACCATGACATTTTCCAGCGCGCTCATGCCATGAAACAGTTTAATATTCTGATACGTCCTCGATAATCCTCTTGCGGCTATCTGGAAAGGCTTGCGGCCGTTTATCTTCTCGCTGTTAAAGTAAATTTTGCCTGAATTGACCGGAAGGTTCCCGGCAATGAGGTTGAAAAGGGTGGTCTTGCCGGCGCCGTTCGGTCCGATAACCGCCTTGATCATGCCCTGCTCCACATTGAAGCTCACATTGTTCACCGCCTGCAGTCCCCCGAATCGGCGATTCAGGTTTTGTACTTCAAGAAGGGCCACTTTATTATCGTTCCTCGTTTCTATTTCCTGATAATGGGACAATTGGTTCAGTGAACCTGTCATTTCGTCTGCTCTTCCCCCGGGCGTCCGGCCGGAGAAGAAAACAGCATCTTCAACCGCTGTCCCAGATGAATTTTTAATATCCCCTGGGGGGCAAAGAGCATGATAATTATCAGGATTGCCCCGAAAACAGCATCATCGTAGGAGCCAAAAATTCCGCGCAGGGAAAGAAAATTAAGCACGATTCCCATGATAAGCGCGCCCCAGATATTGGCCATGCCTCCCACCGCGACAATGGCGACATACCGCACCGATTTCATTACCCCGGCTTCAGAGGGCCCGATGCCGCCATTGTAGTGAGTAATCAGCACCCCGGCAAGGGCGGCAAAGACAGCGCTCAGGACAAATAAATTGAGCTTGTAGCGTGCCACATTGACCCCCATGGCATTGGCAGCCTCCTCGGCCCCGTGAATGGAACGTAAAGCCCTGCCGACTCTGGAATGGATCAGATTGAGCAGCAGGATAACGCTGACAAAAACCACCCCCCAGGCAACATAATAATTCATCACCCGGTCAGCGAAGCTGCCGCTGACTTCAATCCCCGGCAGCAGCTTGAAACCGGGGACTCCGGAAATGCCGTCCGCCTCACCAAAGTATGAACTGGCCAGAGCAAGACGATAAATTATGATGCCGAAACCAAGGGTAGCCATGGCAAGGTAATGGCCTTTCAGTTTCAGCACCGGTCCGCCGACCGCCAATGCGATAATGCCCGCGGCCAGCACTGCTGTAATGCATGCCACCCACGGTTCCACAGTCAGCAGGTCGCCGCCGTAGAACCCTTTGCCGGCAACCAGCAGGCCGGCTTTGTCCAGCAGGTCAACAAGCCCGTTCCCTTTGAAGGATATCAGATTATGGGTGGTCATGGCCCCGGCCAGGTAGCCGCCGATGGCAAAAAAACCCGCATGTCCCAGCGAGATCTGGCCGCCGTATCCCATCAGGACGCAGAGGCCGATGACAACAACCGAGTAATAGGCTGACATGGTAAGCTGGGTCAGATAATAGGTCGTGTCCGTAAACCGGGTGATAAGCTGAATAGCCACCACAACTGCCAGCAGGAATAGAACCGGAATGTATCTTTTCATAAGATTCATCAGAATTCCTTCAGGCTGGCTGCCTCACTGCTGCCGAACAGGCCGTACGGCCGAATAAACAGGATGAGGAGCAGGATGGAGGTGGCAATGGCATCCTGAAAGGCCAGGGGCAGCACCGAGACGGAAAAAGCCTCGATGATGCCGAGGAGCAAACCCGCTGCAACCGCTGCCAGGCTGTTGCCAAGACCGCCCAGGATCGCTACGGTAAAACCCTTGATCGCCAGGCTGGGTCCCATATCATAGTCCGAATAGGTTATGGGAGACATGACGCAGCCCGCCATTGCCCCGATTCCTGCGGAGAGCATGAAGGACAGGGTGACCATGTTTTTGGCATTGATGCCGCATAGGATCGCGGCCCGCCTGTTTGCGGCACAGGCCCGCATTTCGCGCCCCAGTGAGGTAAACTTGAAAAACAGGCTCAAGCCGGCAACCATGAGGGAGCAGACTCCGATGACCCAGAGAACCTGGGGGGAGATTTTTGCCCCCAGGATGGCGACGGAAGTCACCTCGTTGCCGATAAAATACGGCATGGCCCGGACACTTTCACCCCAGATATGACGGGCGGCTTCCCGGGCCAGAATTGAAATCCCGATGGTGATGATGATCATGCGCAGCACTGACGGACTGTCCAGCCAGCGGATGAAAAGCATCTCGATCAAGGCGCCGACGATCATGGTGATAACCACCGCCACCGCGATTGCGACCGGCATGGGCATAAAACCGTTCATGGTAATGGCAATCATGCCGCCAAGCATCACAAACTCACCCTGGGCAAAATTGATAATTCCCGTGGTGTTGTAGATGATGTTAAAGCCTATGGCCACTATGGCATAGATAATGCCGTAGGTAATGCCGGCAAACAGGTATTGCAGGAAAAGTTGAGGAGTCATGCCCGGGTGCTGTATAACAGGAAAAGGGGCGGAGAGATGATAAATTCCTCCGCCCCTGCTCCTGGATGAGTTTTTAGGTATGTTTATTATTTATTATAGAGGGTAAATTTGCCGTCTTTAACCGTAACCATCACGAATGAATCAATATCCAGACCGTTATGGTCTGTCGGCGAGAAATTGAAAATCCCGGCGGTTCCCGGCAATCCATGCAGCTGTTCAATGGCGTCGCGCACTTTCTCCTTGTCGAGGCCGGCTTCCTTTATACCTGCCTTCAGGATGGTAAGGGCGTCATAAGCATGGCCGCCGAAGGTGGAAACCTTGTCGTCATACCTGGACTCATAATCCTTCTTGTACTTTATCAGCAAATCCTTCTGCGGATTGGAGTCCGGCAGTTCTTCGGCAACCAGCAGACGGCCGGCCGGGAAAATAATGCCTTCGGCAGCAGCACCTCCGGCTTCAACATACTTGATGTTGCCGAAACCATGGCTCTGGAACAGGGGAACATTCCAGCCCGCCTGCTTCATGTTCTTAGCCAGGATGCCCTGGGCCGGTACAATCGACCAGTTGACCACCGCCTGGATATCCTTGTTGGCCATGAGCTTGGCCACAATGGCGGAGAGGTCCGTCGCCTTCTTGTCATAGACCTCGGAAGCAAGAATCTCAATGCCGAATTCCGGGGCAATCTTTTCCAGCTGCCCCTTGCCGGCATTCCCGAAACCGGTGTTACCGGTCAGGACTGCAATCTTGCTGATCCCCAGGTCTTTCATGGTGCCGTAGATTTTCTTCACGGCATCGCTGTCCTTCTGCGGTGTCTTGAACACATACTTTGCCACCGGATTAACGATTACTTCCGCAGCGGCGCAGGAAATAAGGAGCATGTGGGCTTCTTCGGCGATATTTTTGATCTTCATGGTTTCGCCGCTGGTGGAAGGGCCGATGATTGCAAACACCTTATCTTCCTCGATGAGCTGTTTGGTAAACGAGATCGCCTTTTCCGGATTGGCGCCGGAATCCTTGATGATAAGATCTATCTTATTGCCGTTAATGCCGCCATTGGCATTTATCTCATCGACCATCATTTCCAGGGTCCTTGCTTCAGGTCCGCCCAGAAACGAGGCGGGACCGGTAACAGCCAGGATAGCCCCAACCTTGATGTTCTCTGCCTTGGCTGCCGATACCGGCGAAAAACCGGCCACCAGGCAAAACGAGATAACTGCTGTTACTACATAACTCACTACCCGTTTCATCACGTTTAAACCTCCTTGTTGTATTTAACTCACTGGATTATTGCTCTTGACTTGAGACCAATATTCCCCCATTTATCTGTTAAATTGACCTGACTTCCTCTCCCGTCAAAATTTTTATCCCGGCGTTTTTCAGGATTGTAATCGCCATATCCGGATCATCGAAACGAAAAATAAGCACCGCGTTTTCCCCGCTCTTTTCAACAAAGGCATACATATATTCCACGTTTATCCCGGCCTCATGCAGCACAGACAGCACTCTGGCAAGACCTCCCGGCCTGTCGGCAACTTCGACTGCGATTACCACCCCCTTGCCGATGGTGAACCCCCCGTCCTTTAACACCCGGGTGGCCTTGTCGTTATCATCAACGATCAGACGCAGGATGCCGAAATCAGCGGTATCGGCTACGGAAAGGGCCCGGATATTGATGTTGTTGTCACTCAAGGCCTTGGTGATTGCAGCCAGACGACCGGACTTGTTTTCCAAAAATACGGCAATTTGATCAACTTTCATCTTTCACCTCACTCTGAACTCGAATCATTCGTTTGGCAATATCGTTCTACCTGAAAATGAAAAAATACCAAACAGTATTCTTTTTAACATTCTGTATTGCGCCGGTCCCGTAATAATCTGATATTAGCAGGTTCCGGTGCTGACCGGGAGATTTTTTACGATTGCATTAAATTTTACGATTGTCAATTACCCGTTTTGCTTTGCCCTCGCTTCTCTGGATGGTTTTGGGTTCAACCAGGGTGATCTTGCAGGTGGAGCCGATCAGGTCCTTTATCTCCGCCTGGATGCGTTTGCTCAACATCTCCAGGTTCTTGACCGCGTCGGAAAAAAGCTTCTCACTCACCTCGACCTGGACTTCCATGGTATCCATCGAGCCCTCCCGGTTGACAATAATCTGGTAATGCGGTTCAACCCCTTCAATACCCATGAGCACATGCTCAACCTGGGTGGGGAAGACATTCACCCCGCGGATAATCAGCATGTCGTCCGTGCGGCCGGTAATTTTTTCCATGCGGACAAAGTTCCGGCCGCAGACACAGGGCTCGGCAATCAGCCTGGTGATATCCTTGGTCCGGTAGCGGATAAGCGGAAAGGCCTGCTTTGTCAGAGTAGTGAAAACCAGTTCCCCCTTCTCACCCAGGGGCAGCACTTCACCGGTTTCCGGGTTGATGATCTCCGGCATAAAATGGTCTTCGAAGATATGCATGCCGTGCTGCGCTTCAAGGCATTCCATGGAGACACCGGGGCCGATTATTTCACTCAGGCCATAAATATCAATGGCTTTCAGGCCCAGCTTTTTTTCCACCTCATCCCGCATATTCTCACTCCACGGCTCCGCACCGAAGATGCCGACCCGCAGCGAAAGCTTTGAGGCATCAACCCCCATGTCGGCCATGGTTTCAGCAATATTCAGGGCATAGGAGGGGGTGGACAGCAGAACCGTGGAGCCGAAATCCTGCATGATCATGATCTGTCTCTTGGTCTGGCCGCCGGAGATCGGGATTACGGTTGCGCCCAGCCTCTCGGCCCCGTAATGGGCGCCAAGCCCCCCGGTGAATAAACCATAGCCGTAGGCATTATGCACCACGTCGCCACGATGTACCCCGCCGCAGGCCAGAGAGCGGGCCATGACCTCGGCCCAGGTTTCGATGTCGCGCCTGGTGTAGCCCACAACTGTCGGTTTACCCGTGGTGCCCGATGATGCATGGACCCGGACAACCTGGTCCAGGGGCAAGGTAAAAAGCCCAAACGGATAATTATCCCGCAAAAAATCCTTAGTGGTAAACGGCAGTTTCTGCAAATCATCAAGAGATTTTATATGCTCCGGCTTAATACCGGCCCGATCCATTTTTTCACGATAGGGTTTAACGCGGTAATAGACGCGCTCCGCCAGGTCCTTCAGCCTTTTGAGCTGCAGGGTTTCCAGCTGCTCCCTTGGCAGTGTTTCAAATTCCTCGTTCCAGATCATCCCTTTCTCCTTAAACCATTAAGCTGCTGTTAAGCTGTTGTTTTTCTGCCTTCCTGAAAGGCCCGGATATTGACATCCCGGAACCGTTCGGGAATCCGTTCATTCATAACATCCACAAACACATGCTCGTCAACCGGCAGATAGGTTGAAAGCACGCCTACCATGACGATGTTCACCGCCCGCACCTCGCCGACCCTGCCGGCAATTTCAAAGGCGTCCAGCTTTTTGACATGAATGTCACGATCAGTCAACTCGTCCAGCACGTTTTCAGGATAGGTCATCTTGCCCGTCGCCACGGCCGGCGGATAGATTTTGTGAGTGTTGACTATAACCTTGGTGGCGCTGTGCATAAAGGACAGATAACGTACCGCCTCCATCATTTCAAAGGCAACCACTATATCCGCTTCACCCTGACTAATCAACGGCGAATAAACCTTGGCTCCATAGCGCAGATGCGCGGTCACAGATCCACCGCGCTGGGCCATGCCGTGCACCTCACTCTTTCTGACCTCCATGCCTGCAGCCAGAAGGCTGTATGCCGTCACCTCGCTGGCCAGCAGGATGCCCTGGCCGCCGACACCGCAAAAGAGAATGTTACCCTGTTCGTTCATTATCTGTCCTCCCTTCTGGTGATGGCTTCAAACTTGCAAAGCTCGGTACATTGTCCGCAGCCGTTACATAACTCAATACTAATCTCAGAGTATCCCTTCTGCTTTTCCTTGAATCCGTATCTTTTCGCCTCCTCCGGAGTAACCGGGATCCAGTGGATGGCTGGACAACCGAGACCGACACAGGCCATGCAGCCGGTGCAGTTATCCCGAATGGTCTGATAAGGCACCTTGGCCCGTTTCTTTTCCGCGGGAATCAGGACGCATGGCGCCCGGCTGATAACCACCGACGGTTCCGGCCGGTTAATTTCCTCCTTGAGGATTCTTCGGGCTTCGTTTATCTCGTGGGGATTGAAGGTCACCACATTCTTGACCCCTATCGCCCGGCAGAGCACCTCAAAATCAAGCATCTGCGCCGGTTCCCCCTTTATGTTCGTTCCGGAACCGGGGTTGGGCTGCTGCCCGGTCATGGCCGTGATGCGGTTATCCAGGATAATGACCGTTGAATAGCTGTCGTTATAAACGATATTGATAAGACCGGTAATTCCGGAATGGACAAAGGTGGAATCACCGATAACCGCGACTTCCTTACCCATGCCCTCTTCGCCCAGGGCCTTGGCCATGCCGTGCACGGCCGACACCCCGGCTCCCATGCAGACGCATGAATCCATCGAGGATAAGGGCGGTAGAAATCCCAGGGTATAGCAGCCGATGTCGCCGGCGACAAAGACCTTCTGTTTGGACAGTGCGTAAAAAAGACCGCGGTGCGGACATCCCGGGCACATATTCGGCGGTCGGGGCGGTAACGCGACCGGCGGGAAACCGGGGGATTCTTCGCCGGTAATCGCCTTTTTAACGATGGCCGGGTTGAGTTCCCCTTCGGCCGGGATAAGGTCCTTGCCGTGACACCTGATGCCCATGGCCTTTATATGCAGCTCAAGAAACGGATCGAGCTCCTCTACTATGAAAAGTTCATCCACCTGTTGAGCAAAGCTTCTGATTCTCTTCTCCGGCAGGGGCCAAACCATACCGAGCTTCATAACCGAGGCCTCGGGAAATGCCTCTTTGACATAGAGATAGGAAACGCCGCTGGTGATGAACCCGCGGGTACCGTCTCCCCACTCAATACGATTTTCCGGGAACGTCTCGGCAAACTCAGCCAGTTTTTTCATGCGTTCGGTGACAAATTTGCGCCTGTTCCTGGCATTGGCCGGCAGCATGACGAACTTGGCGGCATCCTTGACGATTTCCGGCTTTACCGCCGATTCCGTCTTTTCTCCGGGCTCCACCTGCCCCTTGACATGGGCGATACGCGTTGTTGTCCGCAAGATCACCGGGGTATCATAGCCCTCGCTCAGCCAGTAGGCGGTCTTCAGAAACTCCTTGGCTTCCTGCGGGTCGCAGGGCTCAAGCATCGGCAGCTTGGCGGCAAAGGCATAATTCCGGTTGTCCTGTTCATTCTGGGAGCTGTGCATCTCAGGGTCATCGGCGTTGATAATGACCAGTCCACCTCGGATGCCGGTATAGGAGGAGGTGAATAACGGGTCGGCCGCCACGTTCATCCCCACATGTTTCATAGTGGCCAGAGCCCTTACTCCGACAAAGGAGGCACCCAGAGCCACTTCCAGTCCCACCTTTTCATTCGGGGCCCACTCGGTGTACACCCCGTCATACCTTGAGAGATTTTCCATAATCTCCGTCGATGGGGTCCCCGGGTAGCCCGATGCAACCTTGACCCCTGCCTCATAGGCCCCAAGCGCCAACGCTTCGTTACCTGAAAGCCATAGTTTGTCAGTAGTTTTTTTTGTCACTTTTTCCCTCCTGTGCACAGGAACTGCAAGCGAATTGCCCGTAGCATGCTACGGGTTTAGCGAGCGCATTTGATAAATTTCACATCCTTATCTCGGAAGAATCCAGGCGTCTTGCTGCAGGGATCTTCATTCATAAAAAAGATGAAACCACATGATATGGTTTCATCACTATGCTTAATTGATTAGATTAACTAGGTGAAAATACTCAACCCCCTTGGAATGGGCAAGTTTTTTTTGAGAATTCACGGATGGAAATTGCTTAATTATCTGCCGTCAGCGGTTATAAATTCGGTTGAAGTTTGACCGGCAGTGGATTAACTTTGACTTCCACGGGCGATTAACTCAGTGGTTAGAGTGCCATCTTCACACGGTGGAAGTCACAGGTTCGAATCCCGTATCGCCCACCAATGATAGCAAGGGTTACAGTTCATACTGTAACCCTTTTCATTTGTCTGCCCTCAATTTGCCGCCAACTGGATCAGCAATGGCAATTCATACCTGCAAACAGTTTCTCCCTTATGTCGTTTCCCCATGCCGAAGGTAACAGCCATACTCGCACGTACATGCCTGTATCCTGGAGTTGTCGGTCAGAATGGTACTGAGGTTGTCACTGCTATTTTTTATGAGGCAGAACATCCGGTGTGCCGGACATCTGAAAAAGCACATACCGTTTGTCGATCCGGCCGACCTCTCGAAGGTTCTGACCACGTGAAGCCGTCTTCTCAAGAAATATGGCCGCGTAGCCCGGGGGTAACACCCAGAGTCTGGTTTCGTCTTCGCCAAGCTCGTCGTCCAGCATGTCCATGGTAACGCTTTCGACTTCCTTGTCGAGGTAGAAGTTAATGCCGTTTATGGGACCGGTGCCAAAAAAAACGATCTCGGAAAAGGGTGCCAAAGTATTGGCCCCGATAACCCGGGCCACAGCCGCGGCGTCATTGTCCGTCGGAATTTGGGCGCTGATGATGCGCAGGGAGACAAGCAACAGGCACCAGGCTGAAATCCCTGCCAGCCATCGCCGGTTCCAGCGATAAGATAAGGCCTCAAGTCCACGGGCCGCAAGGAGCGCCAGTGGTACGAACAACGGCAGGAGATAGAGCGGCAGGCGCGAGCTCGAAACCACGAAAATTAGAAGCGGACAAAAGAGCCAGAGAAACAGGAAAAGGTCCTGCTCCTGGTTAAGGTTTACGGGCTTCAGCCTGGAGTGGAAAAGTGTGCGGGCACTCTTGCTGATGTACTTGAACAACCAGAATGTCCAGGGCAGAGTTCCCAGGACAAGCACGGGCAGATAAATGACAATCGCCTTGTACCACTCGCTGTTGCGGCCGTGTTCCCCGGTAACTACCCTGCCGTATATCTCATCAACCACGAAATAACGGGCCAGTTCCGGCTGGCGGGCAACCACCAGAACAAACCATGACATGCCGATTACCAGCATGATGCAAAGACCGGGCAGCCAGCGCAGCGGGGGACTGTCAGCACTTCGGCCCCGCCAGAGACGATGGATGACCACCGCGATAAGAGGCAGGAGTCCCGGTGGACCCTTGGTGAGAAAGGCAAGCCCGAATGCCGCCCACATAACCAGCATCCAGGTAGGGGCCGCGGTCCTGTCTTCCCCCCATATCGCATAGGCGTAGGCGCTGATGGCTATAGTTTCCCACAGAGCCAGCATTCCATCGGTGGTGATGATATTGCTCGCGATCGACGGGAGGATAAACGAGGCATAGGCTAGTGGCGCAAGCCAGGCTCTGCGTTTAAGAAAGATACAACCAAGAATGTAAACGAGGCAGGTGGTAAAAAAAAAGGACAGGGAGGAGGGTAGGCGTGCGGCGAATTCATTGCGGCCCAGGAGGGAGACGCTGGCAGCTATCGCCCAGTAGGTGAGAGGGGGTTTGGTCCAGTGCGGCTGTTCACGGTGCAGCTGCGGCTTGAGCCAGTCTCCATGGCGCAGCATTTCCATGGCCACTGCAGTGTATCGACCGTCATCTGGTTCCCACAAGCTGCGAGTTCCCTGAAAGGCCAGGCAATAAACAAGAAGGCCGATTACGATCAGGATGCGATACATGCCGTTCATCTGTTTGTCCTGTTCCGTCAATGACGGGGAAAAAGCCGCAGCCAATGACGCGGAAACAGCCGTTGCCAATTAATGATGCTGATGGACAATTGATCTTTCAGGTATTGAAAACGACACATGTCCCGGCTTGGCCCTCTTTCAGTAAATTGTAACATTCTTCCGGATAGAAACGGCTGTATACAAAGCATCACCCAACTTCAATAATAAGTTTGCATCACCTTCCAGTCAAGGTAGTTACCGGGAAACCCTCCCGTACCTGCAGAAAAGACTGAATCTTAACCTGTATCAAATTAGCCCTATGCTTTTTATGCATCATTTTTTATCATGCAGTAATATCCTATTTAGAAAGTATTCTGCAAGGAAAGTCATCATGTGCGGCCGCTTCGCCCTGAAAGCTCCTCCGAGATCCATCCAGGAACATTTCAACCTTCCTGAGACGGTACACCTTTCCACCCGCTACAACATCACTCCCTCACAGAAGATCGCGGCCGTCAGACTCCTGCCCGGAAAAGAATATCGGCAGCTGGATATGCTGCACTGGGGGCTTATCCCGGGCTGGGCCAAGGATATGAAGATCGGCTACCGGATGATCAACGCCAGAGGGGAAACCCTGGCGCAGAAACCGTCCTTTCGTGGTGCCTTTAAAAAGAGACGCTGCCTGATTGCTGCCGATGGTTTTTACGAATGGCAGCACGCCGGCGAAACAAAACAGCCCTTTTACCTGCATTTAAAAAACAAGTCCATTTTCGGTTTCGCCGGGCTCTGGGAATCCTGGCGCAGTCCGGAAGGGACCGTTGTCGAATCATGCACCATAATCACCACATCGGCAAACGAACTGGTCCGGAAAATCCACGACAGAATGCCGGTGATTCTCGCACCCCGTCACTATGAACCATGGCTGCAGGATACGACCCCGGCAGAATCGCTCCAGCAGCTTCTCGTGCCATATCCGGCAGAGGCAATGGCAGCGTACAAGGTCGGCCCCGGGGTGAACAGCCCGAAGAATGATACCCCGCAGTGTATAAAACCATTGTGACCGCTTCCCGCCCGAAAAGTTCGGAAACCCGGAATTTCATGCCAAGCGTAACAAAAATCAACCCATGAATGACGAATCCTGCATCTGCTTCCTGCAATGGGCCCTGCCGCATCTGTACATGCGCTGGCCGGGATTCCGGAAGGTCCGCGGCCAGGTGTGCAAGCGCCTTGGCCGCAGACTGGAAGAACTGCACCTGGGGGATCTTAAAAGCTACCGCACCTACCTGGAGGATAACCCCCTGGAGTGGCACATCCTTGATTCCATGTGCCGCATCACCATATCCAGGTTTTATCGTGACAGGGGGGTTTATGGCGCCATCAAATCCCGTGTTTTTCCGCAACTGCTCGCAGTTGCCCGGCAACAGGGAGAAAAGATTCTTTCCTGCTGGTGTATCGGTGCAGCATCCGGCGAAGAACCCTATTCCCTCAGCCTATTGTGGCAGTTTTCAGAGTTGAATAAACAGGAGATTGATTTTAAAATCCTGGCCACGGAAATTGACGCCGCCATGATCAACCGAGCCAGGAACGGCTGCTATTCTGCAAGCTCCACCCGAGAACTGCCGGCAGCCATAAAAAACCGGGCATTCACTCGAAAGGACACCCGGTTCTGTTTGAAGGAACCGTACAGGAAAAAGGTGGAATTCCTCCAGCAGGACATCAGGAACACACTGCCCGATGCAACCTTCCATCTTATCCTCTGCCGCAACCTGGCATTCACCTATTTTTCCCGGGAACTGCAGGAGAAAATCGGCCGCCAGATCGTTGCGCGTTTAAAACCGGGTGGCTTTCTCGTAATCGGAGCCCATGAAGAACTACCGGAATCTTTGCCCGGCCTTGCGCCCTGGCTGCCGGAACGGAAAATTTACCGAAAAAAAGACTAATTTTGTCAGCCTCGTAAAAAGCACTCCGCCGACAGGTATTGCGCCGGTAACATATTGATGTTATTAGGCCCTGTTAATGACTGCGAGACTTTTTACGAATTCATCAATTTTCAGTTGACATTGGCATATTTTTTACCAATATGGGCCCATGTCTGAAACCGACTCCCCAAATCTTCCCAGAACACAAACATGGCTCATATTTTTCATGGTGGCCATCGGCATCTTCATGGCAACCCTGGACGGCTCCATCGTCAATATCGCCCTGCCTTCCATCATGGCTGATTTCGGGGTGGAGCTCGCCACCATTCAGTGGGTGGTCATGATCTACCTCCTGACCGTAACCTCGCTGCTCCTTTCATTTGGCCGATTGAGCGACATCCGGGGCCGGCGCATCGTCTACAGCACGGGCCTGCTGCTTTTCTCCCTGGGGTCTCTTTTCTGCGGGATTGCACCTTCCGCCTACTGGCTCATCGGTGCCCGTTTTTTCCAGGGACTGGGCGCAGCCATGACCATGGCCTGCACCCCGGCCCTGGTTGTCGATACCTTTCCGGAGGCCGAACGGGGCCGGGCCATCGGCATGATGGGCTCGGTGGTGGCTTCAGGGCTCACGGCCGGTCCGGTCCTCGGCGGCCTGCTGATCCATTATTTTTCCTGGCGCGCCATATTTTATATTAACATCCCCATCGGTCTGCTTACGGCGGTTGGGGTATTTTTTCTTCTGCGGGGCGGCAGGGCGGATGTTACCAGGCCGGAGACCTTTGACTGGCCCGGAGCCGCTTTCATGGCCATAATGTTGGGCGCCCTGCTCATGGCCATAACCCATGCCTACGAATGGGGTTATCTTTCCGTCCCCATCCTGTCCCTTTTTGCTCTATTCTTTATGGCCGCAATCGGACTGTATTACATGGAATCCCGGGTTCGTCACCCGATACTTTCCCGTTCGCTTTTTGCCATCAGGCTTTTCACCCTGCCCATCGTGGCTGCGGTAATCCTCTTTGTCTGCCTTTTTGCCCTTGTGTTTCTCATGCCCTTTTATCTCATCCACCCGGGCGGTTTTGCGGTAAACAGCGTCGGCGGCATCATGTCCTGCATCTTTGTCGCCCTTTTTGTGGTTTCCCCTCTTTCCGGTTCACTGTATGACCGCATGGGCTCCCGCTTTCTCACCACCCTGGCCATGGCCCTTATTGCCTGCTCCCTTTTTACGCTAGCCGTTATTCCCGCCAAAGCCTCCGTATTTTCAATACTCTGGCGTCTTTCCCTGGCCGGCATCGGTACCGCGCTATTTCTGCCGCCCAACAGCGCCGTCGCCTTCAGTGCCGTGGCCCCTGAAAACCGCGGCGTTGCTTCCGCCACGGTAGCCGCCGCCAGAAACCTGGGCATGGTGCTGGGCGTTGCCATTGCCGGTGCCATCTTCAACAGCGTATTTTACAATTTAAGCGATGGCTTGAGCCTAAAAGAGTATCAACCGGCCCTGGAGGACATCTTCATGAAGAGTTTCCATTTCGTCATGATGGGCGGCGGCTGTATCGGTATCCTCGGCATGATGATTGCCTTTCTGCGCGGCCCGGAACAGCGATGAAAACCCTGGCAGGGAACACGATTATCGGCATCTTGAAAAAATGCACCCAGACAATATTACCTTACGAGACCATGGCTGGCGCAGGAACTTCTGCCGCCGGTTTCCTCGCCGGCAGTGAAAAGAAAAAGATGGATCCATTGCCTGGTGCGGACTCGACCCAGATGCGGCCCCCGTGGTATTCCACGATCTTCTTGCAGACGGCCAGGCCGAGCCCGGTGCCCGGATATTCTTCCTGCTGATGCAGCCGATTGAATATGAGAAAAACCTTGCTGAAATGTTGCGGATCAATGCCAATGCCGTTATCACCCACGCTGATGACCCATTCGTCTCCAAGCCTTTCACCGCCGATCTCCACGACCGGGCTCCTGTCTCCCCGGAACTTGACGGCATTGCCGACCAGATTCTGAAAAAGCTGAATCATCTGGGTTTCATCAACCCAGACGGTCGGCAGAGCATGTACCTTTATTTCGGCTCTGCTTTCATCGGTCGCCGTCTTAAGATTCTGCAGCGCCTGGTCGAGGGCCGCACCAAGATCAACCGGGTGCGGGGATTTTTTCCCGGTCCCGACCCGCGAATACTCCAGGAGGTCCATGAGAAGTCTCTGCATGTGGGTTACACCATCGACGATAAGGGCAATGAATTCATCGCCCTTGGCATCGAACTTATCCTGGTAGCGGCGTCTCAGCAGCTGGACAAAACTGGATACCGTGCGCAGAGGCGCCTGCAGATCATGCGACGCTATATAGGCAAACTGCTCAAGTTCGGTATTTGAGCGCTGCAGTTCTTCGGTAAGTTTGAGCAATTTCTCTTCCGCCTGCTTGCGGTCGCTGATATCCTGAATGACCGCAATAAAATAGCGCGGCTCCCCTGATTCATTGCGCTGCAGGCTGACGGTCAGGTTAACCCAGACCGGATGCCCGTCCTTGCGGATATATCGTTTTTCTACACTATAAAAGTCCATCTTTCCGCCAGCCAATAGTTCAGCCTGGGGCAGATCCCTTTGCAGGTCCTCCGGGTGAGAAATATCCTGAAACGTCATGGTCAGCAATTCTTCAGATGAATAGCCCAGTTTGTCGCAGAGCTTCTGGTTGACCCGCATCCAGCGTCCATCAAGGCTCACGTGCGCGATGCCCACGGCGGCGTTGTCGAACGTGCCGCGGAAACGCCGCTCACTCTCCTTGAGATCACGAAAAAGAAGCTGGTAAGGCTGCTTGAGGCCGGTCTCCACCAGGGCCTTATAGATGAAGTAAAAGGAGAGGAATTTGAAGAAATGGCCAACTATATTCGAAACCCCGAAAACTGAGACATAATGGGTAAATGCCAGTTCAGCGCCGATGGTGAGCCAGATCGATGCCGCCACCAGCCTGTAGATGACGGGTTCAAACCGGTCGCGGTGTCGGTGCAGCATGAAAAAAGCGCCGAGGAGAATGACACAGATGACATATTCGCTGATTATTTTAAAGGGGGTGAGTCCTTTCCCTCCGATAAAACAGACCGGAAAGATATTGAAGAAGATGGTCCCGAGCAGGACAGCGCTTATGATGCCGAAAGCCACGAAGACCCGCTGGGGTTTCATCTCCCGGTCAAGGGCCAAAGGCACGGCTGCCAGCAGGGAAAGACTTTCCAGGTAGCGGGCGCCGATCCACAGCTGGGTGGGGAGGTTGGCGCCCCCACCGGGCATTAAGCCCATGCCCTTGTATCCCAGGGTATGGATAAGATCAAAGAGACCGACAAAGAGATAGGCGATGCCGAGGAAAAGAAGATAATTGTTGCGCAGGATATCCCGGGAATTCCAGGCCAGGACGAAGATGCCGAAGGCGACGACAATGCTGAAGAGCTCCACCAGGCTGTGAAACAGCAGATAATTGAAGAAGCTGGCCACGGCAAGGCCGATCATTGTTACGGCAAGCGCGATTATACTGCCCTGGGAAATAATGGTTTTTCTCGACATGAATGACGGATACGGTTAAAAATAACCGGTTTATTGACCGGCTTTAAAACAACTGTTTATGTTCTAAACGATTTCCGCTGGATATAGGTAATATCTATACGGATTTTTTTAAAGTTTATATAATTAATAGTACTACGGAAGACCTGTCAATATAAATCCGGGCCCAGCAGGAATAAGGACGCCTTATATAACCTGCTCATCTCTCTTTTCCCGGGAGGTTCCCTTGGGGGACGACTCTGACTGCGTCGGAGAGCTTTGTCCGCCGATTATTTTGATCTCCACGTTGTCACCCACAACAATTCGGGCTTCAATAAACGCGTTCCTGCCGCTTTTGGCCATCTCATCCATCATTCTCGAAGCTGGATTCAATAAATGGATGACGGAATTGGAGGTGAAATATTCCACTGGCCAATGCAATCACCCTTTTTCTTTTATTATGGTTTCATTGTTATCCTTGTAAACCGACTGATTTTGCCCGACGCCACGCCCCCTTCGCTTCGCCCATTTGTACGATTCATGGCTGATAAAAAGCAGAACAGGAAAGGGCAGCAGGATCCACAGGTCTGTTAGGGGCACCGTGGCGGTATTAAAAATATTCTGCACCGGTTCCAGGTAGAGCAGCATCCAGATCCAGGCCAGTTCAACCACCATGGCACCGATCAGGAGCGGATTTGAGAACAGCCCCAGGCTGAAGGCGGAAAATTCCCAGCTTCGCATGGTCCAGACATTCATAAGCTGACAGCTGACCGCGCCCAGCAGGGTCATGGTCATGGCCTGGCGGTGCAGGTAGGGATCAGCCAGATCGACGGTACCATACTGCCAGCCGTGCAGGAGCAGAAATGAAATAAAGGCGGCCATGGCAGCAGCCGCCTCAATGATGCCGATGAAAAAATAACCGCGCTTGAAAACCTCCCAGTCCAGAATCTTCTCCCGGCTCCCCGCCGGCGGCCGGTTCATGATATTCTTCTCGGGCTTTTCACTGCCAAGGGCGAGACCCGGCACCATGTCCGATCCCAGGTCGATGGAAAGAATCTGGATAACCGAGAGCGGCAGGGGAATTTTCAGGAAAAACTGCAGGATATAGGGCACGATTTCCGGCACGTTGGAGGATAGGATATAGGTGACGAATTTCTTTATATTGAAATAGACGGTCCTGCCCTCTTCAATGGCGGCCACGATGGTGGAAAAATTGTCGTCCAGCAGAATCATGTCCGCCGCCTCCTTGGCCACCTCGGTGCCGCTTTTTCCCATGGCGATGCCAATGTCGGCCTTTTTCAGGGCCGGGGCGTCGTTGACCCCGTCCCCGGTCATGGCCACAACTTCACCGGAATTCTGCAGGGCCGTTGCAATCCTCAGTTTCTGGCTGCTTGCCATCCGGGCAAAGAGGATATCCTGCCGGGTCAGGAGTTCTTCCAACCGGTCATCGCTTATCTTCTCCAGCTCATCACCATTGATGATCCCGTCATACGCCATGCCTATTTTCCTGGCAATCGCGGCTCCGGTGTTGGCGTTGTCCCCGGTGATCATCATGGTCCTGATCCCTGCTTTTTTACAGATTACCACCGCATCGGGCACTTCGGCCCTGGGAAGATCCATGATCGCCACCAGCCCGAGCAGGGTCATTTGCTCTTCTTTTTCACCTTCGCCAGCAGCAATGGCCAGCACCCGGTACGCCTCATTTTCATACGCTTCGGCCTGATGCAATACCTTTTGTCTGAAGGCTTGGTCCAGGGGTTTTATCGCTGCATCCTTATCCTGATAGAAGCTGCATCTCACCAGAAGAACCTCGACCGCCCCCTTGGAAAAAATACGGGCTTTGCCATCCTGTCGGAACACGGATGACATCATCTTGCGGTCGCTGGTAAAAACATATTCCTTCACCTTCTCATCGCCGGTTTTCGTCACCCCTTTTTTACGGGCCGCCGCCACAATTGCCAGTTCGGTGGGGTCGCCCCGGATGCCTGTATCATCAATAGCCGCATTACAGTTGTTCAGCCCGGCCCGGAGCAGTTCGGTCAATCTCGCCTCTCCGGTTGCCGTCTTCCGGTTAAAGCTGAATTCTCCCGATTCCCGGTATCCTTCGCCGGAAATGCTGATGCGCTCGTCGCCGGTCAGCCAGATGGAGCGCAGGGTCATTTCATTGCGGGTCAGGGTGCCTGTCTTGTCCGTGCAGATGACCGAGGCGCTTCCCAGGGTTTCCACCGAATCAAGGTTTTTGATCAGGGCATTCCTTTTTGCCATCCGCTGGCTGGCAAGGGAAAGCGACAGGGTAATGGTGGGCAGAAGGCCTTCTGGAACATTGGCGACAATGAGTGACAGGGCAAAGATGGAAGCCATCAAGGTGCCCTTGGCCGAAAAAAGACCCAGGATGAAAAAGACCAGACCCATGGCCAGAGCGATGATGGTGAGTATCCTGGTAATCCTGATAATCTCCCGCTGCATGGGAGTCAGGCCTTTCTGCACGTTTTTGGTGAGGCTGGCGATCCTGCCGAATTCAGTCGCGTTGGCAGTGGCGCTTACCACTGCGATGCCGTTGCCTGAAACTACCGTGGTGCCGGCAAATACCATGTTCCTGGCATCCAGAGGATTTTCCCGGGTCGCGGGCTCGCTGCTGCGGGATGCGGGGGCCGATTCCCCGTTCAGGGATGAAAGGTTCAGATAGAGGGAATTGGCACCAAGCAGGACCCCGTCGGCAGCCACCTTGTCACCTTCATCCAGGATCATGACATCGCCGGGCACCAGCTCCTTTGAATCTATGCTTAACGTCTTTCCTCCCCGGCGGACGTTGACCAGGGTGGGCATGAGTTTGAGCAGGGCCTCCATGGCCTTGTCAGCCCGGTATTCCTGCCAGAAGGTAAAGGTGGCGTTGATGATGACCGCCCCCAGAATGGCGTAGCCCAGGATAATATTGCCCTGGCCGGGCGCATACCGTTCGGCGATAAAGGAAAGTGCTGCGGCGACCTCCAGGAGGATTGCAAAAAACTGCACATATTCCTTCAGATAGGACAGCAGATAGTTTTTCTTTTCTTCTTGTTCAAGGATATTGGGGCCGAAATCCCGCTGCCTTCTTACGGCCTCGGCAGCATCAAGTCCATCTTCGGAGGTTTTAAGTTCGTGGAGCAGGTCCGATTTTTTTTGCATGAAGATTTTCATCGGGCTTTGCCGCGCCGGTAGAAGGCTATGGTATTGATCGGCGTAGCGCGCAGCAGGCGCGCAATGGGTTTCGGCCCGGCAAAGGATGAATAGGCTGACAACCTTTCGCCGCCCACGATCATCAGGTGAAAATCCTGGTGGGAAAGATGATGCAGCACCTGGTCTATCTCGTTAAGGGCAACGGCATGCTTGATCCGCAGGGGAATCCCCATGAACTTTGCCAATTGCCCATAATGGGCCAGCCGGTTGTCGATGCTCTGCAGAATCCTCTTGGTATCGCCCAGATCCAGGCTCGCCCTACCTGCCCGGCTGGTGACGGTGACGCTGTAGATTTCACCTTCGGCTTTATACGCCTTTGCCATGGTGGCAAAAAAGGTGAATTTCTCCGCCGACATCCTGTCTTCCTTGATCGGCAGAACGATCCTTCCGGTTGCCAGGGTAGAGTGGACGTGTACCACCCTGACCTCTGCCAGATCAACAGGCAGCACCATGCCGGCGAGCCGCTGGCTGAACGACAGATTGAATAACTTCTGCCGCGGCCGATAGGGAGTGCTGCAAAACAGAATTTCTGACCTGGTGGATAAAAGATAGCGCTTGACGGTTTCGGCCGCCGGTCCTTCATCCAGGATGAGCCGTTCCGTTTCCTGGTTATGCACCGCCGCCGCCTGCTCAATATTTGCCATGCTCTGTTCAACCTGCTCAATGGAGTCGTCGGGATTTTTGACATGCAGTAAAACCAGGGGCATCTGAAGAATTCCGGCAAATTGCAGACTGTAGAATGCCGCGACTTCCGCCGTTATCTGTCCATTTATGGCGGCGATAACTTTCATTGCCATACCCCTGATTACAAAGGTTTCAGCACCCGGGAATATTGAAAAGTGCCTGGAGGCCTCTCGCATCAAAAGAAATAATTATGTTTCACTTTATTGCATAAACTCCATTATATTGTTTTTTATGGCGGAGTCAAATCCGGTTGTTGGCTGATGCGGGTCCCGATTCCATTATTGCCTGGAATTCAGGGCCGGTGACCATGTCTGATCAGGATATACAACGTAATTTCCGCGGCAGGAAACAGGGCCCATGATTATCACAAAAGCAAGGAAGTACCGGCAGCTCCTTCTCGCAGCTGTGGCAGTCATTGTCTTTGTTTTTGCTGTCTTACTGCTGCACAGGCTTCTGAAATCGTACCATGTCAGTGAAATCAGGACGGCCTTCCACAGCATACCAGCACATAAGATATTATTTTGTCTCGGTTTATCTGGTTTCAGCTATTTCGTCCTCACTTTATATGACCTGCTGGCCTTTCGGTACATAGGAAAACCTCTGGCATACGGAAAAATTGCCTTAACTTCCTTTATCAGCTACACATTTGCCAACAATACCGGGACGCTGTCAATCATAACCAGCAGTTCAATCCGTTACCGGTTCTACTCGGGCTGGGGTTTTTCCGGCCTGGAAATTGCCAGGATCATCGGGTTCTGCATGACTTCGTTCTGGCTCGGCTACCTGTTTCTCGGGGGAGTCAGCTTTGTCGCCGCGCCGCCGGCCCACATTCTTTCCCTGCCCATTACCCAAACCCTGGTTCTCCGCTTGACAGGTTTTGCATTTCTCCTGCTGGTGGGGAGCTATCTGGTTATCTGCATTGTCAGAAAGACACCCCTGAAGCTCCTGCATTGGGAGCTGGCGCCGCCCCCTCTGCGTCTGGCCCTTGCCCAGATAGCATTGTCCACCCTGGACCTGCTGGCGACTGGAGCCGCCCTCTATATACTGCTGCCTGAAATGCCGCTGCCATTTGTCAGTTTTATGTCACTTTTTCTGCTGGCAATAATGATTGGCCTGGTGAGCAATGTCCCGGGGGGCCTGGGGGTTTTTGAAAGTATCATGCTGTTGATGTTGACCCCCTATGCCGAGGGATACCTGGTCTTCAGCTCCCTCCTGATGTTTCGGATCATCTATTATCTCCTGCCCCTTGTTCTCGCCACGGTCACCCTGGGCGGCGTGGGAATCCACAGCCAGCGTGCTAAAATCGTCAGATTGACTACCGCCTTGCATAAAACCATATCTGCTTTGACTCCCCAGGTCCTAGCCCTGACAAGCTTTACCGCCGGAACCATACTTCTTTTTTCAGGCACCATGCCGGGAATTTATTCTCGCCTGTCATGGCTCATAAAGATCATACCGCTGCCGGTGCTGGAACTGTCCCACTTCCTGGGAAGCATGACCGGCATGGGATTACTCCTCCTCGCCTTTGGTCTGCGGCGGCGGCTGGACATGGCTTACTTTCTTACCCTTCTGCTCCTGGCAGCCGGCATCGGTTTCTCCCTGCTTAAGGGATTGGACTATGAAGAAGCCTCCTGGCTCGCGGTCCTGCTCCTTGCGCTTCTGACAAACCGCCGCCAATTCTACCGCCGTTCCTCCATACTTGGCGAATACATGAAACCGGGATGGATTGCCGCAATCCTCATCGTCCTCTGCGGCAGTATCGGGCTGGGACTTTTCACTTACCGTCACCAGGGCTATTCCCAGGAACTCTGGTGGCAATTTGCCCTGCATGGCGACGCGCCGCGTTTCATGCGCGCCACAGTCGGTGCAGTTGTCGTCATCTGTTTCTTTGCCCTGGCCCGGCTCTTCAAGCCATACCAGCCTCCACCGACCCTGCCGGATGCAGAAGGGTTGCAACGGGCCGCAGCAATTGCCGCCACTGCTTCGGATACGCACGGCTACCTGGCTTTGCTGGGCGACAAATCCCTGTTGTTCAGCGCCAGCGGCAAATCATTCCTGATGTATGCCCGGAAAGGCCGAAGCTGGATTGTCATGGGTGACCCGGTTGGCGAAAAACATGAGAATGCCGAGCTGATATGGCAGTTCAGGAATCTTGTCGAACGCTTTGACGGATGGTCGATCTTTTACGAAGTCGGCCCGGAGAATCTCTCCGTTTATATTGATCTGGGCATGACCATGTTCAAGATCGGCGAGGAAGGGTATGTGCATCTTGGTGATTTTTCGCTGGCCGGGAAGCAATACAAAGGTCTTCGCAATATCCACAACCGATTCAGCAAAGAAGGATATATCTTTGAAATCATACCACCCGAAGCGGTGCCGGCAATCCTGCCGGAATTAAAAGCTGTGTCCGATGAATGGCTGCAAAACAAAAAAACAGGTGAAAAAGGATTTTCCCTGGGTTTTTTCAAGGAATCCTATCTGCTGAATTTTCCGATAGGAACGGTCCGGTTGGATGGCAGGATACTTGCCTTTGCAAATCTCTGGCAGGGTGCGGACAAACATGAACTTTCCATAGACCTGATGCGTCATCGTACCGACGCACCCAACGGTATCATGGATTTCATTTTCTGCGAAATAATGGAATGGGGCAGAAATCAGGGTTTTACGCTGTTCAGCCTGGGGATGGTCCCGTTGGCAGGGCTGAAGCCTGATAAGGTTGCCTCTCTCTGGAGCAGCCTCGGGACATTCGTCTATCGGCATGGAGAGTCTTTTTATAACTTCAAGGGTTTAAGAAGCTACAAGGACAAGTTTAATCCGGTCTGGCAGCCTAGGTATCTTGTCGCACCCGGCGGTTTCCAACTGCCGGTGGTATTTGCCAACCTGACCGCACTGATCAGCGGCGGTTTCAGGGAAATATTCACCCGGTGAAAAATATGTTTCCGGGAAGCCTGCCGCAGTGGAATTTTTGGAGGTGGGCATTTTGGAGGCTGATGTTTCACAAGACATCTGAGTTTTTAAATAAAAGACGACAGGGGGTGCATTTTTTGGGAAAAGCTTATATCCGTTATCCGGCAAAAACGGGAGCGAACATCACCTGATTATCACCGGATAGAAAGGTGATGAGACCATCAGGTACGATCGGCAAACTCCGACTCTACTTTTTCAATCCGGGCCTGGACTTCCTCCCAGCGCTGATACAGTAGTTGTAGTTTCCGGTCCAGCGAGCTGTACTCCTTGCTGTACCCGGCAAAATTATTCTGGTCCCGGTAAAGCTGCGGGTCCGCCATCAGCAGTTCCAGTTCCTTTTTGCGATTCTCCAGCTTCTCAATCTCCTCCTCGGCCTGCCCCACCCGTTTTTTCAGGGGCGCCAGCTTTTTGCTTTTTTCCTGCCTTATTTTTGCCTGTTCCTGCCGGGCTGACTTGCCGCGCTGTTTATCCTGCGCATCAACATCTCCCGCTCCCGCTGCATTGTCCGCCTCTGTATCGGGGTTTGTGTCCACCTGGTCCTGAAGATTTTTCAGCTTATAGAAATAATCGTTTATGTTGCCTTCATAAAGGGCGGCGCGCCCGTTTTTAATCTCCAGCACTTTATTGATAAAACTGTTCACAAAATGCCGGTTGTGCGACACGATGATTATAGTGCCGTCATACTGCGCCATGGCCTCCTGCAGAACATCCTGTGAACCCATATCAAGATGGTTCGTGGGCTCGTCGAGTATAAACAGATTGGCGGGCTGCACAATCATTTTCGCCAGCGCCAGCCGGCTTTTTTCCCCTCCTGACAGCACCGCCACCTTCTTGTCCACTTCCTCCCCCCGGAACAGGAAGGCGCCCAGCAGACTGCGTATTTCCGTGACGGTCATCTCACCGGCAACTGCTGACAGGGTCTGCAGGGCGGTGAGGTCCGGGGCAAGCTCCTGGGCCTGGTGCTGGCCGAAGTAGGAAATTCTGACATTGTGGCCGAGCCTGATTTTTCCCGTATCCGGGACCTCCAGACCGGCAAGAATCTTCATCAGGGTTGATTTGCCGGCGCCGTTCACCCCCACCACCGCCAGCTTGTCACCCCGAAGCAGCTGCAGGGACAGGGCTTGAAAAACCTGCCGGTCTCCGTAGCCCTTGCCCAGATCCTTAACATCAATGACGGAACGGCCGCACGGTGCTGCCGGCGGAAAATGAAACGATACCTCCTGCTCCGTATCGGCAAGCTCTATCCTCTCCATGCGTGACAGCTGTTTGAGTCGGCTCTGCACCTGTTTGGCCTTGGTCGATTTTGCGCGGAACCGCTGGACAAACCGCATGGTCTGCCGAATCTGGGCCTGCTGGTTGGCATAGGCCGCCCTTTCAACCTGCATTCGTATTTCCTTATCCGCCACATATTTTGAGTAGTTTCCCTTAAAGACCGTCAAGCGTCCGAGGCTGAGTTCCCAGGTAACATCTGTAACCCGGTCCAGAAAGGTCCGGTCATGGGAAATAATCACCATGCCGCCGTCATAGGTGAGGAGAAAGTTCTCCAGCCAGGTTAGGGAATCAAGATCAAGGTGGTTGGTCGGCTCATCAAGCAGCAGCAGATCAGGCATGGCCAGGAGCAGCTTGGCGAGCATTAGCCGCATCAGCCAGCCGCCGCTCAGGGAACCGGCGGGACGGTCAAAATCCGCCACGGCAAACCCTAGCCCCATAAGCACCTTTTCTATCTGGGACTGAACCCGGAAGATATCGATTCTTTCCAGCCGGTGCTGCAGTTCTCCCTGCTGTTGCAACAGGTTGCTGAATTCGGAATTTTCAGGACTGACCGCGGCCAGCCGGCGGTTAACCTCATGCAGGTCCTGCTCCAGGACCAGGGCATCGGCAAAGGCATTTTCCGCCTCTTGATAGATGGTCCTGCCCGTATCAAGCGCGGTGGCCTCCTGGGGCAGATAGGCCGTGCTGAACCTTTTCGGCCGGTTCACCACCCCCGGATCGGGCTCCGTCATCCCGGCGATGATTTTCAGCAGGGTTGATTTGCCGGCACCGTTGACCCCTACCAGTCCTATGCGGTCATTGTCATTGATCCGCGCGGAAACATTATTGAACAGATGCTTGTCGCCGAACCGTATATCGAGATTATTGATGAGTGAGCATTAAAAGGGTGCCTAAAGCTGCGAGTACCTTAAATGAGTTGAATGTTTACGAAGACTGCTTCGGTCTTCAGATTCCCTATCTGGAGTGTTGGAGTATTGAAGTATTGGATTTTTTCCCATCACTCCATCACTCCAGTACTCCATTATCTTGCGTCAGTATACCGAAACCGTATTCCTGGGTTGCGCTGCAACAAAGACCAGCTCAACGTCCTGCAGCAGGCCCAGGTCGGCCAATTTCCTAATACTGACCCTTCCCGGGCCGCGAAAGACAGATGCATCATCGGCAGCGATACAAAGACGTTTTTGACCGGTCTGTATCGATTCCCGCAGAACCTTGCGAGACTTTTTAAAGAGCATCCTTGACAGGACCAGTTCCCCGAACGATGGATGATAAGGTCCTGCCACCACTTTGTCTGCAAGTTCGGCCGATGGCTGCAGTCCCATGCGTACCACCCTGATACCATGCCGGTCTAAAAGCATTTTCATCCGGCAGACAAGGGCCACCGCCTTTGCTAATGACAATGGTTCATACCCTGCATGCCGGTAAATTTTTTCCAGGCCGCTGCCTTTCAGCACCAGGGCCGGATAAATCCTGACAAAATCAGGCGCCAGCGCGGCAATTTTTTTTACTGTTGACATGAGCCTGCCGGTGCTGTCGCCCGGCAGGCCGCACATAATCTGGGCCCCGACCGTAAATCCGTTTTCCTTCAGGAACGCCAGGGCATCTTCAGACTGCTGCACGGAATGACCTCTGACGCTTGCCGCCAGAACATCGTGGTCCAGCGACTGAATGCCGAGTTCGACAATGGTAACGGCGTACTCCTTTAAGAGTTGAGCGGCGGTTTCATTAATATAGTCCGGCCGGGTTGAAATCCTGATGGCCTGCACCAGCCCTTTTTGCAAATAAGGTTTAACCGCACCCAGCAGCGCTTTCTGTTCCGGTTCGGCAATCCCGGTAAAGCTGCCCCCGTAAAAGGCAACCTGGACATCACGGTCTCTTTTCCGGGGTGAACGGTGCAGCCACTGCTCGATGGTTGCCCCAACCGCCGCCGGGGTGACAGGATGCGCCGTTCCGGGATGGCCGGTTATCGTGTCCTGGTCGCAAAATATACAGCGATGCGGACATCCCTGATGGGTTATGAAGATGGGAATTACCAGAGGCGTCATGAAGAGTAGTCTTTGTGCAGCAGAAGGAGGTTGCGCGGCATTGGGACCTTATCTATCCATGCTGATGTTTTTTTTCATAACTTCGTCCCACCATGAATCAAGAGAAGCCAGGGCGGTTGCCGCCGCCTGCTGTTCCGCCATTTTCTTGCTGCTGCCGGTGCCCATTCCCAGAATCTCTGCCTGGAACCGCACCGACACGGTGAATTTTTTTTCATGGGCCTGCCCCTCTTCAGCTTCAAGATGGTAAGTCGGGGCCCGGTTGTAATGCTCCTGGAGTTTCTCCTGCAGGCAGCTCTTGGCATCGTCAACCAGCACTTTCTCTTTTTTCGTCGGCAGCATCGGCGCAAAATGACTGCGGATAAAATCAAGGGTCCGGTCATATCCCCGGTCAAGATATATTGCCCCGACGACCGCCTCGAATACGCTGGCCAGAATAGAAGGTTTCTTCCTGCCGCCGGATGCTTCTTCGCCTTTGCCGAGCATGAGGAATTCACCTAATTTAACGGTATTGGCCATTTTGGCAAGGGTTGTTTCCCGGACCAATCCGGCGCGTAATTTTGTCAGTTCCCCCTCCCGTATGCCTCGATACATATGAAAGAGCGTGTCACTGACCGCCAGATCAAGAACCGCATCACCCAGAAATTCAAGGGTTTCGTTATTCCGGCCATCCACCAGTTGTTCAAAACCGAATGAACTGTGGACCAGGGCCTGCTGCAGGAGGACTGCATTGTTAAACCTGTAACCTAACAGGTCCTCCAATACCTGGAGTTTGACCTTATTTTCATGGGCCAGCTGCTGCAAGGTTTTCATGGCCAAATCTCCCTGCCCTGCTCAAGGGTGACAATTTCCCCTTGTCAAAAAAATGTTTCTATGTTTAAGATGACCCCTCCGCGGAATCATGCTATGATTTCCAGAAAGGGCGGCGTAGCCAAGCGGCTAAGGCAGCGGTCTGCAAAACCGTTATTCACCGGTTCAAATCCGGTCGCCGCCTCCACGATACAACAAGAGGGGTCGGCCCATTTGGCCGGCCCCTTTTCCAGTTGGTTGGCCCGGCATAACCATAACCGGCTAAACGGTCCGCAGCCGCATGCTGATATCACAGGCCGGGGCGGAATGGGTCAGGGCGCCGATTGAAATATAGTCCACCCCGGTTTCCGCCACCTGGCGGACAGTATCGAGGCTGATGTTGCCCGAAGCCTCCAGAAAAGCCCGGTTACCGGCCAGCTTTACCGCTTCCCGCATGGCTGCCGGCTCCATATTGTCCAGCATGATGATATCAACACCACAGGAAAGACACTCCCGCACCTGCTCCATACCGGCGGCCTCCACCTCTATCTTCATGGTATGGGGAATCTTCTCCCGCATCCTGGTTACCGCATTTTTAATGGAACCGCAGGCCTTAATATGATTGTCCTTGATCAGGACCCCGTCCGCCAGGTTGAACCTGTGGTTGTGGCCGCCTCCCGTCCGCACCGCATATTTCTCCAGCATGCGCAGCCCCGGAGTTGTTTTCCTGGTATCAAGGATCCTCACCGACAGCGGCTTCACCCGGGCCACGAATTCTGCCGTCAGGGTGGCAATGCCGCAGAGACGCTGGACCAGGTTCAGTGCCACCCGTTCAGCCTTCAGGAGATCCAGCACCGGCCCTTTGACGGTCAACAGGACATCTCCCGGCTCCGCCGTGGATTTATCCTTGCCGGCCTGCATCACTGTAATTGCCGGATTCTGGGTAGTAAAAACAAGGGCGGCGACCGATTCCATGCCGCAGACCACAAAAGATTCCTTGGCGACAAATTCAGCGATCCCGATCTGATCCGGCTCCAGGATCGCCTCTCCGGTGAGATCGCCGCTGCCGATATCCTCATGCAGGAACCTGCCGATAAGATTTTTTAAGGCATTTGCATCCATATTTTCATCAACAATTAAAGTTTTTTATCTTCTTGGCATAACGGAAAAGAAACCGTCAGATACGAGGCACAAACTTTAAGGAGTGAACCGTATAAACCTGGCCGCAGCCAAAAAAATGCAGCGCAACACGGCAGATGGAGTCTTCGCTTTGCCCCTAATCATTGAGGTGCTGCAAGCGCTCCATACTCTCATGAATCGTTGCCCGTTTGGCGTTTAACGTCTCTTCTTTTTCCTTCTCCCCGGCAACTACCTCCGGGGGAGCGTTGGCAAGAAACTTGCTGTTGCTGAGCTTGGCTTCCGTCTTCCGGAGCTGCTGCGTAACCTTGCCCAGCTCCTTTTCCAGCTTGGCAAGTTCCTGATCAACATCCACCAGTCCGGCCAGAGGCACAAAAATCTCTATTTCATTAAATATGTAGGACGCAGCCCCCCTGGGCCGTTTGCCTTCGGCAAGAATCTGCAGTTCCTCCGTCCGGGTCAGAGCCAAGATGGCCCCGCTGTTTTCCTGCAGGAGTAAGGCCTTATCCTGGTCGGGACAAATCACGGTGGCCTTGACCTGCGCCGAGGGGTGGATGCCCGTCTCGCTCCTGATATTTCGCAGCCCGGTCACCACTCCCATAAAAAGTCCAGCCGCATCCTCAGCAGCCGGATCGTTCCACCCTGCAATTTCTTCCGGGAACGGTTCGGTCATTATGCTGCCACGGTCACCGGGGAGCGCGGTCCAGATTTCTTCGGTAACAAACGGGGTGATGGGATGCAGCATTTTGATGATTATTTCCAGAACCGTGAATAAAATGGTCCGTCCAACAGCCTTTGCCGCCGGGTCATCTCCATACAGGTCGCCCTTGATCCACTCCAGGTACCAGTCACAGAACTCGTGCCAGATAAACTGATACAGGGCATGGGCGCCATCGTTAAAGCGGTACTCATTCAGGCTTCTGTGCACCTCCGTAATGGTCCCGTTCGTGCGGCTCAAGATCCACCGGTGTGCAAGGGCCGGTTGCGATGGATCAATATCTCCGGGGGAACAGGGTTGGCTTTCCTGTATATGCAGAAGGGCGAAACGTGCCGCGTTCCATATCTTATTGATAAAGTGACGGTAGCCCTCGATCCTTTCTTCGGATAGCCGTATATCCCGGCCCTGGGCGGCAAAGGCCGTCATGGTGAAACGCAGGGCATCCGTTCCGTACCTGTCCATGATCAACAGGGGATCCATGACATTGCCCTTGGATTTGCTCATCTTCTGGCCCTCGGCATCGCGGACCAGGGCATGCAGGTATACATCACGGAAAGGGGTTTCTCCCATAAAATGGAGTCCCATCATCATCATGCGCGCCACCCAGAAAAACAGAATATCAAAACTGGTGATGAGCACCGAGGTCGGATAAAAGAAGGAGAGTTCCTTGGTATCGTCGGGCCAGCCCAGGGTGGAAAAGGGCCAGAGGGCCGAACTGAACCAGGTGTCAAGCACATCGGTTTCCTGGACCAGTTTGGAGCCCCGGCAATTTGGACACTCCTCGGGATCAGTGCTGCTGACGATCAGTTCACCGCAGTCCTCGCAGGTCCAGGCGGGTATCCGGTGCCCCCACCAGATCTGACGCGATATACACCAGTCGCGGATATTATACATCCAGTCGAAAAAGGTGTTTTCCCAGGTTTTAGGATAGATCCGGGTCTGGCCTTCCTTGACCGCGGCAATGGCCTTTTCGGCCAGGGGCTGCACCGATACAAACCACTGCTTGGAAAGAGTTGGCTCCACGACGGTTCCACAGCGGTAGCAATGTCCCACCCCATGCTGATATTCCTCTATGCCTTCCAGCAGACCCAGGTTTTCAAGATCCTCCACCATTTTTCTGCGGCAGGCAAACCGGTCCATTCCCGCATATGGTCCGGCTTCTTCATTCATGATGCCGCTGGCATCCATCACCTTGATGGCAGGCAGATCATGCCGGCGGCCGATCTCAAAGTCGTTTAAATCATGGGCCGGGGTCACCTTCAGGGCGCCGGTGCCGAAATCCTTTTCCACATGGGTATCAAAAACTACCGGTATGGTCCGGTTCATCAGGGGCAGGATAACGGAATTTTCCGGCAGGTTGTTGTAGCGTTCGTCGGCCGGATTGACCGCCACGGCCGTATCGCCCAGCATGGTTTCCGGCCTGGTGGTTGCGACCACGAGATAGCCGTCGCCGGCGCTGAACGGATAGCGGATATTATAGAGCTTGCCGGCCGTCGGTTCATGCTCCACCTCCAGGTCGGCCAGAGCGGTATGACACCGGGGGCACCAGTTGATGATATAATCCCCCCGGTAGATCAAACCCTCATGATAGAGCCTGGCAAAAACCTCGCGCACCGCCCTGGACAGCCCCTCATCCATGGTAAAACGCTCCCGGTCCCAGTCGCAGGAGCAGCCCAGCCGTTTCAGCTGATTGATTATCCGGCCGCCGGATTCTTCCTTCCACTGCCAGACCCGTTCGATGAACTTTTTCCGGCCGATCTCATGCCGGCTGCTATTCTCCGCGGCAAGCTGCCGTTCGACCACGTTCTGGGTTGCGATGCCGGCATGGTCGGTGCCAGGGAGCCACAGGGTATTATAGCCCTGCATTCTGCGGAAACGGACCAGGACATCCTGCAGGGTATTATTCAGGGCATGGCCGACATGTAAAACCCCGGTGACATTCGGCGGCGGGATAACGATGGAAAACGACGGCTTCCCCTCGTCCATGGTGGCCCGGAATTTCTTATGTTGCTCCCAGTAGGCATACCATTTCTTTTCAACGGCAGAAAACTCATAGGCTTTTGCCAGTTTCGGCTCAGATTCCGGTGTTGCGGATTTTTTCCCCATATCTATATTCTGTAAAAAATTTAACGATATCAGCTTGTAATAGTCGATTATATGACTGCCCATGGTTTTGGCAGAAAGATGTTTTGATACAGGTCCAAGGCATAACGGTCCGTCATGCCGGCAACAAAATCACAGACAGCACGGTGATCCCCTTTGGTATCGGGGCCCTTGACAGCTGCATCCCCTGGCACTCCATGTTCCAGAAAATATTCATACAGCTCCCGCACCACCTTCATGGCCTTGATGAAATCGTCGTGCACCTTGTGGGTTTCATAGACATTTGTATAGAGAAAGGCCCGCAGGTCGGAAATGGCACCCATGATCTCAGGGCTTATGGTGAGACGGGTCCCGCCCTGTTCCAGGGTCGTATATATGAGATCCTTGACCATGGTGTTGATTCTTTGCGAATGGGTTTTCCCCAGCTTGTCATAAATATGGCCGGGCAGCTGCTTCTCACGGATGATTCCCGCCCGTACCGCATCATCCAGGTCATGGTTGACATAGGCTATGATGTCGGCCACCCGCACCACCCGGCCTTCCATGGTCATCGGCAATTCTGACAAATCTTCCGGCAGTATTTGATTTCTGCCCTTGGAGTGCATACTAATGCCATCCCTGACCTCAAAGTTCAGGTTTAATCCTTTTCCCTCATTTTCCAGAACATCGACAACCCGCAGACTCTGCTCATAGTGCCGAAATCCTCCCGGGTACAGGTCGTTTAACACCGATTCTCCGGCATGACCGAAAGGGGTGTGCCCGAGATCATGCCCCAGGGCAATGGCCTCGGTTAAATGACCGTTGAGCTTCAGGGCTACGGCCACTGTGCGTGCAATCTGCGAGACCTCGAAAACATGGGTCAGCCGGGTGCGGTAATGATCTCCGGCCGGTGCCAGAAAAACCTGCGTTTTGTATTTCAGGCGGCGAAAGGCCTTACAGTGGATAATCCGGTCCCGGTCCCGCTGAAAGGCAACCCGTATATCGCATTCCGGTTCAGGACGCAGCCTGCCCCTGCTTTTCCTGCTGAGACAGGCATAGGGAGAAAGGATCTTCTCCTCGTTAGCCTCCATCTCTTCCCGAATTGTCCGCCCCATGGAATGGCCTGTAATTATATTAATATTACTGAGAATTTTACCAATTTACAGCTTGCTTAATTATCTTCTCCAACTACATAACAAAACATATAAAAAAAATGCTGGCTGCAACGGATGCAGCCATGGGCTATCTTTAGCATCAGCGGGGAATGACGACAAGTCTTTTTGCAATCTTTATTGCAGACGTCCGGCAATAAAAACTGCGAGATGCACGGCCCTGCTGCCTTTGTTTTCTGCGGCTAAACCGAGCTGCCACTGCAGCAGGCAGCCGGAGCATCCGGTAAGCACGGTTTCCGCCCCGGCTCCGGCAAAATCATTTATAAGTTTGTCCCGGACCTTAAGGGCCAGGTCCGGGTGCGCCACTTGAAAAAGTCCTCCCTGGCCGCAGCACCGTGGCCCCCCCGGCAGTTCCTGCAATGCAACGCCGGGCAGCAAGCTAATCAACTGCCTGGGTTCCTGCGTTATATGCAGCTTAAACCGCAAATGACACGGGTCATGGTATATCACCTTGTTTCTGCCCGCAGTATCCGCCGGTAGAAACAGTTCATTTTCCGCTGAAAATTTTCCCAGAAAAAAGGAGGAAAACTCCTGCAGCCTTGCGGTAAAACCGGCTGCCCTCTCCCGCCATTCCGGGTCATCTCCCAGGAGATCTTCATATGACTTCAGATGATAATAACAGGAAGAGCAGGAAGTCAGGACAGGATTATCATTGTCCGCAAAGGCCATGATATTTTTTTTTGCCAGATCCCTTGCCTCGTCTATCCTGCCGGCAGCCAGGGCGGCCATGCCGCAGCATGTCTGCGCCAGCGGCACTCCGGCTTTGCGGCCGGTGGTTCGGGCAACCAGCAGCTGGGTGGATTCAGCGATCTCCGGCTGCAGGTAGTTGGCAAGACAGCCGGTAAAAAAAGCAATGCCGGCCCCGGCTCTGTTTTCCTGCGGTTCCTTGCCGGCAGCCGTCTCTTTTTTTAGTTTCTCAATATACCCTGCTGCCGGAACGTTGAAAGTTCCCCCGTTAAAACCCTGCAGGCGCAAATGCAGGCCGCTGTCCGGGGGCAGCCATGGTCCGAGCAGGACGGCGGCGGCCATACCAGCCTTGGTCAACCCGGACATAAGAGAGGGATGGATCAGGGCCCGGCGTGATATATACTTGAGAAAGGAAAGGCCTGTCAGCCTGGGCAGTTCCGACCGGACGCCAATAACCAGTTCCGGGGTATCCAGACCTCTGGGACAAACATCCCGGCAGGCTCCGCACAGCAGACATTTTGAAAAGATATCCGCAAAGTGCGATGAAGCCTTGGTCCTGTTCATCCTGGAGTTGAGGTGCTGCTTGCCGCGCGGGGTATGTATTTCATTGCCGGTGGCCCGATATACCGGGCACACGGTATTGCAGGTTCCGCATTTGACGCAGGATCCTGCATCGTTCTTGTCGTTCTTCATTGTTCCTGTTGTTGATCCGCTTATCGCTGCCAGAGGAGATAGGCCTTGATAAAGGGCTCCAGGTTGCCATTGAGAACACTGTCCACATTGCCGATTTCGCAGTTGGTCCGGTGGTCCTTTACCATTCTGTATGGCTGCAGAACATAGGAGCGGATCTGGCTGCCCCAGCCGATCTCTTTTTTCTCGCCCTGCAGGTCTTCCTGCTCCTTGGCCTGCAGCTCTTTTTCCCTTTCATAGAGCCGGGACCGAAGCATTTTTAAGGCCATGTCCTTGTTGCGGTGCTGGGAGCGTTCATTCTGGCATTGCACCACGATACCTGACGGCAGATGGGTTATTCTTACAGCTGAACTGGTCTTGTTGACATGCTGGCCACCGGCGCCACTGGCCCTGTAAGTATCAATCCGCAGATCCTTTTCATTGATGTCGATATCAATCGTGTCATCAAGCTCCGGAAA
This sequence comes from uncultured delta proteobacterium, assembly GCA_963783905.1. GTDB lineage: Bacteria > Desulfobacterota > Desulfobulbia > Desulfobulbales > BM004 > BM004. Next base: position 147,183 of record CAWAPG010000015.1, on the reverse strand, counting down.
TATAAATACCGAAGCAAAGGATGTATGCCGGCGGCCCCCTGCATCAAAGGGTGAAATCCGCACCAACCGGTGGATACCCATCTCGGAACGCAGATAGCCATAGGCATAGTGCCCTTTGATCAGGACGGTTACTCCCTTGACCCCGGCCTCGTCGCCGGGCAGATAATCAAGAATGTCAGTCTGGAATCCCTTTTCTTCCGCCCACCTGAGATACATGCGAAGCAGCATGTCCACCCAATCCTGGGCTTCGGTTCCCCCGGCGCCGGCGTGAATGGTCAAAAGTGCGTTGTTCTCATCATGCTCACCTGAAAACATGCACTCCAGCTCGAAGTCCTCCACCCTGGATTCCAGTTTATCAAGCGTTTCGGCCACTTCCTTTGCTACCTCGGCATCTTCCTCCTCCAGGGCCATTTCGAGCAGCAGTGAAGCATCTTCCCAGGTTGCATTGCATGACTCCCAGGATTCTATTGCTTCCTGTATTTTGCCCCTTTCCTGCTGGATTTTCTTGGCGGCGGCGGCATCATCCCAAAAATCCGGGGTGATTATCTGCTTGTCAAGCTCGGCGCGCCTCTCTCTCTTGCTGTCTACCTCAAAGATGCTCCTTCAAGGTCAGTATGCGATCCTTTAAATCCTGAAGCTTTTGTTTCAGTTCTGCTGACATAGGATATTTTCCTCCACAAAATTATAACACCCGCATTCGAGAGCCGCTGGTTTGGCAGGGTTCAGAAAGAGCCTTTTTGTCTATGGTTTCCCGTATCGCAGCGGGGTGATGCCGAAAATTGGGTCAACCCGCCAATCCGAGGGGGTGGTATGTCCGCTACCGCAAGACATATACAACATTTGCTGCGTCTTGCCGTAATGAAAAGTAAGCACGGGTTTGAACGGTTTCAACCAATTTTTCTATACGTATTCAGGTGATATGATAATCATCTATTGCCGGAATTGCATCACTTCTCTTGCCGGCCTCCATCTCTGGAGAGCAATGCCAGGGGAAAGGAGGCAAGAAAACACAGGAGTCCGAAATAATAGCCAAAGCGGACAAATATTGTTTTTGTCTGCAGTAATGGCACCTCCTCTGCCAGATAAAACGGCTGAAAAAGGGGGGAAAGGCTGATTATCCTGCCGAGTGGATCTATAACTGCACTGACGCCGGTGTTTGCCGCCCGTGCCAGGCTTCTTCTGTTTTCAATCGCCCTGAACACCGACATGGATAAATGCTGCCAGGGGGCGCTTGAACGGCCGAACCATGCGTCATTGGTGATGTTGACCAGCAGATTGGCGCCGCTGGCAGTCCATTCTCTGGCTAATTCCGGGAAAATACTTTCAAAGCAGATTAATACCCCGATTGAAGCAGACCTGCAGGAAAGGGGCGCACCCGGTTTACCGCTTTTGAAATTACCGACATTTTCAACCAGGGGACCGGGAAGGTTGAAATAATCGCTGAACGGCACATATTCACCAAAGGGCACCAGATGCTGCTTGTCATAGCGTCCGGCTATTTCCCCATCAGGCTTAAAGAGATAGGCGCTGTTATAGGCGATATACTCCTCCCCCTGGTTCGAATTTTTATTTTCTACCTTTTTATAGAACGGGGCGCCGGTGAGCAGACAGATTTTCTGTCTGGTGATCAGGTTGTTTTTCAGCCCGCGAAAATACGGATTGTCATTGATTAAAAAGGGCAGCGCTGTTTCAGGCCAGACCAGGAGGGCAGGAGAACCATCCTGCCCGGCAATTGCCTCTTCTGACAAACGGGTGTATATATTAATGGTTTCCAGACGCATGGCCGGCGACCATTTCCTGTCCTGTTCGATACTGCCCTGCACAACTGCAAGCCTGATTTTGGGGCTGACGGCCATCATCGCCTCAAGCTGACGGTAGCGGAGCAGATTGTAGCCGAAAGCCAGTACTAACATGCAGAGGGAAGGAACCACCCCGTAGAAGAAGGCCCGCCGCAACCGCACCGTCAAAAGAGGCTGCGCTCTCCCATCCGCTGATCTGGAGGCAAGCCAGAGGATAAGAAGCAATACGGTCACAGAGTTTACCAGCACAATTTGGAAGGTAATCCCGAAATGACCTGCCAGGTCTGCTGTCTGGATGAGGAACAGGGCCTTGTACTGAGAATATCCAAGGTCCTGCCAGGGAAAGCCGGAAAAAAGAAAGGATCTGAGAAAATCAAGGCCTACCCAGAGAAGGGGTCCGGCCCAAACCGCAAGAATTTCACGGGTCTTCCACAACCTGCTGATGACGGCACAAAACAGGGCCAGGTAACAGCTCATATAGAGGGCAAGGAGCAGCAGCGCCGGCAGCGATATCCACAAGGGCAGATTGCCGTATCGGCCCAGGACGATGACAATCCAGTACAGCAGCGAGACATAATGCACCATGCCGGCCAGCAACCCCAAGCGGGCCGCTCTCCCGGTGCTGACCTTCCTGACGGCGATCAGAAGAGGAATCAAAGCAACCCAGGCGGCCGGCCATAGCCCTACAGTCCCCGGAAAGGAGAGAAACAGTAAAATTCCGGTTCCCAAGGCAAGCCAGACAGGAAGAAGGCCGCGGCTCCGTCCCTCCCGAGCTTTCACGCTTCCTTCCCCCTTCATTTTCTCTGGATTTTAACTGATTTTATATGACGTTTGGTGGCTGAAACGACTTTAAACAAAAGGGGGGCAAGTTCGACGATTTCGCCGGCCTTGGGCAGATGTCCAAGCTGATGGATGATGAACCCCCCGACAGATTCATAGGGGCCCTCAGGCAGTTTAACATGAAAAAATGACTCGACCTCTTCTATGTCCTCCTTGGCATAAATCATGAGGCTGCCGTCCTGCAGGGCTCGCCATTGGGGCTCATCCTTGTCGTACTCATCGTCAATCTCACCGACAATTTCTTCCAGTACATCCTCCAGGGTGATCAAACCGCGGACCCCGCCGAATTCATCGGTGACTATGGCCATGTGGTTTTTCTTGGCCTGAAAAGCCCTGAGCAGATCAACTATGCGCATTGTTTCCGGCACAAAGTAAGGCGGCTTGATAAGTTTCTTGATATCCGGACGGGTCTCTGGGGCGTCAACGCAGACCAGAAGATCTTTGGCATTCAGGATCCCGATAATGTTATCCTGGGTTTCGGCATAAACCGGGATCCGGGTAAACCCCTCCCTGGTAATCAATTTCAGCACCTCAGGAATCTTCATCAACGAATCGGCGCAGATCATTTCCGGCTTAGGGGTCATAATTTCATGGATCAGGGTGTCCCGGAACTCAAAAATACTGTTGATCATCTGCCCTTCCTGGTGGGTGATCAAACCTTGTTCTTCACCATCTTCCAGGAGCTCCTGAATTTCCATTTCAAGGTCTTCGGTCGTGTCCGGGGATCGGTCTATGCCGAGAATATCCAGGAGACGGGTGAGAATATTTTTACTGGGTTGTGAGTCGGATAAATCAGATGGGGAATCTTGGTCTTTTTCCATGCAGAATTGCTATCAAAAATAGTGAATATTTTGTTGAGGCTGAAACGCTGTTTTCATTAATTACATGCACGCATGGGTAGGGAAAAAACACCATAAAGTCAAGAAAAAAATTGACTCTTCATGCCAAAATAAGTATAAAAATCGATTTTGAAATTTAGCCAAGGGGATGAATATGTAAACGAATGCTATTCATCCCCTTTTTGTTATTATAGAGAATATAGGGTATAATTCACTTTAATATTTGTCCCCACCTGGGTATATTTATTTTTTTGCATTTTATCGTACCCATTGAAATTTTTACAAAATTTTTCCAGATAGAAATTTAAACCCCGGATTGTGAACGATAAAATCCTCATAGCAAACAGAGGCGAAATTGCCTTGCGGATTATGCAGGCCTGCCAGGACCTCGGATTGGACTATGTTGTGGTGTATACCGCGGCGGACGAGGACTCGGAGCATGTTCGCCGCAATCGCAACAGCAAAGGTGGGATCAAAAGGGCCTGGCAGATTACCAGCTATACCGATCCCAACGACATACTGGCGGTGGCGGATTATACCGACTGTACCGCTATTCATCCGGGATATGGCTTTTTCTCGGAGGATTTCCGCTTTGCCCGCCGGGTGACCGTACGGGACAGGCCTCTGACCTTTATCGGCCCGAACTGGCAGGTCATCAAGAATCTCGGCGACAAGATCAACACCAAGAATGTAGCGAAATCTCTGGAAATTCCGGTCATACCAGGAACCGACAGCCCCATTTATAACGAAATGGAGGCGGAGGAAATTGCCGACCAGCTGCTGGATGACCAGAAAAGCCGTAATATCAGAAATCCCACCATCCTGGTAAAGGCAGCAGCCGGCGGCGGCGGCATGGGTATCGAAGAGGTGCACGAAATTGAGCAGTTTCGGCGCATCTACCGCCAGGTACAGAACTATGCCAAGAGGCAGTTCGGTGATGCCGGGGTATTGATTGAACAATGTTTGCGCGATTACAACCATCTCGAGGTCCAGCTGCTCTGCAGCCGCCACGGCGAAAGACTTCATTTCGGCACCCGCAACTGCACCATCCAGAGCACCGGGCGCCAGAAGAGGATAGAGGCGGCGCCGGGATTTGATGACACCTGCTTTGACTATGATTTTGACGCCAAGGAGGTGCTGGAACTCATTGTGCAGTATTCCCTGAAGCTTGCCTCCCATGTCCGCTATGACAATGTCGGCACCTGGGAGTGGATTGTGGCCCAGGACGGCCAACCTTACCTGCTTGAGGTCAATACCCGGATACAGGTGGAAAATGACATTTCCGCCCGCATCAGTTATATTAACGACGAACATCCCAACCTGATCCGGGAACAGATACGGCTGGCCCTGGGCGATCGTATCGGGTTTACCCAGCATGACATTGCTTTTAAAGGTGCAAGTATTGAGCTTCGTATTGTGGCAGAAGATACCAGACGCGGATTCGCCCCCTGGATCGGCACCATAGAAAAATTTTCATTTCCCCGGTATGAATGGGCCGCAGTCTATACCCATGTTCCCTTTGACCGGCCCTACATGATACCGAGTGATTTTGACCCTAACCTGGCGCTGGTCGTCCTGTGGGGTGATTCCATTCAAGAGGCAAAGGAGCGGGCAAGCAAATTCATGAGCGAAACGGTTATTGCCGGGACGAACAACAGAGGGGAGCCGATCATCACCAATATGGAATATCTGCATAACAATCTGGACCGCTTGCTTACCTTCTGAGCCGAATAATCGTTTTCACAAAATTAATGCCGGATACTGTAACACGATATCACCATGGACGATCTTCGTAAAAGGCTGCATAAAACTGAAGAACGGCTCAATTACCTCATTCGGGTGAAAAACAGTTCAACCTGGGGCAACCTCTCGGGTTTCCAGGAAAAATACACCCACCTGAAGAACTCCTTTTATGATTACGAGGAGGCAAAACTTGCCGAGAAGATCCATGAGCTGGAAGAGGCGCTCACCTTTATTGAAGAACGGTGCGAGGAAAGCTTAAGCTCGATGGAGCGGGTGCGTATTGTCCGCAGCCCGCAGCGTTTTACCCTCAAGGATATACTGGAAAATGTCTATGAGGATTTCACCGAGTTAAGCGGTGAGGAAGACGCCAATATCGATCCCTCCATGGTAACAGCCAAGGCCCAGATAGTTCGGCGGATCAAGAACAAGATCTACTCGCAGCCGGTAATGGTCATCGGCCAGGAAAAGGGGCATGGCGAAGAATACCGCAACGGCGGCTCCTGCAAACCCTGGGGCAACGAAAAGGCCCTGCGCTACATGCGGGTTGCCGAGACCGAAGGTATTCCCATCCACTTTTACGTTTTCACTCCCGGTTCTTTTCCGGTTGAGGACTACCCGGGTGCGGCCCAGCAGATCGCCAGAAATATCTTCGCCATGACAAAGCTCAAGGTGCCGATGATATCCGTTATCTCAGAGGGCGGCTCCGGCGGCGCCGAGGCCGTTGGTCTTTCTGATTTCCGTTTAATGTTCTCCCACGGCTATTATTCGGTGATCTCGCCGGAAGGCGCCGCGGCGATCGAAGGAAAAATCCGGGAGGGGGAGAAGGTGCCGCCGGAACTTATCGATGCCTGTGCCGATCGGCTTAAAATTACGGCAGAGGACAACCTGCGGCTGGGCACCATTGACCGTATTATCCAGGAGCCCGTACTGGGAGCAAAACGGGATGATTTTGCCTTTTTCAAGCAGCTCCGCTCTGAGGTTATCCGGGCCACCGACGAGGTGGTCTTGAAAACCAAGAGCCTCAGGGCTTTCAGGGCTTACGACGTGAAGCTGAAAAAGGCTGAGGAATCCGCCTCTGAAGAACCTGAAATCAACATCTCCTGGGATCTCGCTTCGGATGAAATAAAGCGTCTTCTCAGCTATCGTTCCAAAAAGTACCGGAATATGGCGGTTAACTATTTCGGCGGCCAGCCCTCCTCTTCGGAGGCTATTTACCGGAAAACAAGGAATGTTCTGTTCCGGCTTTATTACACCTTCCGCTATGATCTGCTGCGCCAGCAGCAGAAACAGGTGGAGAAAGTTATCAAGGACGTTTCCGGTGAAGGCTCGGTCCTGATCAAAAGAATTTCCTCTCCCTTAACCACCGCCTACAATTTCATTAGCCGCAAACCCGAATCGCGGAAAACCAGGCCTGCAATTGAACGTCCCACCGTTCCTGATGAAATTGATATGTGGGACACTTATACCAGCCCCCTGGCCAATGAAGACCGCACCGTAAGCTGTCCCAACGGCCCCAAATACGGCTGCAAGGATCTCTGGGTTCCGGACCTGTACGGTGAGTTTGCCGGCGTGTGTGAAAACTGCGGCCATCATTTTCCGCTGGAGTACGAATGGTATCTGAAGCATCTTTTCGACCCTGATTCCATTAAGGTCTTTAACGCCGAAATTAGTTCGCTCAACCCCTTGAACTATCCTGGTTTTGAAGAGCGTCTGCAGATGGACCGCGCCAAGACGGGACGCTGCAGTGCCAATATCACCTTTTACGCCAAAATCATGGATGTGGATATAGTGACCACGATGCTTTACAGTGATTTCCGCAACGGCACCGTCGGGGCGGCGGAAGGTGAAAAGTTTGTCCGGGCCTGCGAAAAAGCGAGGCTGAAACGCAGACCCTTTTTGGCCTATATTCATACCACCGGCGGCATCAGGATCCATGAAGGGACACTGGGGGTAATCCAGATGTCGAAATGCACCATGGCTGTGCGTGAATATATCGATTCGGGCGGTCTCTACATTGTTGTGTATGACAACAATTCCTATGCCGGGCCCGTTGCCAGTTTCCTCGGCTGTTCCCCATACCAGTTCGCCATTCGTTCGAGCCGGGTTGGATTTGCCGGCAGCAGGGTTATAAGAGAGACAACCGGGGAGGATGTACCGCCGGATTATCATAACTGCCGCAAAGCGCTCAAGCGCGGACATATTCAAGGCATTTGGGATCGCAGGGAATTCAGGAAGAACCTGTACAAGGCGCTCCTGACCATGGGCGGCAGAAACCTGTATTACCGGTAATTGTCCAAAAGAAGGGCAAGAATAAAAAAACATCGTGAAGCCAGATCATGTACGACGACATTAATTTCGATGAAATAATCAACAAATACCGCTCTGATCCGTATGATTATCTGGATGTCATGACACCGCACACCGGGCGTATCAGTTTCAGGGTCCATGAAGAGGAAAAGGTGGAGGGTCCCAGCGGCAAATGGAACCATCATCCCGGCACATTGTTGTATATCATTGACCGGGAAAACAATCCCAAGCCCATCAATTCACAGATAAACGGAATGGTTACCTCCCTGCGGCAAGAACTGGAAGGCCGTTTTGTCGAGGCCGGGGAGAAGCTCATGACCATAAAGCATCCCCTGAAAAAAAGGGAGATAATTGAAGGTATCCTGCAAAATGTGCTCTACCTGTTCCCGGCCCCGGAAAAGGCTAAATATTTCTTCTCCCTTGATATCCAGGCACGGATTGAAAAGCAGGGTGAAAAAGCCGTGTTTATCAAGACCGGTGAAGAAATTATCATCATGTCACTGATGAAAAGAGACACCCCGATTTACTACACAGGCGAAGAAGGCATCATCCATTCCGTGTACTTCAAACCCGGGGTCAGCGTCAACCAGGGAGAACCGCTTATCGGGGTTTGCCCCAAAGAAAAACTGCCCCTGATCCAGAAAATTATTACCCATGTAAAAGCAGAATGGAACTGAAGCCGGGCTGAACCTGGGCTCTTAATCGCTACCGGCATGCAAATTACTCTCATCTGAAAACTGTTTATTTGTCTCCCTGAATTTTATCTTGTAAACAGGCAACATCAGTCCCGCTTACGGCCATGGAATTATCTCGTATAGCCCCGGTCCATTCCATTACTTTCCCTGTCAGCTAGTATGCCGATCGCATATTCCGCGCCCTTACCCGTTCATCTCGTGTGACAATCCTTACACCTCTCCCGCGATATGAATTTTTCCCGGCCAGCAGCCGGATACCAGGTGATCAGTAAATGATTTGCCGGAGAATCAGGTGTCCTGATGCATAGGAATTATCCTGTGACGCAGGACGGGAAAAGACTTTTTTCTTTATTACAGGTCTGCTTCGGGGCGATCTCGGGGAAAAAACATCCCCGGACTGTGGCATATAATTTGCTTAGTATCAGGATAACCCGATTGTTTCGAGTTTGACAATGACTATGGCCAGCCCGTGCTATACTGCCATTAACTCCGCCGTCCTGCATGGTGCGGCCGACATAACCAGATATTATCTTTTTTTAATTTGATGGAGGAAGCATGGATAAACAAGATCAGGAACCCAAAGAGATAGATGGATACACCCGTCGAGGCTTCATCCAGTTTATCGGGGTCAGCGCCGGCATGGTAGGTGCATCCCTGATGTCGCCTCCCTTCCGGCAGCCCCTGCATGCCGAAAAGATTGAACAGATTCACCCCGCATCGGAGATGGCCAAGGTACACCTGACCATTAACGGAACCACCTATGCATTGCTGGTGGAGCCGCGCTGGTCCCTGCTCTATGTTCTGCGGGAAATAGTTGGATTCACCGGCACCAAGGTCGGTTGTGGCCGCGGTGAATGCGGCGCCTGCACGGTACTGATCGATGATGTGCCTCGCTATTCCTGCATGACCCTGGCGGTGGAAGCGGAAAATTGCGCTATTACCACGGTTGAAGGGCTGATGCAGGGCGAGCAGCTGGGGCCGGTGCAGACCGCCTTTGCCGAAACCGATGCCTTGCAATGCGGTTACTGCACTCCGGGCCAGGTCATGGCCGTTGAGGGACTGCTACGGAAAACGGCGTCACCCACCCCGGACGAAATCCGGACCGGCTGTTCCGGCAATCTGTGCCGCTGCGGAGCGTATCACAATATCTTTGCCGCCGCCGACAAGGCGTCCCGGCTGAAAAAAAGCTAAAGGATTAATACGATGGCTGCTGACAATACAATCTATTACACCGAAGGGCTCCCTGTTCCGGAAACCCCTGCAGAAGGAAATTCTCCACCCTTCTGGAAACAAACCGATGTGATCGGCAAACCAATTTCCAGGGTGGACGCTTATGAACGGGTAAGCGGCACCGCGGTCTATCCCTCTGATATCCTGCTGCCCAATATGATCTACGGCGCTATTCTCCGCTGTCCGCATCCCAATGCCCGGGTGCAAGGGATTGACATCAGCAAAGCCGAAAAAATGCCCGGGGTACGGGCTATCATCACCGGTGACTCCAGGGAGGCCGGAGATATCAAATGGAAGTACCGGGGACAGCAGGTGCCCCTTTTTGATCCGCATTGCCGCTTTGAGGGTGAGGTGGTGGCCGCCGTGGCTGCAGATTCCTGGTATCAGGCCCTTGATGCCGCCCGGGCGGTTGAGGTTGACTATGAGGTGCTGCCTTTTGTTGCTGACTTTCAACATGCCCTGGACAAAGATGCCCCACAGGTGCAGGAAAAAGGAAATTTGCTGAACGAAGAGACCTATTCCCGGGGAAACGTCCAACAGGGTTTTGCCGAATCCGACACGGTGTTGGAGCAGATCTATCAAACTCAGTGCGAACTGCATACTCCCTTGGAACTGCATGGATGCGTGGCCAACTGGGAAGGTGACCGGCTGACGATCTGGGAATCCAGCCAGGGGGTATTCGCGGTCCAGTCCAGAATCGCCGATACACTGCACCTCCCGCTCTCCAAAGTCCGTGCTTCCGGTCATTATTTAGGCGGCGGCTTCGGCAGCAAGCTCTGGCCCGGAAAGTATACGGTGCTAGCCGCCCTGCTGGCCAAAAAATCAGCTCGGCCGGTAAAAATGCTGCTCACCCGGGAAGAGACATATCTCTGTGTCGGCAACCGGCCGGCCAGCAGCATGCGGCTCAAGGCCGGAGTCAAAAAGGACGGCACCCTCGGGGCCCTGGAGTTCGACTGCACCGGGCCGAGCGGCGCCTATCCCGCCGGCGGGGCGCAGCTGGTGGACTGGCTGGTGCGTGATCTCTATCAATGTGCCAATATCAAGACCAGAAGCAGGGATGTTTTGATTAATGCCGGCCCTGCCAGGCCTTTTCGGGCCCCGGGACATCCCCAGGGTGCCTGGGCTCTGGAACAGATGATCGATGCGCTGGCCGAAAAAATCGGCATGGATCCGGTGACATTGCGTCTGCAGAATATACCGCTCAAAAGCCAGGCCCGGCAAGGCAATCCACCCTACACCACCACCGGCCTGCGCCAATGCCTGGAAAAGGGGGCAGCTGAATTCGACTGGCAGAACTCCCTGCAGCAAACCAGGGAATACAATCAACAGCACCGCCACCGCAAACGAGGGGTCGGGGTTGCCGCCTGTCTGTGGATCGCAGGAGGAGGCAGGCCGCCTTCAACCGTTATTATCAAGCTGTACAAGGATGGCTCGGTCAATCTCAATATGGGCGCGAGCGACATCGGTACCGGGACCAAAACGATCATGGCCCAGGTGGCCGCCGAGGAGCTCGGAGTCAAACCTGAAGCCATCCAGATCGAAAACGCCGATACCGCCACCACCCAGTTTGCCACCCCGAGCGGCGGCAGCAAGACGGTGCCCACGGAATCCCCGACCGTGCGCAATGCCGCCATTGCCCTCAAACGGGAATTACTCGATATGGCCGCCGAGGATCTGCAGGTTGACCGGCACGAGCTGGTCTATATCGGCGATGAAATTTCCTGGAATAAGGATAGTACAAAAAAAATAAAAATTACCGAGATCAGCGGCCTGCAGAAGCGCGGAGAGGTGGTCGGGGTAGGCTACCGCGGCCCCAATCCCGCCGACAAGGTAGTCAACCCTTTTGCCGTCCATTTCTGTGAACTGGAAGTCAATACCCGGACCGGTGAAATCAAACTGCTTCGCTTTCTGGGGGTACATGACAGCGGTCGAGTCATGAACCGGATGACCTTCGATAATCAGGTCTATGGCGGCATAGTCATGGGCATCGGCTTCGGTCTCACCGAAATACGCCAGTTGGATGAACGGCAGACCGGCCGCCTGTGCAGTAAAAACTGGCATGACTACAAGCTGCCGACAGCCCTGGATGTGCCGCTGCAGATGAACAGCCTTCCCATAGAGCTGGATGATCCTGAATGCAATAACACCGGGGCTAAAGGGCTCGGCGAGCCGGTCACGATTCCCACCGGTGCCGCCATTGCCAATGCCCTCTATATGGCTACCGGTGTCCGTTTTACCAGGGCGCCGGTGTCACCCATGGAAGTAATCCGCAAACTCTCGGAAAAAAAAGAGGCATAAATCATGTTACCTACATTTTCTTATGTGCGTCCTGATAAGGTTGATCATGCGGTCAAATTTCTGCAGGCTGACGATGCGGCCATACATGCCGGCGGCACCGACCTGCTGGGATGTCTCCAGGACGGGATCATGCACAGCCGGAAGGTAGTCAGCATCAGCGGGATTAAAGAACTTGCCGGTATCCGGGAAACCGCCGGCGGCGGTCTGCACATCGGGGCATTGACCACGATTACCGAAATAACCGACAATTCGCTGATCAGGAATAAATACCCGGGGCTGAGCCAGGGCGCCGAAGAGGTTGCCAGCCCCCAGCTGCGCAATCAGGGAACCCTGGGGGGCAATCTCTGCCAGAAACCGCGCTGCTGGTATTACCGCGGTGACTTTCACTGCCTACGCAAGGGTGGAGAAAAATGCTTTGCCCTGGGAGGGGAAAATCTGTTTCATGCCATTTTCGGGCATGACAATATCTGTGCCATCACCCATCCGTCTGATATCGCACCGGTACTGGCAGCCCTTGATGCCCGGGTGCTGGTAATCGGCCCGGATGGCAAAAGGAATATACCGGTTGCGGATCTGCATGTTCTGCCGTCGGTTGATGTCCAGGCGGAGACCGTGCTGAAACAGGGGGAGATCATCACCCGGATCGACATCCCCGCCCCGGCCCGGAACATGTACACCTCCTACCGGAAAATCCGAGCCCGTCGGGCCTGGGACTTTGCCCTTACCGGAGTGGCCTTGGCTCTTGCCATGAAAGGTGACCGGGTGGCTAAGGCCGGGGTTGTCCTCTCAGGCGTCGCCCCGGTGCCATGGCGGAGTCCGGAGGCGGAGCAGGCCCTGACCGGGGCAGCCCTATCAGAAAAAACAATCGAGAAAGCGGCCCGGGCCGCAGTGGCCGGAGCACAACCCCTGCGCCAAAACGGCTATAAAGTGGAGATGTGCCGTGGCATGCTTGAAGAAGAACTTTACAAAGCAAAGGACGCAGCAGCGACATGACCAAGGAATCGATCAACAGTACTCAGGTTTTTGCCGAACTGGCTGCCAGGCGTCAGCGGCGAGAATCGTGTGCCCTCGTTATTCTCGTAGCCACCCGCGGCTCGGTTCCGGCCAAACCCGGTGCCAAGATGCTGGTTGCAGAAAGCGGTGATATCATCGGCACCATCGGCGGCGGCGGCATGGAAAAAGAAGCCGTGGACCGGGCCCTGCTGGCCATGAAAGATGGAATACCCGTTACCTTCCAGGTTGATCTGTCCGCAGCCCCTCATTATGTCTGCGGCGGCAACGCCACCATTTATATTGAGCCGGTGCTGCCGGCCAGCCAACTGATCATCGCCGGCGCCGGGCATGTAGGCCAGGCTCTATGCAAAGTGGCGGCCTATGCCGGATTTTCGGTCACAGTGGTTGACGACCGGGCCGAATTTGCCGACCCCGGGATCCTGCCCGATGCGGACCTGGTACTGGAAACCGATTTCAACGTCATGTTCTCCCGGGTGCATGTAAGCGATTCCACCTACATTGTCTGTGCAACCAAGGGACATATTCATGATTATTCGGTGGTGCGGGACGCCCTTGCAACTGCGGCTCCTTACGTGGGTCTGGTAGGCAGCCGCAGCAAACGGGCCGGTTTTCTGCAACGGCTGCGGAAAGAGGACGGCTTCAGCGACGAGCAGCTGGCCAGATTGTATACCCCGGTCGGTCTCAATATCGGCGCGGTCTCACCCCAGGAGATCGCGATCAGCATTACCGCGGAACTGATTCGCACAAGGAGTAACAATGGCCCCAAAGACGGGTTTGATTCTGCTCGCGGCTGGTCTATCCCGGCGCATGGGCAGTCCAAAACAACTGCTGCCCATTGAAGGTGAGCCGGCCCTGGCGGTCTGCATCAAAAACATCCTGGCCGGCGGTATCACGGATCTGGTCGTAGTGCTGGGACAGAACCGGGCTGCCGTCCTGCCGGTTCTTGCCGGCCTGCCGGTGACGCCGGTGATCAATCACGAGCCGCAAAGCCAGATGGCTGAATCGGTCCAGGTGGGCCTGACCGCCACGCCTGCTGGAATAACCGGCATATTGATTGGCCTGGCCGACCATCCTCTTGTCCTACCGGCCACCTATGCTCTGCTGCAAAGACAGCACGGGCTCAGACCGGACAAAATCCTCATCCCGACATACCGAGGGCGCGGCGGCCATCCCACCCTTTTCCCGGCGTTTCTGTGCCGCCGGACCGCCAACCCAGAACCGCTGAACAGAATCATTACCGAACATTACGACCGGGTTGAACGGCTGCCGGTGGACGATCCGGGAGTCGTTATGGATATGGATTATCCTGCTGATTACCACCGGCTGCTCACTCTGGCCGCCCGCCGGCAGCAGACAGCCGTGCCTGACCGGGGTGTACCATGATCAGAAGGATCCCGGTGGAAAATAGCGTCGGCCGCATTCTCTCCCATGACATCACCGAAATCCGGCCCGGTGAATTCAAGGGTACCGCCTTTCACCGCGGCCATTGCATCCGGGAGGCCGACATCTGTCATCTGCAGCGGTTGGGCAAAGAGCATATCTTCATCCTGGAAGTTGATCCTGATTCCCTGCACGAAGATGATGCCGCCGTTGCCTTGGCAGAGGCCTTCTGCGGCCCGGGAACTGGATGGTCCGGCCCGCCGCGGGAAGGCAAACTCAAGCTTGTGGCAAAGCGTGACGGCCTGTTTTATGTTGATGTTGAACGGTTGACGGAAATCAATCTTCTCGGGGATATCATGTGTTCCTGCCGCCATATCCACAGCATGGTGCGGAGCGGGGAGGTAATTGCCGCGACCCGGGCTATTCCGCTGACGGTGAAAAAGGAACTGGTGGATCTGGCTGTTTCCCTTGCCGGGGACAATCTTTTCCGGATAACGAAGATGAAACAGCCGAAGGCCGGTTGTGTCATTACCGGCAACGAGGTGTTTACGGGCCTGGTTGAAGACGGGTTTGAACCGGTGCTGCGCAAAAAATTAACCGAACTGAACGGCGTCTGTCTCGGCGTCTCCCTGGCCCCGGACAGGCCAGAGATCATCCGGGACCGGATCCGCGCATTTATCGCCGCCGGCGCAAATCTGATCATGACTACGGGCGGCATGTCCGTGGATCCGGACGATATCACCCGCCAGGGCATCGCCATGGCCGGCGCCACCGGGATGGTCTACGGGGCGCCGGTTCTGCCCGGTGCCATGCTCATGATCGCCTATATCGGGGATATTCCCGTCCTGGGCATTCCTGCCTGCGGGTTATATCATCAGACCACGGTGCTTGACCTGGTCCTGCCCCGTCTCCTGGCAGGGGAACGGCTCGGCCGCCGCCAGCTGGCCGAGATGGCCCACGGCGGCATGTGCCTTGACTGCCCGCAATGCCGGTATCCCGTCTGTCCCTTCGGCAAATGACGCACAACCGGGACGGTGGCCTGCCCGTAATTACCCTATAATGAAGCGCCGGACCGGCTGGCAACGAAGTTCAAACCAGCATGGGAAGGTGAAACCCCCACTATTCTTTGCCGGGGAAATTGTCCACCATGTGTGGTTCCCTGAAAAAACAAGTAGGATAAATTCATCCATTCTGGCATATTCCTCCTTGGCCGAGTACAATCCCGTACTTTACCCAGGGAAATACCTGCGGTGAAATCTGCAACTTATTGTGAGATATCAACCTATTGTTCAGTGTTATAATCTTTCCCGAAAACCCTTCACCGGACAGGCCACAAAATTATTTTCTTGCAATCCTGATTATCTCTATACAATATCAAGGACAAAAATAACGACACGGGGTGTGATTTTTTATACTCTGCCTTGTGTTTTTAAAACTGAAAGGAGTTAATTTTTCATGGACGAATCATTAGGCATCTGCTTGGGTGCCTCGACCATAGGTCTGGTGCATTTAAGAAAAAGCATAAACGGCATTGAAATAATCCGGACCCGAACAAGGCCCCATGAAGGAAATCCGCGGCAGAGGCTGACTGAAATGCTTCAGGAGTATAACGGGGTGAACAAACTTCGGATCGGTGCTACCGGCCGCAAGTTCCGAAACTATCTCGCCCTTTCGACCATTTCCGAACCCGAGGCCCTGGAGTTGGCCTGCGGCTACATTCTGCCGCCTGATCATCCGTACAGGGTAATTATAAGTGCTGGCGGCGAAACGTTTATGGTCTATCACCTCGACGATGACGGCACTATCCAGAACATCCTTTCCGGCAATAAATGCGCCTCCGGCACCGGTGAATTTTTCCTCCAGCAGCTGGCCCGCATGTCCATCAGTTTAGACGAAGTCAGCCGCCAGGAAATGCCTGAAACCGTTCATAAGGTGTCAGGCCGCTGTTCCGTATTCTGCAAAAGCGACTGCACCCATGCCCTCAACAAGGGCATTCCCAAACCCCAGGTGGTTGCCGGACTCGCCCGGATGATGGCCGGCAAGGCCCTTGAGCTGTTGAAAAAATTGCCGAAAAATTCGGTGATGCTTTGTGGCGGCTGCGCCCTTAATCGGTCATTTGTCCATTATTTGCGGGCCGAAATTCCCGACCTATATATTCCGAAGGAGGCCCCCTGGCTTGAAGCCCTGGGCGCGGCGCTCTGGGCCCTGGAAAATGAACCTTCGCCCGTAGAGAACTGGAACCAGATTTTTCTCAATAAAAATTCCAACCTTTCCTTTCTCAAGCCGCTCACCTCTTTTAAGGACAAGGTGCATTTTAAATATCAACCAGGCGGTCAGCCCCAACCGGAAGACCTGACTATTCTTGGCCTGGATGTTGGTTCGACAACCACCAAGGGTGTAGTCATGCGCCGATCGGACAAGGCGATTTTAGCCTCCACCTATCTTCGGACCAATGGGGACCCGGTGGGTGCCTCCAGAGAGGTATATAAAAGCCTGGCCGCACAGATCAGCTGTCCCATCAAAATAGAGGGGCTGGGCGTCACGGGCTCAGGCCGCCAGATTGCCGGCCTGCATGCCATGTCCGCAGGGGTCATCAATGAAATTATAGCCCATGCCACTGCTGCGGTTCATTTTGATCCGGAGGTGGACACGATTTTTGAAATAGGCGGACAGGATGCCAAATACACCTACATAACCAACGGCGTACCCAGTGATTACGCCATGAATGAGGCCTGCAGCGCCGGCACCGGTTCATTTCTGGAGGAAGCGGCCAA
Source organism: uncultured delta proteobacterium (assembly GCA_963783905.1). Lineage (GTDB taxonomy): Bacteria > Desulfobacterota > Desulfobulbia > Desulfobulbales > BM004 > BM004. The sequence continues at coordinate 130,264 of CAWAPG010000015.1, read as the reverse complement.
GGAGAGTCTGGGACTGGATGTGACGGAAATCGGCCATACCGCCTTTCAGGCCGACAGGCCGCCCAATTTCAACGATCAATGCGCCGCTTTTATCGGTTCCGACATAAAAGGCGCCGCCCAGGAAGGGATACCGCTGCCGGATATTGTCGCCGGTCTGGTGTATTCCATCTGTATGAATTACACCAACCGGGTGAAAGGCAACCGGCCGGTGGGAGACAAGGTGTTTATTCAAGGCGGCGTTTGCTATAACGAGGCCATTCCTGCCGCCATGGCCGCTCTTACCGGCAAAGAAATGGTGGTGCCGCCGGAGCCTGGTCTGATGGGTGCCTTCGGGGTGGCCCTGGAAGTTGAACGCCGCATGGAGCAGGGTCTTCTCCAGGCCGGCAATTTCGACCTTCAGGAATTAAGCCGGCGTGAGGTTGCCTATAAAAAACCCTTCATCTGCAGCGGCGGCAAGGACTGCGACCGCGGCTGCGAAATTTCCCGGATCCAGATCAACAGTAAAACCTATCCATTCGGCGGTATATGCAATCGATATGACAACATTATTCATAACCGCCAGGTAAACTCCGATGGTTTCGATCTGGTGGCGCTTCGGGAATGGCGGCTTTATCGAGATCTGGCCCCGGATGATCCCACGGACCAGAGACCGACCATCGGCATGAATCGTTCCTTTCTGGTAAATATTTATTTCCCGCTCTATAACCGGTTATTCGCCGAATTAGGGTACCGGCTGGTTCTTCCCGACATGGTGTTGCCGGAAGGCATCCAGCAGCGCGGTGCCGCCTTCTGCTATCCGGTGGAACTGGCCCACGGTTATTTTGCTGATCTTCTGGCCAAAAACCCCGATGTTATCTTTATGCCGCATTTACGAGGCATACCCTGGTCCGGTAAAGGGGAATCATGCACCTGCGTTTTTGTCCAGGCTGAACCTTTTTACCTGCGCACCGCCTTTTCCGGCATTGAAGAGCAAAAAATTATCACACCCTATCTTGACTTCTCACAAAAGGGAATTGGTGCCAACCGCCGTGCTTTTGAAGGGATGGCAAGAAGTCTCGATATCGATCCGGCAAAGGTAAAACCGGCGCTGGAAGCTGCGATTGTTGAACAGGATGAATTCTTTGCTGATCTGCAGCGCATGGGCACCGAAGCTTTGGCCGCGATAAAGGATGATCCCCGTGCCTCGGCAACCGTTCTGTTTGGACGGGCGTATAACAGTTTTGCCAAGGTTGCCAACAAGGGCATTCCAGCCAAATTCGCCTCCCGCGGGGTGCGGATTATTCCTTTTGATATGCTGCCTTACCAGCAGGAAGAAATAGATGCCGACCATAATATGTACTGGGCTACGGGCCGCATGATTCTCCAGGGGGCCCGTTTTGTGCAAAAAAATCCGCAGCTCTTCGCCACCTATATTACCAACTTTTCCTGTGGCCCCGATTCCTTTATCGTCGGATATTTTCGTGACATGATGGGCCGCAAGCCTTCACTCACCCTTGAGCTGGACAGCCACACCGCCGATGCTGGCATTGAAACCCGCATCGAAGCATTCCTTGATATTGTTCGTTATTACCGGCAGATTGAAAAACAACCCCCGGTTCATGACAGAAAGATAAACAGCTACAGACCTGCGCTCATGGAATTTGACAATAACCGGGTGGGGATCCGGACATCGTCAAACCAATGGCTGCCGCTCGATCATGATCGGGTGAAAGTTGTTTTGCCGGCCATGGGACGCTTTGGTACGAGTTTGCTGGCCCGGACCTTTGCCTGTCGGGGGATTCGGGCGGCAGCCCTGCCGCCGGCCGACGAAGAAATATTGAAGTTGGGTCGCGGCAATTCAAGCTGCAAGGAATGCCTGCCGCTCCAGACCACCATCGGTTCCATGCTCCACTACCTGAAGCATCGGCCGGCAGATGAGATTACCGCATATTTCATGGCAACTGCCGAGGGGCCCTGCCGGTTTGGTCAATATCACGTCTTTTCCAAAAACGTTATTGAAAAACACAGGATTCCCGATGCTGCGGTCCTGTCCCTGACATCCACCAACAGCTACGGCGGACTCGGTGACCGCTTCACTCTTGCGGCATGGCGCGCCCTCATCCTCGGCGATCTCTTTGAAGAGATGTGGTCGACGATTCTGGCGGGCGCCGTGGACCGGGAGCAGGGTTTGCATATTCTCCACCAAGAACATCAAAAAATTTCCGCGGTAATTGACAAGGGCTGGACGATCATTTCCCGGCAAATCAAAAAGAGCGCTGCGGAATTGGCCCGAATTCCGCTCAGGACCCCTTTTCATGAAATACCTAAGCTTTCCCTTATTGGTGAGATCTATGTGCGCCATGACCCCATCTCTCTACAGCAGCTGGTTGAACGCATGGCCGATCGAGGCTTTATCGTGCGCACCTCCCAGAACAGTGAGTGGATCAAGTATGTCGACTGGTTGATTAAAAATAAAATCGAGGGGCAGGTGACCCTGGGTTTCTGGCTGAGGTACCTGGTGAAACAATATTTTGACAAAAAAATCCGCCGACTCATGGCCCCGGCCGGCCTGTTTTTTTATGAGGAAACGGCCGATGTTGAACCGCTGATCAAGGCCGGTTCCAAATTTATTTCCCCCAACCTTACCAGTGAATCGATTCTTACCGTCGGGGCCGCCCTGCACGAGATCCTGCATCCTGCCTGCGGCATCATTTCCATCGGTCCTTTCGGGTGTATGCCGACCCGGGTGGCCGAATCGATTTTGAATGAAAAATTCACAACAACGGAGAAACGGGCTCTGGTGAAAGTAAACGGGTCTGATCCATGGCCTGATATTTTGAGCAAAGACCGGCGGCTGCCCTTCCTGGCAATTGAAACTGACGGCAATACCTTTCCGCAGATCATCGAAGCACGAATGGAGGCCTTCTGTCTGCAGGCGCAGCGGTTAAATGAAAAGCTCCTGAAAAACGGCTCCAGCCTGCATCACTGACGTCATCTCCCGGCTGGTTGCAGCAAAACTTGGGAGATGTATCTGCTGGCGGGGCATCCTGACGGCTATCCCTGCAGCTGCTCCATGAGGCGCTGATATCTGCCGTCGATATCACCGAGGTCATCCTTCTCGGGAATTGTTTGCCGGCAGGAACGGTACACCATTTCGCCGTGTCGCCTTACGGCAGCATGCCGCACCTGATCCTCCGTGGTCATGGCAATGACCTGCAGGGTCTCGAGCAGCCGTATATTTATATCAACGTTGCCTCGGCCATACTGCCGTATTTGATTGAACGCAGCATCGAGAATGCCGTCAAAGGTTACAACTTCCAAGAGCAGCCGCATCCTGCCATCGTCATCATAACGATAGGGGGTGGGGAGATTTTTTTCATTCATGTGGCAAAAGGCGGCGCCCAACCGGTCGATGCAGTGCATGGCGGTATGCGGATCATTGATTCCCGGCGACAATGCCCGCACGGCGACTTCTACCAGCTGAAAAATGGAATATTCGACATCCTGCTCCAATGATCGGCTGCTGCCGAGAACAAACGCGTTAAATAGGCTTTCCTCCTTTTCCGGTTCAATATGTTTATTGGGAAGAAACAACACCATGGGGGTATGCACAAAAACATAATATCCTGGCCGGCACACAATCTTGATAACAATGTCATGTTTCAGGGCGAAATCGAGAAGGGTCCCCTCATCCAAAATACGCAGGTAACCGCTTTGCGGGGCCATGATCCGGCCGCCCTTATTTTCGAAATCGAGCCATTCCGCCCGTATTTCACCTTCCACGACGGACACCCCTTCATGATCCTCCGAGAAAAATTTTTCTATTGTCTTTTTCAGCTGGCGGTAAACAGATTCGATAACGTTTTCCGCATGGATTGAGGTGGAGACATGATGAAAAAAATAAATCAGGATACCGAAATTGGTCAGCACCAGGAGAATACTTATGGAAATTGCCAGACGCGGCACGAATGCTTCGTTTCCTGATTCCCGTATCGTTCCCAGGACGAGAAGGCAATAGATAAATGTTCCAATGAAAGTGCCGAGCACAATCTGATTAACCCTGTCGGCCATGAAGTTGCTCAAAAGGCGGGGCCCGAACTGCGAAATGGTAAGGGTCAGGGCAACCATGGTGATGGAGAAAGTGACACCGGCAACGGTGATCATGGAACCGGCAATAGAGGACAGCAGCAGACGGGCGCCTTGGGAATCACCAGCATACAATACGTTTCTTAACCCTGAATATCCGACGAGATAGACTTCATCCAGGCGAATCATTCCCAGTGCAAAAATAATGGCGCTACCGGCCATAAGCGAGGGAACAAACCAGAGGCTGTTGCGCACCGTTTTCCATAAATCGAAAAGCTTCGCCTTCATATACACCTCATCAGCAGAACATTTCCCAGCTGTGATCCTTCATCGTTTTCGCAGATGTGCAATCTCCCATACCCCTTGAAAAATCGCTGCAGGCATATCCAGCCTCTCTGTTCCTGACGTATGATTTATGTGTAATGAATATTCGGACCAGCTGTCAACTAAAATAAGCCTGCCACCGGCAGCATAACGGCAGCTGCCGATTACACCAGAAAAAGCCGATCAGGCCCCTATTTCTGCATCACCGGCACCCGCCTGAAAACTGTTTTAGAAAACAGCCGGACAGGCTGTTCGGCTCTAAAAAATGGCGATTATCCAGGATCATGCTATAATAGCACAGTTCCCGTATCTTCCGGTCTGTTCCTCCCGGAAAGATTTTTCCATAAATCTTTTGGCATCCCTCTTTGCCTGTTCATCCTTCCATATAGATCCGTCATGACCAAATCAAAAAAACTTACCCCGGAACTCATACAGCAGATCATTACCGGGGAGGAAATTCCCCTCCGCCGCCAGTCGTTTGGGCCTGAAACCGTGGATGAGATCCTGCGCTATGGCGCCATAGTCGGCAGTGTTATCGAGCAACACGCATTGATTCCCCGGGGTATGGACAGGGCCCGCGAACTGATCCGCAACGCCGAAGAAGCAGGGGTTTCTTTTGCCAGCGGCACCGTCATTCTAGCTGACGAAATGATGCGGAGCAAGGGGCGCTTCCAGCGAACCTGGCATGCCCCGCAGGGCGGACTCTGGCTGACCCTTGTGCTGGTCAACACCCTGCTGCCGGAAAGCAGCCTTCTTTTACCCCTGGCGGCAGGGATTTCCTGCTGTGAAGTCCTGCGGGATTACGGTATAACGGCATATATAAAATGGGTGAACGATGTCCTGGCAGACGGCAAAAAAATCTCGGGCATTCTTGCCGAGACATGCACCGGTTCCCGCCACGGCGAGGAATACGTCCTGATCGGCATCGGCATCAACGTCAATAACGACACCTTTCCCCCCGAACTTTCCGCCCAGGCGACCTCGGTAAAATCATGCCTGCAGCAGCCGGTCTGCCTGGCAACGATAGCAGCCCGGCTGCTGGTAAAATTCCGCTGGAATATCGGTTTACTCTATTACGAGGAGGCCGGACACCTCGAAATTCACGGCGGCATTGGAGGCCGCAATATGTCTCGGGCGGGAAACATGCCTGAAAACGAACACTTGCTTCTGCAAAGCTATAAAATCCTGACCGACGTATATAACCGGAGAGTGCTTTTCGGTTTTAATGTCCGGGATAAACCCCAGTTTGCGGCCAGGGTTGTCGGTCTGGATAACTGCGGCGGATTAATCCTGGAACTGGATGACGGCGCCAGAATGATTCAGCGCAGCGGTGAAATCAGCTACCTTGATTGATCTATACTGTTCCTGCTCCGGCCTAGAAAATTCCAGGCCGCAATCTCACGCTGCAAGAGATACTGTCCGTATAGTTTAAATAATTGCAGGGCTTCCCGGATCGAGGCCTCGGAAAAACGGAGCCGATCCAATTTTTCCAGGGGCAGATCCCGGGCATGCTGGAGCAGCTTGATGGTGTTCAACGACAAGGCGGTTGATTCACGGCTCACCATCGTCGGCGAACAGTTCCGGCACAGCAGGCCGTGCCGCCCGGGGTGAAAGACCTGAGATATTCCCGGCTGTTCCGGAGTATCACATTTGATACAGCCGGAAAGATGGAGCCGATACCCCACCAGGGTATACAGCTTTATTTGAAAAAAAATCTGTGCCACCTGCGACTGACTTCCCCGATCCAAACTCCGCAGCGTCCAGAGCAAAAGATTAAAAATATTCCTGTCGGCATCATATTCACCGGACCAGTAATAGATAAGTTCACAGGCAAGGGCCGCGCTCACGTAGCGGTCATAATTTTCCCGCAGACTGAAAAAGGAGTCCAGCAGTTCGGCTTCAGCTATGCGGACCAGGCCGGAACGACCGCGATCATCATAAATCACATCAAGGAGTGAAAAAATTTCCAGCTTATTGCTGAAACGCTTCTTGCTTCTCTTGGCCCCCTTGGCGATTCCTGCCATTCTGCCCCTTTCTTTACTGTAAAAAGTGACAATTTTATCCGATTCACCAAGGTCGTTCACCCTGAGAACTATGGCTGTCATTTTTTTACTCGACATGGGGGAACAGGGGGCTGTATTTGGCTTGAAACATTAATTCAGGAAAAAAAATCAGCACCATTCAGGGACAGCAGGGAACTGACAGAAGGATAATACTGGCGCCAGAAGCCGAGTGGATTATGGGGTGCCAGGTAATTATTGTAAATCCAGTAGAGTAAAATTCCTAAGATAAGAACGGCGATGGGAAGAAATAATCGGCGCAGGATTTCGGCAAAAAGGTTTTCTTCACGACCTTTCAGGGTTATCACCGTATTGAAGTCGACTTTGGTGCCCCCCTTTTTGGGACCAAGGGGCTGCTGCTGATATTGCGGGTATATATCTTCCGGATTCAGATCGAGATATTCAACATATTTTTTATAAAACGCTTTAATATATACTTCGGCGGGAAGCTTCTCCCGGTCTTCATTTTCCAGGGCCTGCAGAACAGCGGGGGAGATGCCGGTTGCAGCCGACACTTCTTCCAGGCCGATATCACGGCTTAAGCGCTTTTCCCGCAGGTAAGGGCCGATTGTCCGGTCGGAGTCATCCCCGGCATCTTGAATTTTCGTATCGCCATGCCCGCTTCCGGTATGTATTTGTTTTTCCGGTCCGATACCCGCAATCCCTCCAGTGCTGCATTACAGTAAAATTTTTATGTATGCCTTCTCCCGAAGGTCTTTAACCCATTCGTTGTACTGTTTTTCCATTTCCTGGCGGTACAGCTGGTCCCTGATTTCATCGTGCACGGATTCATACGGCGCCTTGACAACCAGGTCACCCTCACGCTGGGAAAGCAGTTTGAAGAATTGAAAGGCATTGCCTGTTTTAACGATAGGGCTTACTTCACCCGGATGCATGGTGATGATTACATCCCGCATATAAGGAGCCATTTCGTCTTTCTTAAAAACCCCGATATCGCCGCCGTCGACAGCCGAGGGCAGATTGGAATAAGCTTTCGCCAACTCGGTGAAGCTTTCGCCGGCAAGCACTTTTGCCCTCATCTCCTCCGCTTTTTCCCTGGCCTCCTCCCGGGTATCAAACCCTGCTTTCGCCAGGCTGACGGTGTTTCTCCAGGTAAATCCCATCTGCAGAATATGATAGCCGCCCTCTCCTTTTTCCTGGGTGTATTCTTTCTGGTAGTATTCCTTGATATCCTCTTCAGTAATTACGATTCGGGACCGCACCTCGTAATTGATCAGCTTGGTCTGCAAAATCTGATCCCGGATATTGTCCCGGTATTCCTGTTCCGTTATGTTCATCGTCGCCAGTTCCCTTTTGAAATCTTCCATGGTGGCATTATTTCGGGCCAGTATCTGGTCGATCGCGGTGTTTACCTCATCATCCGAAACAGTCATTGAGATCTTTGCCGCCTGCTGCTGGATAATTAATTTATCCACCAGGTTGGACAGCACTTCCTCCCTGGCCTTTTCCAGGGCACTGTCGACTTCCGCCGCAGGTGCTTTCTTTTTAATCTGCTCAAAATAATCCCTGCCGGCCTTTTCCAGCTCAGTAAGGGTTATAACATTATCATTGACCACCGCCACGACCCGGTCAATAAGGTGAGACCCAAGGACAGGCCGGGCCAAAAGCAAACATAAAAGAAATCCTGTCAGGAGTATATGGAAACGACTCATCATTGAATAAAAGTCCTAGGTTTTTATATGATATACGAGATGTTACAAAATTATTATCCGATGAAATGCAAAAGAACCGGACCTATACATACACCTTTTGATTTTAGGGAACAACCGATTATTACTGCAATTGCCGTCTCCCGGATTCAACCGCAGAAATAAATATACGAATTTAACCGGTTAAATCAACCCGCAATATGTAACATTTCCCGGTATATGATCTCTGCCTTGGCATACGCGGCGGGTGTCCCGATATCAATTGAACATTCACTGCTTAGATATGCCTTTATCCTGCCGGTCATTCGGGGCAGTACATGATAACTCAGATCAAGTATTTCGTTTTCTTTCCATGCCGTTTGCCGCGGATAATAAGCAAAAATTCTGTCATCCGCCATATAGATGCCGCCGGCTCCCAGGTCAGACTTCGGCTTTGCCGGTTTTTCAGCAAAATCCGTGACCATCCCGTTTTCATCCAGACAGACGATAGCGGTACGTTTCGGATCAGCCCCCTTATAGGTCCTGATGGTGAGAGGCTGACTATATTTTTTATGATAGGCAACCATTTTTCGCAGATCAAACCGGGTCAGATTGTCGCCGTAGATTATAAAAAAGGGACCGGTGCCAGCCCATTGACGGTTGGCCAAAATTGTACCGGCACTGCCGAGCAGGGTCGGCTCATGATAGAGGCGAATATTCATCCTGCTGTGCCCGGCGGCCCAGTTTTCAGCAAAATGACGGACTTTTTCATGCAGCCAATGGGTGTTGATCAAAACCTCATAAATACCGGAGCATTCCAGATGCTCAAGCCATATCTGCAGCAGTGGTTTCCCGTTAATCGGCAAAAGGCATTTGGGTGTCCTGTCGGTCAAGGGCTTCAACCTTTCACCCCTGCCGGCAACCAGCAGGAAAGCCTTCAGTTTCCGCTCTTCTCCCTTGATCAGTGCCACTGTTTTTTACCATTAACCATTCCGACCCGAAGTTCCCGGAAGATTACCTGCCGGTGATGCCGGTGATCTACAGCCACGGGTCTATCACCTCCTGCACTTCGGTCATCATGATCGTGTATTTTATTTTTCCGGATCGTCTTCAGACATATCCCCCCTGCCCCAGAGGTGATCCTGGCCGAACCGTTCAAACCACCAGTCTTCTGCATCCAGCTGTTCATTGTCCGCGGGAATAAACGGAAACTTATAATCAGTACAATAACGCAGCAATGTCTGATATGCCTCGGTAAGTTTGTGCATTGCCTCTTTTGTGGCTTCCTGCTGTGAGCTTTTCTGCATATCCGGATGGTATTTTTTGGAAAGACGGCGGTATGCCTTCTTGATCTGTGCCAGGTTTGCCTTATCACCCAGGCCCAGCAGGTCGGCGGCTGACCTTATATCGGCCCATTCCTTGCGCGTCATTTGTCGTTATCTTTATTGTTTTTCCATAGCCGCCAGTTTGTTTCGGTCCCTGCAAACAAACGTTTGATATTATCGGCATGTTTGATCCAGATCAGTACCCCGATGAAAAATGCCAGAAAAACATGGGTGGGCGCTCCATTAAAAAGCCAGATCAACAGGGTCATCAGGGCGGATACCACGAGGGACCCGACTGCGACATAACCGGAAAAATATACCACCCCGATAAAAAGCAGAAGGCTGACCAGGACCGCGGCTGGCTCCAAGACGATAAAAACCCCCAGGGCGGTGGCTACGCCTTTGCCTCCCCTGAATTTCAAATAGATGGGATACATGTGGCCCAGAAAAGCTGCACCGCCGCACAAAGTTACGTAAAGGTCAAGATCGTGGGGCTGCAGAGCAATTCCCGCCCGGACAAAATACCAGTGCACCGCAAGCATCGGCAGGACCGCCTTCAGGACATCGCCGACCAGGGTCAGGACGCCAAGTTTTTTGCCCAGCAGGCGGGTGACGTTGGTGGCGCCGATATTGCCGCTGCCCGACCTGCGGATATCAACCCCGACTATCTTCGATAAAATGAGACCCGTTGGAATTGAACCGACCAGGTAGGATATTACGATAAACAGGTAAGCTGCTGGTTCAATGTGCACTTTTTTTCATACCTTTATGTTTTACTCTTTTTGAATATGGGCACCAGGCCGCTCATCTCACTATAGGCTCCTATCTCATCCTGCAACTTTCTTACATACGGACAATCCCATATTGCCAGAACCTTGTTGCGGGCCATATAAACGGGAATCAGCATCCCGTCACTGCGCCTGGCCGTATCCTGGGTCTTCTCAAGAATGTAGGCAAAAATCTGGGGTTTTCGACACACTTCCGGACGGTTTGCATAAACCAGGCATCGCCTGGTGACCGGAGATAAATGGATACATGCTGAACCTGCAGGCAATATAAGGCTCCAGCCGTTCTGCCAGTGATATAATGTCGTTTCGTGTTTATAAAAGGGAGTTTTATCCAATTGCAGCGGCGGCTGGGACCGGGCTGTCATCCTACGGCTTTCTTCCGTATCAACCCTGTTGAGGGCAAACAACTCAATCTCGCTGTCGGCAAGCGGAATCTCAAAAAACTCCTGCTGCATTTTGCCTTTAAATCCGGAGGCTTCATCAAAGCGGCTGTTCGGCCCGGTACAACAGAGAACGCAGCCGCAAGGCCCACAGAGCCTGCTGTTTATTATTTCCAGCTCCCGCTCGAGAATCTGCTGTTTAATCCACAGTTCCAGGGCCTGGCGTTTGGGCATTGGTTCGTCTTTTTCATTTACTATAAAGGGAAGCCTGAATGAAAGTTTTTTCTTCCCTTTGATGACTGCAAATTCTTTCAGAAAAACCGTGTATGGCAACAGTATCTGCTTTGGATTTTCATAAACTACACCCTCAAGCTCAACTTCCTTTGTCAGGCGGTTCAGGACCTCTTCAATTTGTGCAAAGGGGCCGGTCAGATACATAAACTGCACCATATTTACCAACGGCAGAACCGGTTTTTTCAATCCGGCTACCCCCTGCTGCCAACTCTTTTCTTCATCTGATAGCATTTTTCACCTTACTGTTATCGGGCTGTGTTTTCACAAAGCAGTAACCATACTCCATAAGGCTTCTGAAAACAATAATAGTGCTCTTTCACCGCCTATTTCAGGTTTTCTGTTCGTTAATTCTGTTTTTTAATGGAATATGCGGCTATTAATTATTATTATTTAAGGACTCTCTGATTAACTCAATAATTGATGAACAGTTAACCAATTTGCTGAAAATTGAAAAAAATCAGCTTATTTTTTAGTTTCAGTTTTATGTTTTTGCTGCCTTACAGCAGCTTTTTATCGGTTTTTCCGTCTTTAGACGGATTACTCCATTAAATCGGACTTAATAATAACTTTTTACGTACTCTAAACAGATTATAGAGACCAAACAATAAATGGAGTTGGCCGGTATTTTTTGCAAGCCCGCGGTAACGGATTTTTCGATAATTCCATTGACACTTAATGACTTGAAAAGGATGTTCAACAACAGCTCTTGCTGCAGACAACTTACGATTTCGCTTTTTCTGGGAAACTGACAAGGAGGTATTCCTGCTGCCTTTATCCAAGATTCCGCAGAATATTCCCCGATCGCGCAGATCTTTTTTACGTGAGGAGCTAAAATAACCCTTGTCACCAAGTATCGCCTTCTCCTCTCCGTGAAGCAAATCTGCAAATTGGTGAGTATCATGAATCTTGGCTGTTGTAGTACTCAAACTGTGGACCAATCCGGACTTGGGATCGACACCGACATGAGCTTTCATGCTAAAATGCCATTTCCCGTTTTTCTGTGTGGAACTCATTTCCGGGTCTCGTTTGCCGCTTTGGTTTTTTGTGCTGGAAGGAGCAGAGATTAAGGTCGCATCAACAGCTGTACCCTCTTTCATGAGCAGACCTTTTTGTTCCAGGTGCTCGTTGATTGTAGAGAGGATTTTCTGAAAGAGTCCGTGCTGCTGTAAAAGATTACGGAAGTTGCAAATCGTGGTTTCGTCCGGCACAGACTCAGTGAGGATATCGATGGATAAAAATTTCTGGAAAGAATTTCTGTCGTAGATGGCATCCTCAACACCAGGATCTGACAAGTTATACCATTGCTGGAGACAAATGATACGAAGCTTTCTTTCAATGGCAATAGGCTTTCTACCTGTAGGAGGTTGTTGATGATACGGTTTGATGATCTCGCACAGCTTCTTCCATGGTACAACCTGGTCCATTTGATGAAGAAATCTTTCACATCGAAGCGTTTTGCGATATTGTGCAATTGAAAGTAAACTTAATTGGCTCATTTTAACCTCCGCATCTTGTTTAATGTGTTGAAATCATTATAAACTATGCGGATATATTGTAAACTTTATTCTGAAGAGTTTTTCAGAGGTTCCTTAATGTTCAATACCAGAAAATCATTAAACGAACGCGACAATGGCTATTAAAAAAATTATCACATACCCTCATCCAGTTCTCCGGCAGAAGGTTGAAACCGTTACCAGCTTTGATGATTCTTTAAACCAGCTGGCCACCGATCTTGCCGAAACCATGAACGATGCTCCCGGAGCCGGGCTGGCGGCCAACCAGATCGGCGTATGCCAGCGTGTCGTTGTCATTGATGTCTCGCCCAGCAAGGAAGAAAAAAAACACCTGGTTCTGGTCAACCCTGAAATTATTGAAAAAGAGGGATGCCAGATTGATGAAGAAGGCTGTTTGAGCGTCATTGACCTGACTGCAAATGTTGAGCGCTACAGAAAACTCCTGGTCCGGGCCCAGGATCTGGACGGCAAGACCTGGGAATTTCCGGCCGAAGATTTTTTCGCCAAGGTCATACAACACGAAATTGATCACCTGAACGGTATGCTCTTTATTGATCACCTGAGTTCCCTGAAACGGATGTTATACAAGAAGCGCCTTAAAAAACTGCTGAGCGAACAGGAGGAAGTTTCATCCTGATATGGTTGCGATAAACCGTATTGTTTTTATGGGCACCCCGGAATTCGCCGTACCGTCGCTCAGGTTTCTGCTCGACAAAGGCGAAAAGGTTGTCTGCGCTGTTACCCAGCCTGACCGGGCCAAAGGCCGGGGCAGAAAAGTCATGCCGCCGGCCGTTAAGGAGCTTGCCCTGCGGGCGGATGTTCCCGTTCTGCAGCCCCACCGCATCACGGAAGAGGTTTTCCATGCCCGGTTGGCTGAATTTGAGCCGGATATAATTGTCGTGATTGCTTACGGCAAAATTCTCCCGCCGGATATCATTAATCTGCCGTCCCTGGGAATCATAAATGTCCACGGCTCGCTCCTTCCGAAGTACCGTGGCGCCGCACCAATACAATGGGCCTTAATAAACGGTGAAACCGAAACCGGCATCACGATCATGCAGATGGATGCGGGCATTGATACCGGCGATATCCTGCTGCAGGAAAAGCTGCCCATAAAACCCGAAGATTCGGCCGGAACCTTATCAGCCAAGTTGGCTGAACTGGGCGGAGCAGCGCTGGTTAAGGCGCTTGATCTTTGGCGCCGGGACCTGCTGCACCCGGTAAAGCAGGATGAAACCCGGGCAAGTTTCGCCCCTATGCTCAAAAAAGAAGACGGGTTGATAGACTGGACCCAGACCGCTTCCCGAATAAGCGGGCTTATTCGGGGATTGGATCCCTGGCCGGCCACCTATACAACTTTATTCGGCAGGCGGCTGCGGTTGTTTGCTCCCGAAGTTGTGGATAATGATATCTGCCGGAATACTTTTTCCGGACCGGGAACCGTCTGCCGGGCAGACCGGAATGGACTCCTGGTAAAGGCAGGGGACGGCTGCCTGCTGATAAAAGAAGTCCAGGCTGAGAACGCCAGACGCATGGGGGTTGCTTCCTATGTCAGCGGCAGGCCCATACCGACCGGCACCAAGTTAGGCCAATGAAAAAGCAAAAGGCAAGAATCCTTTTCTGGGGTTCATTACTGCTCCTGGTCGTCTCCGGCCTGCTCCTCCATTTTTTCTGGGGCGAAAGTTTTCTGAACCAGGCGATGTTTCACCTTGAAGATCTCATGGCCAACGGCAACAGGGCCAGGGAGGCCATTCTATCCTTTGGTTTCATAGCGCCGCTTTTGTTCATGATCCTGCAGATTCTCCAGGTCCTGTTTGCCCCGGTTCCGGGAGAAGCCACAGGCATCCTGGGCGGCTATCTCTTCGGGGCCTGGCCCAGTTTTATTTATTCCAGTATCGCTCTGGCAGCCGGTTCAATTATTGCCTTTGGCATCGGCCATCTCTTTGCCGACACCTTCCGGGACCGTTTTTCAAAAACAAAACTATACCGTAAATTCAACCATCTGGTTTTCAAGGGGGATTTTTTCATCCCCTTTATCCTTTTTCTTTTTCCCGGTTTTCCCAAGGATTCGCTCTCCTACCTGCTCGGAGTCAGCACCATGCCTTTCAAGGTTTTCATTTTTATCGCCACGATTGCCCGCATGCCCGGCACCCTGGTGCTTTCTTTTGAAGGGGCCCAGGTCTATGAAAAAAATTATTTTGAATTATTGCTCCTGCTTCTGTTCTCTGCCATAGTGGCATTACCGTGTTATCTTTACCGCAGGCAGATCCTGAAAAAGCTGACACAATACAACAGCGCCCAAAAACTTGAACAGGAGACTGAATCCGAGGAATGAGCATTACAGGTCACACTCTCACAGCATATGCAGACTGCTTTTCAGGGGTCAGCGGCGATATGTTTCTGGGCGCCCTGCTGGATGCCGGCCTGGAGCTTGATCATCTGCAGACGGAACTTGAAAAACTGGCGCCGGGAACTATGCACCTGCAGAGTTTTAAACGGCAGGAGCACGCCATAAGCGCTACCCGCATTGAGATAAAAGCTCTGGAGCCTGCGACAAAAAGAAACTGGCATGAGATCAGGCGCCTGATTGAAGAAAGCGGCCTGCCGGAAACGGTAAAGGAAAAATCCATGCAGGTATTTACCTGCATGGCTGAAGCGGAGGCCAGAATTCATAACTGCCCGGCGGATGAGGTTCACTTTCACGAAATCGGCGGTCTTGATTCCATCATTGATATTGTCGGCTCGGTTATCGGCCTCCATTCCCTGGGAATTGATCAAATTATCACCTCTCCCCTGCCCATGCCGAGAGGGTGGATTCGCTGCGAGCACGGGCTGCTGCCGCTGCCGGCCCCCGCTGTTTGTGAAATTTTACAGGGCGTGCCGGTATACGGGGTACATACCGACCAGGAGTTGGTCACGCCCACCGGGGCGGCTCTGGTTAAATCGTTAAGCCGCGAATTCGGTGATTTTCCCGCCATGAAGATCAGACAAACCGGATATGGCGCGGGAAGCCGCCGGCTGTCCGGAGACGTCCCGAACCTTTTCCGGCTGGTCATCGGCCATGAACTCCGGGTGGCGGAATTGCAGGAGGTGGAAATCATTGAAACCAACTTGGACGACTGGTCCCCGGAAAGTTATCCCTATCTCTGTGAACAGCTGTTCTCCCACGGCGCTCTGGATGTCTGCCTGATTCCCATCCACATGAAAAAAGGCCGTCCCGGCTTTCTGCTGCAGGTGATCACCGATCCTGCCAGGGCTTTGCCGATCAAGAACCACATATTCACTGAAACCTCATCCATCGGCCTCAGGTTCAGGCGAGAAAAAAGAATGACCCTGCCGAGGGAAACAGGCACGGTGCAGACAATTTGGGGGCCGGTTCAGGTCAAACGGGTGGAAACTCCGGGCGGCCCTGTCCTGTATCCGGAATATGAGGACTGCTGCCGTTTGGCCCGTGAAAAAAAGTTACCCTTAACAAGGGTTTATGGAGCGGTGCATCGCTGTTCGCCCGGGGAGTTTAAACGGAGTGGGGAGTGAAAGACCGTTATGTGTTTTACGTTTACGTTTTGCATTATAAGAGGAAAATGTGTGGGAGTTCAACGTTGAAGAATCAAAGCTGAACGAAACGAAAAAAACAATGATGATGGCCCAGGCGTGAGGTGCCGAGATGAACGAGGTCGGGGTTTGCCGGCAGCCGAAGCTGCTCCTGCAAGAGATGATTCGATGCAATTGATATTCTGGCTGATTGAATAATGTACGCGGTAATAATGTTCATAGCCACAGGCTTTTACAGCGGATTCCTGCCTAAAGCCCCGGGCACATGGGGTTCCCTGGTCGGCCTGTTCATTTTTTTCCTGGTTCATACCCTCAACCTGCCGGTCTATCTGGCAGTTGTTGCAGGGTTCTTTGTCGTGGGCTCGTTTGCCGCCGGAGAAGCTGAAAAAATCCTGGATCGGCGTGATCCCGGCTCGGTGGTTATCGATGAAATCGTGGGCATGCTGATTACCATGATCGCTGTTCCCATGACTCCTCTGACCGTGACGCTCGGCTTTATCCTTTTTCGTATATTCGATATTGCAAAACCCTTTCCGGTCAGCTTTTTTGATCAGCGCTTGCACGGGGGGCTCGGCATCATGCTCGACGATGTGATGGCGGGGTTATACAGCCTCGCCAGCCTGCACCTCATGCTCTTCCTGTTGTTCTGAACTTCTTTTTTATTGTCAGTGCCCCTGCAACATGGTAGTAACCCAATGGCCGAAAATCCAATAGTCTAATAATACTTCCAAAGAACGATGAAAGATATCCCGTTTAAAGAACGTATAATCCTGGCCCTGGATGTTGAAACCCCGGCGCAGGCTAAAGAGCTGGTCCAAAAAACCGAGTCCCATATTAATTTCTACAAGGTGGGTCTGCAGCTCTTCATGGCCGGCTGCTTCGAGACTGTGGACTGGCTTGCTGCCAGAAACCACAAGATCATGATTGATCTGAAATTTTTCGATATCCCGGAGACCGTCAGACTGGCTGTGGCGCAACTCAACAACCGTGGAATAACCTTTGCAACCGTTCACGGCAATGACCCGATCATTCGGGCTGCGGTGGAGGCCAAGGGTGATCTCGCCCTGCTGGCAGTGACGGTGCTGACCAGTTTCGGCCAGGAAGACATGCAGGCCATGGGCATGACCCAATCCATAGAGGATCTTGTCTATTTCCGGGCCAGAAGAGCATTGGAACTCGGCTGCGACGGCGTTGTATCATCAGGTCTGGAGGCAAAGAGATTGCGGCAAAGACTTGGCCCCAAACTGCTCATTGTCACCCCCGGCATCAGGCCCGGCGCCAATACCCATGATCAGCTGGATGACCAGCAGAGAATCTTCACCGCCGGTCAGGCAATTGCCGACGGTGCTGACTACCTGGTGGTAGGTCGCCCCATAACCAGGGCTGCTGATCCGCTTGCGGTCATTAATACGATGCAGGAGGAAATCAGGGTGAGGCTTGCGGCTCAATGAGCATGAACGGAAAGGAATATCCAATGCTGGGGATTATAGATTTTCACGCCCATGCCTTTCCGGACCAGGTGGCGGCCAGCGCCATCCCATTCCTGGAAGAGGAAGGCGATGTCAAGGCCCTGCATGACGGCAGAGTAACTTCGTTGCTGGAGATCATGGACAGGGACAACGTGGAGAAAAGCGTCATCTGCTCCATCGCCACCAGGCCGTCCCAGTTTGCAGCGATCCTGAGCTGGTCCGCCCAGATCCGTTCCGAGCGGATCATCCCCTTTCCCTCCTTTCACCCGGATGACCCCCGGGCGGTGGAGCATATCGAGAAAATCAAGGCCGAAGGGTTCAAGGGCATTAAAATGCACCCATACTATCAGCAGTTCTTTCTCGACGATGAAAAGCTATACCCGGCCTATGAAAAAATAAGCGAACTGGGGCTGATCCTGGTAACGCATACCGGTTTTGATATTGCCTTCCCGAGGATCAGGCGCTGTGATCCCCGGCAGATTCTTGCCGTTCTGACCCGCTTTCCCGATCTGAAAATGGTCACAACCCACCTCGGGGCCTGGCAGCAATGGGGTGAGGTGGAGGAACTTTTAGCCGGCAGGAAAATTTACATGGATATTTCTTACACCCTGGACCAGATCGATCCCCGGATCGCCCGCAGGATAATCCGCCGGCATCCGAAAGAATATATCCTGTTCGGCACCGACTCTCCCTGGTCCGGAGCTGAAAATACATTTAGAAACTTGCGGCGGCTTGAATTAGGGGCGGAACTGGAGCATCGCATCCTGCGGGATAACGGCCTGGCACTGCTGGAGTCCGTTTAACCTGCCGCCGGCGAGCATGATATTTCCCTTAATCAGCAAAGCATGTGGCTCCGGCCCAATCCTCCCTTCTCTCCAAAAAGAATCTTGAATTCGTCCCGGTAAAGCAAGTATATTGCCAGGATGATTTTAACATGATAACATATTGACTTTACATTGAAACACCGCAAAGGTAAGAAAACATGACAGGTAAAATCGTGGTAATAATCAGCACCTCCGATGCAAAAAAGGCCCGCACCGGGGCAATGTACGCGGTAAATGCCCTGAAACACGGGTGGATGGAGGAAGTTAAAATTTTCTTTTTCGGACCGGCCCAGGATTTACTTTTAGAGGACGCAGAACTGCAGAATTACATGAAAGAATACCAATCCATGGAAGAGACTGCCGTTGCCTGCAGGTACATTTCAGACAGAGATAAAAAAAGTGAACAGATACAAGCTCTTGGGATAAAAGTCGAATACGTGGGAAAAATGATCTCAGATTATATAAACGAGGGCTATGTGCCAATGGTATGGTAACCCCTACTATCAAATAGTTGGAATCTGATTTGCAATCTCACTCCCGGCAAATGCGAGAATTGCCGGTTTTTGCCGGCGTATTCTTCTCCCTCAACTTCCCGGGGCAATTTCCTCAACAACCGAAAAGAAAAGTGCCGGATCAGACCGGTCGAAATTGCCTTGCAGAAAGAATTGTCAAGCCTTTGGTTTCCACTCACGCACCATCTGTTCGGCATCGTCAATCTGTTCCTGGGACATTTTCTTTGCAAGGATACCGATATTTTTCCGGGCCACTTTCTGGTTTTGCATGGTGGCCAAACGCAACCACATATAAGCCGTCTTATAATCTTTATGCACCCCTTCGCCCCTGCTGTATTTAACCCCGAAATAATTTTGGGCCCGCGCCTCCCCCTGTTCCGCAGCTCTGAGTTTCCACTTTTTAGCCTCTTTGCTGTCTTGCGGAATTCCCAAACCTTTTTCACATAAAACACCAAGACAATACTGCGCTTTATCATACCCCTTCACAGCCGCCATGCGAAACCACTTAGCCGCTTCCCTGTAGTCACGGCTAACCTCTATTCCGCGCTGATATATGCAGCCGAGGTGATATTGCCCGTGTACATCTCCAAGCTCTGCAGCTTCGCGGAAGCATTTCTCCGCTTCCCGAAGGTTGCGCACAACACCATCACCTTTCTGATACATCCGACCTAAGACATTCTGCGCCCGTCCTCTTCTTTCTCTGCCCCTGTGTGGTTCCATTTTTTCTTCCTCTTGTTGTCCTGACCACTAGCAATTCGCACCAGCATTTCGTGCTCATGGTATACGTCAGGATAAAAACCAGGTGCACGAGGTTTGGCACAATCGACCGGGAGGCGATTATGCCTTTTTGACGATGAGACACCTGCTGTTTATTTCTTTGCCGTTTAATTTTTTCATTGCTCTTTTCCCTTCTTCACGAATGGCCATAACAACATAACCCATGTTTTTTGACTGCCTGGTATATTGATCGGTTATGATATGGGATGAGAGTACCTCTCCAAATGGGCTGAACAGGTTTTTGAGTTCCATTTCGGTCATATTATATATGAGGTTGCCGACATACATCTTCATGGACTGACTCCTTTCTTTGAGGGGAGCTATTAAAGAAACAACAGTACCTTGCAGATAAACGATGCATGGCATCAGCCTGGCTGCCCCGGGTGGAAATTTACTTGATTTTTTTCTATTTTTTTAAAACTTTGAACCTCTATACCATAGACTTATCTGATATATTTACAAGCTATTTAATTTAAGGAAGCGGATCATTGCCCCGGATTAAGGCCTAACAGCGACCTTGCCCGGCTACCTTGCAGGCATTTGTAAATGTTGCATATTTTTGAAGAATTCCAGGTGAAGGTGATTTCGGTGCTGGTTGAATATACGGCCTGACCTAAAAAATTGTTTATCGCTGCCAGCCTTTTTTTATCCGCGATGTATAATTTTTTTTACTCTATGTATTGGATATCATACACAACGAATTCCATACCCAAAGAACTATTCTTCCTCATTTTATGTTTTTTCTCAAACATAACATTTTGTTATGCGTGTTTTCCCGGAACTGGCATCCTACTTGCTATCCATAAATAATAAAACATGACAAAAACACTCCATTATCATGCCGAGAGGGTATTTGTCTGGAAACCCGGTTATTACCGGCCCGGTCGTCCGATTGTAAAAAATGATGATTTGGGCATACCATGTCAAAAACAGTGAATCGATAAGGAGATTTTCCAATGGTCGAACAGATAAATAGACAGATAGATAAACAGAATACGATTATGACAACAGAAGAGATTTTAAATATTGGGAGCATTGTCAACCAGGCCCTGATTGACATCCTTATCGACAAGAAGATTATTTCGGCGAAAGAACTGATGAACTACATAGGAAAAATAAGACGGGAAGATGAGAATATGATGCACGGGATATCCTGACCTGTGAGCACCACCGGACAAATCATAAAAATCTGCCATCTCTTCCCAGGATTTCACCCAAGACCTAATATACCGGTATTGCAGATCAGGACCTTGTCATTTCTCGGGTTCCGGGGAAACCCGGAGATTGACCGGTATATAAGTGAAGGAACACAAAATAAATTGTGCCGGCCAGTGTTCCAAAACAGACGGATACACCTCCCGCAAAATTAACCTCCGCCCTTAATCCGGATTAAAACAGCCGGGCTGCCGCCGGCAGCCATAGGGCAGATGAACCGCAGAACTTTTATTACCGGTCCGCTTCTGCAGTGCTCTATCCTCTTTATTTCCCCCGGGCCGGAACAACCGGGGGTTACTTCTGATGCAGTTCTTCATGGCGCGGCTGCGCATTTCCGGCTCGAGTTGGGTTATGGTCGACAAGCTTTTCCCCTTCCTGATCATCTTGCTGCACCAACACTTTGAGGTTCCGCCATGGACGACGGTGACAAAACCAAAAACAACTCATTCATGAACTGCACCGGGCCCGTTTGAAAATTTCAGATCTTGAAGCCGTTCTAAATGAAAAACCCCGGCCAGATCTCCAGGATCTCACGACAAAACACCGTAAAATAATTGCCGGGATTGGCAGGTGTCAGGAAAACACCAAAATCGGCACCTGGGAGTATGACATTGCAACCGACCGGGCAACCTGGTCAAAAAAAATGTTCGGCATATTGGGGATAAAACTAGAAGGCCTTTGTGGGGGAATTGACCATGGTCCGGCGCCGCGGCCGGAAGAAGAATCATGAAAGCCGCTCATTTCGGCTGGTAGCGATGGATGTAAAGATAACCGGGTCGGCTTTTCTGAATTGATGGATGAGGATTTCCATTGCTGCCGGTGAACCTTGAGTTCAGCCGGGATACTGTCATCTTCTCATTGCATCCTCTCCCTTTCGCCGGCATCTTACTGCTTTGACCGGCAATCATTCATGCATCGGGTCTGGTGCATTTTCAGCGAAAAATACTACAGGTTAAGCTCGATTCCTGATAAGATGGATACCCGGGCGGAGAAAGAGGACTATATATAACCTGCTCCCGGATCCGGCAACACCGGATTTGTTTCACCTAACGAAGCTGCATATTTCTATTTGCATCGCTTCTCTGCCGGTATATTATGCCGGGGTGACATATTATCCTGTATTGCGGCCATGAAAAGGAACAGTTCCGGCAATAACGGTATTGCCGCGCCAACCTTCAGGCTTCTTACCCGGGGGCAGAACGGAAGCAGCGGCTATCTCGCCGCTCTTGTCGGGAGAATAATCGATATACCCCAATGCGAAAAAGGAATCAGTGACTATGTACGCCAATTTTTCAGAAATAACCACTTGACCCCTTTTTGAGGAAAGGAAGGCATGCCGCAAAAAAACAGTGCCGATAACGGATTGGAGCGATCCCGGCTGTTGAAGCTTTCCCTGGCCTCCCTGGGAGTCGTTTACGGCGATATCGGCACCAGTCCGCTTTATGCTCTCAGGGAATGTTTTGCCGGCAAGCATGCGGTTCTTCCTACCGAAGCCAACGTCCTGGGAGTCCTTTCCCTTATCTTCTGGGCCCTGATCCTGATTATTTCCATCAAATATCTGGTTATCATCCTGCGGGCGGACAACCAGGGCGAAGGAGGGATCCTGGCCCTGATGGAACTGGTGCTGCCGGAGAGGGGAAACCACAGATCGACCATTCTCATCCTGGGTCTTTTCGGCGCGGCGCTGCTCTACGGCGACGGCACCATCACCCCGGCCATTTCCGTGCTCAGCGCCATCGAAGGGCTGCAGATCGCCACGCCGATCTTTGAACCCTATATCGTACCCTCCACCCTGGTTATTCTTTTCCTGCTTTTTTTCCTGCAAAAGCAGGGAACCGGTGACGTGGGGCTGGTGTTCGGCCCGGTCATGCTGGTGTGGTTTCTGGTCATCGGTTTTACCGGCACCACCAGCATTGTAAAAAATTTCACCGTCCTGGCTGCCCTCAACCCTTACTACGGCTTTCTTTTCTTTGCCGACAACGGCATGGTCAGCCTGTTTATCCTGGGGGCGATCTTTCTGGTGGTTACCGGCGGCGAGGCTCTCTACGCCGACATCGGCCATTTTGGGCGGGCCCCGGTTCGCCTTTCCTGGTTCACGATTGTGCTTATCTGCCTGCTGCTGAATTATTTCGGCCAGGGAGCTTTGCTGCTGCACAACCGGGAAGCGGCAATAAACCCCTTTTATCATCTGACCCCGGACTGGGCCCTGTATCCGATGGTGGTCCTGGCAACCGCGGCCACCATCATCGCCTCCCAGGCCATAATCTCCGGGGTATTCTCCCTGACCTTCCAGTCGATTCAGCTGGGGTACCTGCCGCGTCTCCGCGTCCTTCATACCTCCGAAGAAGAGCAGGGGCAGATATACATGCCGCAGGTCAACTGGCTGCTGTTTCTGGCTACTGCCGGGGTGGTGCTGGGCTTCCGATCATCGGGCAATCTGGCTGGGGCTTACGGGGTGGCGGTGGCGACCACGATGGTGATTACCACCATTCTCGGGTATGTGGCAATGCGCAAGTTATGGAACTGGAACAGGTTCGCGGCGGTCACGGTTGCCGCTTTTTTCCTGATCATCGATCTTTCCTTTTTCACCGCCAACATGCTGAAAGTTCTGCAGGGCGGCTGGTATCCGCTCATCCTGGGGGCAATGATCTATCTGCTGATGTCCATCTGGCGGCGGGGGCAGGAAACTTTCGAAAGTCAAATCCAGGAATATATCCAGCCGGTGAAAGGTTTTATGGAGAACCTGGACCTGAGAACGGTGAAAAAGGTCCCGGGAACGGCCATTTATCTTACCCGAAGCCCCCTTTCCACGCCTCCGGCCTTTATCCACAATATCAACCATAACAAGATTATCCACCGCCGGATCATCTTCATTGCAGTGGGAACGAAAAACATCTCCCATGTCCGGGCCGAGGACCGGATCACCTTTGAAAAACTGCCCCGCGGCGCTTACCGGGTCCTGGTAAAATACGGTTATATGGACAATCCGAATATCCGGGCGGTGCTGCGAATCATCGAAAACAGGCACCTGTTGAAAATAGATATGGAAGAAACCACCTTCTTCCTGAGCCGCGACACCCTGGTACCCACGAAATCGATGGGCATGGACAGATGGCGCGATAAATTATTTCTCCTCATGGCCCGCAATGCGGACCGGGCCGTCTCCTATTACAATCTTCCCGCTGAACGGGTTTTTGAAATCGGCACCCAGATCAAACTCTGAATAGAGGCCCATTAGTTTGCGGGTTTCCGATTCAGGATCAATGGCGAACCCGGTCTCCCGTCTACCGGTGTCAGACGGGTGTCTTGTCCAAAAGGACTTATCCCGACAGGAAGGATCCTGCACTGGCCCGCAATTAAACAGGGCAGCTAATTTTTGAACAGTGACGCAGATTACACGGCATGGCAACCATGATGGCACAATTTTTGAATAGCAAAGGGATATGGTAAAGGCAAAAATCTTTAATAATCCGAATTTAAGGGGTTTTGCCATCTCGGTGGAGACCTTTGAAGGAACCGTCGCCTTCACCGATGCTGTTGACAGGCCCGACCAGAAAAAGCAGGCCGAAGAGGTTGCCCGCTCGGTTAAAGGTGTGCAGGGGGTCAACAATCTCCTGCAGATCAAGTCACCGCAGTAGATTTTTCCCCCGGCAATGGATCGGTCATTGCCGGGGGAAAAGGCTTTATAATCTATCCGGCCGAACAACCATACGTCACAAAACCATGAGGGGAGGGTAACCACCCCTTTTCCCATCCATATGGTTTTTCCCGAATTATATGCAACCATCGATGATGGGCGGGATTTGCTGATGTAGCGGCAATGATGACCGGTGCACATATTTTCCCGTGTTCCTGGCGGGGAAACTCATGCAAAGGAGGAAACGACTAATGAACCCTGCGGCTAGAACCGTTGAGCGCATTTCCCGGCGCTGGGTCTGGAGTGTTGTCATCACCGTAATCATCGGTTTCACCGTGCTGATCTGGATTGGAGTCCGGGCCTACCGGGAGGCGCCTCCCATTCCCCGACTGGTCGCGGCCCCCGATGGGCGGGCGGTTTTCAGCGGCGCCGATATCCGCGCCGGGCAGCAGGTCTTCCTGAAATACGGCCTGATGGAAAACGGTTCGATATGGGGGCACGGCGCCTATCTTGGTCCTGACTTTAGCGCCGCCTATTTACACGACCTGGCGGTTGATGCTGCTGATCTGCTGGCCCGGGAACTCTATGGAAAAGAGGTGCGGCAGCTCGATCCGCTGCAAACGGAAACGGTTCAAACCAGGGTGCCGCCGCTGCTGAAAACAAATCAGTACGACAACACAACCGGAATCCTGCGCTTTAAAGAAGCGGAGGTGATTTCCTACCGGCACCAGATTGAGCGCTGGACCGACTACTTCACCGATCCCGCCGCCAATGGGGGATTGCGGCGGAACTACATCGAAGATCCCGAAGAACTTCGTCAACTCACTGCTTTTTTTGCCTGGGCCGCCTGGGCCTCGGTTGCCCAGCGGCCGGACAAGTCATACTCGTATACCAATAATTTCCCCTATGATCCCCTGGCCGGCAACACCCTGACGAGAGAATCAATTCTCTGGAGCGCTTTGAGCCTGATAACCCTGCTTGCCGGTACAGCCCTGGTTCTCTTTGCCTTCGGCAGATTCGACTACCTGGGCTGGAAAGGGGAAAAAGAACATGTCCATCCGGCCATGCTGCCCGGCCTTGCCAGTGCGGGCCAGCAGGCCACCATCAAATTTTTTGTCGTGGTTACCCTGCTTTTTCTGCTGCAGGTCCTGGTCGGCGGCGCTGTCGGCCATTACCGGGCCGATCCCGGCACCTTTTACGGTTTTGACCTGGCCGCAATCCTGCCGAGCAATATCCTCCGCACCTGGCATCTGCAGCTGGCCATCTTCTGGATCGCCACCAGCTATGTGGCCGGCGGCCTGCTGCTTTCCCAGTCCATCGGCATGAAGGAGCCGGCGCACCAGGTCAGAGGTATAAATATCCTCTTCGCCCTGCTGTTAGTGGTGGCCCTCGGCAGCCTGCTTGGAGAATGGCTGGGGATCAATGGCTGGCTGGGGGCGCTATGGTTCTGGTTCGGACACCAGGGCTGGGAATTTCTTGAAATCGGCCGCGGATGGCAGTTTCTGTTGGCTGCCGCCCTGCTGTACTGGGTTTTTCTGGTTTACCGCGCCCTGCGTCCTGCCCTGCAGGATCCGGTCCGCCGGGAGGTTGCCCTGCTTTTCCTGCTGGCGGCCTTTGCCATCCCCTTCTTTTATCTGCCCGCTTTCTTTTTCGGCAGCACCACCGACTACACCATGGTGGATAACTGGCGCTTCTGGATTATCCATCTCTGGGTTGAAGGATTTTTTGAACTCTTTGTCACCGCCATGGTGGCGGTGACCTTTTTCCGGCTCGGCGTGGTATCGAAACTGACCGCCACCAGGATCATTTATCTCGACGCCATTCTTTTCCTCGGTGCCGGGATTATCGGCACCGGCCACCATTGGTACTGGACCGGGCAGTCGACTTTCAACCTTGCTCTCTCGTCACTGTTTTCCGCCATGGAGGTTGTACCGCTTACCCTGCTGACCCTGGATGCCTGGAGCTTCATCAAACTCACCCGGGGCGAATGTGACCAATGCGGCAAGCATCTGGCAATTCCCCACAAGTGGACCTTTTATTTTCTGATGGCCGTGGGATTCTGGAATTTTGTCGGCGCCGGCATCTTCGGCTTCCTGATCAACATGCCGGTGGTGAGCTATTTCGAGGTCGGCACCATTCTCACTCCCAACCATGGCCATACCGCCCTGATGGGCGTCTTCGGCATGGAGGGCATTGCCCTGATGGTCATGGCCTTTCGGCAGGTCCTGGTTGACGCCCAGTGGCAGAGGGTGGAGAAATATATCCGCATTGCTTTCTGGGGTTTGAACGGCGGACTGGTGCTCATGGTTATCGGCAACCTGTTTCCCGGCGGGGTGATGCAGTTTTACGATGTTCTCACCAACGGATACTGGCATGCCAGAGGGCTTGACTACCTGAGCCGGGATATCGTGCGCACCGTGGAATGGACCCGGCTGCCCGGCGATCTGGTTTTCATCCTGTTCGGCGCCGTTCCCCTGATGATCGCCGCGGTTCGCACCTATTTCGGCATGAAGGCGCCGGAGAATTCGATGCCGGCGGCAAAATGAACGCCGGCTATCTGCTGCCGCTTTTTTTGCGGACCTTCAGTTCGGCCGGGGATATCCTCCCCTCTTCAACGATCAGAATCTCCACTTCGCTGTCGTCGACATCCTCAAGACCGGAAATTTTTATCGTGTCAAGTTTGACTTGTTTCTGCAGAAAACCGGCATAGGCGTGGTCCCATTCCTTGATATGGTAGATATACCAGTCTTTGAACATGTAGTAGAGTTCACTCTCCAGACCCTTGAGGGTGCCGGCATTGTTTGTCCGTTGATACAGGCCCTCAACATCCCGGCGCAGTCTTCCATGCTGGTTGCGGTGGGCCTGCAGCCGATCATATTCGTAATATTTCATCAGCCTTTCTTCAGCAGTGAAATGCTCATCAACATAATGAATGAGAAAGGCCAGCGCATCGATTACATCTTCAACCGAAGCCTTTCCGGCTTCCGGGAAGAGCACCGCATTCCCCCGGGCAAAAAGTTCCCGGTGCTGATTGTCTATCTCGTATATACCGGTCACGAGATCATCCGTGAGTTGCAAACGTTCCATGATTGGTCGTCTCCTTTGCCTCTTTTCCATTCAACCGGCATATCGGCAGCAAAGCCGGACAGCCGGCAGCGTCTCGAAAATCCAAAATCCGAATCCCGATCAGTCAATCTTGAAGCACCGTTTTTCCTGCGAACCTCCGGTCATGCCTCGCAAGACTTTTTCCTGTTGAACAGGACACGGTCAGCAGCGTTCGATATCAATAATGACGATAGCCATCCCGCCGTTCATCGCGGTCTCCATCATGATGCTCATACTGCCGATCGTCACGATCCCGCATGTGACGTTTCTCCCAGCGCCCCTCTTCCCATTTCCAGCCGCGGCGATGATTTTTCCAGGAGCCTGGAACCCAAATCGCGTTTTCGTATGGAGGTTTCATGTATCTGCCGGGCATCCAGACATAGTTGCCGTACCGGTATGCATAGTGTCCTTCGATCCAGACCGCGCCTCTGAACGGCACACCGGGACGCATATCAACCGGGTGGTGTGATGGCGGCGGCGTCCTGACCAAGCTTACGCAGCCGAGAGATGCTGTCATAAGCACGGCAAGGACGAGTGCGGTTGTAATCCTGGCTTTCTTCATCGTCTATTCTCCATTCTGCAGTTGAACCATTAAGAAAAATACTGTCCCGGCAAAGTCTTAAATGGGGGTGGAGTATTTTTCTTTTGCCGAAAAATCACTGCCCATCCTTTTTCAGCAAATTTAGCAAAAACCATGCCAGTTTATACAGTTCGGATGGTTTAATGATATCGGGGCAGGATCTACCGCAATGTGATCTACCAGATCCGGCAAACCACATTTCCGGCGAGGCTGAAATTCCCTGTTTCTGTATCATAGATTAACCGGTCGCCGCTTACCTCGATATTGCTTCCCTGAATGGTAACCGATGCAGTTGTTCTGATCTTTTTCTCGGCCGCATGATACTCCAGAGAATTGGTCTGTATCTCGTAGCCCTTGTTGTCCCGGATCACCACCCCGCCCTGCAGGGTTATCTGCCTGTTGTCCACATTATATCTTGCCTTGCGGCTGCTGATCCGCGTCTTTTCATGTTCCCCGCCGGTGCCGAAAAAAAGCGCCTTTACATCTTCAAGCCGCAGGTCGGTGTTACTTTCTAAACTGTTGAGGCGGTCGGCGGTCAAAAGCCATTCCTTGGCGCCGTTTCTACTTTGTTCAAACCGGACGCCGGTCATTAAAGAACTGCTGGGAATATTCGAATTTGGGGGGGATTCGGCAGGTGGACCCATTTCCTGCCGGACCGGACTTAAAAAGTCAACGGCAAAAGGTTTCCAGAGCGGCAGGGTCAGAAGTGCTGCAAGGGGAAGTATCCATAGAAGATTTCTCGAATCTTTCAGCATTATAACTATATCTGTCGATTGGCAGAAATAAAGACATCAGATCTTTGCATATTTCTCAAGCAGGGCCATACCTGTTCCCTTGGCATCCATGATAAGGTCGCATACTTCGCGGACCGCTCCGCTGCCGCCTTTTCTTT
Organism: uncultured delta proteobacterium; assembly: GCA_963783905.1. Classification (GTDB taxonomy): domain Bacteria; phylum Desulfobacterota; class Desulfobulbia; order Desulfobulbales; family BM004; genus BM004. The sequence continues at coordinate 101,302 of CAWAPG010000015.1, read as the reverse complement.
TCGTGACATAATGGACCATCTGCCTGACCTCCGGGGCGCCATCCGCCACCGTGGCGGCAAAACCAACCCGCACCAGCACGGAGAGATCGAGCCAGTCATCTCCCATGTAGGCCACTTCGGCAGGCTGCAGGTCAAGTTCCTGCAGGAGATGCTCGAAAACCTCCAGTTTGTTTCTGGCATTCTGATAGGCATACTTAATGCCCAGGTCCTTAACCCTCCGGTTTACCGCCTCTGATTCACGGGCCGTGATAAGACCCACCTCCACGCCGCTTTCCATCAGCAGTTTTAGGCCAAAACCGTCCCGGGTATGAAAGGATTTGATTTCATTGCCCTCATGGGTGTACGTGATGGTGCCGTTTGTCAAGACCCCGTCTACATCCAGCAGGAAGAGTTTCAAATCCCTGGCCCTGGGCAGGCAGGATTTCCAGACATAGCCCCGATCGGTGGATTCCATTTTTTCCCTGGCCTTCTCGAGCAGTCCCCGGGTTATTTCACAATCCGAAGGATATCCGGTTTTGCCGTTTGAGCACTTATCATCCTGTGCCATGTCTAATCGTTCTCTCTGGGCGTCTAATCTTCAATTATCGCTCTTTTCTGCGGCCACGATTGCATGGATCTCCAGCAGTATCCGCAGCAAGGTTTCGACCCGGTCAAGGGGCATGGAGTTGGCCCCGTCGCACAATGCCTTTTCCGGCTGCGGATGAACTTCCATGAAAATGCCGTCAATTCCGGCAGCAACCGCCGCCCTGGCCAGCGGCGGGATGAACTCCCGCTGGCCGCCGGAGCTTGTTCCCGCTCCTCCGGGCAGCTGCACCGAGTGCGTCGCGTCAAAGATTACCGGACAGCCCAGGGACCGCATCACCGGCAGAGCCCGCATATCCACCACCAGGTTGTTATATCCCAGGGCAAAACCGCGTTCGCATAACATCAGGTTTCTGTTGCCTGAACTCTTTATCTTCTGCACCGCGTTTGCCATATCCCATGGCGACACGAACTGGCCCTTCTTAAGATTGATGGTCTTGCCGCTTCGGGCCGCCGCCAGCAGCAGGTCCGTCTGCCGGCAGAGAAATGCCGGAATCTGCAGCATATCAAGCACTGAACTTGCCGGTTCCACCTGCTGTGTTTCATGGATGTCGGAGACCACCGGCAGGTTATATTCCCGGCGGATGTCCGCAAGGATGGTGAGGCCCTCCTCAAGCCCCGGCCCCCGATAGGAATCAAGCGAAGTGCGATTGGCCTTGTCAAAGGAGGATTTGAAAACAAGGGAAACATGGAGACGTGCGGCAATCTCTTTGAGCCCGGCGGCAACCTCCCTGGCCAGTTCTGCTGATTCAAGAACGCAGGGTCCCGCTATCAGCAAGAAAGGATGTCCCGCCCCAACGAGGATGGGATCGTCATTTCCGGGTCTGCCGATGGAAACAATGCTCACGACTATTCAACCAGTATGCGCCATAGAGGCTGGGAAATTCGCCGCATTACCGAACCCTGCAGCAGGTTATTTTTTCAGGGAATATGCCAATGCCGCCTTGATGAATTCCCGGAACAGGGGATGGGGCTTCATGGGTTTTGATTTGAATTCCGGATGGAACTGACAACCCAGAAACCAGGGATGATCGGCAAGCTCAATAATTTCAACCAGAGTGTCATCCGGCGATGAACCGCTGATAATCAACCCATTGGCAACCAGCTCTTCGCGCAGGTCCGGGTTGAACTCATACCGGTGACGATGCCGCTCCTGAATCTCTTTCCGGTTATAGGCGGTGAAGGCCAGGGTCGAATCATGCAGGTTACAGGGGTAACTCCCCAGCCTTAAGGTTCCGCCCATATCCGAGGTCTCATCCCTGACCTGTACCTGCTTGGTCCGGTAATCATACCACTCCTTCATTAAATAAATCACGGGATACGTGGTTTTTTTATCGAATTCAGTGCTGTGCGCGCCCTTCATCCCGGCAATGTTTCTGGCAAATTCCACCACTGCCAGCTGCATGCCGAGACATATGCCGAAATAGGGAATTTTATTGATCCTGGCATAATTGACCGCCTTGATCTTGCCTTCCACCCCGCGCTTGCCGAAGCCGCCGGGCACCAGAATACCGTGACATCCCGCCAGGGCATCGGCCGACTCACTTTCTTCCAGTTCATCGGCACTGACATAACGCAGTTCAACCATGGCATCATTGGCAATGCCGCCGTGCACCAGCGCTTCATGCAGGCTTTTATAGGATTCGGTTAAATCCACATATTTGCCGATAATACCGATAATGACTTTATGCCGGGGATTCTTGATCTTGTCGACCAGCTCCTCCCAGGCCTCAATACGGGGGGCGCCGGTCCAAATATTGAGCAGTTCAAGGATCTTGTCGTCCAGACCATCTTTATGGAAAAGGACCGGCACTTCGTAGATGCTCTTGACGTCCTTGGCAGTGATGACCGCATCGGTGGGAACATTGGTGAACAGAGCGATTTTTTCTTTCAGGGCCTTGCTTAAGCTCCGCTCGGTTCTGCACAGCAGAATATCGGGCTGGATGCCTATGGCACGCAATTCCTTGACACTGTGCTGGGTAGGCTTGGTCTTCACTTCGCCGGCGGTTTTTATGTAGGGCACCAGCGTCACGTGGATGAACAGGGAATTATTGCGGCCGATATCAAAACGGAACTGGCGAATGGCCTCCAGAAACGGCAGGCCCTCGATATCACCGATGGTGCCGCCGATTTCAATAATAGCGACGTCAACCGTATCTGCGAGCTGCAGGATGGCGTTTTTTATCTCGTCCGTGATATGAGGGATTACCTGGACGGTTCCACCCAAATATTCACCGCGCCTTTCCTTGGAAATAACCGAATAGTATATGCGGCCTGACGTATAATTGTTGATCTGCGCCATTACGGCATTGGTATAGCGCTCATAATGCCCCATATCCAGGTCGGTTTCGGCTCCGTCATCGGTGACGAAAACCTCTCCGTGCTGGAAAGGATTCATGGTGCCGGGATCGACATTGATATACGGATCCAGCTTCTGGAAGGTAACTGTAAGGCCCCGGCTTTCGAGAAGAGCGCCAATGGATGCTGCTGCCAGACCCTTGCCCAGAGAAGAGAGAACTCCACCGGTGATAAAAATGAATTTTGTCCGGGTGGTGGGCTTTGAAGAATGCATGGCCCACACTATATCAACATGACCATAATTCGCCAATGAAAAATAGCTCCACCGGCAAAAAGTTTCACAGTCAGCAGCCCGGCCTGTTAAAACCCATGGATTGCCGGTGCAACACCCGGCGGGCATTGTTTTTAAAGGTTGAACAAAAACACGGGAAAATCTCGAAAAACTTTGACATCCTCAGGAACCGTTTTTAAAGTGCCAATTTCAGGGACAAACAACTTCATACAAACGGGGAATTTTGCTGGGATGGATTTTCTGCAACTCGCTGACAAAAATATCATTGTGTTCGGTCTGGCAAACCGGAAATCGGTGGCCTGTGCCATTGCCAAGGTTTTGCAGGAAGCCGGGGCCGAGGTTATTCACGTCGTCCGGAGCCATGCCCGTAAAGAGACTGCTGCAAAGCTTTTTCCCGACTGCAGGGTTTTTGTCTGCGATGTGGAGAATGAGGAAAATATTGTCCGGGTGCGGGATGAAATTGCAGGGTTCATTGACGGCAAGATTCACGGAATCGTCCACTCAATTGCCTTTGCCAACTATGGGGATGGATTCAAGCCGTTTCACGAAACAAGCAAGAAAGACTTTCTCCAGGCCCTTGATATTTCATGTTTTTCACTGATTGCCATCTGTAAATACTTCAAGGACATGCTTGATGCAAACGGTTCGGTGGTGACCATATCAATTTCCACCACCAGAATGGCAGCGGAAAACTACGGGTATATGGCACCTATCAAGGCCGCCCTGGAATCCTCCCTCTGCTTTCTGGCAAAAAGCTTTTCCGGCTTTTCCAATGTCCGTTTCAATGCCGTCTGTCCCGGTTTGCTTAAAACCTCTGCTTCGGCCGGTATTCCAGGCTATGTGGACAGCTATCTTTATGCCGAAAAGCTGACTCTGCGCCAGAAGGGGCTGCAAACTTCTGAAATTGCTGATATTGCTGCATTTCTTCTCTCAGGCCGTTCTTCCGCCATCACCGCTCAGACGGTAGTTGCCGATGCCGGCATGGGTATAAACTATTTTGCTGCGGATATCATCGCCAAGGTCGTGGATTAATGAAGTTTCAGCATGTACGGTTTCATGGTTTTGGTTATGAACTCCCCCCCAATGTTCTCACCTCTGATGCGATCGAGGCAAGACTGGCGACGGTTTATGACAGACTCAAGCTGCCGGAGGGACGCCTTGAACTGATGAGCGGCATCAAGGAGCGGCGTTTCTGGGACCGGGGAACCAGGCCGAGCGAAGCTGCGGCAATGGCAGGCAGAAAAGCCATAGCCGCGTCAGGCATTCCTGCCGATGAACTGGAATGTCTGATATTCACTTCAGTCTCCCGCGACATGATGGAGCCGGCCACCGCCTCATTTGTCCATAAACAGCTGGGTTTGCCGGAACGGTGTCTTGTCTTTGATATTTCAAATGCATGTTTGGGTTTTCTGGACGGCATGATCTTTCTTGCCGCCATGATAGAACTCGGGCAGGTGAAGTCCGGTCTGCTGGTGGCCGGGGAAACTGCAGAGGACCTGCTGGAATCAACCATAAGAAATTTAGCTGCCGACAGCAGTCAGACCCGCAAGACAATCAAATATTCCTTTGCCTCACTTACCATCGGTTCCGGGGCCGCCGCCCTGATCATGACCCATGAAAACTTCAGACGCGGTCCGCAAAAATTCATCGGCGGCGCCTACCGGGCCAATACCAGGCATAACGAACTCTGCCAGGGCGGGCGGTCCGGCGATATCATTGCCAGTCGGGGTTCAATCCTGATGGCGACTGACTCCGAGGAACTCATGAAGCGAGGCATTGAAACCGCCGTGGCAACCTGGAATGATTTTCTCGAAGAACTTGGCTGGCTGGAGGAGGATATAGATGTCTTCTTCTGTCATCAGGTGGGGCAGGCACATGCCCGTCTTCTTTTCGAACGTCTCGGTATTGCACCGGATAAAAATTTCCCCACCCTCTCTTTTATGGGCAACACCGGTTCTGCATCAGCTCCCGTGACCATGCTGATGGGGATAGAACAAGGGGTTTTCCGGAAGGGACAGCGTGCCGCCCTGTTAGGCATCGGCAGCGGCATAAACTGTCTCATGCTCGGTGTAGAATGGTAAAAATAAAGGAGAAATCCATGCATTCCCAACACGTTTCAAAGCGACTCACAGAAGACCAGGGCCGGATATTAATCCGCCTGGCCCGGGCAACCATTGGTGCAAGACTCGGGATTTCCGATGCGATGGACGAAAAAATTTCCACCCATGAACTTGCAGATCCGGTTTTTCAGGAAAAACGCGGCACCTTTGTAACCCTTAAGATCAGCAATCAGCTCCGTGGCTGCATCGGCTGCCTGACACCTTCCGAGTCCATCCTGGAAGGCGTTCAGCGCAATGCGGTTAACGCGGCCTTCAACGATCCCCGTTTCCCGCCGCTTACCGGGCCTGAACTTGCAGAGACGGAAATCGAAATCAGCATCCTGACCAGCCCGCAAAAGTTGGCATATTCCTCCGGGAATGATCTGCTGGGGAAACTGCGCCCCGGGATAGACGGGGTAATTATCAGCAAAGGCATGGCCCAGGCTACATTTCTTCCGCAGGTCTGGGAGCAGCTTCCCAGGGCAGAGGATTTTCTCCGCCATCTCTGCCTGAAAGCAGGGCTTTCTCCGGATGAATGGCGGCAGGGCGATCTGGATGTTTCCCTGTACCAAGTCCAGTATTTCCATGAAAATGGCTGATCTTGTGCTGAACCCGGAATTTATCAGACAGTTGGCGGAGCTCTACCATGACATGGAAGCAGCCTATGATCAGACCGCAAAAACCTCGAATTTTTCCTGCACCGGCTGCAGCGACAACTGCTGCGACAGTTACTTTCTGCATCATACCTACTCAGAATGGGCCTATCTCTGGTACGGCCTCAAAAGACTTGAAAAAAGCCGCCTGCAGGACATTACCGAAAAGGCGGCATCATATGTGTTCTCGACTGAAGCGGCCCTGGCCAAAGGCAAGCAGCCCCTGCTCATGTGTCCCCTCAATGCCGATGGGCTTTGCGCCCTTTACCCCTACCGGCTGATGATCTGCAGATTGCATGGCATCCCGGCGGCCCTTACCAGGCCGGACGGCCGGAAACTCGATTTCCCCGGCTGCTTCCGCTGCCAGAAGCATGTAGCCGGATATAATGATGTCAAGCCACTGGACCGCTCCCAATTCTACCGCAGACTGGTTGAGCTGGAACTGGGGCTGCTCGGCTCCAGACGAATGACCCTGCCTAGGGTGAAATTGACCATTGCGCAGATGATAGTTACGGGACCGCCCTCTCTTTAAGCCAAGGCGCGCTTTATATTTTTGCAATAAATGAAAAACTGTTTCTTTTATTTAATCCTGCCCTGTTATGGAAAAAAGTAAAAACCAAAGACTCCGGTCCGCCATCCTCGAAGTAATCAATACCCAGATACGTCTTAATGATCCGCCGGCGACAAAAAAAACACTGCTCCGGCTCCGGCGGCAGGGTTTTTCCGAAGAGGAGGCCTTAAGACTCATGGGCTACGTTGTTGCCTCTGAAGTATTCAGCGTTCTGAAAGAAAATCGTCAATACAATGAGGAAAAATATATTGCAGCCTTGAACGATTTGCCCAAGCTTCCATGGGAGAAAGAGGGGTGAGCTGTTCTATTCCTTTATTCTGCCTCCGGGACCTGCTAATATCCCCCCTGTTCCGGGACTACTGATTATTGCATCGGGTTCATGTCCATTGGGGCCCGGGCTCAAAGACTAAACGGCGGCAAAATATGAAGCTCTCATTACAGGTCCATACCGGGAAAGTCGAATTGCCCGCAGTCCTCTTGATTCACGGCCTCGGCATGAACAGTAATTTCTGGGTTGCCCCGGAAAAATGCTTTATCCTGGGCGGCCTGGCACCACTTACTATTTTTCTCACGAACACATTTGAAAAGGGTGACAAGACCATATCCTTCGGATTGGAAGATCCCGGTATCCAGGGACTGTGGCACTGTTTGAAGGCGGCGGGATTTTCCCTTGCTTCCTGGACGCAAAGCCAACCCCTCGGGCCGATTCAGCTTGCAGTCGATGAACTCCGGACCGTCATTGATACGATCCGCAGTAAATGGCCGGATAAATCAATTTATATTATCGGGCACTCCCGCGGCGGTCTTGTGGCCAGGCGATTGCTCCTGGAAAATAATTCAGGTGATATTGATGGTTTTATAACTATCTGCAGCCCCCACTCCGGAACCGGTATGGCAAAATTTGCCCGGTATCTGAAGCCGGCAGGAACATTATTACAAAAAATAATTCCCCATAATTCCAAGGCAGCCTTGACAAAAGCCTTAAACCGTCTTGCGGCATTTCTCCAGAGCCCGGCCATTGCAGAGCTTACCCCTGAATCAGCATTTATTGCCTCGATCCAAAAACCCCTGCCGAAAGAATTGCGGACTCTTTCCTTCGGCGGCACCAATCCGGCTTTGTTTCAGGCTATGGTAAACATGCCGGGGGATCACCACAAAATTATCAGGTTTCCGAGTCTGCTTGCCGGCATCATACCTGCGGGACATTACCCGGAGGAATTGACGCCGGGGCTTGGCGATGGACTGGTCTCTGCTGCCAGCGCAAGACTTGCCGCCGGCCGCCACCATGATTTTCCGGCAAATCACGTCAAGGCGGCCTTTGTCCCGGAAATTCACGGCATAATCCTTGATTTTCTCAATGAAAAACACCGTGCTGATAGAGAATATTGAACCCTATTCCCAAGAGTACCAGACCTCCGGCCACTTCCACCCGGGCGCCGATCCTTGACGTCGACCCGAGCAGGCAGCCGAGCCTCAGGCCAACCATCGTCAACAGGGCGGCGACAAGGCCTATTATGGCGGCGGGGAGCCAGATTGAAACATTAAGGACGGAAAAACTAAGGCCCACAGCCAGGGAATCTATGCTTGTAGCAACCGCGAGCATTACCAGGGTATAGCCTCTGGTCGGGTCAATCTTCTTCGTCTCAGCATCGCGGCCGGCAACGGCATCCCTTATCATCTTGACAGCCACCAGGGCAAGAAGCCCGAAAGCAAGCCAGTGATCTACATTTTCAAGTACCGTTCTGACGGTCAATCCCGCTGCCCAGCCGAGTATATTCATCATGGCCTGAAAGAGGCCGAAGTGAAATGCCAGCCTGAAGATCTGTCTGCCGCTGACCCTGCAGAGGCTGACGCCGGCGGCAAGCGCCACGGCAAAGGCATCCACTGCCAGGGCCAGGGCGATCAGTAATATGGTCAACAAATCCATCGGGTACTTATATACCAGAGCAAAAGAGACGACAAGTCATTAACGGCGAAAAAGAAATCCGGATACCCTTTTCACTTTTGCCGGTTTTCTTCCCGGCTTTTAGGTTGATTATGAAAGCAATAGGTCTTACTATTCCAGTTGCACGGAACACTATTTTTCCAAGGACAAAAAACTAACGCCTGCGGACCATCGGTTCGAGATGCTGCATACCTTTATTATCTGCTGAATGGATTACCATAAATGACGATAGAACAGGCAAAGGAAGTATTACGAATCGAAGCGGACGGCATCCTGGCGGTTCTCGACCGGATCGGCCCTGACTTCGACAAAGCCGTCGACCTGATTATGGCCTGTCCGAGCCGGGTGATCCTGGCAGGCATTGGCAAATCAGGAATTATCGGCCAGAAAATTGCCGCCACCTTAAACAGCACCGGCACAGCTTCCTTCTTTCTGCATCCAGTGGAGGCCATGCACGGTGATCTGGGAATTGTGGACTCCAGAGACGTGGTGCTTGCCATTTCCTACAGCGGAGAAACCGCGGAGCTGAACCTGCTGGTCAACAGCCTGAAAAACCGTGCTGTTTCAATAATTGCCATGACAGGCGGTCCTGAGTCAACCCTGGCAAAACTTGCCGATGCGGTGTTGAATATCGGTGTGCCCAAGGAGGCCTGTCCCCTGGGATTGGCCCCGACAGCCAGCACCACCGCAGCCATGGCCATGGGTGATGCCCTGGCTGTTGTTCTTCTCGACCGCAAGCAGTTTAAAGAAAGTGATTTTCGCCGGAACCACCCCGGAGGAAGCCTGGGTGAGCGGTTGAAGGTCAATGTTTCGGAAGTAATGATCACCGGCGAACATATTCCCATGGTAACCACAGATACCTCTCTGCGGCAGGCGGTCTCAACCCTGAATGCCAAAAATCTTGGCGCTGTCCTCATAATTGATGAAAAACAACGGATCGCGGGCATTATCACCGACGGTGACGTCAGACGCATGGTGGCCAAAGAGGTTGACCTTGACACCCAGCGCGCTGCGGATCACATGACCCCGACCCCCAAAACCATCAAAAAGGAACTCCTGGCCGCAGACGCATTAAGTATTATGCAGGAACATGAAATTACCATTCTGCCGATAACCGACGCCAACGGTCATCTGGCCGGCATCCTGCATCTGCATGATCTTCTCGGCAAAGGCGAATTCCGTTTCATGGTCTAAAAACAATAACGTGAAATTAAACCTGACAGGGCAGAAAAATGTGTCAAATGAATGTTGTACTCGAACATGACGGCGAGCAGGAAAAAGTAATGGATAATGTGACCCAGCTGCAAGTAACCGGCGACGGGGTTCTGGTCAGCGCCCTTTTTGAAGAGCCGAAGCTGGTAAAATCAGCCCGGGTTAAAAATATTGACTTCCTCGGCGGCACGGTAACCTTAGACAATAAAACTCCGGATCATGGCTGAAAAACAGTACTCTGATATTGAGAAGCTGCAAATGATGATAACCCACTGGCTGCAGCACAACGAGAGCCACGGCAGGGAATATGCCAAATGGGCCGCGGTAGCCAGAGGTGCCGGAAATACTACTGCGGCTGAATACATCGAGCAGGCGGTGGAACTGCTGGCCGAAGCAGACAACGCCTTTACCAAGGCCCTGGAAGCAGTCGGCGGACCGGGGCATGGGCACTCGGAGCACGAACACCATCATCATGATTGATGCTGCAGCTTCGGATGTTTAACCGGTTTACTCTCCCCGCCCCTCAAAGGTCCGTAAAGCATCAAGGGAATCGGCAGCGGCTGAGGTAATTCTGCCCGTTACCCGCAAAATCCAGTAGCTGTGAGGCGTTGCATCAATCTTGCCCTGCAGATCTCCTGAAACCCTGTGGGAATCTTCGGCAAGGTTGTAGAAGCGGCTGTCGATACCGATAAACCCATCCTGGAGATGGGCAATTAGATGCAGTATTTTGGACAGATAGCCCTTTTCCATGTCCTGCAGATCATCAAGACTTATAAACCCCTCTTCCTTCAGGTCTGCCAGGAATTTCAGCAAAACCTCCCGGTTGGCCTGCAATCCTTCCCGGATCCGGTTCCGAAAATGTTTATCAGTTCCATTGAACGACTCATCCTCCAGGACCAGAACCTCATCATAGCGGATAAGCATGGACCTGGCAAAAAACCGCCGCACGTCTTGCCGGCAGGATTCAAAGTCTGGACCCGCCATCAGGATATCATGTGATATTTCCAGGTTCCCCATAAAGTTCTCCAGCGGAGCGATTGTGTTTATTCCTGAAAAATCGGCAATTCGGGAATATCACGAAAACTGGTAACATGGTATTCAGCCGGAAGATCCTGATTTTTAAAGGAAATCAGGCGCATATCAACTTCGGCGGTATGCTGCCGATCCACCATGCTGTCGCCGATGTAAACGGCCTGGTCCGCCGATAACCGGAAATGATCGAGAATTTTCAGTAAGGCCTCGGCATGCGGTTTTGGATGCTGCACGTCAAGCGAGGTTACCACCAGATCAAAAAAGGGACCGAGTTCGTGCATCTTCATAACAGCAGCCATGGTTGTACTGCGGTTGGTGCTGATTGCCGTATGGTATCGCGGCTTCAGGAACCGCAGAAATTCCTTCAAGTCCGGCTCCATGCGCATATATTTTAAGAATGGCGTATAATCAAGGGCCTGTCTGTAATCATTGACCCGGTCAATTTCATGGGGATACTTCCTGAATATATGGGAAACCGAAGCAAGCACATTATGGGAGTGGACATAATCCTCTTCCTGTTGATCCATGGGCGGGTAGCCGAATTTTTCCAACAGGTGATTATAATATTTCCGGTTGGCCTCCATTGAATCAAACATGACGCCGTCACAATCAAATATCACAAGTTTCAATGGGATCATAATCTTCAGTCGTGCCGGTATAATCCTAGCCTCTCCTGCCAGCAGCCCTTTTCCGGCTGTCCGTTGTCAGATTCCGGGCCCCCTTTGTTTCCCGTTCCAGACGTTCAAAAAAAACTTCCATGAAATCATGCCGCTCCTCTGCAAGTCTTTTCCCTTCCGGGGTCAGCATATGATCCTTGATCTTTGACATTTTGAACTTGAATTCACGGAAGGCGGTATCTTCCCTGGTGTAGGGTTTGCAGTCCAGAATGTCGACATCACTTTCATTATGGAGCTTGGCGCCGGTCTGACCGGCAAAAAGAAATGCCCGGCCGATCCCGACCGCTCCTATGGAATCAAGCTTGTCAGCATCATAGAGAATTTTGGCCTCAAGCGTCACCGGAATCTTTTTTCCACGATATCTGTGTGCCTCAATGCAATGGGCGATTTCATCGATCAGGTCCGGCGTGAAATCCAGTTTGGCCAGGATCTTTCTGGCAAGTTCCGCCCCTTTTTCAGCATGACAGATTTTCCCCTGTTCCCTGGTCTCGTAGCTTCTGCCGATATCATGCAGCAGGGCCGCCGCACTCAGCACATCAAGCTTTGCTCCCATCAGCCGGCCGATATGCAGCGCTGTTTTATGGACACGCTCCGTATGATCAGGGCCGTGACAGCCACCCATGTCGTCATGGTAAGGATCTGCCAGCTGCCGAAGTCTTTGGGTCAATTCAACCCCCAGCGGACAATCATCCTCTATAAAACTTTCTTTACTCATGCTTTTCTTTAAGCAGCACTTTCTGCAGCCAACGGATTCCAAAACGAAGGAGATTCAGATCATCGGCGAGAATTGCCCGTCTTTCCTCTTTATCCGGCAAATACCTGTTATAAAAATCAGGAGCGGATACCAGTCGGCGAAATGCATCCAGTCTGTACAATGCCAAAAGGAAGGTGTCCTTTTCCGCCGGCGTAAGATCCACCCCCCGCCGAAACTGCTCGTGCTGGACCAGGGTTAAGACTTCATCATTTATCGCATTATACTCAAGCAGTCCCTGATCTTCAAACCACTCAGCGACAGTATGGACCGGGGGTTCTGCAAACCCCCGGCAATGTTCCTCGCGTACCAGGATATGTATTTCCCGCAGATTGCCATCTGTGTCCATCTTTACCCCCCGACCGACGGGATATGCTCTGCAGGCACCGGGCCTGCCTCCGTACACCGTGCAGCCGTTTTCAGCAACAAACGGGCAGCTGGCCCTGCCGTCATCCACCATGCCGAGGTATACTCCCGGGAATGTTCCGGTTTCATCCTGCTCCAGGACCACGTAGCGGTCAAAAAATTCCGCCGGACTCATCTGCAGTTCCCGACACAGACGCAATATATCGTAGGGCGTCAGGGCCAGGTCCAGTTCCCGGCAACATTCGCCGAAACATGGCACGCCCGGGTGGCAGCCGAAGGAAAAGGGTTTGCTGCTGCAGAGCCGGGTAACATTTTGGGGCAATTGCATAATTGACTTGTTGGCAAAAGAGAACAGAAACCAGATCCGGACCAATTACGCCTGGCCCGGATCTGGAAGTTTTTCTGAAAATTTTATGCCGCCGGCTGTATTCCTATGCCTTTTTCCACAAACTCAGCACCGGACTGGCGACAAATATTGAGGAGTAGGTCCCGACGAGAAGTCCCACGAGAAGGGCGAAGCAGAAATCATGTATAACCGAACCGCCGAAAAAGAACAGAGAAAACAAGGCCAGGGCCGTCGTCAGTACCGTCAGGATGGTTCGGCTCAACACTTCGTTGATGCTCAGGTTGATAATTGCCGCATATTCCCGCAGTTTGACGCTTCCCTGCTCCGATTTCCTGAGATTCTCCCGGATCCTGTCAAAAACCACCACCGTATCATTAAGGGAGTAGCCTGCCAGGGTCAGTAATGCCGTAACGATGAGCAGCGTTATTTCCACGTTGAACAGCCAGCAGATCCCCAGGACCACGAGGACGTCATGGAATGTGGCAATGGCGGCGGCCACGCCGAAACTCAAATTAAAGCGCATGGCAAGATAGAAGATAACGCCGATGAGTGAAATAGCAATGGCCTGCAGGGCCTTGTTGCGCAGCACCTCACTGACCGATGAGCCGATAGCCTCCTGACTTTCCATGACAAAATGTTTATCAGGCATATGTTCATCGAAAATCACGCTGATCTTCTTGCCGAGATTTTCCACTGTTTCTTTCGACTTTTTCATCCTGACAATCAGACGATACTCGTTTTCAACCTTCTGCAGATCAACATCTTCCAGTCCCTGGTCTGATAGGAGATTGCGGACCTCCTTCATGGTGAACGGCTGATCCGCCTTGAACTGCACCAGGGTGCCGCCTGATAAGTCCACACCCAGGTTGGCCTTGCCGCGCCCGATCTGGACAAATGCGATCAGTCCGATAAGCACAAGTATTCCCGACAGGGCGAAGCTGAACTTCTGCAGGCTCATATAGTTAAATTTCGGGGTGGTAATAAACTGGAAAAAGCCGAACGGCTTCAACAACCGTTTGGCGTGCAGGATATCGTAAACCATCCTGGTGGCGAAAAGGGTGGAAATGAGATTGAAAATGATGCCGAATGTCAAGGTGACGGCAAACCCCTTGATGGGCCCGGTACCGAACAGGAAAAGGGCCAGGGCCGTGATCAGGGTGGTAACCTGGGAGTCGACGATCGTCCAGAAGGCCTTGTCATATCCGCCCTCGACTCCCGATTTAACCGATTTGCCCAGGGCAAACTCCTCCCGCATCCGTTCAAATATGAGGACGTTGGCATCCACCGCCATACCGATTGACAGGATGATACCGGCAATACCGGGCAGGGTAAGTGTGGCGCCGACTGCCGCCAGTCCGGCAAAAAGGAAGAAGATATTGAGCACCAGGCCAAAATTGGCGATAATGCCCGAAATCCGGTAATAGAAAATCATGAAAACCATGACCAGAACAGCGCCCACCAGACCGGACATAAGTCCCTTATCAATGGAGTCCTTGCCGAGGCTGGCCCCGACCGTGAGGTTCTGGATGATTTCAACCGGGGCCGGCAGGGCTCCGACCCGCAAAACTATTGCCAGGTCAGTAGCCTCTTCATAGGTGAAATTACCGCTGATCTGGGCTGAACCTCCCAAAATTTTCTCTCTGATCACCGGCGCTGAACGAACGACATCATCCAGAATGATGGCAAATCGCTTGCCGACGTTTTTTTCCGTAATCTGGCCGAATATACGGCCGCCCCGGGCAGTGAGATCCAGGGCCACATAGGGTTCGTTAAAATTACCTCCCACCCTGACCTGGGCGTTTTTCACCATCTCACCGGTCATCATGACCTGGTTTTTAATCAGAAGCGGCCTTTTGGTCTCGACCCCGGTCTGCGGATTAACCTCTTTCTCAAAATAGATCTCCGTTCCCTGGGGCAGCTGATTCTGCAGGGCAAGATTCAGTTTTTTCCTGCTTTCCCCCGGTTGCCACTTGCCGCTGTTCTGTGCCTGGCTGATAAGCTGCCAGGGATCAACCCCCGAATCCTCATCAAGGAGCTTAAACTCAAGTTGCGCCGTCTGGCCGATGAGGCTTAACGCCCGTTCCGGGTCTTTGACTCCGGGAAGCTGGATAACGATCTCGTCGGTTCCCTGCCGGAGGATGACAGGTTCTGCGACACCGAACTGGTCAATCCTGTTTCTGATAATCTCCAGCGACTGGGTTACCGCATTTTTCTTGATAAAATCAATTTCTTCATCGGTGAGACTCAGAATGATCCGGGGAAAGGACCCTTCTTCCGCCTGGATATCAACATTTAGGTTGGGATAATTCTCTGCCACCAGTGCTTTTACTGTTTCCAGAACCCCGGTGTTCGGCAGGGTGAAGATCACCTTGTGGGGATCACCCGAATCTGTCCGTACCGCGGTGATCTTTTCCTCGGCCAATCCTTCCTTGAGATCGCTGGCCGCCAGATCCAGGGTATTTTCGATGGCCTTATCCAGATCAACCTTGAGCACCAGGTGCATGCCGCCCTGCAGGTCAAGACCCAGATTTAATCCCTCAGGCGCTATATATTTGCCGATCCAATCCGGTGCGCCTTTAAAAAGAGACGGGGTCAAAATGACCCCGGCAATGAGAATCATGCATACCAAAACCGCTATTTTCCACTTGAGGGTCCTGTTCATCCAGTAACTCCTTACATTTACAAAAATATTATTGGGTTATTCATGCAAAACAACGGGCTGCGGCCCGGAGTATCGGCGTAACACCGCCTTACCCTGGAGCGATATTTTGGGACGCAACTGCCGTTTAATTCGTATTTTCTTCTTCTGTCATGCGGAAAAGAAAAAAGGCGATTATACCTTAGATCCCAAAAGTGTCAATTCGCTTTTATAAATTGATCCCGTTGAAATCAGCCGGTATCTTCCCGGCTTCGCCGCCGGTTTATGGCGGCGGCCATGCACCCGGCGCCGAAACCGTTGTCTATGTTTACCACCGCCACGCCCGGTGCACAGCTGTTCAGCATTCCCAGCAGCGGCGTAATACCGCCGAATGATGCCCCGTAGCCCACACTGGTTGGAACCGCGATCACCGGCTTGTCAACCAGCCCCGCAACCACACTGGGCAAAGCCCCCTCCATTCCCGCTACGACAATCAAAACCGCGGCCTGATCCAGCAGTTTCTTCCGGGTGAGCAGCCGATGGATACCGGCAACCCCCACATCATAAAGCTTATCCACCCGGTTTCCCAGGTAGTGGGCGGTATAAAAGGCCTCCTCGGCTACTGCCATATCCGATGTTCCCGCCGACAGAACAAGAATTATGCCCCTTCCTTGTTCCGTCGTTACTTTATCGGTATTTCCGACCAACATGCCGGCATCGGCATGATATATCAGTCCTTTGATCCTCTGGTGCACCTGGGCCGCTTTTTCCGGATTCACCCTGGTAGCCAGCACCACACTCGATTTCTCCAGCATCGCCTCCATGATGACGGCTATCTGTTCAACGCTCTTATCCGCGCCATAGATAACCTCGGGGAATCCGGTCCTCAAGACCCGATGATGATCAAGACAGGCAAAGTCCAGATCTTCGGAAGGCCAGTGTTTCAGCTGTTCTATTGCATCAACAATGGAACAGGAACCATCCCGCACCTTTTCCAGGAGTTCTGTTAAGTTATTTTCATCCATACTATTGAGCAAATGGTCCGGCCTTCCTCATTCCCGCGGCAGGAATGTATTCTGCGAATGACTTCTTTCCAGGGAAAGATCGGCCTTGCGTGCAGATATGTTGCATATCTGCAGCAAGTTTCCTACAATGTCAAACATGCCGCAACGGGTTGGTTGATTTTGGGCGCAATACCAGTCGGCCCCTCCTCTTGGCAGAATTGGAAATTATGCTTCTCAAAACCTATAAACATTATTCAAAAAAATCCTCAACAGATGATTTATAAAATAAACGATAAACACCCGGATGAAAAATAATTTTCCTCTGCACTGGGCAGCACGGCTCGCATTCATCACCTCTCTTACCCTGCTGTTGGCTAAATTCGGGGCCTATTACCTTACCGATTCCAAGGCGGTCCTGTCAGATGCCATAGAATCAATCATTAACGTGGTGACCGCCGCCTTTTTAATGCTTTCAATTTCGGTCAGCAGTAGACCGGTAGATGAAAACCATCCCTATGGCCACGGCAAGATTGAATCATTTTCCGCCGGCCTTGAAGGCGGTTTGATCATAATCGCGGCTGTCCTGATCCTGGTTGAAGCCGTCCCGGCCTTTTTTGCTCCGCAGCCGCCCCGGAACCTGGGGCCCGGTCTCTATATTTTAGCCGGGGCCGGGATGGTCAACCTGGCGGTGGGCGCCTATCTGCTTTATGCCGGCAGAAAATATAAATCAGAGGCGATAAGCGCTGACGGCAGGCACCTTCTCACCGATTTTTATACCAGCGCCGGGGTTATAATCGGCCTGCTGCTCTATCGCCTTACCGGCCTTATCTGGCTTGATCCTCTCGTTGCCTGCCTGGTTGCGCTGAACATCCTTATTCCCGGCATAAAACTGATAGCCACCTCCTTTAAAAATCTTATGGACGAGGCTGACCCCGAACTTCTGGAACGCATAGTTCAGGGCCTGAATACAATCAAGAAACCAGGCTGGCTGTATCCGCACAAATTAAGGGCGTTGCGCTCCGGAAGATACCACCACGTCGATCTTCACATATCACTGCCCCATTACTGGACCCTTACCCAGGTCCATGAAACGGAAGAGGAAATAACCCGGGCTCTGCTGGAGGCACTGGACGAGGAAGGAGATGTCATGATTCATGTTGATCCCTGTGAACCACCCTACTGTCCGGTCTGCGATGTGGACGACTGTTCGAGCAGAAGTTCTGATTTTATCAATTCTCCCGCCTGGTCGGTCAAAGGGGTTATTTCCTCTCGGTCCGGAACTGCAGCCGAATCCAGCCGTCGTTGAAATATAATTATGTCTGCATCCCCAATTACCCACCGGGCCGCAAGATCATGGCATAAAATCAGGGTCCGGGTCGATTCCCGCATGACCGAGGCAATAACAGCCTTTCTTTTCGACCTTGCAGTCAACGGCCTTGAAATAACTTCCCAGGAAAACGAACCGACCGATAGAACGGACCCGTTTGCCGTTGAAACCATTATTGCCTATATTCCCATTGATCCGGGAGAATCCGGCAATAGAGCCGCTGCAGAAAAAACAGCATCCCTGCAGCAATTTCTCAAGAGAGTGCGGCCTGTTTTCCCCGATGGTCCGTTGCCGGTCCTGGATACAGAGACCATAATAGAGCAAGACTGGAGTGAAACCTGGAAAAGATCTTTTACCTCTTTGCACATCACGCCGAGACTCGTGGTAAAACCTTCATGGGAGGATGCGGCCGAACCGGGGAAAGAGGGGGGACCCGATAAGGCTGTCATTGAAATCGATCCGGGCCTGGCCTTTGGAACCGGGCACCATGCCAGTACGCAATTGGCCCTGCTGCTTGTCGATGAACTTCTTCTGGGGAAAAAAGGAGAGCTCAATCAGGTCCTTGATGTCGGCACCGGGTCCGGCATTCTGGCTCTGGGCTGCGCACTCTTAGGCGCCCGGGAAGTTCTGGCCCTTGACAACGATCCAGATGCGGTTGCAACGGCAAAAAAGAATATTCGCCTGAACCAGTTAGCGGACAGGATAACGGTCAGCGGCCGGGAGGCCGCCTCTCTCGTCACCACAGGTTTCGATCTGGTTCTTGCCAATATTACCCATGATATTCTTGCCGGCCTTGCAGAAACACTGACCCGTCTAATCAATTCCCGGGGGTTTCTTATTCTTTCCGGAATCTTAGCGGGCGACCAGGAAAATTCCATCGGCACAATCTATGGCCGGGAAGGGGTTGTATTAATAAAAAGGCGGGCTCAGGACGAATGGGCTGCGCTGCTGTTGCAAAAAGTAAAATGAGGACTGTATGCGCCGTTTTTTTGTCGAACCTGAAAATATCACCGGGTCCACCGCTGTACTTTCCGGCAGCGAGGCCCGTCATATCGCTACTGTTTTAAGACTTGCCACCGGAACGGTTATCACTCTTTTCGACGGCAGCGGGTCCTACTACGAGGCCCGTCTTATCAAAATTTCCCCCGCCAGGGCTGAAGCGAAAATTGTTGCCATTACGCCCTATATCGCGACACCTGAAGATTATTCCCCCGTTCTGCACCTCGGTATGGGATTGTTAAAGGGCAAAAAAATGGACTTTATCATGCAAAAGGGGACGGAACTGGGAATCTCAAGTCTGCGCCCTTTCCGGTCGCAATACTGTGCAACCCCCGACCCGGCTGCCGGCAAGCTTTCCCGCTGGCAGAAGATTACTCTCGAGGCCTGCAAACAGTGCAACCGGCCCAATCCTCCCGACTTATTTGATGTCACGGACTTTAATGACCTGCTTTTACACGCCGGACAAGAAAAACACGACCTGAAACTTATTTTCTGGGAGGAAGAGGGGCAAAAGGATTTACAGAAAACGCTTACGGCACCGGATGCAACTAAATCCGTCCAGATCCTGGTAGGTCCGGAAGGTGGATTCAGCGCAAACGAGGTCGCCGATGCCGTTGCAGCAGGGTATGCCCCTGTTTCTCTTGGCAGCAGAATCCTGCGGGCGGAAACAGCCGCAATCGCTGCTGTTGCCATTCTGCAGCACCATCTAGGCAATCTTGGATAGCCCCTTAGTTACTTGGAATTATTAGGGATAAAATATATTTCCCGGCCGCCTTCTTCTCCTGTTGTTTCCTTGATTTACTTGTGTTAATTAATTGTCGGTTAATTAACGTTAATTAACACCCGTGCTTATCTGCAACAGGGATCCTGGATGAAAATATTCATCGCTGCAGACAGTGCATCCTGAAAATTGTTTTCAGATGGTAAGCCTTGGTGCTACAGGAAGTTTTGCTGAATGGCATTGTATGCAAGTGTATTCGCTCTCGTGCCGGATAGCCGATAGCGACCGGCAGCGTTGTTATCAATTCCGGTCCGGATATTGCAGGATCATGCCCGACCTTACCATGGCAGATTATACCCGGCGGTTTTTTGGGAGGAGTTATGCTTGAAAGAATATACGATAAATTTTGGCAGACGGTCATAGACACTATGCTGGAGGGATTGATGCTCGTTGATCCTGACGGGAAAATTGTCTTTATCAATCGCGCATTTGAGCAGCTAACCGGGTACAGCAAGGATGAGGTGGAGGGTAAATCATGCGAAATTCTCGGCTGCGATACCTGTTTCGGCACCAGAAAGGAAGGAAAGGATAAATATTGCGCCCTGTTCAAAGAGGGCAAGGTGCGCCGCCGCAAATGCATCTTTCAAAAAAAGGACGGCGGCGGCCTGCATGTCCTGAAAAATGCCGCCATTATCAGAGATAAAAACGGCAGGATCGTCGGCGGGGTGGAAAATCTGACAGATCTCAGTCCCATCGTCGAAAAAGAAGAGGTCATTCTGCGACTGCGGAAACAGTTGAGCAATGAGGACGGATTCCACGGCATGCTGGGCAAATCGACAGCGATCAAAAAGGTTTTTGATCTTATCGCCAGTGCAGCCCCTTCAGAGGCGCCGGTGGTTATTTACGGCGAATCAGGGACAGGCAAGGAATTGGCTGCTGCCGCAATCCACCGTTTGAGCGGACGCCATCAAGGCCCCTTTGTCAAGGTCAACTGTGCTGCTTTAAATGAAAATCTTCTCGAAAGCGAACTCTTCGGGCATGTCAAGGGGGCCTTTACCGGGGCGGACAGAACCAGGGTAGGACGTTTTGAAGCGGCGAACACCGGGGTGATTTTTCTGGATGAGATCGGCGATCTGCCGCTGACTACCCAGACTAAACTGCTCAGGGTCCTGCAGGAAAAAGAATTTGAAAGGGTGGGAGACAATCGACCCATCACCACTGATGTCAGAATCCTTGCCGCCACCAACAAGGATTTGATCAGACTCATGCAGGAAGGTCTTTTCCGTGAAGACCTTTACTACCGGATAAATGTCATTCCCATTTATCTGCCGCCGCTGCGGGCACGGCGCGAAGATCTGCCGCTACTCACCGATACCTTCATCCACAGGATGAGCCTGAAAACAGAGAAGGCCATCACCGGCATTGACAAAGACGCCTTTGATTTTTTTATGCACCACGCCTGGCCGGGGAATATCCGGGAATTGATCAATGTTATTGAATATGCCTTTGTCCTCTGTCCCGGGGGTGAGATTTCCGTTTCCCATCTGCCGGCCCAGGTCCTCGGGAAGCATCCGCTGCACGGAAGGCAGGCGGCAAAAACCAGAAGCGGCAAGATAACTGGAAATGCACGTCAGGAGCTCATCCAGGCCTTGCAGGAAGCGGACGGCAACAAGTCTGAAGCGGCAAGACGATTGGGCATCAGTAGGGTGACGATTTGGAAGCGCATCAAAAAATTCGGCATCCAGGTTGATAAACAGATCCGGGAGTAATCGCGTCGATGAAATGCGGAAGCTTTTCTCCGGGCTTGCCGGCACTGCCGGTCTGCTGCAGAGTTGAGCGGGAGTCCTTATCACCATACCTCGGTGATGATTTACTCCGGCGAAAAGGATCACTGCAGGAATTCTGATTTTTCCCTTTCCGGTCCATGCCGGGATCTGTTACCGTGGATCACTGCTTCCATGAACCGGGAGACCCCGGTACAATTCAGAAAATCACGAAAAATATGCGCGCAGTTGTACAACTTGTCAAACAGGCCTCGGTAACCGTTAATGGTACTGTTGTTGGGAATATTGGACCGGGATTGCTGGTACTTCTCGGGGTCGGGAAAAATGATGGAGCCGATGATGCCGGAATGCTGGCTGAGAAAATTGCCCGCTTGCGGATTTTTCCCGATCGGGACAAACTGATGAACCTCTCGGTTCTCGACACGGGCGGACAAATGCTCGTCGTCTCCCAGTTCACCCTGTATGGCGACTGCCGGAGAGGCAGACGCCCCTCCTATTCGGATGCCGCGCCTCCAGTCCAGGCGGAAGCGCTCTATGAACTGTTTATCAAGAAAACAGAGAAACTTGGAGTCCGGGTGGCATCCGGGAAATTCCAGGCCACGATGGATGTGGCCCTCATCAACCAGGGGCCGGTCACCCTGCTGCTTGACTCTGAAAAAACTTTTTAAGATTGCCCGGGCTTGATCTCCGCCGGGGCAATTTCAGCGCCGGATATTACTCCTGTGGCCGCGGCAAATTTCTTGAATTTTTTCATCCCACGCAAAAATTCTTATGGATGTCCGCGTTAATTGCGCCTGGAATTAAGTGCGACGCAGGAATGGATCCGGCTTCATTCTTTTTTGTCCTTTTTGACGCTGATCCGCTCCACGATCCGTTGGTAATATTCTTCCTGGCTTACAATACTGACACCGTTTCCTTTCATGATATTGAGTTTCTGCACCAGAAAATTTAATTTTTTTATCTGCTTCACCCGGGTGTGTTCCTCATCACAGGCAGCCAGCATATCCTCAATCTGCTGAATTTCCTTCTTTGTCTCTATTTCAGGAGGAAGATATCCGGCATTTTTCAGAATCTTGTGCGCCATGCGCAGCTCTTCCGGCACCTGGTTGTCATAATTCATCGGCAGCGGTCTGTTGCGCCATCCTTCAATATCAAGGTGCCCCTTCTTAATGGCTTCGCTGATCTTGCGCTCTGCAATGAGTCGGATTGCCTCAAGCATGGTAAAATGCAACTGGATTGAATTCTTTGAGGACTACATGTATTTTATCGGTACATTCAAGCTGTAATTGATTACTATACATACCAGGATATCAAAAATATGAGAATCACATTTTTACATTTTTGCCGGCGGTTCATCATGAACCCGAGAATTCCCGGTCTCGGTCTATTCATCTGGGCTTTCCTGGCAGTGGCTGTCTCTTCTGCGGCGACGATATACACCTGGACCGACGAAAACGGTGTCCTCCATATGACCAACATTCCTCCGGTCCAATCTTCGGACAACCTCCGGGTTTTAGAGATGGCGCCATCCCCGACTCCACCAGCGCCTGAAGTCCGGTATGCCCTGCCGGATGAGACGGACGCATGGGAGGGTGAAACTGGAGTCACCGTAATTGATAACCACGTGATCGTTCCAGCCATACTCTCCTATAAAGGCAGGCGGGTCAGTGCCAGGTTGCTTCTGGACACCGGATCCACAAACATCACCCTGCACCGGGAAATTGCCGAAAAATTGGCAATCAAGGAACCCCGGAAAGGATCCATCAGGGTGGCCGGGGGCAATATTATCGAGGCGGAGGCGGTCAGGCTTGATGCAATTAAAGTCGGGCCGCACACCGAAAAAAATCTTATGGCCGGCATCATAGAACACCGGGGGGCAAAAGTCCCTTTTGACGGTCTGCTCGGCATGAATTTTCTCAAAAATTATCAATACTCCGTTGACTTCAAAAACAAAATCCTCCGCTGGAATAAATAAAAATCCGGCTTATACCGATTCAATGAAGACACCGACGATAATTGACAATTTACCCTTTTAATTTTCCAGGTTACAGCATAAATATTTAACCCTTTGCACAAGCATTTTACTTGGGGTATTATCCTGGGTCATTTTAATAGCGGAGTAAATCCCTATATTGCATGCCATTTATTACTAAAGGAGAAAACTTTGCGAGTAGCAGTAGTTAAGAACATCCTTGATGCCAACAGCAGGATTGCCCAGGAAAACAGAAAACTTTTTGACCGCCATGGACTTACGGTTCTCAACCTTATGAGTTCTCCCGGCGCCGGCAAGACCACCCTGCTTGAACAGATGGGGAAGCATTTCGAAGGCCGGCTCAAAATCGGGGTCATTGAAGGCGATATCCAGTCCACCCTTGATGCCGAAAGGGTTGCTGCTGCTGGTCTGGAAGCGGTACAGATTGAGACCGACGGCGCCTGCCACCTCGATGCCAACATGATTCAGAATGCCTTGGCCGATTTAAGCCTTGACTCCCTAAATCTTCTGGTGGTGGAAAATGTCGGCAACCTTGTGTGCCCGGCGGAGTTCAATGTCGGCGAAAACCACAAGGTAATGATGCTCAGTGTCACCGAGGGAGACGATAAACCCTACAAGTACCCCCTCATGTTCAGGGAATCCCGGGTTCTTCTGATCAGCAAGGTGGATCTTTTGCCGCATCTCCGCTGCGACCTTGAAAAAATGAAGGAAGCCGCCCGGTTCATCAATCCCGACCTGATAATTTTTGAAATTTCCTCCTATACCGGGCAGGGGCTTGACGATTGGCACAGTTGGATACAAGAACAGACAGCAAAGAAATAATCCGGGCCCGGCTGGAAATCAGCGGTATTGTCCAGGGCGTCGGATTCAGACCCTTTATATACAGGCTTGCCAGGGAACGGGGATTGACCGGTCATGTGGCCAATACCGCCGCCGGGGTCATCATTGAAATAGATGGTGCGGAACAGGAAATCGAACGTTTTGCCGCCGACATCATCCGTGAAAAACCTCCCCTGGCCCGCATCGATACGTTACAGACCGTAAAGCGGGAAATCGCCCCAGGTGATGAGCGCCGGGATTTCAGAATCGTGGAAAGCATCAGCGCCGGCAGAAAGATCGGTCCCATTACTCCCGATGCGGATGTCTGCGACAGCTGCCTGGCCGAACTTTTTGACCCCGATGACCGGCGCTATTTATACCCGTTTATTAATTGCACCGACTGCGGTCCACGCTACACCCTGATTGAAAAAACCCCTTATGACCGGCCCCTGACCGCGATGAAAGACTTTGCGCTGTGTGGCCGCTGTCAGGCGGAATACCGCGATCCACTTGATCGCCGCTTTCATGCCCAGGCCACCTGCTGTCCTGTCTGCGGCCCACAAGTTTCCCTAACAACACCGGACGGTCGGATTGTCGAGGATTCCGATCCTATCC
This sequence comes from uncultured delta proteobacterium, assembly GCA_963783905.1. GTDB lineage: Bacteria > Desulfobacterota > Desulfobulbia > Desulfobulbales > BM004 > BM004. The sequence continues at coordinate 76,578 of CAWAPG010000015.1, read as the reverse complement.
GCAGAGCGGCAGACCTTTTGCAGGAGGGAAAAATTCTGGCCGTAAAAGGCATCGGCGGCTTTCATCTTGCGGTCAATGCGGTTAACCGGCAGGCAATAGCCGGGCTCAGGGAGAGAAAAGGCAGGCCTGACAAACCCCTGGCTGTCATGGCGGGGGGACTGCAGCGGGTAAAGGCTTTTGCCGGGTATACCCCTGAGGAGCAGAACCTGATGTGCGGACGGGCAAAGCCGATTGTGCTCCTGCGAAAAAAATTCCCCTTTCCTCTGGCGGAAAATGTTGCACCGGACAATAGATTTATCGGGGTCATGCTGCCCTACACCCCGATCCACCACCTCCTTTTTTACCATCATGATTTTGCCGCCCTGGTCATGACCAGCGGCAATCTTTCCGGCTCTCCCGTGGTCAAGGACAATGACGAAGCCCTGGCAAAACTGGCCGGCATTGCCGACTATTTCCTGCTCCACAACCGACCGATTGTCACCCAGACGGATGATTCGGTCATCAGGATGGCCGGGAATTACCCCGCCTTATACCGGAGGGCGCGGTCCTATGTCCCATCCGCCGTCAATCTGCAGCACAATTACGGCCGGACCCTGGCACTGGGAGCGATTATTAAAAACACCATCTGCCTGACCAAGGAAAACGAGGCGTTCATGAGCCAGCATATCGGCGACCTGGACAATATCGATACCCAGATGCATCAGATAAATATAGCCCGCCACTTTCAGTCTCTCCTGCGCATCGAGCCCGATCTTCTGGTCCATGACCTGCATCCTGATTATCCAGGCAGCCGCTATGCCCGGACCCAGAAAGAACTTCCGGCAATCGGGGTTCAGCACCACCATGCCCACGCGGTAAGCTGTATGGCCGAGTACGGACTTGACGGTCCGGTTGTCGCCCTGACCCTTGACGGCAACGGCTATGGTCCGGATCATACCGTTTGGGGCGGCGAGGTATTGCTGGCCGATTACCATACTTTTGACCGGCTGGCCCACCTGGATACCGTGGCATTGCCGGGCGGAGATGGAGCCATTCGTGAACCCTGGCGCATGGCCATCAGCCACCTGTACAACGTTTTCGGCCCCGGCTTCGGGGAACTGGACCTGCAGATACTTCATGATCACCGTGACAAGGTGGATATCATCCGGCAGATGATTGACAAATCGATTAATTCACCGTTGACCTCAAGCTGCGGCAGGCTTTTTGACGCGGTTGCCGCCCTGCTCGGCCTGCGCTATACTGTCAGTTTTGAAGGACAGGCAGCAGCTGAACTGGAAATGCTCCTGGAGCCGGATGATAACCCTCCCATTTCCTATCCCATCGAGATTGTAAAACCAGCTGCCGGTCCCTGGCTGCTGCCCGTAAAGCCAATCATCAGCGGCGTAGTGCACGATATTTTTGACAACCTTGCCCCGCAGCAGATCAGCGGGCGATTTCACCATACACTGGCCGTCCTGTGCGCCACGGTATGCCGGGAAATCAGGGAGCGGCACAAAATAAACCAGGTGGTCCTGTCCGGCGGTGTTTTCCAGAATCTGTACCTGCTGCAGCAGGTTAAAACAAATCTTGAAACCCTCTCCTTTACTGTCTATGCTCATGAACAGATGCCGAGCAATGACGGCTGCATTTCACTCGGTCAGGCACTTGCCGGCAGAGCGATGTATGAAAGAAAAAACAGAGGTTAAAGGTACTAGGTTAAAGGTCAAAGACCCAAAAAGAGGTACCGTTTTTCAGAGGTGTAGGGCAAGAATATAAATACCTGATTATTTCAAATATATATTGAAGCTTTTATCCAAAATCTGCTCCCCGGATACTGCCAGATATTTATCTGTTGTGAGATTTTCTTTTTAAAACCTTTTGCCTTTCACCTTTAACCTGTTTTTTAAATTTTACCTGGTATATGAACATGGAATGGCTGAATGCTTACCGAGACGGAAAGGTGGCCGGAAAATTTGCGGAACTCCTCAAGAATCAGAATACGCTGCAACCTGTCCGTTTCATGGAGGTGTGCGGCACCCACACCGTTTCCATCTGCCGCCACGGGATCAAGGAATTACTGCCGCCCGCCATCACCCTCACATCAGGACCGGGCTGTCCAGTATGTGTAACCGCTACCGCCGATATCGACTCCTTTATCAAGGCGGCGGAACAGGAGAACACCATTATCACCACCTTCGGAGACCTCCTCAGAGTTCCCGGCTCCAAGTCCACCCTGCAGGATGCCGGTTCGGAGGGGGCGGATATCAGGACCGTTTATTCGTCGCTTGATGCAGTCCAGATCGCCAGGAAAAACCCCGGCCGTCAGGTCATTTTTCTGGGGGTCGGCTTTGAAACCACTACTCCGACGGTGGCAGCGGCTATCCTCACCGCTGAACAGGAAGGGCTGCAGAATTTTTCCGTCATCTCGGCGCACAAGATTATGCCGCCCGCCCTGGAAGCACTCCTTGCAGACCCTGAAATCCGGATTGACGGTCTCATCTGCCCGGGCCATGTCTCCATCATGATCGGTGCCGATGCCTATGAACCGATTGTAGCCCGCTATCGGATCCCATGTGTAATTGCCGGTTTTGAGCCGGTTGATATACTTAAGGCGGTGGTAATGCTCGCCGAACAGATCAAACAGGGAAAGCCAGCGGTTGAGATTGCTTATGACCGCGCAGTTACCAGGGATGGCAACCGGCAGGCCATGGCTGTCATGGACAAGGTGTTTGAGCCGGTTGACGCTCTATGGCGGGGATTAACGGTTATCCCCGGCAGCGGTCTCGAAATCCGCCCGCAATACGATTATTACAATGCCAGGAAGCGGTTTGCAATTACGGTTGCAGAGGCAAAAGATCCTGCCGGCTGCGCCTGCGGCGATGTTCTGAAATCCATTAAAACGCCTGCGGACTGCAAATTGTTCGGTAAGGCATGCGTGCCGGAGCATCCGATCGGCCCCTGCATGGTCTCCGGTGAAGGAGCCTGCGGCGCCTTTTATAAATACCGGCACCACCGGATGCCGGCACAGCAGAAATGACCGTCCCGAAAACCTGATTATTGAGGATACGAAATATTACTGATTTGCATTATTAGACGATATGTCCTTTGACTATACCGAAATTATTGATTTTCTGCCGGATGCCACTTTTGTGATTAACAACAGGGGTGTTGTGGTTGCCTGGAACCGGGCCATTGAAGAAATGACCGGTGTTATAGCGGCAGAAATTGTCGGCAAAGGAGATTTTGTTTATGCCGTTCCCTTTTATGGCAAGCAGCGGCCCATCCTGATCGATCTGGTGGAAAACCGGAATCCCCAGCTCAGAAAGCATTATGACGTCAAGGTGATAGATGCGAAGATTCTGCATGCCGAAGCATTTGTTGCCTCTGCCTATGGAGGCAAAGGCGCCTATCTATCCGGCCTGGCAGCACCCCTGTATGACAAGGACGGAAATTATGTGGGGGCTGTCGAATCCATCCGCGATATAAGCGTCCGGAAACAGGTTGAAGAGACTTTACGGCAGCGCACCAATATGCTTGAAGAGACCGTTACGGCATTGAAAGTCCTGCTTCGGGAAAGCGCTGAAGCAAAAGAAGAGTTGGAAAAGAAGGTGCTGGCAAATGTAAAAGAACTGATACTTCCTTTTATCAATGAGCTTGAATCCACCTTGACCGAAAAATCGCAAAGGGTCTACCTGGAAACCATTAAAACAAATCTCTCGGAAATAACCTCCTCATTTACTAAAAAACTTTCTTCACATTATCATGGCCTGACTCCAAGGGAAATCCAGATAGCCGATTTTATCCGCCAGGGAAAATCCAATAAGGAGGTGGCCTATCTCCTTAAAATTTCGGTCAGCGCTGTTGATTTCCATCGCCGCAACCTCCGTAATAAACTTGATATCAAAGGAAAAAAAATAAACCTACGCTCCTTCCTGCTCTCACACATAGGTTGAACCTACGCATAACCTGCCAAACTATCTCTATTGATTTTTTCGCAATTTCGTTTAATCAAATAAGGTACAGAAACCTTACCCGGAAAATTCACGGGATGGGGTTGCCGGGTGTCCGGGACAGTGAGTGTTTCGCTGTGCCCAGGTACGTGGAACACACGATGCCACCGGTGATCCCTTCGGCCGCAGGATCGGCAGAGAAGGCGCCTGCTGCGCCTATAACCGGTACCAGCAAAAGCTTCCGGCTTAAAAAGAAACAGCAAAATAATTTCTCCTAATCTTGATTTTTCTGTGCAGTTTAGGGGCCCATCGGTTAAGTTTGGTATTTTTACGGAAAATGTTTGCCATGGCTGCCACAATGTGGCACTGAAGACTGATCGCGATCCGCGAGTTTTTCAAAGCGGCTTACCGCGAGGAATTCGAGCAGATTTGATTAAACACTGTTCCATACGCAAGGATAAACCCCACTGCTGACTGCGGGGAGTTCAAAATTTCCCCTGTTGACACGAAGGAAAATGGGGGTATCTCTCGCCTAATGTATTGTAATTAATAAAAAACTTTAAATGGAGGGCCATAATGGGCAGGTACAAGGAAATTTTCACAAAAAGCGTCGAAGAACCGGAAGAATTCTGGAGTAAAGCAGCAGAAGGGATTGACTGGTATAAGAAATGGGACACGGTTCTTGATGACACCAATACTCCATTCTATAAATGGTTTTCCGGCGGCGAGATGAACACCTGTTATAACGCGGTGGACCGTCATGTGAAGGGCGGCCGGGCAGACCAGGTGGCAATTATTTACGACAGTCCGGTAACCAATACCATCCAGAAATTCACCTACCGGGAACTGCGGGACCTGGTGGCAAATTTTGCCGGAGTTCTGAAAGGCCAGGGGGTTGAAAAAGGCGATACGGTTATCATCTACATGCCGATGATTCCCGCAGGCAGCCATCGCCATGCTGGCCTGTGCCAGGATCGGCGCCATCCACTCCGTGGTTTTCGGTGGTTTTGCCGCCAACGAGCTGGCCATCCGCATTGATCACTCCAAACCCAAAGTCATCGTCACCGCCTCAGGCGCAGTGGAAGGTAAAAAGCTCATCGAATACAAGCCGCTGATCGACAAGGCCATTGAGATTGCCAAGCACACCCCGGAAAAATGCATCATTTATCAGCGCGACATAATCAAGGCGCCGCTCAATGAAGACCGGGATCATGACTGGGAAAAACTGGCCGCAACGGCCGAACCGGCAGAATGCGTCCCGGTACTGGCTACCGATCCCCTCTATATTCTGTACACCTCCGGTACCACCGGCATGCCCAAGGGCGTGGTCCGTGATAACGGCGGCCATGCCGTCGCCCTGAACTGGAGCATGGAAAACATTTATGATGTGCGCGGCGGCGATGTTTACTGGGCTGCCTCGGATGTCGGCTGGGTTGTCGGGCATTCCTACATTATCTACGGTCCGCTTTTAAGGGGCTGTACAACCATCATTTATGAAGGAAAACCCATCGGCACCCCTGATCCGGGCGCCTTCTGGCGGGTTATATCCCAGCACGACGTCAAGGTGCTTTTCACGGCCCCAACCGCTTTCCGCGCCATAAAAAAGGAAGATCCCGACGGCAACTTCATCAAGGAATATGACCTTTCCTATTTCAAGTACCTGTTTTTGGCCGGCGAGCGGCTTGATCCCGACACTTACCACTGGGCCTGCAAAATGCTGCACCGCCCGGTCATTGATCACTGGTGGCAGACGGAAACCGGCTGGGCCATTGCAGCGAACTGTATGGGCATCGAGCAGCTGCCCATCAAACCCGGTTCTCCCACTGTTGCGGTCCCAGGTTACGATGTCAAAATACTGGACGATGGCGGCAAGGAACTCGGCCCGCACGAGGAAGGCAACGTTGTAATCAAGCTGCCGCTGCCTCCGGGCACCCTTCCCACCCTGTACAAGGATGACGAGAAATTCCAACGCTCATACATGAGCAAGTTCCCTGGCTATTATGAAACCAGCGACGGCGGTTACATGGATGAAGACGGCTATATTTACGTCATGGGCCGTATGGACGATGTCATCAATATAGCCGGTCACCGGTTGTCAACCGGGGCCATGGAGGAGGTTATCGCCACCCATCCCAGTGTGGCTGAATGTGCGGTATTCGGCACAGATGACCAGCTCAAGGGACAGCTGCCCGTTGGCTTGGTAGTCCTGAAAGCAGGCGTGGACCAGGATCCGGATGCATTGAAGACCGATCTGGTCAAGATGGTGCGTAGCAATATCGGTCCCATCGCCTGCTACAAGGAGACTTCCATTGTCATCCGGCTGCCTAAAACCCGATCCGGCAAGATCCTGCGCGGCACCATGCGGGCAATTGCCAACGGCAAGGAATACCGGCTGCCCTCTACCATTGACGATCCGTCCGTCCTGGAGGAGATTACCGAGTCGCTCAAAGACCTGGGCTATCCGAAAAAATAAAATGTAAAGAGAACCGGAAAGGGGATGAACTGGATCAGACCATCCCCTTTCCGGCGGCTTTGCATCTCCTGCCGTTTGAGGCTTGCCATGAAGATTCATGAATATCAGGCAAAGGAATTGTTTCGCCAGGCCAATATCCCTGTCCCCAAGGGAAAGGTGGCTTTCTCCGTGGAAGAGGCCTGTGAGGCTGGCGAGGAACTAGGTTCCTTTCCGGTGGTCCTAAAGGCACAGATTCATGCCGGCGGCCGCGGCAAAGGGGGAGGGGTCAAGCTGGCAGATTCCCTGGAAGAAGTGAGAAATATTGCCTCGCAGATCCTGAACATGAATCTGGTCACCCCCCAGACCGGTCCCGGTGGAAAGCAGGTTCGGAAACTGCTGGTGGAAAAAGGACTCAATATTGACCGGGAACTTTATCTGTCGATCCTCCCGGACCGGGCCACGGCCAATATCGTCATCATGGCCAGCCGGGCCGGCGGCATGGATATAGAAAAGGTGGCGGCTGAAACCCCTGAGAAAATTGTCCGGGTAGCGGTCAATCCCCTGATCTCCATCCAGCCCTATCACTGCCGTGAAGTTGCCTTCGGCCTTAATCTCAGTCCTGATTTAGCCAGGCAGTTTTATGGGCTGCTGACAAACCTTTACAGATTATTTGTCTCCCTGGATTGTTCTCTGGTCGAGATAAATCCCCTGGTGGTGACTGCTGAAAATTCCATTATCGCCCTCGATGCCAAGATTGATATCGACGGCAACGGTCTTTTCAGGCACGAGGACCTACTTGCATTGCGGGATACGGACGAGGAAGATCCACTGGAGGTTGAAGCGTCCAGGTACAATCTCAACTATATCAATCTTTCCGGCAATGTCGGCAACATGGTCAACGGCGCGGGACTGGCCATGGCCACCATGGACATCATCAAGAAGGCCGGGGCCGAGCCCGCCAATTTTCTTGATGTCGGCGGCGGCGCCAATGCGGAAATGGTGGAAAACGGTTTCAGGATCATTCTGGCAGACCGGAATGTCAAAGCAGTTCTTATTAATATTTTCGGCGGTATCCTGCGCTGTGACGTCCTGGCTGAAGGCGTGGTGCAGGCGGCCCGGAAAACCGGCATCACCGTTCCGGTTGTCATTCGCATGGAAGGAACCAATGTGGAGGAGGGCCGCAGGATTCTGGCCGCTTCCGGACTTAATCTCATCACCGCCGTTGACCTGAAGGATGCCGCGAATAAAATTGCTGAAGTTGTTCAATAAAGGGTAATTATTTGTGATTGTTTATCTTTTCATAGACAAAAATGAGCCGCTTGCAGGGGAAGTGACTTTGGTTAAATTTTAAAACCGCTACTGCAGAGATTGCCGTATGAGTATATTTGTCGACCATAATACCAGATTGCTGGTGCAGGGCATCACCGGCCGCGAAGGTCAGTTTCACACCCGCCAGTGTATTGCCTACGGCACTAATGTGGTTGCCGGCGTTACCCCGGGCAAAGGCGGCCGGATGATGGATGAGGTGCCAATCTTCGATACCGTGCGGCAGGCGATTAAAGAAACGGAAGCCAACTGCTCCATGATTTTTGTGCCCCCCGCTTTTGCTGCCGATGCGATCATGGAGGCGGCCGATGCTGCCGTTGAACTGATTGTATGCATTACGGAAGGAATCCCGGTCATGGACATGCTGCGGATCAAAAATTTCCTGGCGCTGAGACCATCCCGGCTTATCGGCCCCAATTGTCCCGGCATCATAACTCCGGGGCAGTGCAAAGTCGGTATCATGCCGGGTCCCATTCATCTTGAGGGACCCATCGGGGTGGTTTCCAGGTCCGGGACACTGACCTACGAGGTCGTGGACCAGCTCACAAAACATGGTTTGGGGCAGTCCACCTGTATAGGCATTGGCGGAGATCCGGTCAACGGCACCAATTTTATCGATTGCCTGGCTGCATTTGAAAACGATTCAAGCACCCAGGGCATTGTAATGATCGGCGAAATCGGCGGATCTGCTGAAGAGGATGCCTGTGCCTTTATCGCCGAAAACGTCACCAAGCCGGTGGTCGGTTTTGTCGCAGGCCTGACGGCTCCCCCCGGCAGACGCATGGGTCATGCCGGGGCAATTGTCAGCGGCGGCAGCGGCACGGCACAGGCCAAGATAGACGCCATGCATCAGGCTGATGTGCATGTCTGTACAAATCTCGGGACCCTGGGTGAATTATGCGCCAAGGTCTTTGTAAATATAGCTTGAAGATATATTTTTTATTACAGGAAAGCATTTTTCAGCTTAGAAGAGGTTAGACACCATGGTAACAAAACATAAGAATCGTGTGTTAATCGGCAAACCTGGTCTGGACGGCCATGACCGGGGCGCCAAGTTCATTGCCCGGGCTTTGCGGGATGCCGGCTTTGAAGTTGTATATACCGGCATCCGCAGAAGCCCGGAGGAAATTGCTGCCGCTGCTGTTCAGGAAGATGTCGACGCCGTAGGCCTCTCGTCGCTTTCCGGGGCCCATAATCGTCTTTTCCCGGCAGTGGTGGAAGCCCTCAAGCGGGCAGGAGCCCCGGACATACCGGTGCTGGGCGGCGGGGTAATCCCGGAGGAAGATATCGTTACCTTAAAAGCTGCAGGCATTGTTGAAATATTCACTCCTGGAACCCCGATTGATACAATAATAAGGGCCTATCAGGATGCATGTGAGAAAAAATCTACAGGCTGAACAGCACGCTGATGACAATAGACAGATTACTGGAAGGCCTGAGGCAGAGAGACCCCAGGGCAATCGGCCGAGCCATTTCTCTGGTGGAAAACGGTGATGCAAGTGCTGAAGTCATCCTTTCATCACTTGATGAGGATCTCGTCTCCCAGGCAACGATTCTTGGTATCACAGGGCCCCCGGGAGCCGGGAAGTCGACTCTGACCAACGGCATAATCACCCAGCTGCGCCGGGACCGGAAAAGGATCGGCATCATAGCGGTTGATCCTACCTCGCCCATATCGGGTGGGGCCATCCTGGGGGATCGCATCCGTATGATGCAGCATGCCACTGACCGGGATGTCGTCATGCGATCCATGGCCACCCGGGGCAGGCTGGGAGGGCTCTGCGCCACAGCCGGCGCAGCAGTCCGGATCATGGCGAGCTGCGGCTGCTCCACCATTATTATAGAAACCGTGGGTGTCGGGCAGTCGGAAATGGATATCATCCGCCTGGCGGATATCACTCTTCTGGTTCTGGCTCCCGGTCTGGGTGATGATATACAGGCAATGAAGGCAGGGCTTCTGGAAGTTGCCGACATCCTGGTGGTGAACAAGGCGGACTGCAAAGGAGCCGATATTCTGGCAATGGACCTTGAAGCAGAGACCCGCAAGGGGGACATTGGCCCCACCCGGATAAGCATGACCGTTGCCACCGAAGATAAAGGCATTACCGAGCTTCTGGACTCTATTGCCAAGGTTGACAGCGAACACAGGGACAGCGGGGAAAGGCAGAAAAGACGCCGTGGAGCCCATGATCAGGAAGTGCTTGACTGGTGCCTGGAAATACTGCGCCCCAAACTTCTGGCTGAGATTACCAGTAAAAAATTGACCCTCCTGGGAGACCCCAGGCTGAAGGCAAAAGAAATTTTAAAAAAACAATAAGGAAGACAAGGAAGAAGTCATGCCGAAACATCCAAAACTCGCTGAATGGGAAGAAAATGAGCTGGCAAAAAGCCTGAACAGGTTTCCGGAGCGCAAGGAGAAATTCACCAACCACGGCGGCGAGGAAGTCCCGAGGATAGTGGCACCGGAAACCATTGATGACGAGTATCTGGATAAACTCGCCTTCCCCGGCCAGTACCCTTATACCAGGGGAGTACAGCCCACCATGTACCGCGGCCGGTTGTGGACCATGCGCCAGTACGCCGGTTTTTCCACTGCCGCTGAATCGAACAAACGCTACCGCTATCTCCTTGAACAGGGCACGAGCGGTCTTTCGGTGGCTTTTGATCTGCCGACCCAGATCGGCTACGATTCAGATGATCCCATGAGTTTAGGTGAAGTTGGCAAGGTCGGGGTTGCCATTGACTCAATGGCAGACATGGAGACCCTTTTTGACCAGATCCCTCTGGGCAAAGTTTCGACCTCCATGACCATTAATTCCCCTGCCGCTGTCCTACTCGCCATGTATGTTGCGGTCGGTGAAAAACAGGGGGTTGCCCCCGAAGATATCAAGGGTACGATCCAGAACGATGTCCTAAAGGAATACGTTGCCCGCGGCACCTATATCTTTCCACCAAAACCGAGTTTGCGGCTCATCACCAATATCTTCCAGTGGTGCAGCCAGAAGACCCCGGCATTCAATACCATATCTATTTCAGGCTATCATATCCGAGAGGCTGGATCGACCGCCGTGCAGGAGGTCGCCTTTACCCTGGCCAACGGCTGTACCTATGTCCAGACAGCGCTCGATGCCGGCCTTGAACTCGACGTGTTTGCCAGAAGGCTGGCCTTCTTTTTCAACAGTTCTTCCGACCTGCTTGAGGAGGTGGCCAAATTCAGAGCCGCAAGACGCCTCTGGGCCCGTCTGATGAAGGAACGGTTCGGCGCCAAAAAGCCGGCAAGCCTCATGCTCCGGTTTCACACCCAGACCGCCGGCAACACCCTGACGGCCCAGCAGATCGACAACAATATTGTCCGGGTGACCATCCAGGCCCTTGCGGCAGTCCTCGGCGGAACCCAGTCCCTGCACACCAACTCCAAGGACGAAGCGCACTCCCTGCCCACGGAAGACTCGGTCCGCACCGCGCTGCGCACCCAGCAGGTTCTGGCCCATGAATCAGGCGTGGCTGATACCATCGACCCGCTGGCAGGCTCCTATTACATTGAATCACTGACTGACAGAATTGAGCGCGAGGCCCTGGCCCTGATCAACAAGATCGATGAAGCGGGCGGCGTGGTAAAATGCATTGAAGACGGTTTTATCCAGCGCCAGATAGAAAATGCCGCCTACCAATACCAGATGGAGATTGAAAGAGGCGAAAGAATTATTGTCGGGGTGAACAAGTTCCAGATAGATGAGGAAATAAAGCCGCCGCTGCTCAGGATGGATCCGGAAGTGGAAAAGACCCAGGTAGCGAAACTGGCCGAGGTGAAAAACAACAGGAATAACGATCAGGTCGAAAGTTCGCTGGCCGGTCTGGAGAAAGCCGCCCGGGGCAGTGAAAATCTCATGCCGTACATTTATGACTGTACTAAAGAGTATGCAACACTAGGCGAAATCTGTAATGTGCTGCGAAAAGTCTTTGGTGAATACAAGGATAGAGGATAAAATATGTTGCAAAAGATTGATCATCTAGGGGTTGCCGTACACTCCATTGCCGAGGCAAGAATATTTTATGAAGAGGTCCTTGGGCTGCCGTGCGAGGGCGAAGAGATCGTTGCCTCCCAAAAGGTCAGGACGGCTTTTTTTGCGGTGGGCGAAGTTCATATTGAACTGCTGGAACCTACTTCCGAAGAAAGTCCCATTGCCAAATTCCTGGCAAAAAACGGGGAAGGCATTCATCATGTGGCTTACAGAACTGATGACATTGAAGGCCAGATCAAACAGGCCCGGGAAGGCGGCAGCCGCCTTATCCATGAAACACCGATTGCGGGGGCCGGCGGCAAGATGGTTGCATTTCTGCATCCCAAATCGACCCATGGAGTGTTAACGGAGTTCTGTGCAAAAAAAAGCTGATATTCGACCCTCATCTCAATCCGGAAAGCGGCGCAAGGAGCAGGAGAAAAAAATGAGCAACGACTTTGAAAAACTTTTAAAGATGCGGAACCTGGCCCGTCTCGGCGGCGGTCAGGAACGCATAGAAAAGCAGCATGCCAAAGGCCGGATGACGGCCCGGGAAAGGGTGGAAATGCTGCTGGATGAAGGCAGCTTTGAAGAGTTTGATATGTTCAAGACCCATCGCTGCACCCAGTTCGGCATGAAAGGCAAGGAGTTTCTCGGCGACGGGGTCATTACCGGCTACGGTACGATTGACGGCCGGGTTGTGTATGTCTTTTCCCAGGACTTTACCGTTTTCGGCGGCTCACTTTCCGAGACCTTTGCCGAAAAAATTTGCAAGATCATGGACCTGGCCATGAAAAACGGGGCCCCGGTCATCGGCCTTAATGATTCAGGCGGTGCCAGGATCCAGGAAGGCATTGAAAGTCTGGCCGGGTATACGGATATTTTCCTGCGCAATGTCATGGGTTCAGGGGTTATTCCCCAAATTTCCGCGATTTTCGGCCCCTGTGCCGGGGGAGCGGTTTATTCCCCGGCTCTCACCGATTTTTCCATCATGGTTAAAAACAACAGCTATATGTTTCTTACCGGCCCCAAGGTGGTCAAATCCGTGACCCATGAAGACGTAACCGTTGAGGAGCTCGGCGGCGCCACCGTTCATGCCACCAAAAGCGGGGTTATCCACTATGCCGCCGAATCCGGGGCTGACGCCATTGACTATATCAGAAAACTTCTTTCCTTTATGCCGCAGAACAACATGGAGAGTCCGCCGGTCATTGCAACCGATGATTCCCCGGAAAGAACTGATGAATTACTGAACCAGATTATTCCGGACAATCCCAACCAGTCCTATGACATGAAAGAGGTGATCCGCCGGACCGTCGACCATGGTGATTTCCTTGAAATTCAGGCAGAATTTGCCCCGAACCTGGTAATCGGCTTTGCGCGCTACGACGGCTATCCGGTGGGCATTGTCGCCAACCAGCCGGAATATCTGGCCGGAGTGCTGGATATTGACTCCTCGATAAAGGGTGCCAGGTTTGTCCGCTTCTGCGACTGCTTTAATATCCCGGTGGTGACTTTTGTCGATGTCCCGGGATTTCTCCCCGGTACCGTCCAGGAATATGGCGGCGTCATCCGAAACGGCGCCAAAATGCTCTATGCCTTTGCCGAAGCCACGATTCCTAAGGTTACGGTTATTACCCGCAAGGCTTATGGAGGTGCCTACTGCGTCATGTCTTCCAAACATCTGCGGGGTGACATAAACTATGCCTGGCCCACCGCCGAGATCGCCGTCATGGGTGCCAAGGGGGCGGTTGAAGTGTTGTATGGCCGGGAAGCTAAAAAAAGTGATGATCCCCCGGCCTATCTGGAAAAGAAAGAGCAGGAATATGCCGAAGCGGTGGTCAATCCGTTCGTGGCCGCCAAGCGGGGTTATATAGATGATATTATTGAACCGGCAATAACCCGTTTCAGAATAATCAAGGCACTGCAGCTGCTGAAGAATAAGCGTGACACCAATCCCATGAAAAAACATGGCAATATACCGTTATAGGCCTTAATCCATGATATTTCAGCATCCGGAGGACAATTATGGCTGTAAAAATTCTCATTAAGCGTTCCATCGTACAGGAAGTGGCACCGGTTGTACGGCCGTTAATCGTTGAATTAAGGGCGCATGCTATGCGGCAGCACGGGTACATCAGCGGCGAGACCCTGAAATGCATCGACAAACCGGGCGAGTATATGGTGATCAGCACCTGGCAGTCCCTTGATGACTGGAACAGTTGGCTCGACAGCCAGGAACGGAAAATGCTCGAAGAAAAGATTGATTCCATAACCGGCAGGGCAACCGAATACGCCGCATATGTCCAGCTCGGCAATTAAATCATAGGGTCCCGAACCCATGGAAAAGAATAAAAAGAAAATTGCCGCCATGACAGCGGTTCTCTATTACCTGCAGAATGAGGAGGAATCTGCCTGGAATCAGATGCCGGCCGGCAGACCGGAACTGCCGGCCCCGGAAGGTTTCTGGAGTTTCAGCGGCCGGCAGTCGCAGATGATGCTGCGCAGTATGGCCCAAATGCGGCTTTTTCCAGGTTGGAGAGGCTAATCAATTTTTTATAGGAATACTACCATGAGCAGCGATATCGTCGTCAAAAGTACCAAGATGGAATACAGCAAGGACCGGCCGAAGGCCAAAAACCCGGTCAAGGTTATGGATCTGACCCTGCGTGACGGTCATCAGTCCCTTTTCGCCACCAGGGGAAGAACCGAAGACATGATCCCGGTTGCCGAGTTCATGGATGAAGTCGGTTTCTGGGCCCTGGAAACCTGGGGCGGCGCCACTTTTGACGCCATGCACCGTTTTCTTAATGAAGATCCATGGGAACGGATCAGGACCCTGAAAAAATATATTAAAAAAACCCCGTTTTCCATGCTGCTTCGGGCTCAGAATCTGGTGGGATACCGTAATTATGCCGATGATGTTGCCGAAGCCTTTGTTGATCGCGCCGCAGCAAACGGCATGGATATCTTCAGGACCTTTGATGCCCTGAATGATTACCGCAACTTCGAAACCGTGGTCAAGGGCATCAAAAAAGCCGGCAAGCACTTCCAGGGATGCATCTGTTATACCCTGACGGAACCGCGTCTGGGTGGCGATGTATACAACCTGGATTACTACATTAATAAGGCCAGAGAACTGGAAGCCATGGGCGCCGATAGCATCTGCGTCAAGGACATGGCGGGACTAATGGCCCCCTATGATGCCTTCCCGCTTTTCAAGGCCCTGAAAGAGGCGGTGAAGCCGCCTCTTCACCTGCACAGCCATTTCACCTCCGGCATGGCTCCAATGACGCATCTCAAGGCAATTGAGGCGGGAGCCGACATCGTCGACACCTGCATGTCTCCCTATGCTTACCGCACATCACATCCGGCGGTTGAACCCTTGGTAATGGCCCTGCTCGGCACCAACAGGGATACCGGGTTTGATATTAATCTGCTGGCCCGGATCAATGAAATTTTTGAAAAGGAAATCATCCCCAAATACCGGCATCTGCTGGCCGACAACAGGATGTCCATTATCGACATTAATGTGCTTCTGCACCAGACTCCAGGCGGCATGCTGTCAAACCTGGTGAACCAGCTGCGGGAAATGGATGCCCTGGACAAAATCGATCAGGTCTATGCCGAACTGCCCAAGGTAAGAAAGGATCTCGGCCAGATCCCCCTCGTCACTCCCACCAGCCAGATAGTCGGTATCCAGACCGTCAACAACGTGCTGTTTGACGAAGGCGGGGAACGATATAAAATGATAACCGGCCAGGTAAAAGACCTGTGCTACGGTTTATACGGCAAAACAGCGGTGCCTATCAATCCTGAAGTGCAGAAAAAGGCCTTAAAGGGCTACCCGCGGGGCGAAAAACCCATTACCTGCAGACCGGCGGAGGTTCTGGAGCCCGAGCTTGATAAGGCCAGGGAAGAGGTAAAAGATCTGGCCAAAGATATTGATGATCTGTTGATTTATGCCCTCTACCCGGTGACCGGCAAAAGGTTCCTGAAGTGGAAATACAATCTCGAACCGGTGCCGCCGGAGGTCAAGCCGCGCACCATGGCTGATGTTAAGGCCGAGCAGGAACTCATTGCCAAGGCCAAGGCCGGCAAATTGGTGGAGAAAAAGGAAAAAACTGTCCCGGACCTGGGGGATAATATGCGTAAATTCAACGTCCTGGTCGACGGTGAATATTTTGAAGTTGAGGTTGAAGATACCGAGGGACCACCCAACATACGTTCCGTTCGGCAGGGCCCTCCGAGACCGGCCCGGGTTTCTCCCCCATCTCCTGCCGCTTCCAAGCCGGCAGCTGCTCCCGCCAAAGAACCTGCACCGGTTGCTGTTGATGACAGCGGCTCCACGTCACTCCTCGCGCCCATGCCGGGCATGATTGTCGGATTGAACAAAAAAGAAGGCGACACGGTGAACGAAGGTGAGTCCATCCTGATCCTTGAGGCAATGAAGATGGAGAATGCCCTTGCAGCGCCGATCAGCGGTACCATCACCCGGATCAACCTGGGAGTCGGTGATCACGTGGCGAAAAATGATATCCTCTGTGTGATTACGCCTTGAATTTGCACTCCGATTCTGACAGGGGCATAGTTATGCTGACCGCTGATTTTGTATACCCTGCCGCGCAGGGACGAACAGCAACAGACAGTTACATTATTTGAGCAGGGATTTAACGCTCCGGCTGGCAACAACATGGCCCTTGGTCACATACTCTTCATGATTCTTCTCAATGTCCGAGAGCTCATAGTAGTAATTGACCATAATGCCATAGGCCCGTTTCATCCCGCTTTCCGAGAGATCGGCCAGCCAGTTTATCCTTTCCAGCCTGGCGCCGTTTGCCAGATGGAAGTTGGCAACCGGATCCAGCGCCTTGTTTCCCCTTTTCTCTTCAACCAGGTACTGGGCACAGAGTCTGGTGAGTACAGGCTTGATAACTTCTGCCTTTTTTTCGTCCTGCTGCCATTCAGTTGTCAGGATTTCCGCCAGCTTCTCCTCTGCATTTTTACAGGCAAAACGTTCCTTGAGAATACCGATCTCCCTGGGACGCAGAACTTCCGTATCTTTATCGGCAATTCTGGGAGCAAGCCATTTTTTAAAGCCCGGCACCGGAGAGAGGGTGGCAAAATGCTTCAGGTTGTCAAACTGACTTGAAAGTTCCTGCACCACTGTCTTGATGAGAAAATTACCGAGATTTATGCCTGCCAGGCCCGGCTGCGTATTGGAAATCGAATAAAAAATTGCCGTGTCAGCATGTTCGGGGTCACGTTTAGCACCTTCTTTGTTCAACAGTTCCTGAATATTGGAGCTCAGCCTGTCGGTCAGGGCCACCTCCACAAATATCAAGGGTTCCGCCGGCATCTTATTATGAAAAAAGGCAAAACAGAGCCGATTCGAATCAAGCCTGCTGCGCAGGTCGCTCCACGAACGAATCTCATGCACGGCCTCATATTCGATCAATTTCTCCAGGAGGGCCGCCGGTGAATTCCAGGTAATTTCCTGCAGGTCAAGCATACCGATATCAAACCATGCACCGAGCAATTCCTTAATATCAAGAGAAAGTTTCCACAGCCTCTGGTCCTCCCTGACCCTGGTCAAAAGAGTGGCCCGCATATCGATTAAGAGTTTCAGACCGTTCGGCAGGGACGAAAACTGGGTCAGAAGACTGATTCTTGGAGGAGTCAGGGCGTTTTTCAGTGCGATTTCAGCATTAATCGCCTCTTTCTGATTCCGGGCCACTTCCAATTCCTTGATCTTTTCAGCCAGTGCCTGCCGATCGATATCAAAGTCATGGGCAAGAATATCATGAAACATTTCCCTGCCTTTTTCCGAGAAGTGCAGGTAAACGGCACCGAGTTCAACCGCTCTGGCCCGCGAGGAAACATCACCTCCCTTGGCGTATATGCATTCATGGGCCAGGCGGTGCAGATGATCTCTGTTTTCATAACGTGGATCCAGTCCTTCTCTTTTAGACAGAGCTTTTCTGGCCATGCCGATGATCCCGTCCCAGGCTTTTCTGAACTCACCCCTGGTCAGCCTGGTGAAAATAGCCGCTTTCAGCCCTGTTTCATCATGGTTTTCCGCCATGCAAGTAACCCTTTTTATAAAGTTTGCATATGATAAGACAGCCGGATGCGCTACGCCTGCAGCAAAAAATCCGGCACTGAAGAAGGCGCCCTGCAATTACAAAGTATTATAATACTATAATCTCAGCATTTTAGCATGGTTTTGCGCGCCGGGAAACACAATCCTATCCCGACCCTTCACCCTGGGCCGAGTATGATTTTTCACCGCAGATATTTTTACCATGACCATTATGGCCGCCGCTTTCATATAACTTCCAATAATTTGAAATTACAGCAATTAATATTGCCCTTTCCGGTCCTGCCTGTTCATTCTTTGACTTCCTTTTCACGGTATGCTATTGAGTAAATAATTATGACAGAAAACCGGTCAGTTAACACGATATAGGGCAGAAATGGGTTTTTCCTTTCACCACATGAGTTTCGCCAATCTGTTTCATAACGGGCATAACTATATTACCTTCAGCATCATGGGCATGCTGATCGTATTCGCCGGCCTCTCCTTTATCAGCATCTATATAATCCTGCTGTCAAAGATCCTTAACCCGCCCGCAATATTGAAACCAGGCGGGAACAGCCCGAAAGAGCCGCCCGGAGTCGAGACAATTTCAGCAGATGAGTCTGAACTGCTGCTGGCAATAGCCGTTGCCCTGCACCTGGACCAGACAGGAGGGGGCAGCGGTGAAAAAATTACCTGGCCGCGGCATGAAAACCGTGAATCACCTTGGTTGACGGCCGGCAGGATGAGAGGTCTTGCAGTGCGCAGCCATCTGCCGGACCGCAGAAGTACGGGAGAATGACCCATGCGAAAGTATGACCTGACCATTAACAATAACAGTTATGAGGTTATTGTCAAAAAGGTCACCGATGACGAAGCCGTAGTTGAAGTTAACGGCCGGGAACATACTGTTTCCATCAATCAGATTCAGCGGCTGGTCATGCCAGGAACAGCGCCGAAGAATCCCCCGAAGCAGGGCGGCGGCCCGAAGGTGTCAGCTGCTTCAGTCCCACCTCCCAAGCTCTCCAGCGACGGGGTCATTGCGCCCATGCCGGGACAGATCAAGGCTATTCTTGTCCGGGAAGGCGACAAGGTTGCAGCCGGTCAGAAACTGTTGATCATGGAAGCCATGAAGCTGGAAAATAAACTTCCCGCTCCCCGGGACGGTATTGTCAAACATATCCTGGTGCGCGATGGTGATATTGTCAGCCAGGGCCAGGAATTAATCGTTATTATCTGAACCGGCGGAGAACCCCCCTGTGAGTTTTGAAATTTTTCTGCACCATACCGGTTTCGCCCACCTGGAAATCGGCAATGTGATCATGATCCTTATCGGGATCGTTTTCATCTACCTGGCGGTGGCAAAGGATTATGAACCGCTGCTGCTTATCCCCATCGGGCTGGGGATAATCGTCGGCAATGTTCCACCCATCAAGGGCATGCTTCTGGGGGTTTATGATCAGGGCAGCGTCCTGTACTATCTCTATTTCGGGGTGACCAAGGGTATCTATCCGCCTCTTATTTTTCTCGGCATCGGGGCAATGACCGATTTTTCGACCATGCTCTCGAATCCCAAACTGATACTCCTCGGCGCCGCCGCCCAGATCGGCATATTCCTGACTTTCCTCGGATCCCTCTACCTTGGATTTTCTCCGGCTCAGGCCGGTTCCATCGGCATCATCGGCGGAGCCGACGGTCCTACCGCCATATTCCTGTCCTCAATGCTGGCCCCGGAACTTCTCGGACCCATTGCCATTGCCGCCTACTCCTACATGGCGCTGGTACCGGTTATCCAACCGCCGATCATGTATCTGTTCACCTCATCCGAGGAAAGAAAAATTCACATGAAGCCCCCCAGGATAGTTTCCAGAAAAGAAAAAATTATTTTCCCAATTGTGGCCTTCCTGGTTTGCGCCATGATCGCCCCGGGATCCATTGCCCTGCTTGGTATGCTTTTCTTCGGCAATCTGCTGAAGGAGAGCACCGTTACCGACCGGCTGGCGACATCGGCCAGGCACGCGCTCATCGATATTGTTACCATCCTGCTTGGTTTTACGGTAGGTGCCAGCACTCAGGCCCAGACTTTTCTGACCCCGAAGTCAATATTCATTTTCGGCCTCGGCGCCCTTTCCTTTATTATTGCCACCATGGGCGGCGTTTTGTTTGCCAAGTTCATGAACCTGTTTTTAAAGGAAAAAATCAATCCTCTCATCGGCGCAGCGGGGGTATCGGCGGTTCCGGATTCCGCCCGGGTTGTACAGATGGTGGGCCAAAAGGAGGATCCCAACAATTTTCTGCTCATGCACGCCATGGCCCCCAATGTGGCCGGAGTCATCGGTTCGGCAATTGCTGCCGGCGTCCTGTGGGCCGCCCTGGGGAAATTTTAGCCGGTCATTCTTTTTTCTCCCCATGAAAGTGATTCGGATTATTTTACTTCAGGACCGGACATGAAAAAGATTCTCGACCAAATCTTCGTTCCGGTAAATCTCCAGCGCCTCCACTGCGTTTTTAATGTCATTGCTCATCAGGGCAAAATAACCATAGTACCGTTTTGCTTCTGCCAGCGCTTCCTCCTTGGCAATTACTCTGGTTCCTCGTACCGGTGTCGTTTTTACCTCAAAATACTTGTCGTGCTGCTTCTCATGGTCCGGGTGACGCTTTCCGCTCAATAATTCTTCCTGCCATTCGGCCAGCCGGTTATTGAAGGCTTTTTCATCCTCAAGGGCTAAGTCCGGTGAAAAATACAGGTGGAGATACATTCTGCGATCTGACTTGATAGTATCGCCTTTGTAAGGGCGCTCCTGAACATAGTTCCAGGTAATCGGCATGGAATACGCGTAAAGTTGATATGCTTGATGGTAGTGAGACCAGTTTCTCATCGTCTCCCGCACGGTATCCAAATGCGTTCGCACCAGTTTCAACGACAGCTTACCGGCGATTAGAAACTTCATATGGTGCTTGTGCAGTTCGTTGACATTAGAGGCGCTGAAAAATCCCCGATCTAAAACCACCTTGATTTTCTTGTATCCCAAAGAATTCATGTCCCCCAGCAACCTTTTCAGAGTTTTCACATCCACAATGTTTCCGGTAATAAAATGGCAGACGAGACTGTTGTCCGACCAACATACTCAAGTTGATCTGGGGAAGATGCTCATGATCTTTGTTCTTGCCGTAGCGCACCTGCCTTAAAAATTTCGAATAGCTGGAAATAGAGGTGCTGTCATAGGCAAGGTATTCTCGTTCTGCTCCGCGTTTTCCTTGGAGTTTGAAGAAACGCTGTCTCGCTTCCTCACTTATGGAGGCGAAGATCTCGCTGCTCCTCTGGGAAGGGCTAATCTCACCGTATGGATGGTGGTGTAGCCTCGCCCAATGAAGAAAAAGGTTTAAGGGCACCCTCAAGTCAAATGAGACCCATTGGTCCTCCGGTGCGCAAATGCAGCACACCTGGGAGCGGGCTGCATTTGCGCACCGGTTTTCAGGGGCAGGCTGAAAGTCGGCTGGGCTCAAATAATTCTCTATGGACTAGCAAAACATGCATAGAGGGTTTTCTACATTGTGGTGCGGTTGTTTAATGGCAGTTTAAAAAAAATTTAAGAACTTGGTATGAATTTTGCTGGTTCATTCTAGAGTCTGGTGCATTTTTACTAAAATCTATATTAAGGGAGAAAAAGTATGATTCAAACCAGAAAAAAATTTTTAATTGGATTGGCGCTGCTTATTGGATTGGCCTTCGTTTTGCCAACAAACAGCATGGCAGCAAAAGCAGCAGAAAAACCTGAAGTTGTGTTGAAAACCCAGTCATCCTGGCCCGCTGGTTCCGGGTTGCATTATCTACAAATGCGCACCCTGGATTTTATTGAGAATTGGACCCACGGAAGGGTGAAGTTCGAACGGTATTCAGGCAATGAAATTGTACCGGGGTATGAAACATGGAACGCCGTCTCCAAGGGCGTGTTCCCAGCAGGTCTGGCTTGTACATGTTATACCATGAGCAAGGATTGGATGTCGGGGATGTATTGCTCGGCACCAGGCATGGGGCCGGTTGAAAAAATGGCTTTTTACCATGGCACCGATAACGTTAGAGATACCAAGAACTATGAAACACCCGTATGGAAACTTTTAGAAAAACATATGAGAAAAACGTACAATGTTCAGGTTCTGCCCAGCGCAATGCAGACCACTGAGACATTTCTCTATTCCACGAAACCCATCAACACAATCGAAGACCTGAAAAATCTGAAGATTCGGTCCGTGGGCATTCGCGGGGACGTTTTTAAAGCGGCTGGTGCTTCGGTTGTGGGTATGCCCGCAGGAGAGATTGTGCCTGCGATGGAACGCGGTGTAATTGATGCGGCCGAGTTTGCCAATTTTTTCGGTGATATTCCTATGGGATTTGCCGATGCTGCCAAATACGTCTATTTTAACCCTTACAGCTCCTCACCAAGCAACCTTATGCTCTTCATCAATGCAGACGAATGGGATAAAATTCCGGCAGACCTGCAAAAACTGATTAAAGAGGCGTCCTTTGAGTCCATGAAATGGTCTTTGGCCGAGTCTCTCTTCCTTGATTTTTTAACCATGCCCAAGGCTGAAAAAACTGGCGCCCAAATCGCGATTATACCGATGGAAGTGGGTAAATATATCCATGAACAGGCCCTGGCGTTTTACAAGGAAAAAGCGAAAACAGACCCGGAGATGGCCCAATACATGGAATATTATGACGATTTCATGAACAAACAGGGATATGGGAAATATGTCCATTTCATTGACGATCTTCTCTAATCTAAACAATACTGTCTAAATACACTGTTTTTGGGGGGGCGCTGGACCACTAAGGTTGAGACGTCTCCCCAAAACGCAAAACCGGTAGTTGAAAATCACGATCATCCAATTTTATTCCGGTGTACGTATGTCTATAAAAATGGTGGAACCTGTTGTAAATGGAATTAATGCCCTGAACGAGTTTGTTGGAAAGGCAGTCTCGCTGCTTTTCATAGCACTGGTCATCACGGTTTCCTTAGACCTGTTCTCCAGGTTTTTCACAGGGAAGAGCACGTTTTGGGCTTTTGATATTAACTATATGATTTATGGAACTAATTTTATGCTGGCAGGCGCGTACGCCATGAAGCATGATTCCCATGTCAGGGTGGACGTGATTTACCAAAAATTTTCTCCGCGGACACGAGCCGTGCTGGATCTTTTTTTCCTGGCCCTTGTTATGATACCCCTGAGCAGCTTTATGTTTTATTCAACTTGGATAGACTTTGTAAATTCGGTTGGAGTTCGTGAGACTTCTATGGTCAGTTCATGGCGTCCCCCTATTTATCCTTACAAGGCGGTTATGCCGTTGGCTTTCTTCCTGTTGCTGTTACAGTCGATCGGTCATTTTATTACCAGTTCTGTGATAGCGTTAAAGGGGGAATCAAATGTCGCTTAATGAAATCTACGCAATAATTATGGTAGTCGCTCTCCTTGGAGGGGTCATCATCGGTTTCCCGGTGGCTTTTGTAATGGCCGGGTTGGGACTTTTTTTTGGAACACTGGTCGGTGGTATCAATCTGGCCTCTTATCAGGCAACCCTGAATACCTATGGCGTAATGTCAGGCTGGTCTTTGCTTGCCATTCCTTTGTTCGTATACATGGGTGTGGTGCTCGAAAAAGCCCAGATAGCTGACAAACTTTACCTGGGGTTATATCTTTTACTGGGACCACTCCGGGGAGGACTTGCCATCGCTACAATGCTGATCGCCACATTGTTTGCAGCCTGTACCGGTATTGCAGGTGCATCGGTAATCGCCATCGGCCTGATTGCTTTGCCCTCCATGCTCAAATATGGTTATGACAGGAGAATGGCCAGCGGGGTAATTTGCGCCGGAGGAGGATTGGGGGTGATCATTCCTCCCAGCATCATGATGATCCTTTACGGACCTGTGGCAGGTGTGTCCATCTCCATGCTGTTTATCGCTGCAATCCTGCCGGGTCTTGTTATGGCAGCGCTTTATATCCTCTATATCGGCGGCAGGTGCTTTTTGAACCCTGAATTTGGCCCCGCCATTACCCCGGAAGAAGCAGCGAAGTACAGCCGTAAAGATGTGTTAAAGATTTTATTGCTTTCCGGTGTTCCCCCCATTGGTATTATCATCTGCGTTTTAGGCAGCATCTTTTTCGGACTTGCCGCACCCACCGAAGCGGCGGCTTTAGGCGGTCTGGGAGCTTTGTTTATTGCAGCGATATACGGCAAGCTGAATCTCAGGATGTTCCTGGAATCCGGTTACAGCGCCCTTAAAATCAGCACCTTTATCATGTGGCTTGTGCTGGGGGCTAAATTTTTCATGACGACCTTCAACAAGCTTGGCGGCGGTAATTTGATCTACGATCTTCTGATGAGCCTTAATACCGGGCCTACCGTACTTTTGCTCATCATGCTGCTGATTATTTTCATTTTGGGCATGTTTATGGACTGGATCGGTATCCTGCTGGTGGTCATCCCCATCTTCATACCCATTGTAAAAACCATGGGTTGGGACCAGTTATGGTTTGCCATGATGTTTTGCATCACGCTGCAGATTTCATATATCACCCCTCCATTTGCTTATTCCATTTTTTATCTGAAAGGGATCGCACCACCTGAGGTATCCCTTGTTGATATCTATCGTGGATGTGTACCTTTTATCGCAATTCAATTTCTTGTGCTCATTATTTTGTTTTTCTGGCCGGACTTGGCGCTTTATCTTCCCCAAGCATCTATGGTCGCTCAATAAATAGAAAGGACAGTTTTGTATAGTTCGGCACGGTGTTTGTATGGGAGGGGAATCCCCTCTCCCCTCCCATACAGACAGAAGTTATCTTACCGGCAGCAATTCCACAGTATCCTGATGAGCATATATGTCACAAAAAGTATATTATATATAATATTGGTTCAACCCATAAAAAGGAGCGTACGATGAAGCCCAAAATAAAAAGGATCCTTTATGCCACCGATCTTTCTGAAAATGCCAGATATGCTTTCAGTTATGCCGCTGATCTCGCCCAAAAATACAGTGCCCAGATAACAATCATATCTGTCCTTGAAACCCTGAGCCCTAATTCCGAAACTCGGGTCAAGGATATGGTGGGGATTGAGAAGTGGGAGCAGTTAAAATCAGAACATGCCAATGGCTCTGTTGAAAAAATAAAAGGAAGGATTTCTGGTTTCTGCAAAGAAATGGATAACCAAATTGATTCTTGCAGTAAAAGGGTTGATGATATCCGGGTACCGCAGGGCGTCCCCCATGTTGAAATTCTCAAAACAGCAAAAAATATCGAGGCCGATATAATTATTTTAGGGACCCATGGGCATAATATTTTACAGGATTCTCTTCTTGGCACCACAGCCAGGCGAATTGTAAAAGACAGCCAGATACCGGTATTGGTAATTCGCCTCCCGGGGAGGGATCAGTAGTTTGTAGTCCGAAACAGCTTCATTACAGATGCCATTCGAAAAGCGCCTTGCCTGCACCAAACTCGACACCGGCAGTCAAGGCTCTGTGTCACTCGCCCCCCATGAAAAGTTCCCTTTCTTATAGTCGATATTGCGCTCTTGGGGCTCCTTTTCTGTCATCCCTACCCACCACAGGCACCTTCAGGGCTGGTGTAAGCGACCGAGGGGATCGTTAGCGGAGAAAAAGAACATTGTGTCCTCCAATAACTTCGGTGGCCGGGGTGGTGCATTATAACACCATGTTGCGAGCACGGTTGCGTTTGCACACCAGAAACGGGAATTGCCGAATCACCATAAAATCTCAAATTTCCCGGTAAATTATTCTTGTCGCGCTCAACCTTTTTTCCGCAGAGAGCCCGTTGCGTCCACTGTCCTAAGATCTTTCAATTCTTCGGCAGTGGGTTCAGGCACAATCTTTACATCCTTGGAAATTTTTAAATCCCAGTCCGTATTTGCCTTCACTTCGTCTATGGTAGTAAAAGGATAATAGGCTTCCAGGTAAAACTCCTTGGTTTTCGGATCAGGGCGCAAAATGCCGAGTGTTGAAATAATGGCTGCAGGACCGCCGCCCGGAAATTCGCACTTTTCACGACTGTCTCCGCCGGTCAAAAAACCAACACTGGAAATGTAGTCAACTTTTTCCATAAACCTCCGTTTTTCATGGGAGGCCATGATCAGGTAACGCTTGCAACCGACTGAAATATCGCTAGCTCCACCACTACCATTGAGACGCACCCGGGGGGGGGAGTATTTTCCCGACTTCCAGGGCGGTTCATCCCAGATACCGGTGGTGTTGACATTACCATATTTATCAACCTGGGCTGCACCGATCACAGCATTGTCAGCGCGTCCTGATAAAACCAAAAATCCCAAAGCATCAATGGCGTTGGTAAAACTCGTGGCATTGGCTGATATACGGTTGCATTCGATGCCCCAGGGCAGACCACCCACCGGGGTGGACCCATAAACCCCTCCTTCAGTAAAAGGTTTCAGATTGGGTGCATGATTTAATTTGGCAAAGTAACCCGCCAGCATCGGCAGACCTACACCCAGAATAATAAGTTCACCGTCTTTGATCTCGCGACCGGTTATGACTGCCATGAATTCTTGCTTGGTATATTTCATCTTCTCTACCCCTTTGCCTTATCTTGAAGTTCACGTATTTCCGCATCGCTTCTGATCCACCTCCGATAAGGATCCATCAGGAACGCAGTAGCTGTTTGGGAAATTTTTTCAATTTTATCCTTGCCGATGAGAGCCATATATTCCTCATGACTGCTCCAGTTATTGACCCACTTATCGCAGTATTCCGCGGTATCAGCTTCGGTCTTCATCATTTTGTTCATGTAAAACATATGCTCCTCGTCACTGTCATAGAGACCGCAAGATGCCTGGGGCCAGGCAGCATAGGGCCAATAAACCACGGCATCGACCACCTCAGAAATGATCCGGACCAGATTGGGATACTGGCGCATACAGTCGGTGTGAACAATCTTATCAGCCACCAGCACTACTTTTTTGGCAGCACGGGACATTTCAAAACGATTCCATTCTGTACCCAGCATGATTGCATTTCCATATATGTCGGCCATGGTCACGTGAATAGCTGCGACATCAGGCCGGATCGTTCGAAAGGCACCGTATTTTTTCCCGGTGAAAGGATCTGTGATTTCAGGAATTTTCCGGCCACAGGGATACTCGTCGGGATAATCGGCTGAACACCACTGCTGGTCATTGTGGATACTGACCGTAGCCGGCACGAACGGCCAGTTCATGGCACCACCGAAAAACCGCAGGGCCATGGCACCGTTGGAATAATCTTCCATTCGAGTTTTACCGCTTGCAACCGCGCGGTTAAGCCCGTTTGCAAATCCGTATACTTCCAGCCCGGAAAATCCAACCTCAACCCGATCCACTGCACCCACAGCAGCAAGAAGATTGACCTGCTGAGAACCACAATGGCAGATGACATTCAGATTTTTACGTCCCTGCTTGACCATTTCCTTCCCAAAAGCTATGGAACACGATCCCACCGGCAGAGCCGCTCCATTGCAATAGGTCATGCCATCCCACGTATAATTGGTTACAGCCTCCTGAATTGACAATAATTTGTTTTGCACGTTCTATCTCCTTTTAACACTTGCTTTGGGCGTTATTTCAAAAGTAGCCATCTATTTCAATGGTAATCCGCCAAACTGTTTCATATAAAATGCTGTATGAACACAGCATTACAAATATAATTAGCAAGTACTGTGCCAATCATCGATCTATTTAGTTGTCATAACATCTTCATCCGGTAGCGAACAAAAAAAGTGAACAGGGCTAACAATTTTGCTTCGGGGCAGCTCAAAAACATTTTTCCGTTTAAACCTTCAGTCTTAAACTGTTTTGAATTTCTTGATTCACTATGCATGAGCAATAAATAGCTGAACCGAAGATTAAGGAGCAAATCGAAACCGTAACAGTATAGAGTCTGCACAAGAATACAAAATGGTGCTTTTTCACACCCAACCAACACATCAGATGAGCGCCTGACGGGGAATGGGAAAAATTTGACCACCCATTTCAACTTCATTGAACCTGAAGGTATATTATAGCAAGACGTTGAGAAAGGCTGCTGTCCGATACTCCCGAAGACCTATGGCACAGGAGCCAATCAGCTTTATAATATCATGATGGTTTAATCCCCGGCATTAGGCTTGCATGCCAAAAGTTCGACAGAAGTTGGGTGTGAGTTTTTTTGTTTTCAACTCCCGACACGATGGTTTCTTAACGGTACTTTTAGTTATAAAAAAAAGGAGAAGTGCAATGAATTACGACTCAATTCTTTATGAAGAACAAGACGAAATTGGCATTTTAACCCTCAACATGCCTGAGAAACGAAATGCTCTGGGCATCCATGCAGAAACAGAGATGACAGAATGCCTTCAGGATGCGGCCAAGCGTCATGATACAAAGGTCATTATTCTTAGGGCCAACGGTCCTGTATTCTGCGCCGGACATTATCGGCCGGAGATATTAAACCAGCCGGTTTCAAATATCCGTAAACTTTTCCAGACGTCTTTCAATCTTATGAGTACCATCCGCAATGTACCACAATGCGTTATTGCCGAAGTCCATGCCATTGCCATGGCCGGTGGTTGTCATTTAGTGGCTGGCTGTGATCTCATAACAGCGGCACGGGAAAAAGCACAGTTCGGGATGACAGGTCTGATCTATTCTTATAACTGCACAACACCTACGGTTGCAGTCAGTCGGGCGGTGGGACAGAAAAAATGCATGGAAATGCTCATGACAGCAAGACTATACAGTGCCGAAGAGAGCCGGGAAATGGGTCTGATAAATTTTGTCTTTGAGGATGATCAGTTACACGAAAAGACCATGGAATTAGCCAAGGATATCTGTAAATCCAGCAAGTATGCCATCTATATGTCCAAGCAGAATTTTTATGCCCAGGTTGAGATGACCGAATACCAGGCATATATTTTTGCCAAGGAAATGATGGCCCAGCAGGGTGTGAGTGTCAATGCCATAGAAGGATTTTCTGCTTTTATCGAAAAACGCGACCCGGTCTGGAATGATGACACTTTTTAATTAAGGTTCATCAGGTTCTCGCCTTCGGCACCAACATTCAGATAAGCCCGTAACTTTAGCTAGTTACGGGCTTCATTTTTTCAGGGATTGCTCCTTTAAAAAGGGAAACATGCTGCCGTAATTCCTGAAGCAGATAATCAGGGAGATCGACCCAGCAGGGTTTGCTGTGCTGTTTCCCAACAAGCATGTTGTGTGGATTCCCCTGTCAGACTTGCGGATGATTTCCAGATGTTCTTTTTAAGCCCCTTCGTTTTACAATTATGCAAACCGTTTTCACTTAAGACCATAATATATCAATCTCTTCTATACAGGGTCTCTGCGAAAATCATACCGGTATACATCGGTTCGTTCACCTTTGAGCAGGTTTTGACCCGGTTCCATAACGATGTACCCATCAGCTTCTGTAAGGGAGGTCAGCATGTGTGATCCTTGTTTTTTCGGATGTGTTATGCAGTAACCTCCGTTCTCTCGCCATGTAAGCTGGACACGCACCAAGTTGGTACGTTTTCCTCTGTTCGCGATGTCTTCACGGGCTTCCCCGGAAACTGTCGGCCATCCAAAGGGAAGACCATTCATTGCTGTGATGACCGGCCTGGCATAATGGGCAAAACACATGAAAGCTGAAACAGGATTACCCGGTAAGCCGAACAATAACGTATTTTCTTTTTGCGCAAGATAAAGTGGTTTTCCGGGCTTCTGACGGATTTTCCAAAAGAGAGGTGAATATCCGTTTTCCAGCGCGGCATCTTTTACATAGTCATGTCTGCCAACTGAAACACCGCCTGTAGAGAGGATGAGATCTGCCTGCACCTTGCCGATGGCATCAACTGTAGCTTTTTTTCATCCAGAACATATCCGCAGTAGACTACTTTACCGCCAGACTCTTCAATAGCGGTTTTCAGCATAATCATATTCGAATCTCGTATCTGGTACTCAGCAATCTTCTCTCCTTTACCGACAAGTTCCGAGCCAGTAACAAGAATCGCTACTTCGCAGGGTTTGTAGGCTTTCACCATGTTTATTCCCACCGCTGCCAGTAATGCCACCTCCGGAGCAGATAATTTTGAGCGCTTGGTCAGAAGTAATTCTCCTTCCTGAAATTCTTCCCCACGATATCGAATATCCTGCCCCTGCCTCCGGACAGCCCTAATATGAACAACACCGTTATTCTCTTCTGTATCCTCTATCCTAACAACAGTATCACACCCTTCGGTAATCATCGCCCCGGTACTGATGCGAATAGCTTCTCCTTGTCTGGTAATTTCCTGAAAGGGAGCACCAGCCTTGCTTTCACCCACTATTTTGAGCGATACGGGGGATTTCTGCTCTGCACCACAAACATCTTCCCAGCGAACAGCATAGCCGTCCATGGCTGAATTTGAATAGCGTGGGGATGGTTCCGGCGCATGGATATCCTCGGCGAGAATTTTGCCTGCCACTTCTTCTACAAAATAATTTCGCGCAACAGGACTCGGAATATTGTTCTTGATAACCTGCAGCGCTTCATTAATAGATATCATTTCACTGCTGTCTCATAAATTATTTCCCAGTAAAATTTGTGGAGAAACAATATGTTGATTGTCAGGCGGCTTAAAGAGTTCAATTAAATTTCGCCGTTCAAAGAGATTCAGCTGTAATAAACACAGCATTTGCCTGTTGGTAATGTTATTTCACAATTGCATTATGCCACGAGAAGCTCTCCTGGCCTTTATTTGATTGAATTTATTTGCAATTTTATGAGACAGCAATGCTAAAGATTAAATTGATGACAGGCACACATCTTAAATTTCAATTAATGAGACAAACTTCAAGGCATGTGTTGTACACTTGGAGACACAGGCAGGCTTGAGACCATTATCAACCCTGTCCATACAGTAGTCACACTTAATTGCTTTCTTTGTTTCCGGATTCAGCTGTGGAATGCTCCATGGACAGGCTTTAGCACAAGCCATGCATCCGATACATTTTTCCTGGTCAACATAGACGATACCATCAGCCCGTTTCACCATCGCTGATGTCGGACAGACCGGGACACAGAATGGATCGTCACAGTGATAGCAGGAACGGAAAGCGAATTCGGTCTTAGGCACGCCTCGAACCGATTTGAGCGGTTTGTGGCTGATTTCACAGAGGATAGGCCCGACCGGAAGATTTTTATTCGTTTTACAATGGATCACGCAGCCGTGGCAACCTATGCAACGTTTAGTGTTGAGATGGATGATGTATTGGTTCATAGCTCAACCCCCCTTTGCTGATTTCTCGCACTCCGACGCACAGTAACATAAACTTCACAGAGGTTGATCGCTCCTCCTGCCTGATCCCAGTCATCCAGTTTACCTGCCATCAGCTTGTGGTCACTCAATCCAGCATGGTAGGCCCGCGTCTGCAGAGGAACCTGCCGGCCAAAGCCGTGGACTGTGAAGACCGCTTCAGGATGAATAAACTCGGTGACATGGGCCTTTACCCTTTGAGTGAAGCCGTTTTCGGCAACCACATCAACGATATCACCTTCTGAAACATTCAGCTTTGCTGCAGCCTTGTTGTTAATCCAAAGGGTATTTTCCGGCATGAGCTCATGGAGTAGCGGGTTGTTGATAGTATGGCCATGGGTATGTACTGCCGACCGTCCGTAGACAAGGCGAAACATTCCCTTGGGAGGTTTGATTGGACTTGTATACGGTTTCAATGATTCGAGACCTGCCTCTTCCAGTTTCCTGCTTATTATTTCAATCTTTCCAGACGGGGTTTTGAACTGGCCATCCAGATTGTCACGGTCATACATCACCACTTCATCTGTAAGTGAGACAAAGCCTTTTTCCTCAAAATCCTTAATTGTAAATCCGGTACCTTCCAGCTGCCATTCGTACAATTGTTCGATGGTGTTATACGGAAAGTACTCGCCAATATCCATCCGCTCAGCAAGCTGCTTGAAGATTTCCCAGCCGGGTTTGGTGTCAAATACTGGATCGACCGCTTTACGGCGAACCGCCAGGCGCGGTTTTGGCCCCTTCTGGACACAGATGGGATTGTCACGCTCCAGATACGTTGACTCCGGAAGGATGACATCAGCATACCAGCCAAATTCACTGTAATGCGTATCTATGGAAACCAACAGGTCACAATGATCAAATGCAAGCTTTTGCTCTTGGGGATCCGGCATGCCGGTTAAGGGATCATGTCGCATGGC
Organism: uncultured delta proteobacterium; assembly: GCA_963783905.1. Lineage (GTDB taxonomy): Bacteria > Desulfobacterota > Desulfobulbia > Desulfobulbales > BM004 > BM004. Next base: position 44,530 of record CAWAPG010000015.1, on the reverse strand, counting down.
AATCCAGGCCTTGACTGGATAGGGGTCGCCTGTCCGCATAGCTGGAAAATGCAGATGGGCAAGCCCTGGTCCCTTATCGAAATGCGTGTATTTCCAGCCAACACCGTCAGCCCGCTTGATGTCAGGTTTGGGGCAGTCCAGGTTACGAATCCCTTTTGCACCACAATCTTCCGGGCCTTTGGGAATAATCAACCCACCTTTCTGCTCTATGCTGCCGGTTAAGACATTAAGAATATGAAGTGCCCGGCTGGCATAGAAAGAGTCTCTGTAACGTGAAAGATTCCAGCCCGGATGAAAGATCACCTTGGGCACATCGGTTACGATTTCATCAATAAACGCCTTGATGGCATTTTCTTTCACGCCACATTCCTTAGCTGCAAAAGCCGGAGAATACTGCTCAATAAATTCGCAGAGTTCATCAAACCCGCTGACATATTTTTCGATGAAATCCTTGTCATATGCCTCGCGCTGGATGAGTTCATGAATAAAACTGAGTGCCAGGGCATAATCGGTTCCAGGGCGAACCTGGAAAAAGCGAGTGGCTTTCAGGCCGGTCATGGTCTGGCGGACATCCACATAGGTGAGCTTACCGCCATTATCGAGCATATCCAGGGTTTGGTGGTTTTCGGCGATCCGGAGTGAGGCAAACATATTGCGGCCGAAGAGCACAAGATGGTTGGAATTTTTGATGTCGTAGACAAAACCTTTCCTTCCTACTCCATTAATGGAAAGACTGGCATGGTGGGTATTACATCCGCAAGTGCAGTCATGGTTGGTGTAATTTGGAGAACCAAGGGCATGGCAGAACGTTTTGTACATATTCTGCCAAGGGCCACCGCGTGATGAAACTACAATGGATTCCGGCCCATATTCCTTTTTGATCTTCTTGAGTTTGTCGGTAATGTAATCATATGCAGTATGCCAGCTCACCTCCTGCCAACGTCCTGCTCCTCTGCCGCCCTCTCGAATCAGTGGCTGTTGCGGACGCTGGTCATCATCGACTAATGCTGTACCGGCAGAACCTTTTGCACACAGGGCACCGCCTAGCAGATGCTGGTTGCCCTCGATCCAGGTCACGCGGTTATCTTCCACCTCGACCCGTATCGGACAGCGAACGGTACACATCCCGCACACGCTGTATACAGACTTTTTCATGGAATTTTCTCCTTGTTGCAAAAAATGTTGAGACAATAAATTTATTTCTCATACACAGATGAGAAGGAGATATGTATCACTGGTATTCTCCTTCCCCGGCTTACTATCAGCTACAATAAGACTGACTATTGCATGTAATTCATGAAAATATTGAACAATAACTTGGCCTGTTGACGGGTTAATACGATGATCTGTTTTGTCTTATTAGGACCCTCACGACATTATAGCACATACCGACAACTTGTCCGGGATGTTCAGCCCCTCCAGCTCTCTTCCTATGAAAATCAATTTCGATTTATTACCGACACCTTGCCATTCCTCTATAGAGTAGCCGCTCAGGGTTAATTGAAAACATTTCGTACCGATGTCAGTCTGTACAATGCCTTTTGCACGTTCCACCCGCCCGACTAAACCCTCCAAGCACTCTTCTAAAGCGGCAAATTTGTATATTGTATCATTTTCGACAGCCCAGGACTGAAATCCTTGTTCATCGCTGATGGCAAAAGGATTTTCTGTGAAATAGAGCGGCCTTTCATTATAAATAACGGTTGTGTCTGCATCACATTGGTTCGTATCAATAACGTATGCATCCGGTGGCCGCAGGTACTCTATACGTTGGCGGAGGGAGACCAAGGTCTCCTCGTCAGTATCTGCAACCTTGTTAAGGATTATTGTATTAGACTGTTCCACCTGCATTCGTAACAAAGTCAAGTACTTTTCGCCTCTGAGAAAGTTCATTGAATCGACAACGCAAACGACATTTGCCAAATGCACATGATCACTCAATCTCCTGAATATTGGAGGAAACTGGCTAGGCTGCGCAATTCCTGTAGTCTCGATTAAAATGACATCTGGTGCCTGTTCGTCAACAATCTTTATCAGTGTGTCGGACAAGGCGCCCGAAAGCGTGCAACATACGCAGCCCGAAGCCAACTCGCTTACTTTGTAACTGCCGCGATCAATCAGTTCGCTGTCCAGTGCGACCTTGCCAAAGTCATTGACGATGATAGCTGGCCGCAACCCGGCCGGCACCTTCTTCAATAGTTGATTCATCAGCGTAGTCTTGCCGGCCCCTAAGAAACCGGTAATAATATGGACTGGAACAGTCATAAGAAGTAAGAATATAATTCCAGTTGGTTTAATACCAACCAGCTAAATAGCATTATGTTTCCTTTTTTAACTGACTTCAGGCCTTGGAAAAAGCCCGGCTTTTTCAACGATCTCCGGCACTTTTTCCTCCCACTCAATTGCCATGATATGGAAACCTCTCACCCCTTTTACTTCTTTAAGCCGCTCTATTGTTTCCAGGCAGATGGCAATTCCTTCTTCAGCCTGTTTTTCCTTGGGAACACCGGCAAATCTGTCTATAACTTCATCGGGGACATCCATGCCGGGGACGTTTTTTTTCATATAGCGTGCCATACCCAGTGATTTCATTGGTGTGATCCCGGCCAGTATATACACCTTTTCATGCAAACCACGATCACAAACCCCTTTCATCCATTCTTCAAACCTGTCAAGATTATAGATGCATTGGGTCTGGATAAACTCGGCCCCGGCTGCAATTTTTTTTGCCAGCCGCGGCACCCGGATCTTGAAAGGCTCGGCAAAGGGGTTGGCAGCAGCCCCGACAAACATGGAAGGGGGGCGATTTATTTCATCACCGCTTAAAAATTTGCCATTGTCGCGCATGTGCCTTGCTGTCTGCAGCAGCTGCATGGAATCAAGATCAAAGACATTCTGACCCTCGGGGCAATCCCCGAAAGACTGGTGGTCACCTGAAAGACAGAGGATGTTGTTAATGTTAAAGGATGCAGCACCAAGAATATCACTCTGCAGGGCGATCCGGTTGCGATCGCGCGTGACCATCTGCAGCACCGGCTCCACGCCCATAAGCTTCAGGTGGATACAGGCAGCCATGCTGCTGAGGCGGGTAACCGAGGTCTGGTTATCCGTTACATTAATCGCATCCACATAATCCTTGAGCAGCTCACCCTTTTTTATGATGACCTCGGGATCGCTGCCCCTGGGGGGGCCGCATTCTGAGGTTACCGCCAGGTGGCCGGCTGCCAATATTTTTTCTAATTTACTTTCACTCTTTAAGTTCACGGCAGGAGTTCCTCAACTATTAATTTTCTGGGACCGCCGGCCCGGTCCCTGGACCAGTCTTTCAAGGGAAAGAGTTTTTCATAATCGTCGAGCCGGCCCAGCGCTTCCAGCCGTTCAACTATTAAGTGCCAGGCACAGTCAAGTTCCTTGTTTATTTCACATTTGCCGTTATTCACACCGCCGCAGGGGCCGTTTAAAAGGCGCTTGGCGCATCGGGCAACAGGGCATATACCCCCGGTTGTCGCCAGCACACAATTGCCGCAGGCCTGGCATTTTTCGGTAAAATATCCAGGCCGTTCAACCGCCCCTAAAAAAGTGGTGTTTAAGGCAGGATAAACCGGGGTGGTGTGGAATTTTTCCGCCATGAACTGGACGCCGACCCCGCAGGCAAGACTTAACACCGCATCCGATTCTTTTACGGCATCGGTGACAGGTGCAAAAAAGTCATGTTCACACTGGCGTTCTATGCCGTTAACTGTAAATTGTATGTCAGTACCATCCTGCGTCGCCTGCATCCGCAGGAGAGAGGTGAGAACCTCCGCCTGCTTGGTGCCGCCCTGGTGACAGACAGCAACACAGGCATTACAGCCAAGAACCAGAACGTTCCGGTGGCCGCTGACCGTCTCCCATATTTCTTCAAGAGGTTTTTGTTCTCCTACTATCATTGCCTAAGGATTCCTTTATGTTTGTTTTATAAAATTATAATAACGCTAATCAATTCTCTTTTCCTGTCTCATTGCCAGCCAGATAGGCGAGGGGCCCATTTTCTTTATCCGTTCGGTAAATTCGGTGCAGATCTCCGCCCAGCGGGGACCCATGGCAGCCGACAAGTTGAACATTTCCAGCCGGTCAGGGTCTATGTTGACCTGGGCCAGGAGTTTTTTAAGATGCTCTATCCGTTTTCTCGCATTGATATTTCCTTCCAGGAAATGGCATTGGCCTTCCAGTCAGCCGGCCACAAAAACACCGTCAATTCCCCTTTCAAATGCTCTCAGCACGTAGGAATGATCCAGTTTCCCGGTACATGAAAGCCTGATAATTTTGACATTGGGTGCATAGGAAAGCCGCATCACCCCGGCCAGGTCGGCGGCGGCAAAAGCGCAGTAATGACAGGCAAAGGCCAGTATCCTGGCTTCCCAGTCATCCGGTATTTTTTTTATATTTTCTGCTTCAACCTCTGATGCAGGGGCTGTGTCAGCAGCAGTTGCAGTTTGTGTCATCACTTTTTTCCATATTTTTGTGTGTCGCAGAAGGGGGCAGGCAGTTCTCGGTCACCGAGTCGATCATGGCCGTGATCTGGTCATCTCTGAAACTGTTCACCTGAAATGCCTTGGCCGGACAGATGCCGGCACAGATGCCGCATCCTGTGCACTTGATTTCATTATGACTGACCCTGCCGTCTTCATCTATGAAGGGAGAGTCAAAGGGGCAGGCCCGGAAACAGGCCAGGCATGACATGCATTTATCCCGGTCATGTTTGGCAATGATGCCGGAGACCGCAAGTTGAGACTGGGACAGAACCGTTCCGGCCCGGCCCGCTGCCGCCAGGGCCTGACTGATGGTCTCATCCAGGTTTTTCGGGCCATGCGCCAGTCCCGCTAAAAATATACCTTCACTTGGAAAATCCACCGGGCGCAGCTTAACATGGGCTTCCAGGAAAAATCCGTCTTCGTTCCTGGTCAACTTGTACATTTCACCTAATTTGTCATTAGATGCATTGGGCCGCAGCCCGGTTGACAGGATCAAATAGTCAGCCGGCAGGCTGATTTCATGTTCCAGGACCGGATCATAGGCCGTGATAGAAAATTTCTGGCCATCATGGGTTACTTCCGGTTTACTGTCCACTTCATACCTGACAAACCGTACGCCCAGGTCCCGGGCCTTTGTATAGTATTTTTCACGCAGACCGTATGTCCGCAGATCCCGGTAAAAAATCGTTACCTGGGCATCGGGGGTTTTACGCTTGATTGCAATGGCATTCTTGATGGCATCCTGACAGCAGATACGTGAGCAGTAGTTAAAGGGTGCCTCACGGGAGCCGACACACTGGATCATCGCATAGCTGGCGTCGGCCTGCAGGCTGTTTGCGCTTAAAAGCCGCTCAAGTTGCCTTTGGGTAAGGATCTTTTCTGATTTGCCATAGTCATACTCCTCGGGGGAATACTCACTGCCGCCGCTGGCAATGACTATGACGCCATGGTCGATTTCGGTATCGTCGCTTAAGGTTGACTTGAAATTACCGACATAGCCTTCGGTTTTACGTACCTCAACGTTGACATGAACAGTTATGGCCGGATGGTCGTCAATCTCCAGGTTTTTACGGCGTATCAGCTCCCTGACACTGTCTCCTTCAAGAGTATGAAGAACCCCTGCGGCCAGGCCGCCCAACCGTTTTTCCTTCTCCACTATATGAACGGCAAAACCCTGCTCGGCCAGCGACAGAGCCGCGGTCATCCCGGCAATGCCGCCTCCGATAACCAGCGCCACAGGAGTAACCGGCACAGATTCGGACTTGACCTCCTGAAGGAGCCTGGTCTTGGCAATACTCATATTGACGATATCAATGGCCTTTTCAGTGGCGATCTCATTCTGTCCCATGTGGCACCAGGAACACTGTTCACGGATGTCGGCCAGCTCAAAAAGATACTTGTTCAGACCCGCTTCCCTGATCGTCTCCTGGAAAAGGGGCTCATGGGTTCTTGGCGTACATGAGGCGACAATGACCCGGTTCAGGCCTTTTTCCCGGATAAGTTCCTTTATTCTCTTCTGCCCGTCAGGGGCACAGGCATAAATTACCGTCTCGGCATGGGCAACGTCAGGCTGCCTTGCTGCATTCTCAGCAACCTTTTCCACGTCAACTGTCTGGGAAATGTTAATACCGCAGTGACAGACCACAACTCCGACCCGGGGTTCCTCGTCACCGGTTTCCTTCTCCGGCGGCAAGGCTACTTCTTCAATCTCGTGTCCTCTTCGCTTGTCCAGAATCGCCATGGCTGACGCCGCTGCCGCACTGCCCTGTACCACGGTTTCCGGAATATCCTTGGGTCCCTGGTAGGTTCCTGCCACAAAAATGCCGGGCCTTGTGGTTTCGATTGGACTTAAGCGCGAGGTAATGGGAAAGCCGAACTGGTCAATGTCAATATCAAATATGCCTGCAAACTCCAGAGCATCCTTACGCGGCTGGAGACCGACGGAAAGAACTATCAGGTCAAAGTTTTCGTGTACCATGCGGCCTTGCCCGTCAACATACTTGATAAACAGATCGCCGCTTCCGACCTCCTCGTTGACCGCCGAAATCATGGCACGTTCATAGCGCACATTATATTCATCCCGGGCCCGGTCGGCGTATTTGTCAAAATCCTTGCCGAATGTTCTTTTTTCATTGTAAAAAATAGTCGGGACCACTTCGGTATCATGTTCCCGGGCAATAACCGCCTGCTTGGTGGCATACATGCAGCAGACCGAAGAACACCAGGGATTGGCATTATGGGGATCGCGCGAGCCCACGCATTGGATCCAGGCAATCTTTTTGGGATGTTTACCGTCAGACGGCCGTTTAATTTCACCACGGAAGGGTCCTGAGGCTGAAAGAATCCTTTCAAACTGCAATGAAGTTACAACATTGGGCCATCTGTTGTACCCCAGTTCCTGCTGAACGGCAGGGTCATAGGTTTCCAGTCCCGGGCAGAGCAGCACGGCACCTGCCTTCAATTCAAATTCGCTCGGAGTGTCATCAAAATTTATCGCATCTGACGGGCAGGCTTTTTCGCAGGCCCTGCATCTGCCTTTGGTCAGATAGAGGCATTGTTCAGGGTCAATGACCCTGGTATTCGGCACCGCCTGGGGAAATAGACTGAAAATGGCCTTGCGCTTGGAAAGTCCCTGGTCAAATTCCCCGGGAACTTTCTTGGGACATTTTTTTTCGCAGATCCCGCAGCCCGTGCATTTAAGCGGATCAACATAACGGGCTTGCTGGCTGATCTTAAGGGTGAAGTTGCCGGCCACTCCTGAAACCCCGGTGACCTGCGCCATGGTATGTATCTTGATATTGGGGTGGCGGCTTGATTCAACCATCCTGGGTGAGATCATGCACATGGCGCAGTCGCCGGTAGGAAAGGTCTTGTCCAGCATGGCCATGGTGCCGCCGACGGCCGAGTCCCGGCTGATCATATGAACCATGAAACCGCTGTCTGCCAGGTCCAGGGCTGCCTGCATGCCGCCTATGCCCGCTCCAACTATAACAACGGAGCCGATTAATTTGGATTCTGCTTCCATATTATACCGAATCCCCGCACAGCTGCGTCCAGTCCATACCGTCGGTGAACATATTTTCCGGGGGCTGCAGGTCCTTTTTGCTGAAACCGAAGGCCAGGCCGATCAGCTCGGTGATGAAATAGACCGGCAGACATTCCTTGATCCCGTACTTCTCGCAATACATCTCCTGTTGCGATTCCATATTCATCTGGCACATGGGGCAGGTTACCACAAGACAATTGGCACCCCTGGATATGGCGTCCTGCATGATTTTCGCCATCAGACCCAGGGCGCAATCCGGGTTGTAGATAACCGATGAAGCGCCGCAACACAGGGTTTTATAGTTCCAGTCCAGGGCTTTCACCCCGATGGCCTCGAGCACTTTTTCCATGCCCTGGGGATTTTCAACATTATCCTCAACCGGCACATCATAAGGAAACCTGGTGTGCATGCAGCCGTAGTAGCAGGCCGGCTTGAATCCCTCCACTTCATGTAAGGCAATTTCCTTGAATCTGCTGCCATCCACCTCTTTGCGCAAAACATCCAGCGTGGAGGACACCTTGATGGTGCCTTTGGTTTTCTTGGACAACTCAAGATTGATCTCATTTTTCAGCAGGGGGAAATCCTGCAGTTGCTTCTGGGCTACCTTGGTCCTGGAATAGCAGGCAGCGCAGGGAATAACCAGTTCCTTGAAACCGGAGGATTCCGCGATCCCCAGATTTCTTGCCGGTAAGGCCACGGCCATGAAATCATTAATTTTACCTGCTGAGGTTGCTCCACAGCAGCTCCAGTCATCAATTTCCTGCAGATGCAGGCCGAGTTTGGCAAAAATCAGTTTTGTCTGGTGGTTGTAGCGCTTGGCAGACTGGTAAAGTGAACATCCAGGGTAATAGGCTAAATCCATTTTCTTCCTGACGACTTTTTATAGAGACGGGAAATTTCATCACGTCCCTTGCTTGAATGAAATGAAAGATGCAGACGGTTTTGTTTGAACATCTTCCAGGCTAACGTCGATTTGCTTATTATCTCGGAAACAATGGCCACATAATTTCCCTTTTTCAGATGATCCCACATGTTCCGCAGCTGAAATTCTCCCATCATGCCGATTTCATTGATGCGGCCTTTACGCAGACTGTAGTGAAAAAATGCCCGGTGAAAATTCTTGTATTCCGGCTGCTGCGGATCGATGCCGGCATCAAGGGCCATTTTCTTTAAGGTGTCGGCAATCCTGCCGGTCTTGATATTGTTCGGACACCGGGTGCCGCAGGTGTGACAGAAGAGACATTTCCACGTCAGCTTGTTTGTCAAGGCACTTTCAATATCACCGAGGACTACCATGCGGATCAGCCGGTTTGGGGTGACCATGTCCGTATCTTCGGCCACCGGACAACCGGATGCGCACCTTTTGCACTGATAGCAGGAGCTTATGTTCTGACCAGAACGCGCCGATACTTCACGGGTGAAAATATCCGCCGCCTGGGGATCGTACTTATAAAGTTGCGTAGACATGGTAATGCTCGTCCCCCAAAAAAATAATATGCAGCATAATATTTTTTACTTTGGCACTGTTAAAAGTGCCTTTATGAGCTCTATATTTGCTGCAAACTTTGTTTCTCATGTTGCAAAGACTATACATTTGAGTAGCCAATTTCCTCTGTACGAAGCTACAAATTTCCTAATTCTTAAAAAGACATGCTATCCACAAAAAGATTATGAAACTCTTTATGTGTAGTTAATTCCATATATTGAAGATTTTGAGCCAGTGCAGAAATATGTCTTCGGTCCTCCTGGTTGACAAGGGCCATTATAGCGCCTGCTCCTGCTGCATTACCGATACCACGGATTTTATCTCTTTCGATTTTTGGAAAAAGGCCAAGGCTCAGAGCATCTTCGGGATTTATATAGTTGCCAAAAGCCCCTGCGAGAAAAACCTCGCCAAGTTGTTTTACTCCTAATTCCTGCATCATGATTTCTACTCCAGCCCTGATAGCACCTTTAGCCAGTTGTATCTCTGCCACATCCTTGCTGGTTAGTACAAGGTCACGGCCCAAACCATTCTGTTCACCAAAGGCAACGACGTATTCAAAACCATCAGGTCCTGAACGCAGACGTTGACCCGACATCTTGTCGTTAAAAGAACCTCCCGGCAAAATAGCCCCTACTTTTAATAACTGACTCACTAACGAGAGCAAACCGGAGCCGCAAAATCCCAAAGGCTTGACTTCTCCTATAACAGAGACTTGACTTTCCAGGGTTTTCGGGTCCACCTGAACATTTTTAATTGCTCCAGGCCCCGCCCGCATTCCATAGGCAATATGTCCACCCTCAAACGCAGGTCCTGCTGCAGCTGAGCAGCAAATCATTGCACCGGGGACAGCCAGAATCATCTCACCGTTGGTCCCAAGATCCAGTATTAACGTTGGCTCCGTAACCTGCTCAGCATTGGTAGCCAGGGCAACTGACACTAAATCAGCCCCAACAAAACCAGCCTTCACGGGTAGCCAGTACAGCCATGCCTCTTCTGCAAACTCAAGCCCTAGTCTCCCAGCCTTTATCTGCATTTCTTCGCTGGTTATTGGAGCATAAGGCGCCTGTGCCAGACCAGTTGGGTCAAGACCCAGAAAGATATGATGCATGGCTGTATTGCCTACCATTACACAATCTATGATATTGTCTGGTTTCGTGTCGGCATCTTGGCAAGCCTGTATTGCCAGGTTGTTTATGCATTTTCTGATTCGATTGGACAGCTCCTGAAGGCCACCAGGATTTACCTGGCAATATGCTATTCTACTGATAACATCATCGCCGAAACTTATCTGGGGATTCATGTCAGCTTTTACTGCCAGGGGTAAACCGGTAAGAAGGTCTAAAAGATATGCAACCACTGTAGTTGTTCCAAGATCAACCGCAAGGCCGAAACATTTCCCCCCCCAGCCTGGAGCGACATATAAAACTTCATCTTCCTGCCTTGTAACAACGGTGATTTGTCCAGATTGTTTCCTGACAATTTCAGGAAGCCTCTTCAGGATACTCAAGGGTACTCTATGGTGAGCAGTTCCACCTATAGCATCCTGCAATATTTTATTTATCGTATGCGGGTTCTCTGAGGAAGGCAGCTGAATTTCTAGGTCTTTAACCTGGAAAACCGGGTCAATTCGCAATGACATCTGCTGCCCGGTTGTAAGAATTTCCTGCTGTTGCAAACGACTGGCTTCAGGAACCCAGACTGTACCTCCCTTTCGAAGTTTGGTTTGACAGGACAAGCGCTCATCAGGCAGTCTTTTGGGGCCCAACAACTTCAACTCCTGGTCTGAAGGGGGACTGGTTTCACCTGATGGAGAAACGCAACATTTACCGCAGCGACCCTTACCACCGCAGGTCGATTCAATACCTACGCCAGCCTCCCGAGACATTTCCAGGATGGTTTTGTCGGGATCGGCCATTATTCGGCGCCCCATGGGTTGAAATACAACCTCATATGCCATTTCGATTTCCCATAATGTCTACTTCCCCAAAAAGACAATTTTTGGTCGTCTTTTCACATGTTCCCAAGATTCCGAAGAGTGCTCAACTGTTTGAAAGATCGCGGGTTAGGATAGACCTTCTCTAGTTGTTTAGGTTTGATTATGGGAGCAAGCGATGAAAATGCAATTTTATGATTATTCTGATCTTCAGGTCGATGTATTAAGCCAAAATAGTTACAGATCAACTTCATCCGGGTCTTTCGGCAAACGGACAATCTCCCATCCCAGAAGTTCAGTGTCAAAACCAGCAATTTTTTCCAGCGTTGCCTTGAGATACCGGCCGTGCCCTTCAGCCGCAACTGTGCCGTCTGCCAGCAGCAGTTCTCCGCTGCCTTCGAAAAACCTGCTGCTGTCCTTTGTAATCCTTCCGACAACCTTCAGTTCCTCGTCCAGGGGCACAGGTTTTTTAAAACGGATCTGCAGATCAACTGTGACTCCCCATACCTCGTCAACAGAATGCATCATAATGGCCCGCCCGATCGTTTCATCAAGGATTGTTGAAATAATGCCGCCATGCAGACGACCGGGATAGCTCTGGTGCTCCGACCGCGGCCGAAAAACCGCCAGCAGTTCATCGTTATCTAATTCATAATAGGCCGTATGCAGTCCAAATGAATTTTTCATGCCACAGACGAGGCACATTCTAGAATTTGGCTGCTTGCCGGTTACTTTACGGAGCATCAGTCATCCTTATTTGGGAAGTTCCTTTTTTTCAGGGTAGATCTGATTATATCATTACGGTTAGAACCCTTTGGCCTGCTGTTAATTTGCAGTTTTTAATAATTCTTGAATAACTCTGACCCCATCAACGGCATCGGTAGCGTACCCGTCAGCCCCGCATTCATTTACGGCGAATTTCTTTGTCACCGCAGCACCACCGCATATCAACTTAACCTTGCCATCAAGATCACTATTTTTAAATGCTTCCAAGGTACTTTTAATATGGGGGTCACCAGTAGTGAGCAGACTCGACATACCGACTACATCGGCATTGTGTTTGCGGGCCATCTCGACAAATTTTTCTGGTTCTACGTTTTCACCTATATTAAAAACTTCAAAGCCGGAACTCTCCAACATCAAGATCACCAAATTTTTCCCTATATCGTGCAAATCACCGAAAACGGTTCCGATAACAACTACGCCAAGTTTCTTGGCCTGATCTGCCTTTTCGATAAGCAACGGTTTGATAATGTCAACTCCTGCCTGCATGGTGCGAGCTGCCATCATCATTTCGGGCACGTAAATTTTCTTGGCTTCAAATCGAGCGCCAACATCTTTCATAGCTTCAATCATGTAATCATTAACAATAACATGAGGATCTACCCCTTCATCTAAGGCTGCTTGCACTAAAGGAACTATTTCTTTTCGTTTTCCCGCACTCACCGCATTTTTTATTGCTTCCAAATCTGCCATTTTTGACTCCTTATTATTAAGTTAAATTAATTAATCGTCTACCGGGAACATGTCACGATATGCACTAATGAAATTCATTGAGAATTCATCTTTGGCGAGCATCAGGTCCGTTAACAACAGGGTTTCCCTGATTTTCCAATTGGTGGGATCGGTGATCGGGCAGGTAAGCCCTTTCATGATTGCCATTGCCAGGAAGACGCAGTTGATAAATGGGCGGTCCGGGAGACCGAAGGAGACGTTGCTGGCCCCGATGGTCTGGTTGACGCCGAGTTTATCTCTGATTTGACCGAGACTTTCCAGTGCGCCCAGACCTGCCTGATCATCAGAAGCAACACTCATCGCCAGCGGATCGATGATGATATCTTCCGGGGGAATGCCAGCCTTGTCGGCCTCGGTTATTATTTTTTCGGCAATGGCCAGACGGGTGGCGACATCGGTGGGAATGCCCTTGTCGTCCATGGTCAGCCCCACCACTGCCGCTTTATACTGAGCCACCAGCGGCAGCACCTCTTTGAGCTTGGCCTCTTCGCCATTCACCGAGTTCACCAGAGCTTTGCCCTCGTATTTTTCCAGACCGGCTGCCAGCGCCTTGGGATCGGCGGAATCAATGCAAAGCGGCACATCGGTTATTTCCCTGATAGCCTGAATAGCTTCCACCATTAAAGCCTTCTCGTCAGCGCCGGAGATGCCGACATTGACATCGAGAACCTGGGCACCCGCCTCCACCTGCCGCTTCGCTTCTTCCTGAACAAGGCTCAAGTCCTTGTTCTCCAGTGAATATGCCAGCTTCTTGCGGCCGGTGGGATTTATACGTTCACCAATGATCACAATGGGGTGCTCCGGCCCGATGACAACTTCCTTGGTCGGACTCCAAATCTTTGTTTCCATAATTATATCAGTCTCCTTAGCTGTATATCATTCGTCAAACTGACCATATTCCATGGCAGTTTTGCGGGCTATGCGCACATTGTCGTCGGGAACACCGTGGGTAAGTCCAACGGTATCCACAGAATAGTTTTTCAGCGGTGCTCCTTGATCAATTGCGTCCTTGACCGCAGCTTCTACTTCCTCAGTGCTACCATTTTTCATCAGCACAGGGCTGATGCGGGCATTAAACGCTACTTCGGGACCTAAGATTTTTCGAGCCGCAGCAAAATCCGTACCGAAACCGGCTTCGACAAATACAAGATTTTTTACTTTGGCGTAATGTTCTACCACGGCATCCAGGCTGCCACAATGGTGAATACCAAAGGGATGGCATGCTTCAGCAAGGATGTTGTCATAAGGCAGACCGAATTCCAGGTAAGTATCACCTGATATTTGCTCTATGGTACAGTTCGCCACGCAGTAGATATGAGGGTCACACATTGGGGTGACGTCCATTGCCCCGGTCCCGGTTATCGGATATATCAGTTTCCATAGGGCGATCATGTTTTGGGCGCAAAAGTTAAACAGGCGGTGGCAGAACTCTGGATCCTCATAGAAATCGATATACAGCTCGTCCCCTCGTAATTTCAGGGCCAGGTTTTGCACGCCGGTTGTATTTATGTCTCCCACCACACGCCCATGCTTTGATTTAAGATGATCAATCTGCTGGAGCACCTCTTTCATGGGAGATACCTTGGGCAAATCAGGCATGGTTAATTTGTCGCATTCTTCCTTAGATAGATTCAAGGGCATAGCCCATGGTAAAGCACCATCTTCAAAAACAATCTCACAACCGAAGATGGCAGGCAACATTACCATGCCAAAGGTGATCAGGGGCTTTGGCTCTGGATTTGGGTTGCCAAGACCTACATCCCCAAAACGGTCATAAAGAATTTTTTGCATCTTGGCCTGACTTTCAACCCGGTAGTCCGCATCATAATAATAGTTGCGATTGAAACTGACGCCATAATTCTGAAACCACCAATCCGGGTAGAATCCGACTCCCAGGGGTATATGCTTTTTTGATGTCACGACTCCCTCCTAATTTCGCTGGGGTTTACCTAAATAAATTTTCTATAGCTCTAACAAAACAATTCTTTACAATTTTCATGCCATAGGTCATTCCTTTGCGTTTTTACTTTAAATTTTTCTGTGAGAATATCATTTTATATAATAATATCAATTGTTTTATAGCCATTTTTTTTGACGGCTTGCTTGGTTCAGCTGTCTATTTTTTATGTATCAAGAAAATTCACACAATTTTACCTTGATGATGAACCCAAAATCTGTTGCAAAAATGCACCGGGTTGATGGAAATGCACCAGATTGATGGTTTTGGTGCAAAAAAGGTTCGAAGCGCAGCAAATTTTATTTGACAAAAAGAAGGGAGATGGGAATCGAAACACTCGTAACCATTAGATATGGTGAAAATATTTTTTCAGCAATTACTTAAAAGGTAATTTGGGAAAAACAGTGGAATTCTTGGCATGCATTATGCAAAAAATTTATCTTGCAGGTTACTTGCACTAGTTGATTAGCTGGTCAAACAAAGTTAATCTTTTAAACTATTTATTTATGGGCCTCAGTATGATCCTTTTTATAATTCAGGGGTTTTTACCAGTTTAGAAATGACAAAACTGCCACCCAATGTTGGAATCATCGCATGCAAGGTATTTGAGCCAGAGTTAATCTCCCTGGGCATAAAAGAATCACACGTCGTTTATTTGGACCAGGGTCTGCACCGATACCCAAAAGACTTATGCAAAACGCTGGCAGATGCCCTGACCGATCTCGAAAAAAACGAAACGATTGAAAAGGTGATTTTATGTTACGGGTATTGCGGTGGAGGCTTGGAAGGTTTGACAAGCAAACGTTTGGAGCTGGTGTTACCTTTAGCTCATGACTGTATTCCAATTTTATTGGGAGCTTGTCCTGCCAGTCCATGTGTTAATTGTGGGCACATCTTTTATCTTAGTCCAGGATGGATCGAACATGGTTTGACCCCTTATACTGAGTACTTTGCGACAGCAGAAAAATTTAGTGCTGAAGATGCTCTTTGGATTGGGAAACAAATGCTCAAGGATTATCACGAGGTGGTATTGATAAAAACTGCAGCTCCTTTGAAAAGGGACTATCGGCACTATGCAAAAGATATGGCCCGGCTGTTTGGTCTAAATTACAGGGAAACCCTTGGTAAAAAAGACTGGTTACTCAAACTTTTTGCGGCTGAAAATAATGATGAAGTACGAGTGTTGGCCCCTGGAACCACAGTCGATTTAAAACTTTATCCAATGCCGGAGGTTATTTCTTGACTCACTTATTCCTAGAACAATAAAATCAAATGATATCACCATTGCACTTATTTTGTGTATAAGCGGCTTCACTATGAAGTTTCGCCGGTTTCGGGTTTGCGCTGGCGTCAGTTCCTCTGTTATCACATTATTTCTTCCTGTAAAAGTAGCCGTGGTTCTTCAATTTCCCTATTATATGGGGGCATCTTGAAGCTCTCCTACAATCGGTACCCTCCGGAATCATTGCGGTGGATAATTCCGGTAATCCTTTCTTTTTGTTTCCGTGAAAAATGAGAGTGAAAGGCTAAGCGATGGCCTGTTTTGCCAACTCCTTTATAAATTTACAGGAAGGATGTTACACTAACAGAAAGAGAGAACATCGTATTAAAATCTTTATAATTGCCCTTTCAAGAGCTTTGGATTTTGATATTTGGATTATCGTTGACAAGCCCCCTCCTCATCTATAATGTTAATAATGTTCATTCTCAAAAGCTGTTCGGGGATGAACATTGGTAAGACCAGGGTTGTTTAAAATAGAAAAAGGACCAAATTCCGCATTGCAGAAAACAAAACACCACTCCGACACGGTATCAGCAAATCGGCATAACATAAAATGCTTATCCGATGCTTTGCCGCTGATTACCGAATTGCTGGATGTCATCCAAGAAGGCATTCTTGCGTTTGATGAGTCCGGTCGTCTTATTTACATTAACCAATTTGCCCAAAAGCTCTTCGATATCAAAGCGGAGGATGTTCTGGGCAAACCCGCAGTTTTCGTTACTAAAGAAGATGACTTTTTAAATATAGTGGAAAAATGCCTTCTTGGCTCCTCACAACCTTACGTATGGGGGCAGCGCTCGCTTCTGGTCACTGCGAGCCGAATAGACAATAAAAACTTTCCCAAGGGTTGCCTGGTATTGCTGCAGAAGACAACTCCCATTAGAAACACTGACGACGATCAGTCAGAAAGCGATCTAATTAAAGGAGAATTCTCATCATTATTGGAAAGTTCTTATGACGGCATCATTCTAGCCGACGAAAAATCGATTCTACAAGTTAACGCCAGTTTCGGACGCATTACTGGCATTGCACCCGGATTGCTCATCGGGAAAAGTATCAATGATCTGAATACCGAAAAGCATGTCTGTCTGGCAGCTTTACAGGAAATAACCCGACTGACTAGTTATCACAAAAAAACCCTGACCCTGCAACGCCGTCTCACCTGCGGAAACGAAATTTTCGTTACCTGCAATCCGGTATTTAACCGGAATGGCCAGGTTGTCCGGTTTTTGCTCAATGTGCGCGATGTGACAGAGCTTAAAAGCCTGGAAGACCAGATCAAAAAAATTACCGCTGTTTGCGAGGAATCCAAGCAGTTTAGCGATGAAAACTCCCCTTTCTTTAATGGTATTGTGGCTGAAAGTCCGTCTATGAGGCGCCTGATCGATCTTGTTTTACGCATCTCCAGGGTCGACTCAACCGTGCTCTTGATAGGAGAGAGCGGTGTGGGAAAAGACGTTTTCGCAAGGCTTCTCTACCGCCTGAGTGATCGCAATCAAAAACCTTTCATTTCAGTAAACTGCGGTGCCATACCTGAAAATCTTCTGGAAAGCGAATTTTTCGGTTATCTGAAAGGTGCGTTTACAGGCGCAGACAACCAAGGCAAGGCCGGATTGTTTGAACAAGCCAACGAGGGCATTCTGTTTTTGGACGAAGTGGGGGAATTGCCTTTACATCTCCAGGTAAAGCTCTTAAAGGTCATTCAAGATCGGCGCTGCCGCCGATTGGGCGGCACTAAGGACATCCGCCTTAATGTGCGTATCATCGCCGCCACCAACCGTGATCTGCATCAGATGGTTTCGGATGGACTTTTCCGTGCTGATCTTTTTTATCGCCTAAATGTCGTACCTATAACCATTCCGGCTTTGAGAGATCGGCGAGAAGATATTTTACCACTGTCACTGATGTTCCTGAAACGGTTCAACACAAAATATAACGTCAGCCAAACTTTCGGCCATGAACTTATGTCATTTTTGGAAACCTATGACTGGCCAGGTAATGTTCGGGAGCTGCAAAATATTGTGGAGCGTATGGTGGTCACGGCTGATACGAATGTCCTGACGCCCGAACATTTGCCGCAATCTATCAAGGATAGTGGTTGCAATGGGTTACCATATTCTGGTTTACCAAAAACAATGAATTTAAAGGTTGCCCGAGAGGCACTGGAAAGCAAGCTGATAATGCGTGCGCTCTCTAAAACGGGCAATACACGCAAAGCTGGAAAATTGCTGGGAATCGACCACAGCAATGTTATCCGCAAAGCGCAACGCTATGGGATCGACATTCAAGCAGCGACATCAAAGGCACATAAAGAAAAGGACAACAGCCCTTCCTGACAAGGTAGCACCAAATACTACGCTTAAACAATCGCTTTTCCAGCCAACACACCCGCTTTCGGATAAAGTCCCCCAGGATTGCTTTGTCCTGCCAAGCATTTCTTTGGATAAAACACCAGCTGGTGCAGCCGCTTCTACGGGCAAGGGCTTTCCCGACGGCCTCAAAATCAAGACCTCTCTTTCCTTCGGCCTTCCCCTGGTTATCAAAGCACGGTGGGAACGGCCTGGTCTGAAAAAGACCCTGGAAGACATCATCGCGAACCGGGGTTGCCGCATTCCTTAATGAGCGGGCCTTGCTCGCGATGATTGCCAATCGACTCTGCGCTCCTGATTCCAAACATGAAAAAGTTTCTCGACCTATAAGGTTGATTTCGGTATAGTGCGGCCAGGAACTCTTTTTCCTTAACTGGATCATATTATTGCAGATTGTTTCGCAAGGGTTGCCATTCTCAAGCTCAATTGCCCCCTACTTCCGGTTTTACGATGAAAGGTATAAAGCTTGGCGATTTTACGATTTACTGGCTCAACGGCGGCGAATTCGAACTGGATGGCGGCACCATGTTCGGGGTCGTTCCCAAGGAGCTCTGGGCCAAAAAATATCCTCCCCATTCATCCGATAATATCAGGCATGAAAATAATTATATCAAGCTTCTCAATTCCCCCCTCCTGATTAAAACCCCCGATTCTCTCGTTCTGATTGAAACCGGTCTCGGCAATAAATTAACCGAAAAACAAAACCGGATTTACCGGGTCATTAAAGACTGGAGCCTGCCGGATGAACTTCATAAGCTCGGGCTCAGGCGGCGGGATATAAATTATGTCATCCTGACCCATTGCGATTTCGACCATGCCGGCGGCATTGTCATGCATAACGACGATGGACAGGAGGAACTCACCTTCCCCAATGCCAAACATGTCATCCAGGAACGTGAATGGAAAGATGTCCTGCAGCCCAACATACGGTCGGAGGATATTTATTGGCCGGAAAACTTCTCAAAGTTAAAGGATACGGACAATCTGCAGCTGGTTGCCGGCAATCACACGGTCTGTGAAGGCGTGGGAGTTGAACTCACCGGCGGTCACACCCGGGGCCACCAGATTGTCAGGATCCAATCGGGCCGGGATACGGCCTATCATCTTGCCGACCTGCTGCCCACCCATGTACATTTCAATCCCCTGTGGATCATGGCCTATGACAACTTTCCCATGGATACCATTGCCCTCAAGCAGGAATATGAGTCCAGGGCTATCAGGGAAAATGCCTGGTTCACCTTTTATCACGATCCCGCCATATATGCCTGCAAGTTTGACGTCCAGGGCCATATGTTAAAAAAGATTAGCAACAAACCCACGCCAAAGAGAAAAGATATTCCCACCCAGAACCTCAATGTCCGGAAAGGCAAAAATGTTATTCTCGGATGTCCGGACTGTCTGCTTGTCCATGAAATATCAGTTGACAAGTATATCGGCAGTAAACATTTCCTGACCGTCAACTGTTCCTGCGGCACCACCTACGGCGTCAATCTCAACTTCAGAAGACATTATCGCAAGGAGGTCTCCATCGGAGGATACTTTGCCAAGGATGATTTTGATGTCGGCTGGACCGCTGACGGGACCGTTCCCACCATACCGATCAACTGCCGCATCAAGAATATTTCCATGGGCGGCATCGGTTTTCTTGCCCTAAACCGGGTTCGGGTTCAGGTGGGGGACACCCTTAAAATCATGTTTACTCTGGAAAAGGATCCGCCGGAAATCTTCGAAAAAGAGGTGGTCGTCCGGACAATCAGGGACAATTACATCGGTTGTGAATTTACCAGGGAATCAGGATTCAGCGACAGGACCCTGGGCTTCTACCTGATGAAGTAGCACACCCTGAAAAGTGCGTAAAGCCTATTGCCCTGAAAGCCCTGCAACCCTCTGGTAGTATTTGCCGGGCAGCAGCTGCACCATCCCCTTAAGCTCCAGGAGAAGAAGCAGCTCATTTGTTTTCCGGGGGGTATAGCCGCTCTCTCTCGCTATCTCATCAACCGTTCGCGGATAGACATCCAGACAGGCAAAGAGTGCCGCTTCATCCCGGGTCAGGCTGTTGACCGATTCAAATCCCATATCTGCCGGGCCGGCCTCCTCCTGTTTTTCCAGGATTTCCGTATAAGAAAACTCCTCAACAATATCTTTCACGCTGTGCACCAATTTTGCCCCCTGCTGCAAAAGGGTATGGGTGCCGACACTTTTCATGGAATCGATCCGGCCCGGAACGGCAAAGACCTCCCGCCCCTGCTCCAGAGCATGGTTTGCCGTAATCAACGAACCCGAGCGGTTGGCCGCCTCCACCACAACGATCCCGAGCGACAGGCCGCTGATGATCCGGTTGCGGGCCGGAAAGCGGAAATTTTCCGGGATAGTGCCGAAGGGGTATTCACTGACAACCACCCCTGCGGAGGCAATCTCATGATACAATTCATGGTTGCGCGGCGGATAAATTATGTCAAGGCCGCAGCCCAGCACTGCAATTGTCCGGCCTTCGCCGGCCAATGCCCCCTTATGGGCTGCAGTATCAATACCCAGTGCCATGCCGCTGACGATGGTGAAACCCTGCCGAACAAGGCCTTTTGCCATCTGAGCAGCTATATTTCTGCCGTAATGGGTGGCCGCCCGCGAGCCCACGATGCCGACCCCCTTACCGTTGAGCAAGAGGGGATTTCCAAGTACATAAAGGACTACCGGAGGGTCGTGGATTTTGTGCAGCAGAGGTGGATACAGAGGATCATCGCAGGTGACGATGGTGATATTTTTTGCCGCCGCCCTGCCGATTTCATCCTTGGCCCGGTTTGCAAGATCCCGGCGTCCTGCATCACTTAATGCGGCCAGGCTCTCCCGGCGCAAACGGCACACTGCGGTCAGGTCTGTGATATTTGCGGCCATCACCCCGTCCGGTCCGCCGAAGTGACCCGCAAGCTTCCTGCTGGTCACAGGACCCATGCCGGGAACCAGATGCAGAGCAAGCCATGACTGCAGATATTTGTTGTTAGTCACTTTAGTTGTCTCCGACATTCATGTCGGCCAGATGCTTATTCAACTCTGCTTTTCTGAGCAGCAACTCTTCAAGCAGCTTCTGTTCATTATTTTGCTGTGCCGTTCTTATCTCTTCGCTCAACTGCCGAATCTCTCTTTTAAAACGATAGCGGACAAGCCAGGTCAGCATCTCCTCTGCCATATTCTCCGCCAGTTCCTCCTGGTCCTGCTGCCTTTGGAACTGGGAGGAAATAAGCAGCCGCGACACATAGGAACGTTCCGGCCCCTTCGGAAGATTTTCCATGAGCTGTTCAGGTTCGGTCAATTCACCGGCAGCGGCCAGTTTCTGCAGGGCGTCCAGGATGTAGCCGGCTGATTTTTCTACCAGTATGTCCTCAATGCCCGCGGCTATAAATTGCTTCAGATAACCGGGATGAAAAACCAGGAACTCAAGCAGCTGCGCCTGTTTTCTGGGCAGTTCGACATTGGCCGCGGCCGTTGTTTTTTTTACGGAAGCAATACCCATTCTTCCCGGCCCGGCCCGGCCCTTCTTGCGGGCGGCCGCATCAAATCCCCGCATTACCTGGTCCGGGTCCAGGCCCAGCTTTGTGCTGAATTCCGAGATCAGCACCGACTGCTGAAACGGGCTGCTTTCCGAAGCCTGGATAAACGGCTGCAGTTCTTCAAGAATTTTCCCCTTACCAGTCATGCCCATACCGTGCTTGTCCCGCAGGTGTTCAAAGGCAAATTCCAGGATGGCAAGGGCGCGCATAAGGTATTTTTCAAGTCCTTCCCTGCCGTGGGCCCTTATATATGAGTCGGGATCATGCATGGCCGGCAGCAGTGCCACCCTGGCTGCCACCTGTTCAGCAAGAAAGAGGGGAACGGCCCGCATCGCGGCCTTTATTCCGGCTTCATCACCGTCGAAAAGCAGTATGACTTCATCGGCGTAGCCTTTCAAAAGCCTGATCTGGGTCTGGGTTAAGGCTGTACCGAGGGGGGCAACGACATTATCCATCCCGTAGGAGGCCAGGGCCAGAAGATCAAAGTTCCCCTCAACCACAACCGCCTGTCTCTTCCGACGGATTGCATCCCGGTGTTGAAACAGTCCGAAGAGAATACGGCTTTTGTCAAAGATGAGCGTTTCCGGGGTATTCAGATATTTAGGTTCCCCCTCTTCCAGGATTCTGCCGCCGAAACCGACAATCCTGCCGGTCAGATCGGAAATCGGGAACAGAATCCTGTCCCGAAAACGGTCATAAAACCCCCCCCTCTCTTTTCTTACCAGCAGTCCAGCCTCTTCCGCCTCAGCCATGGTAATTGATGACCGGGCAACTTTATTGCTCAGGAAATCCCAGCCGGGCGGGGCATATCCCAGTTGAAACCCGGCGATCACCCCCGGAGGGATTTCCCTTTTTTCCAGGTAAGCACGAGCCTGGGCACCCCCGGCATGGTGCAGCAGATACTCATGGTACATGCGGGCCGCCCGTTCATTTGCAGCAAAAAGCTTCTGCCTCTTTTCGGTTTTGTCCCGGTCTTCGGTGGAAAATTGTCTTTCCGGCAGGGTTATCTGATAACGCTGGGCCAGCTGCTTGAGGGCTTCAGGAAATGTGAGATTATAGTATTTCATCATGAAGGTGAAAACGTCACCACCATCGCCGCAGCCGAAACAATGAAAAGACTGCCGGGCCGGATTAACCATGAAAGAAGGGGTTTTCTCGGCATGAAACGGACAAAGCCCCTTCATGTTGGTCCCGGCCCGTTTAAGGGAGACGCATTCGCCTATGATATCAGTGATCTGGGCTGCATCTTTTACCCGCTGTACCGCGTCTTTTTGTTCAAATGAGGATGCCATAACGTATTGATAGTGAACATATACTTTCCCGGTGTCAAGTTAAATTGTATCACGCTGCCCGTCTTGCTGACATTCTTTCCGTCGGCAGTCCGTAATCCCTTACCGGCGGCCGATTTCATCCACTTTTCCCGGTCGCCGGCAGCAAAAAAAATATTGCTGTAAATAATTGCCGATGTACTGTTCCATGCTATAATGAGTTGCCGGAGTGAACCGGTATCCTCATCAAAACTACACCTTATCAGCCCGGAGAGCAGGACTCATCAACCGGAGTCGTGCAGCAGATTATGACGACCAACACGGAAAATTTTCTGGCCGTAGAAATAAAACGGGAGATCGCCGAACGATATTTCGGCTTTCGTAAAATGATCGAGGAAGACACCCTCGATCTTCTGGAAAAAATCGACAACCAGCTCTTAATCCTTGAAAAAGGAATAAGCTATGAACTTATCCGCATATATATCCTGCTCAGGGACGAAACGCTCATCGACCAGTTCATGGAACTCACCGGCTGGCAGGAAAAACTCTTTTACGAACCCTACATAACCGAATCGCCTTCGATCAGGCAAAAGTTGTTTAAGGACATTAAAATCAGGGGATTCACCAAATTCGGCCGGTTTAAAAACCTGGTATTTGACGCCTATGAAAGACTGGCGGACCAGGTGGAGCTGTACCGGCAAAATCTGGAGGAAATTAAAACCAGCCGGGAAATGATCAATCATGAAATTGATCTGTTCTACCGGGAAAATGATATCGGCAATATTATGGGATTCCTCCGGAGTATGGAGGGAACCGGCAGCCAGGAAAGCATGGGCGTCATCCCGGAGGCGGGTTCGGCTGAAACATTGGAACAAAAAATGCACATTGAAAAACCGCCGCCCCTTGACCGGGAATTAATCATCCTGCCTCCACTGGCTCCCCTTGCCGGCATCAGAAAAGATTTAAAAAAGCTTAGCAAAAAGGCCTATAAACTATATGGCGAGAAAGTACTCACCAAACTGAGCTGACACCATGAGTTTTGAGCCCAATTATTCTTCCATGCTGCTTTCCTGGGTCGCCCTTGTCGGCGGCTTGGGTCTCCTGACCACCGGCGGTGAATTTCTGGTATCCGGGGCTGCGAAACTTGCCAAGCACCTTGGCATGAGCTCGATGCTCATCGGTCTGACGGTGGTGGCGTTCGGCACATCAATGCCCGAACTTTTTGTCGGGCTCATCGCCCTTTTTCAGGATCATCCCGATATCCTTACCGGTAATGTCGTCGGCAGCAATATTGCCAATATCGGTCTCATTCTGGGTCTTTGTGCCCTCATTAGTCCCCTGCCGGTCAAATTCAGATCGGTTTACCAGGAACTCTATATCGTACTGGCTTTTACGGTTATGCTGTTTCTGGCGGCTTGGCATGGCATCTTCCCGAGATTTCTCGGCCTTGTTTTTTTTGCCTCCCTTATTTTCTATACTGTACAGAGTTTCCGCCAGGCAGCGAAGAAAAGCAAGCGATTAAAAGAAAATCATGCCGCGGATGCGGCAAACGAAAAATATTCCCTGCCGGTTATTATCGCAGTCACTGTTTTTGGCCTTGGGTGTCTGCCGGTGGGGTCAAATTTTTTTATCAAGGGATCTCTTGACATCGCCCGGCATTTCGGGGTCAGTGAGCTTATTCTCGGCCTTACCATTGCTGCAGTCGGGACATCGCTGCCGGAACTGGCCTCTTGCCTTGCCGCTATTCGGCAGCGGCAAACAGACATTCTTGCCGGAAACGTAATCGGCAGCAACCTCTTTAACCTTCTTATGGTGCTCGGCTTCTGCGGACTGCTTGCTCCCTATCCACTGTCTGCAAATCTGCTTTCCAGGGATATTCCCGTCATGTTCAGCTTTTCTGCCGTACTTCTCCCAATTCTTGCAGTACGTCATGGCCTGAGCCGAGTGCACGGCATTATGCTCATCCTTGCCTATGTCGGCTATCTGGCTATCCTTCACTAGCGGGAGAATATTCTCAAATAATAATCAATCTCATCTTGATGCAATCATTTTAATGCTTATATTATTAAATGAAGAAAAGTACTACTACTTCATTTCTTCTCCTCCTTATTGAAAAGGGCAGTGTTCCGGCACTGTCCTTTTTTTATTGTGCGGGATTTCTTCCGTTTTATTATCTGGTGCGACGGTTGTTAAATGATGGGGAAACATCATCGCTGTCCGGCCGCGTCCTGCTGCCGCTCCGATCTCGAATAGCATCCCGGGCGGGGTACTGTTGTGCCCCGGCTGTCCGCTTTTCCTGTCTCACTCTTTTCCGGGGTTGAGCCGCCGCATATTTTTCATTGTCTCCCTGCAGCCTCTGTCTGTTCTGATCCCGATTTTGGCGAACCGGCTCGTCCGTTATCGCGCTTTTTCCCGCGTGCCGTCGAATTTCTTTTCGCCGGTTCTGCCTTAAGGGAACGGTATTATTTTGAGGTCCAATGCTTTTCCTGCCGCTGATTTGAGCAGTAATGCCTTTTGATCTGACCGTTTTTTCCTGGCGGATCTTTGCTGCTGTAACCACACTGTTGTTTCGGCGTTTCTCCATTCCCGTCATAGTTCTTTCAGGCGCTGTTTTTTGCCGATTTTCAATTTTTCTCACGATGGTTCTCCGTTCGGGACCGGCATTGCTTATCTGTAATTTCCCCGGACCGGCGATCGACCCCCTCCTCTCAATTCTGCCGGGAGATTTTTTCCCAACCGTCTGCCGCTGATCTCGAAGGGGTGCGGTATTCACTCTCTTATCAAGCACCAGATTTACTCTTCCATCTCTTCTTATATTTCTTTTACTTCCTGTTATTTTACCGGGGATCGTTCTCCGTCCCGGCAATCCTGCGGTCTTTATCCTATTTTTCCCAGACCGTTTTATCCCGGTTGCAACCTTCCCTGGCTGCTCACCCTTGAATATGGTTATTGGCTTATAATTCTTGATAATTCTCGTTTTATTAATGTTTCTGATCCTGACGCTGTTGTAATTGTTTATTGCTCCTGCCCCTCTGCGGTGAAAGTAGCGCTTCGGTATAATAACCGCATGATCGATATAGCTGTGATGGGCGAGATCCAAACCGATGTTGAAGCCTGCCCCGCTGAGCACAACCACCGACCTGGGTCCCCAGATGCTGGACCCGTAATAGGTTTCCCTGGGAGCAAGGGGCAGCCAGCCAATGTAGTCGTCATGGTCAATCCAGCGAACCCTGCCGGGATGCCAGTATGGCCTGAATCTTTTGCCGAACGAGACATTAAGACCTACTACCGTCACGCCGGGAACGGCTGATACATGGACATATGGGGTCCACATCCAGGCGCCGCGGGTTTCGATCCAATGGCCGTAATGATGGGTAACCCAGCCCCAGGGGTTATTGTCAATCCACACCCGGGATCCATGCCAGTCAGACCAGTACCCCGTGGTATATGGACTCCAACCAACCGCAACATAGCGGGGCTTCCAGGCCCAATAGTAATAACCGCGGTAGTAGATCCGGTTCCAGTTTCCATTCGGTTCCAGGACCCCGGCGTATTCCTGCATGGTTCCCGGAAGGTATTGGGAGTGCACCATTCTGCGGGCCTGGAGGTCTTCTCTGCCCCCACACCAGAAATCCCAATCCCGGTCCACCGGACCACGCCCGGCAACAATTGATTCCAGCTTGAATTCTAGGGTGGTGGCCCCTGATAAAACCTCCAGCTTGTCGGCCCCGTTCCTGACCGACAGAAAGGTTGCCTGTCCCTGCACCGCCGAAATAATAACCGATCTTTCATTCCCCAGGACATCAACTGCAGATCCAGGCCCAACCTGTGCTTTTCCCATTGCTGTATCCACGGCCAGGGCGGTTGCTGCACTCCGGTTATAGAACCTCGCCAGCCCTGTTTTCAGAGCAAACATGGTGCCATCCTCCTGCAAATCCAGGATTTCGATTTCAGTGTTTTGATCCAGACGCACCATTATATTATTGGGAAATGCAAGTTCCGCCCGGCTGTTATCAACGGTTGTCAGTACATCCAGGGTTCCGGCCGGTGTCCCGACGGATGTCTCGATCCAGCTCCGGTCTCCATCCATAAACCGGTAAATCTGCCCTTCCGCATAAGCGATGCGGCCGACAGTTATTGCTCCGAATGCAGTGCTTCCCAGCCACAGGGTGAAAAATAAAATCAGAAATACAATATTACATTTTTTCATGACATCACCTTTTTCAGCAATTATTCGACATGATTTTGGTTTATCTTTTATCTAATAAGACCCACCGGGGCCCGGTTTTGTTTACATGTTTACCGGCAAATGGATATTTTGGTATAGACATCGGGCCCGATGACCCACGGATCTAGTTGTGAAAAGCAAAGAATGCTAAGAAAAAACGGAGATTGCGGTTGGCAGGCGGAATTTTTTCCGGACATCTGCATCTTTTTTATTCATTATTTTTTTCAAGGGCTACGATGCACCGGACAAATCTTACTAAACCTGGGCCCGTTTAATTACCAGACCATATCCGGGAAGAGCAGCCCCTTGATTTTCTGCAAAAATCCTGCTAATGCGCTATGAGTCCTATCAATCATTACAAATACTACAAATGATGGAACATGACCAAGGTCAACAATCCATTTGAAATCTATAAACTGCTGCCGCAAACCAATTGCGGAGAATGCACCCTGCCCAATTGCCTGGCTTTTTCAGCCGCGGTTATCAAGGGGCAGAAAAAGCTGGACGACTGTCCCTATATAAAAACTGCGGATAAAGAACAGTTGGCAGGGTGCATAGGCATTAGGGAGGAGTTCAACCGCATCCGGGGTGAGGACCTTGCCGTGCTGAAAAGCAGGGTCAAGGATATTAATTTTGCCCGAAAGGCCGGACTGCTTGGCGGCAGACTTATCTCCGGCCGACTTGCCGTCAAGAGCCTTGGGAAGGATTTTTTCATTGATGCCAAGGGCAATGTAACCTCAGAGTGCCACACCCATGTTTGGATGACGGTGCCGCTTCTAAGCTATATTGTGCACAGCAGCGGTGAGGACATCACCGGCAGGTGGGTGCCGTTCCGCGAACTTCCGGCAGGCGCTGCCATGAACCCTCTTTTTGTACAGCGGGGGGAGAAGCCCCTGAAGAAACTGCTGGACAGCAATAGTGAACTGCTGGGAGATTTGCTCAGCATGTTCAGCGGCCAAAGAGCGGACAACAACCTGTTTTCCTCCGACATTGCCCTTACCCTCTATCCCTTGCCTAAAGTTCCGATACTCATCTGCTACTGGACGCCGGAGGAGGACATGGACTCGGACCTCAACATCTTTTTTGACGCCTCTGCGCCAAAACACCTGCAGATTGAATCAATCTTTTCCCTGGGTGTCGGCCTTGTCATGATGTTTGAAAAAATTGCCCAAAAACACGGGTGAAACCGCTGACCATGCCCCATGTCTTCACATACGGCTCCTTGATGTTCGACCCGGTCTGGTCTAGTGTGGTTGCCGGCGGCTATGACAGGTGCGTGGCTATTCTGCCAGGTTATGAGAGGAAAAGCGTCCGCGATGCAGCGTATCCCGTCGTTATTCCTACTGCAGGCCATTCACAGGTACCGGGCGTTCTCTACTTTTATGTTTCTTCACCGGACATGGCCAGACTTGATACGTTTGAAGGAGAATATTATTTTCGGAGGACAGAACAGGTCATAACCCTGGACATGGCGGCAGTAGCGGCCGAGGTTTATGTTTTATCCGAAGAATATTACACCATTATATCTCATGTCCAGTGGGATCCGGTCCATTTCAGCACAACCGACCTCGAGTTCTTTATCCAAAATTATATTGACACTGACGACCGGTCGCAAAAGGACAATTAAAAATGCGCTCTACAACCATCTTCCGTTTGGCATTTGGAACTGTGCTTGGTATGGTAGTAAACGGTCATTGCAGACCTGTTTGCAAACAATCCGGACAACATGCGGTTTCAAAAACCAAAAAACAACGGGAAATGACTCGCTGATTCCGTCTGCCCCCTGTAACCCGTAGAAAGTCTTTTATTGTCTATTAATACACACCTTAAAAGGAGGTAAAATATGGCCCAGATCACTCTCCAAGGCAAACCTGTGCAAACAATCGGCAGCCTGCCTGCTGTCGGCATGGATGCTCCCTCCTTCAGACTCGTCAAAAGAGATCTTTCCGAAGCGAGCCTCCAGGATTTTGCCGGCAAAAACATTATCTTAAACATCTTTCCCAGCCTTGACACCTCGGTCTGCGCAGCTTCGGTCCGCCGTTTCAACAAGGAGGGGAGCGAATCCCCGAATACCGTCGTCCTTTGTATATCAGCTGACCTCCCTTTTGCCCATAAACGTTTCTGTGAAGCCGAAGGACTCAATGATGTAATTCCGCTCTCTGTTTTCCGTTCCCCGGAATTTGGCCGGGACTATGGTGTTACGCTTACCAACGGCCCCCTGACCGGACTGTTGTCGAGGGCTGTGGTCATTATTGACAAGACAGGGAAAGTAGCCTACACGGAACAGGTCCCTGAAATCGGCCAGGAACCTGATTATGACGCTGCCCTGCTGGCCCTGTCGCAGCTGACAGGCTGATCATAACCGAACAGGAGGTTACATATGTCAGAGGTATTTGAAATAAGCAAATCGGATTTAGCCGGGGCCAGGGATACCGGCAGCCGGGAATTTCTGGAATCAACCTTTCAGAAAGCCGAAGAGGTCATCGAGGCCGGCGGCACCGTCCACCTCATGCAGGTTTTCTCAGATGCCTCCAAAGAAGTTGCCGACATCATCGATAACAGGGAGCAGCTGCTGCTGGTAAAAAATATCTATATGCGTTGAAGTTTTGCCCGGGACCAGGCGGCAGCCGTTTCCGGTTTTTACGGCTGCTATGCCCGGCTATGATGTAAAATGTAATGAACCTTTTTTTACCATTGACCGGATGATGCACCTCTCCGGCAGGGGGCTGAAAAGTGTCCATCCGTAACCCGGGAATTGCCCTTTTTGATGCCTGAATCCAAGACCGCCGGTGTCGGCAAACCCCAACTTTTCCATGTACCCCACATTCAACAGCCGGATTCCAGCCCGGAGAGAAAAAACTGCGGTAAAAAGTGCTGGAATAACCATACCATCACATGTTGAAAGCAAGCAAAACTGAAAGGAATATATCTGCCGCGAAAAATTTTTCTCCGGAAAATGAGATAACGCCAGCGGCAAAACTGGTGAATAATTTCATTCTGGCCTGGAAAAATTACAGCCTGTATCCGGAAGGACATATAACTGTCATAAAGGCCCTGGACAACCTGAAGCTCGCATTTGAAACATTTTTTTCACATCACAGCCTTATCCGGTTTACCATAGAAAAAAACCAGTTTTTTTGCGGAACCGCTTCGCAGCGCGAAGTTTTTTCCGACCCCTCGGCGCAGGAACTGGTTGCCATCCTCTTCCGTGACGGCATCCAACGGCTTGAATTTCACCGCGGGCTGCCCCTGGACGAATTGATTTATTTTTTCTCCGTCCTGCACAAGTACAGGATGCTGCTCGAGGAAACCGAAGGTGATATCGTCACCGGCCTCAATGATGGAAATCTTGAATATATAAATTTCAAGGCTGTTGATATTTTCTGGGAAGGGCTGCCTCTTATCGATTTTGCCAATCTGAATCCCCTGCCGGAACCTGAAGAATCAGCCCCCGATGATGAAGCAGAGCGGACAAAGGGTCTTGAGGCTGCAGGACCCGGTGATATCCAGGCAAAGAGCATTGCCGATCCATCTATCAGCAAAATGCTGTGGGAAATTTCTCCCGCCGAGCGGGAACAACTGCAGCAAATGGTTCAGGAGGAGGAAAACTGGGACAACACCGAGGATGTTTTAGAGGTGCTGCTGGTAATCCTCCGCAGTCAGACCGAGCGGTACAATTTCTCATCAGTCCTCGACTTTACCCTGGAAGAGGTTGTTGATACCATCCAGCAGGGTGAATTCGGGCAGCTGCTTAACCTTTTTCAATCCTTGTACCAGATGCTGAACAGGGATACTGCCGCAGAGCTTAACTGGAGGCGTCCCCTGATCGAACGTTTTTTCCTTGATCTGTCCCATCCGGATATTTTTGACCTTATCACCGCCAAGCTGACCATGCTGAATGAAGAGGCGGCGGAAGAGATTCAGGCCCTGCGCCAAGTACTCCTTTATTTTTCACCGTCAATCATGCTTTCCCTGGGGCCGGTGATCCTGCAGACCGATTCCCCGTCCGTTCAGAAAATGATAATGGAAGTTATCGAGTACCAGTGCCTCAAGGATATGAGTCAGCTGGAAATACTCCTGGATCACCCGGATCAGAAACTGGCTGAAAATCTTCTCCCCCTGCTGAGCAGATTACGTGGAGAACGCAGCGTTAGAATTTTTTTAAAAATGAGCGAACATGGTTCTGAAAAGGTCCGGGAAGAGGGGGTCAGAGTACTGTTGGCCAGAGACCCCCAATCCGTCCTGAAATTATTCCCCCTCATCAATGATCCCAGCGTAAGGATCCGCAGATATATACTGGCCGGAGTTGCAAAACAAAAATCTTCCGTGCTGGAAAATCTGCTGCTGAAATATATAAAGGAAAAAATCGATCATAAGGATGCCGATTACATTCTTGCCTGTTATGAAGCTCTAGGCTGCTGCGGTTCCAACCGGGCAGTCCCTTACCTGCACAAAGTACTCCTTGGCCGGGGATGGAACCGGTTTTTCGGCTTGGGCAAGCCGGTGCATAGGGAAGGCGCCGCCAATGCCTTGTTGCTCCTGGATATTCCCCAGGCTGCTGATGTTCTTCATAAGGGATCCAAAAGCAGATTCAAGGCTGTCCGGCAAGCAGCCCGGAAGGTGACGACAAAACGGGATGCATCCGGAGATAATACCGATGGCTGACGCGGCGAAATATAGAGCATACTCCCAAATTGAAAAATTGATGCAGAACTTCTTCAGCCTGCTGCAGACGGTGAGGATTCATCAGGATAGCCACAAGCTGGTTACCTCGGGAGTGGCGAACTTTTCAAAATCCATCAACGGTTGCATGGAAGGTGATTCCCTTACGATTAAAATCCAGAACAGCCGTTTGTTTGTGGATGACGAAATGCTTCCCTACAACAGGACCACGAAGAACCTGATTGATAACATGGTCCGTTATTTCGATATCCGCAGTTTGGAAGGACTGCGCCTGCTGGAAGACATCCGGCAAGCTTCGGTAAAGGATATTCTGGTTTTCATCCACCTGCTGGATGGTGCCGAGCAGCGGCAGGATGCGCAAGTTTGGCTCACAAAAGGTTTAGGTGCAAAAAACATATTCTGGGTTCAGGTAATCAGCAAGCCTAAACCCGAATCCAGTAAAGAAGTTGAAGAATTTGAAAATGTCGACAAAACCTATCGCAAGAAAAGGGCCCGAAAGGATTACAGCTATGTCATGGCCTCATTTAAAGAGGTTGCCCATAAGATCACCGGCACCGGCCGGGTGGGTATTCGCAAAACCGTCCGTGTTTTCCAGGATATGGTGAAGAATCTAATTGATGACGACGAGGTCTATTCCGCCATCAGTACTCTCCGGGTATTTGATGATTACACCTTCACCCACTCAATCAACGTGGCCATCCTGTCCATGTGTATCGGCAAACGTATCGACCTGTCCCGTCGATCCCTGGAACGTCTGGGGATCTGTGCCCTTTTTCACGACCTCGGAAAAATCAAGGTCCCCCATGAAATTCTGAACAAGCCGGGCAAACTGGACGCCGGTGATATCAAACTGCTGGAGGAGCATTCCTTGAACAGCGCCCGTCTGATTGTAAAGCTGAAGGCCTCACGGGACCGCAAGGCCAAGATACTGCTGCCGCCGTTCGAACACCATCTGAAGTATGATCTCAGCGGCTATCCCTATACCAACTGGAAAAAACCCCTGACCCTTTTTGGAAGAATTATTGGCATAGCAGACGTCTATGACGCCATAACTTCACCGCGGGTCTATCGGGCATCGATCCTGAGCCCCGATCGGGCCCTGGGATACATACTTGACGGTTCCGGCAAAGACTTCGATCCTATCCTGATCAAGGTCTTTATCAACATGCTGGGAGTTTATCCGGTTGGCACCCTGTTAAAACTGAATACCGAAGAACTGGCTCTGGTTGTCGGATCCTCCAGGAAAGGGGATGAAAAAAGACCACGGGTCTGCCTCATGCACAAAGATATACTCGGCAATTACTTTAAAGGGAAAATCATTGACCTGGGCGATAAGGATGCAAGAACAGGGAAATATGTCAGGAATATTATTGAGACCCATCATCCTTCCGCTTTCGGCATCCAACCTGCACAGCATCTCTTTGCCAAATTTTGATCGAATATAATATTGCTTTGATATTTTATATTCATTCTATAAAAAGGGCGTCCGTTGCACTGCAAGACCCAAGCATCCTATTGGGGCATATACAGAGAACTGGTCTGTAATCTCCTGCCGCAAAGCCTCAGAGCTTTTTTAAACCGATATGTATTTTTTCATTGTTCATGACAATTTCTCCATGCTATACTTTGCGATCAACTAACCACCTTGTAGCACCATTTATTTACATTGCGTGCATAATCAGCCCTTGAAAATTCTGCTGTAACTACAGAGATTACCATGAAAAAAGATTTAAATATTATAGATTTTCTGATCCAGATTCCCTGGTGGATCAGTGTTACCATGTCAGCCTCTTTTTATCTGGTTTTAAAGTATCTGGTTCCATACTTTGAAGTCCAGTCCACTCTTGTCAATGAGGTTCATGTTTCCCTGGGGCCGGTCTTTGCCCCGGTTGTAGCCCTGGCAATCCTTTCGCCTGTCACCTTTTCGCTGCTCAAGTCAAACAGGAAGAAAAAACTCCAGGCACTGAAAGAAGAAATTCAATTGATCCAAGGACTTTCATGGCAGGAGTTTAAAAAGCTTGTAGCTGATGCCTACAGGCAAAGCGGCTATACAATCATGGAAAACAGCGCCTTCACCACCGATCCCAGCGTTGATCTCGTCATCCGCAAGAGCGCCAACCTTTACCTCGTTCAATGCAGATATTGGCAGAATCGGAAACTGGGAATTCGGGAAGCCAAAAACCTTTTCTCCCTCATGCATGACAAACAGGCATCCGGTGTCTTTCTCCTGACAACCGGTATTTTCACCAACGATGCCCGTCATTATGCCATAGGCAGACCGATAAATTTAATTGACGGCATTGAGCTTGTCGAACTGCTCAATAAAGGGAGCAGCGGGCCTTTCCAAGAAATGTTAAATTAAAACAATTAATTGAAAATGTAATTTGTATTTACATCGGCCTCATAAAACCCTTTTTGCAGGCTTTTGCACTTTTTTTTACTTTTCCATTTTTTCCTGTTGCCTATCGCAAAATATATATGCTATATAATGTGTATTCGAAAAAGGACTAAACAACATATAGTATGATCAAGCCTAATTGTTTCTCTGTTCTCCGGACTGCGGAGAAAACATACCGCAATGATGCAGGCCTGAAACTCTGACAGATCATGGGAATACTCTTCGCACTGGCAAAGGCCCTGGAAGCAAGGGACGACGATACCGCCAGTCATTCGTTGAACGTAACCAAATATGCAATGTTATTAGGCCGCCAACTTGGCCTGAATGATGAAGAGTTGAGGATTCTGGGCCAGGGCGCCATGCTGCATGATCTCGGCAAAATCGGCATCCCTGACGAAATCCTGAAAAAACCCGGCCACCTGGATGAATTTGAATTTGAACGCATCAAGGAACATCCAAGGCTCACATCAGAAATCCTCGCCCCGCTGGAAACGTCAAATTACTATTCATCCATAGCCCGCTCGCATCATGAACGCTGGGACGGCAACGGTTATCCGGACGGCCTTAACGGTGAAGACATACCGCT
The DNA here is from genome assembly GCA_963783905.1 of uncultured delta proteobacterium. Classification (GTDB taxonomy): domain Bacteria; phylum Desulfobacterota; class Desulfobulbia; order Desulfobulbales; family BM004; genus BM004. The sequence goes on along the minus strand of CAWAPG010000015.1, from coordinate 9,720 downwards.
GCTGGCCCGTATTGTTGCCATTGCAGACGCCTGGGATGCCATGACCAGCAACAGGGTTTATCGTCCCGGCATGAGTGACAAAACAGCGTTGGAGATCCTGGAAAGAGAAAAAGAGTGGGGGCAGTGGGATCCGCAATTGATAGAAGAATTCATTAAAATCATCCGCCGGGAAAACAGCTCGAGCAGTTACAGCATCTTTGAAAAGGCCATTTGAGAACCATCCGCCTACAAAGCTTAACCTTTCTACCAGCGGAACAGGTTAAAAATTTTCTTGCCTGAAAATCGTCATCCCAATAAAACCGCTGCTGACGGCCGGGATACCTTCTCTTTTCCCGGCTGCTCACTTTCCTTTCTTCGGACCCGGCTCCTTTCTGAGCCCGTCAATCATATGCCCGACAGCCAGCAGCGGATGGTGCCGGATCATGCGGGGACCTGCATAACGCATTACCTTTCGTATCTTGTCACGCATTCCGGGTTTATAACAGTGGATAGGGCAGTTTCCGCAGGTTGTTTTATTTTCCTGAAAGGGACAGTTTTTCAGCCGGAATCGGGCATATTCAACCAGCTCCTGACATTCCCGGCAAAGCTCCCCCGTTGTGTGATGATGATCCCGACAGTAAATTCCGATCATGGACTCAACGGTCTGCTGCTCTCTTTTCATGCGGGGATGGATGTCGGACCCGGATTTCTTCATTTTTGACCTGATAATTCATTCATGGGGAAAATTGGAAAAATTTTTCCCAGTAACTTTAACTTCCCAACAGCATAAATTTGCAACATTCTTCAAGGCACTTCAACTTCAGTCAGCCTGGAATCACAGAAAACAGGCAGGATTGCATAAGCTTACCCCCTGGATTTTATGAATAGTCTGCCAGTCAAGATCGTCAACTGCTGCTGCAGGGGCCAGGAGAACCGAAAGATGCAGATGGGGATTGATATTTTTCTTTTCCGAGGAGCAGATCGCGGCCAATGGCTCCCCTGATTTTAACAGCCGGCCTGCCGCCAGGGTGGCAAGAGGAACGGTGTGGGCATAGATGGAATATAAAATCTTTTCCGCGCTCTTTAAATCATGGGCCACCAAGATGGACAGGCCCAGCAGATCCTGAAAAATTTTTACCACTTCACCGTCATACAGAACCGGCACCAGGGTATTTGCCGTCAGATATACAACCTTGCCGCCGCAGTCTTCAAAACAACAGAAATCCAAACCTTCGTGGGAGACGGCCCTGCTCCCTCTTCCATTCCACCACTTGGCCCGTGCTTCAAACTCCATGCCCGGATGAAAAATCCATCGTGCAAAACCCTGTTCTTCAAGGCGGTTAAGCCCGACAAATGCTTGCGTGAAAGTTGACTTCGGGATTGTGATCATACCTGTTTGCATGGTCTGGATCAACCCTGTCTGAACCCATCCCTGGATTTGAAAACCGCCAGGGAACCGGAGACAGCAAACACAGCGACACCAAAGAGATCCAGTCCATGTATGATCTGTCTCGGATCCATGCTAATTACTGCCGGTTATAGCGGTTTGCCATTCCCCTTAATATCCGTAACCGCATTTGCCTCCAGCCCGCCAGTCTCACCGGAAATTTCCCACCTGTCTGTTTAGCCGTGTCAATATACCCTGACTGTTCATTTTTCTCTGAATCTCCGGGGAGATATTTTTCTGGCCCGCACCAATCATGGTTATTCTGCCGGGAATTTCTCATCTATTATTTCTTGAATTATTTCAAATAGTCGCCCTTTTACGCCTGAAGTTCGGTAAATCCCCAATAGGGAAAATCCAGGCGGTATTTGGCGATCAGCCCCGGACTATTTTCACGACTGGCCACCAGCCATAATGAATTTATCCGTTCGGATCCCGCTTTTACATCCACCGGCTCCCATTCCGGCAGAAAAACCATGGCATTGTCCGCCGTGTATTCTATATCGCTGGAATCTTTAAAGAGCCCCATGTGCGGGACGCCGTCATAACGACCGCTTTCCTGGCGGTTCAATTCGGAGATGATAAGGAAACCCACCTGCAGCTCATCACGAATCGATTCCAACTCCCGCAGCCAGGCATTAATGCCGGTTCTCCGTTCGGCAAAATCCTTAAAGGGTAGTTTATGAAGGCTGTCTATGACGACCAGAGCGTCGTCCCTTCTTGTCTCATGCCGCAGAAAATCCACATGCCTCCGCATGATGACAGGATTTATCTGCCTGTCATTCACCACCCGGAAAAACTGCAGCATGTTCTGCAGTTCGGCCTCAGCGGCGGTCAACCGTTTTTTTTCTTCAGCCGCCAGTTCGGCCGCAACGATTTTATCGACCGCCAACCGGCTTAACCGTGACACCGTTCTTTGGTATATCTTCTGGACGCCGTTTTCAAAATCATAGTAGAGAACGCCCATTTTTTTTCTCGATATTTCGGTGGCTAGCTGAATGCTGAGGCAGGATTTTCCGGCCTTCGGGGGACCGCCGATGATATTGATACCGTGGATGCCGCCGACCGCCTGGTCATATCCGGTCATGCCGGTTTGCAGGCCCTGGTAGCTTTCTGAAAGCTGGTGTTCAATGTTATGCTGAAACAGCTCATACTCATGGTCCGGCGAGCGGAATGGAGAAAACGGCTTGGAGCCATTGACCATTTTGGTAACTTCACCTTTAAATTTCTCCAGGTTTTCAGCGGCAAGCTGCGCCAGATTAAAATCCGGTTTTTTCTGCGGCGGCCATTGCAGCAGTCTGACTTTAAAACCTACCTGCTGGGCAAAAGTTCGTGCCGCATCAACCGATTCAGGAGAATTGCTGATTACCAGGAAAACGGTTCTGATAGCCTCGAACCGTTTGATGTCAATACTGTTCAGATCGGCGCCGCTTGGCACGCCGATACCCGGAAAACCCAACTCCCGCAGACATAGAAGATTTCGTTCCCCTTCGACAACAAACAGAGCTCCGTCTTCGCAATGATAGATGTCATTTACATTGAAAATCTGCAGGCCGTTGGTCGCAAATGATTGATCTCCATGCCAGAAACGCTCGCTTTCGTTGTCTGGTATAATGCAGTGTGCTATATAGCAATTCCCGTTCTGCATAACATACGGATATACCACATAGCGGCCGTTATAACCGATCTTGAGTTCCGCCAGAGTATCGGCGCCCACTCCGACCCTGGCAAAGTATGTGAGAATGTTGGGGGTCAGCTTGTCCTGATATTTTTTGATATCCTGGTTTATATTGGCAGATGGGTATTTTCGTGACTGGACGTAGGGCTCGCGGTCCGGGTCATAGCCCGGCACTGAGGCGGGATCAATGCCGCTGAGCCTGGCAAAGTGGGGGGCAAATCCACCCGGAATACAGCGGCTTTGGCACCGGAAGTAACCGGCAAAATAACTTCTGGCCCCCAGGTAGACAACCAGAGTGTCTGCAGCATCCCGGCCCCGGCCCCGGCAAAACGGACAGGGAGTTTTTAACATTGTGCCGTCTATTTTCCCCGCCGGTAAATGCTCCCGGTAAAAATCCGTCAACTTTTCATGCAGTTCCATGGTTCATACCATTCAATGGTTTCGGGTTTTATGATTAATTTTGTCAGCTTCGTAAAAAGCACGCCGCCGACAGGTATTACCCCGGTAACATATTGATGTTATAAGGCCCTGTTGATGACTGCGAGACTTTTCAGGAATTCATCAATCCGGATAAAAATAAATTTCTCCAATAATTCGAGGAACTCTTCTCCAACTTTTACCATATAAGCACAAAAGGTTCCTTACTTTTAAGGAGTGGGCTGGACGGAAAAGCCCCTTCCGGTTTTGGGAAGGGGCTTTTAAATTCTGCTGATTATTTTTAAGGTGGGGAAGGTCGGCAATTCAGGAACAGATTGCCCCACTCCTTATCCGGGAGAAGAGACACCTGTATTCGTGGGCTCATTATAGAGCACCGTCTGTTTTCGGGACAGGCTGCAGCGTATTTTCGCCTCCACGATATTTTTAATTTCCTGATTGGACAGAATACTACTGTCCGCCATAAGCACACGCACAATGCAGTCCCGGCAAATATTAAAAAAATTCCGGTAATCATCCTCATTTTCGCTGGCTATTTCCCAGCATGGTTTATCAGGATTTTTTTTTGCCGGACATTTCTTTGATTTGTCGCACTGCATTATATCCCAACAGAAACAACCGCTACGAGATCCCATGAACAATCTCCTTATAGGGCGAAGCGCCGAATTTCTCATGCAGGATGTTTTTGGCTGATTTTAACCACAGAAATTTGGCTTTTTTGTAATGAATTACTTTTGTTTTTGACCTCCCTTTTCCACCCCACACGTGGTTTTTTTTATGAAATATTTTGCATCTATAATACATAGGTATAAATACCCATGTCAATAAAAATTTCTTCCGGCCCGGAAATCAAGCCCGGATTAATTTACTATATATCTATCCGTGACACGGGAATATATCCTTGGGATTTAAAGAAACGGGGAAAAAAGGCGGAAAAAACGATTGCGGAGTTTTATTAATAAACTTTGAGAAAGAATTTCCTGCAGGGTCAGTTCGCGGGAGGAATCTTTTTTCTTCTCCAGGATACTTTCCATGGTCGCCGCCAGCTGCACGTCATAACATTCAAGATTAAATTCAAAATTGAGCGCCAGGCTTCTGGAGTCCCAGTTGGCGGAGCCCAAGAGCACCCACAGCTGGTCGACCACCATTACCTTGGAGTGATCAAACGGCGGTTTGGTCAGGTATATCATGCATCCGGCCCGAAGCAATTCCTCCAGCCCGGCATCGGAAGCCCATTTCACCATCCTGAGATTGGAGACAGCGGGCAGGAGGATCTCTATCTTCACGCCCCGCAAAGCTGCGATGCACAGGGCGGAAACCAGGTCGCCGTCCGGCAGAAAATACGGGGTAATGATACGGATCGATTCGCGGGCAATGGCCAGGGCGGCCAGAATAACCATGCGCAGTTTATCAAAATCTTCATCCGGACCGTCCGAGATGCCCCGCGCCACTCCATCACCCTGCAGATCGAGGCGCGGAAACCATTTTTTCCCATGCAGCACCTGGCCGGTGGTAAAGGCCCAATCCTCGGCAAAGGCGCGCTGCAGCTCCGCCACCACAGGACCCTCAATCAGAAAATGCAGGTCCTGAATCGGCGAGGTCGGATTATCGGCTAGAAAGTTGCCCTTCCTGATATTTATCCCACCGGTAAAACCGATGCTGCCATCAATCACCATAATTTTACGGTGATTCCTCAGGTTGAGATACTGGAAACTCCAGGGCAACATTGTCTTTAAAAATTCCGCCGCATCAACGCCGTCACGCCGCAGTCCCCAGGTTATCGGCGGAAAAGAATAGCGGGCCCCAACACTGTCAATAAGCACCTTGATTTCCACCTGCCGCTTGGCGGCTTCTCGCAGGGCGGTACGGAACCTGCTGCCCCACGCGTCATTGTCAAATATATAGCTGCAGAGGGAAATGGAGTGCTGGGCAGTTTCTATGCTGGAGAGCAGGAGGGGAAAGGCCTGGTCACCATTGATCAGCGGTGTTATCCTGTTGCCTTTCATCAGCGGCTGTCGCGTCAGCTTATCCGTCATTTTGCTTAATTGTCCCAGGTAGCCTTTTGAACCGGCGCCGTATAGGTGCTTAATAAAGGAGGATGATACCGCCGCCATCCTTTCCGGCAGAGGTACATTCTGTTTATCGGCAAAACGGAGCCTGGCCCGCCGTTTTATACGGTTGACCCCGAACATCCAATAGAGGCAGACCCCCAATACAGGCGCAAACCATACCAGGCCAAGCCAGCCTGCGGCAGCCCTGGTGTCATGCTTGTTAAACAGTATATGTCCGGCGGTGGCCAAAGTGATGAGAAGTATGGCCAATGTGGTTAGGTGGGGCCAGGTATTGGATAAAAAGTCATTAATATTCATGGTTCGGACCCGCACGTTGAAAGCGGTTTCAATGGAGCTTATGTTGCTGCTGTTACACCATGACAACACCCGGAAAGATAGTTAAAAAAATCCTTTCATACAACAGGTTAATACAGCATAATACTCATAAATACTCTATTATCCCCAATTGAGATGAACTTTTTCAGAGAACTCTCAAACAGCGCCTGCTTTCCAATTTGTTATAACCTGCTGCCGCACTTTGCCGGCCAGGGACAGGAGTATTCTGCTCTTATCAAGCGGCTTGAAGAGGTACTGGCCGACGGCAGAATACATACTTTTTTTCTCTCCGATCGTCCTGCACGCCGGCAGCCTTTTTCCTCCCTGCAACTGGCGAAGGATATTCTTGCCGCCGGGGGTGAACCGGTGGTTTCCCTGGCATTAACCAGCACCGACAGAAATGCTGCCGTCGATAAGCTGCAGAGATATTATCAGGTCGGCGTCAGGCAGTTTCTGTTTGTCTCGGGTGATTACCCACAAGAGTCTGATAATTTTGCAGCTAAACCTGTCTTTGATATTGACAGTGTACAATTGTTTATGCTCGCAGCCGAGCTTCAAGAATCTGAGAAATTTGTTGCCGGATGCGTTGTTTCACCTTTTAAGACCTTTGAGAGCGAACAGATATGGCAATATGAAAAACTGAGGCGCAAAATCAGCCTGGGGGCAGATTTCATCGTTACCCAACTTGGGTATGACATGCGAAAATTTGACGAGCTAATTCAGTTTTGCCGGCTGCATAAAATCACGGTCCCTTTGGTGGCAAATATTTTTATCACCGATATGCAGACCGCCCGGATGATCCAGGCAAGAGTCATTCCCGGAGTGAAAATGCCGGGACCTCTGCTGCGCCTGCTGCATGAAGAGCCGGCCAGCCAACAGGGGGCAATAACCAGAACCGCAAAAATCATGGCGGTCGTTAACGGCCTGGGTTATAACGGTGCCCTGCTCGGCACCGGTGCCGCAAATTTTCGGGAAGTGCAACAGGTCCTGGATCAAGCGGAAACATTCCAGGCGGACTGGCAGAACCACCTGGATCAGCTGAATTTTGCCGGCTCCACCACTCCGTTTTATTATTTTCAAAAAAATACCAGCAACGGGCTCAACAACAGAGAAACCGCCCCGGTGGCCCTGAAACATTTTCCCTCGCCGACATATACCTTGAGCTTCTTTGTCGATTGGCTAGTCTATGTACCCCAGGGGCCTCTTTTTAAGCTGACGGGAAAATTTTGTTTTTTCTGCCATACCAGAAAATACTGGTATGGCTTTTTATGGCTTCTGGAATATATCACCAAAGGAATTCTTTATGGCTGTAAGATGTGCGGTGACTGTACCCTTTATGCCTGCGGGTTTCTCTGTTATCAGTCCGGGTGTCCCAAAAAAATGCTTAACGGCCCCTGCGGCGGCAGCATTGACGGTTATTGCGAAGTTTTTCCTGAAAAAAAGCGGTGTCACTGGGTCAAGGTTTATCACCACATGAAAGGCGTGCGGCAGCATGTGACTTTTGTGGCCCCCCCGATTCCTCCCAAGAATAATGCGCTGAACCGCACTTCCTCATGGATAAATTTCTTCCTGGGCAAAGATCATCGGCAATTGAGATTCAAAGATTCTTAGACAAGGACGGCGCCGGGAGAAGTTCTCCTGTTTCTCACCCGGGTCATCTTGGCATAGTCATTATTCAGCCCTGAACTGCTGCGGATTATTTGAATCTCAGCAAATCTTGTTTAAATACTTTACAGTGCCTGCACTTCTCAAAAACTTTCTGCCAATTGTTATGTAAAAAGGAAGACTCCCAACAGGTTTTTCCGGATTCACATTTGTCGGGACAATCATGAGACATTTCACATCCCACTATCTTCCAACAGGAGCTGTCTTTATCAGCCGTTGCTGGCCTATCCTTATCTTCTGTTCGAACAGGGTTGTTATTTTCCACTCGAGACTCTTCAGGGCAGCACAAAAGAAGGGAACACTCCAGATTCTGCAGTGTTCCCCCTTTTGCCATTTTTTTTGCGGTTGACATGCAAAATGACCTATGGATTATTTTTACTTTATCATCGTGCTGCGTAGGTTTTTCAATTTTTGTGACAAAAACCACTGCTATTTGCCATAGCCGGGGGCGGGGGCCGGGGCGCCGTATCCCGGGGAGGCTGCTGTATTTTCAGAGGCCGGGGCGCCGTATCCCGGGGAGGCTGCTGTTGATGCACCACCCTGGCTGCCGTAACCTCCTGTCGGGGCTGCCGGCTCCGGAGGATTTTCAGCGGCCCTGGCCGTCGCAATGCCGCCGCCGCTGTCAGCGGCCTGTCTTGTCATGTTATATCCGGCCGCCTGTTCACCATGGCTGCCTATACTGTATCCACTCACAAAGCTGAAAATGGTAGCTACTATAATCAAGGTTAATGCTATACTGGTTTTCATTTTTTGCTCCGATTTTATATTTTATATCGATGAAATAGCGACGCGGTTAGAAATTTGTCGGCCGGATAAACTTGAAATAGGCCATTGTCCAGTTGCCCATGACAATGGCGGTAATGGCAATAATGCTTGATACGGCTCCGGTGGACACCCCGGTAATTCCGTGTCCCAGGTTGCAGCCGCCGGCAACAACAGCACCTACTCCCATCATGACGCTGCCGCCGAAGACGGTGAGAAACTGCCCCACCGGCGGAATTTTCCAGGAAAATTCCTGCCGGGCCCTGGCGCTTAAAAAGGCGCCGAGCGGCACGGAAAAAATGAAAAACACGCCCCAGGTGCCACGGAAGATCCCGAGAAAGCTGAATTCCTGGAAGGGGGAATGCGAGCTGTTATACAACAGGGAATTGAAAAGCTCCCGCATGGGGGTGGTAATTGCCAGGCCCCTTGGAAAGCCGCCAAAGTAGGAAGAGATCCACCACCCGGCCATGGTCAGAAAACCGATCAGCAGCCCGGTCGAGGCCCAGGTGAAGGTTTTGGTCTTGGTCAGGCCGAACTTGGGCTTGCCCTTGAAAACAAAGGCCAGGATGATAAGGCACATAATCCCGATGGATAACCATTTCACCGTCGGACCTTGGCCGAAAAGGTGCCAGAAAGCAGGATTATGCATCCCGCCGATATCAAAGGTAAAGGTCTTCAGGTAATGGTGCAGCGGGCTGAATATCCCGTCTGTTGTCATCACCACTCCGAAAAAGAAGCCGATAATTGCAATAATTGCCGCGGCCTGGCCTTCGCCGAGCCTGAAAACAATACCGCTGGCACACCCTCCGGCAAGCACGATTCCCATGCCGAAGACAAAACCGCCCAGAATGTTGGCAAGGGGCAGAAAATTCTGGCGCAGCAGCTGCGTATGTATAATTTCACCGGTATTCGGGTTGGAGGTGATCATAAACCCAAGGTCCTGGATCAGGTTGGAGCCGATGATTGCCACGACCACACTGAGAAGATAGGCCCTGAAGGTGGTGAGATTGTCAAGAAAAATAATATCCCGGAAGGCAGAGTTCAGACAGAATCGCCCCCTTTGCAGGATATATCCCAGGGACAAACCGAGAAGTACGGCTGAAAGAATACTGATGACACTACCCGGCATTGTAAATATCTCCCAATCCTACCGGTACTTCATACCGTTTATCTTTAACCTGACATCCTCCGGCCTTGGCTACCATAACCGGCACACCGGTTTTTCGCTGAACCTGTCTGGTTACGCAACCGGAAATGAGCCGGTCCATCCCGCTTTTGCCGTTGCAGCCCATGATCATGAGGTCTACCTGCTCTTCGTCGGCAACCTTGAGAATTTCCTCGGTAACGTTTCCAGACCGGACCACGGTTTT
>CAWAPG010000014.1:0-46261 GCA_963783905.1 uncultured delta proteobacterium | reverse complement strand
GGTCTACCTGCTCTTCGTCGGCAACCTTGAGAATTTCCTCGGTAACGTGTCCAGACCGGACCACGGTTTTGATGTTGAACAGCCCGTCCTTTTCAAGTTCTTTTTTGTAATAGGAAAGGGTTTTTTCTGCTTTCTGATCCAGTTCTTCCTGAAAGTCGGTATCCTTTATCGATTCTCTCAGGGTGGCCATCTCGGCCTCGCCCAGCATATCACCCATCAGCGATCGGCCCAGCAATCTCTGTACATGAACCAGGATTACTTCTTCCGGCGGTCTGACCTGATTTCTGAATACCTCTAAAACGCCCAATGAACCTTTCGTGTCGTCAGCTGCGATCAAAATTTTTTTCATTTTCTTTTCTCCGTGTTTATGAGTTGTTAAACACTCTTAACATTTGGGGACGATCCCAGACGCTAATCTCTTTTGCTTAAACACGCAGCAAATCCTGTGCCAAGTGACAGAAATAAATTTATTTATATATATTTCAATTAATTACGCCTTTAACATAAATTTAGCTCGCCCCTAATCGTTAAATATGTTAATTGTTGCTTGAACATTTAACATTTCCTTTAACGTGGAGCATGCCATGCAAACCACCATTCCGTGTAATCCCAAATTCCTGATGAATGTCTTTGAAAGCATGCGAGACGGAATCATGCTCATGGATCCTTGTGGCGCCATAATCTACTTCAACGATGCGGCAGAAAGGATCACCGGATACAAAAGGGAAGAATTAATCGGTCAGCCCTGCACCGTGCTTGATACCGATACATGCGTCATCCTGACTGAATCCGGCCGGCAGCGATGCTGCAACCTTTTTGAAACCGGCTTCATGACCGACAAAAAATGCCGCATCCGCACCAAGTCCGGCAAGACGGTATACCTGCTGAAAAATGCTGTTCTACTCAAAAACGACAATGATGAGATCGTCGGGGCGGTAGAGTCGCTGACGGATATTACCTCCCTGTATATGAAGGAAATGGAACTGGAGGAAATAAAGCATGAACTGCGCCAGCATAATTGGTTCATGGGACTTCTGGGCAACAGTGCGCCGATGCTTAAGCTTTTTGACAAGATCAGAAATGCCGCCACCAGCGACGCACCGGTCCTGATATCCGGCGAAAGCGGCACCGGCAAAGAACTGGTGGCCAATGCCATTCATCAACTGAGCGGCAGGAAGCAGGGGCCGTTTATAAAGATGAACTGCGCGGCCTTAAATGAATACCTGATGGAAAGCGAACTCTTCGGCCACAAAAAGGGATCCTTTACCGGGGCTATCAGTGACCGGAAAGGCAGGTTTGAAGCGGCGGATAAGGGCTCAATTTTTCTTGATGAAATCGCCGACATGCCGCAATCCATGCAGGCCAAGCTGTTGCGGATACTGGAGGAAAAAAATGTCGAGCGGGTTGGAGAAAATAAACCGGTAAAGGTGGATATCAGGCTGATTTCTGCCACCCATCAGAATCTGCAGGATCTTGTTTCAGATGGCCGTTTCAGACAGGACCTCATGTATCGGGTCAATGCCATTATTATTCGTGTTCCGCCCCTGCGGGAACGATTGGATGACATCTCCCTGCTCGTCAGCCATTATTTGAAAAAAATAACCATTACCAATGACAAGAATATAAAGAGCGTGAGCGCACCTACCCTGGAAGTCATGAAAAATTACAGCTGGCCCGGGAATGTGCGGCAACTGATAAATGCCCTTGAACATGCGGCGATTACCTGCAGGTCCGATGCCATTGAGGTATCAGACCTGCCTGACTATTTTTTTGCCAATAATGCTTCAGCCAGCGATACCCGCCAGAATGAAAAGGATAAAATCCAGACCGCCCTGGTTATGTACAAGGGCAACAGGACCCTGACGGCAAAACATCTCGGCATCAGCCGGGTCACCCTGTGGAAAAGGATTAAAGATTACAACATTGACATTCGTGCCAGCTTTACGAGTACCCAGTAAGGTGCTTCGTATCCGCGTTCCTGCTTAAACTTTTCTGTTTTTACGGCAAGCCTCTCCCCTATGGCCTTATGCTGTTTCATATACTCCTGCGTGCGCAGGGCGGTGACCGCAGACATCCCCTCGGGGATTGGCCCGATCCTGCCGGCCAGGTTAAGCAGCACGCTGTAAAACTTTACAAGACGTGATAATGGCAGAAGATACCATTTTTCAGGCAAATAACCATGTTCCGGGGGATAAATATTGTCCACGTGCTTAATCAGCCCCAATTTCCCGTTTTATGGAGATAATTCCTCTCCCTTTAATCTCAATGAGAGAAGTCTGCAATGCTTTACGATTATTCCCATACACCGGGTGGAGGTAAAATTACTGAATTGACGTTCCCTGATGACATTGCAGGACAAGCTGCCTGCCTGTTTTCCTTCCATCAAACAGGATCCAGCAGGCATATTATGTACATAACCTGTACACAATATGCTGGCAAAGATTATGTCCTCCTTTCCTGACCGCGTTAAAAGGCGGCAATAGTTCCATACAATTCAGCATGTTATGTTTTCAGGTTCCTAATGGCATACCCCTTGCTTTATAAAAGCAAAAAGTGCAATGAGCATCAACTTCCGTTGCGGCCCAACGGTGTCGGATCAAATGCCACCGGGACGGAAATTTTCGGGCCGCCATTGCGGCGCAATTTCCTGCATACAAAAGAGGGTTTTCATCATGCGATTACTAAACAATTGTTTAATCGGTCTTCTGGCTGCAACTCTTTCAGCTTTGATGACAAGCTGCGGTTATATGACAACCAATCGCAGCAGCAGTGTCGTGCAGTACCTTTATCCGGACAGGGAGGGGTACGTCGAAATTTCAGCTATACCCCGGCTTGAGCTCCCATTGCGGGTCGGCATTGCATTTGTTCCGGCAGATACAGTTAAAGGACGATCGCTGTTTATCCCGGAAAAGGTTGTTAAAGGGCAGTCTTTGACGGAAAGCGACAAAATGGAATTAATGGCAGAGGTCAGCGAACATTTTAAAAAATATGATTTTGTTAAATCAATTGAACTTATTCCTTCCGCATATCTCACCAAAGAAGGAAGTTTTACAAACCTGGACCAAATCCGTTCAATGTTCGGGGTAGATGTCATTACACTTCTCTCCTATGATCAAACACAATTTACTGATGAAGGGGTTGCCAGCATTACATACTGGACTCTTATCGGTGCTTACATCGTCCCTGGAGAAAAAAATGATACGCACACCATGGTAGATGCCTCTGTTTACGATATTCAAAGTCGGAAAATGCTGTTCAGGGCCCCGGGGAAAAGTCACATAAAAAGTAAAGCAACGCCCATTAACTTGTCAGAACAATTAAGGCGTGACAGTCTGGAAAGTTTTAAACAGGCCAGTGACGACCTTGTTGCAAATCTGGAACTTCAGCTTGAACTGTTCAGGAAAAAGGTGAAAGAAACTCCATCCGAGTATCAGGTAGTCACTACCCCGGGCTACACCGGCGGTGGCAGTCTTGATGGCATGTACATTATTATATTAAGTATGTTAGGCGGATATGGCATATGGCTAAAAAAGAATCGTCATGCATAATGACCGGTTACCCGATAATTACCCTGGCGGTCGGTATTGTCAGCATAGTCTCGTTTTTCTCGGCCGAGGCAGCCGCAATGTTTGTTTTTGATCGCAACGCGGTCCTGCAGGGTGAAATATGGCGCCTGTTCACTTCCCATTTCGTTCACTTTACCGGTATGCAGCTTCTTTATAACCTTCTGATATTTGGTATTGCAGGATGGATTGTTGAGCAAAAAAACCGTTTGTATTTTGCCCTTTTGTATATATTCATGTCCCTGGTCATCAGCACAATGCTGTTTCTTCTAAAACCAGCAATGATCTATTATGGAGGGCTGTCCGGCCTGGCATGCGGCTTTATCTTTTATTGTGCCCTTCTTGGCATGACAGAACCAGGCCCCTGGAGGGTAATTTGTAAACTCATTGTCATTATCCTGCCTGTCAAAATAATCCTCGAGATATACAACAGCGGCTCAATCCTGCCGTATTGGGGGCAGCCAAAATTTGTCATAATGTCGACAAGCCATATTTCAGGAACTGTTGTGGCGCTTTTATTTTATTTTGCTTTGAGATATAGAAGCAGACTGCGAATACTTTTGTATGAAGCCATTTCAAAACACCCATGCTTTTTTCATACAAGAGTAGGCCATATACGCAACAACGACTTACTATAGGGTTCAATTGTTTTTTTTATTAATGAACGTAAGAGTCCGTTTGAATAATTCTTCTTTGCAAGAGTCCTGCATCAAAGCATGCCTTCCCTCCGGGATCAACCAGATTTCTCTTTCAGGGCTAGTCATTCTCAAGAATATATTTTTTGCACTACTCTTATCGATTACTTCATCCTTAGTCCCTTGAATTACAAGAACAGGGCACTCTACACTGTTTATTGAAGCATGAAGCTCCTGTAATGCTGTGAGAATTACAAACCCTAAGGAAACTGGCAGCCATTCGTACCCCACCCACCCCATTTTCTTTATTCGTGCTGATTTTTTTACAGGTATACGTTTTGGGATAGTTCGCCGAGCTAAGGGCATTTTGCTAATTATTGGTAATAAGCTTAGTCGCAGATTCTTTATTCTCCATGGCGCACCCCATGTTACAACTCTCGATATTTTTTTTTCTTCAGCCGCAAGAATAAGAGCAATAACACCACCAATACTATGTCCAACTATTGCAACTGAAAAACAATTTTCTAATAAGCGTTTAATGCCTTTCCGTGCTTCATTTAACCAATCATCAAAAGTTATATCTGCGAGGTCGGAAGGTTTCGTCCCAAAACCAGGCAGCAATGGCAACGAAACTGTGAAACCGCATTTATGTGCGGCTAATGCAAATTCTTTCATGTCCCATGCAGTCCCACCACCACCACCATGCAATAATAATAATCCTATAGAATTGCCTTTTAAGTAAATGGGCTCTGCACCTATAAGATACTGTTTCTGTTTATCTATCATGTTAATTTTATTTTACTTTCTCAAAAATCCAGGTTACTTGCCACCATAGAAAATTTTTCAACCTAAAATCTGAGCTGCAATGTGGAATGGCAACCTTTAGTAAGCTAAAATCTATTTGGTGCTCATATTGCCTGGACTTGAAAAATCTTTTCCCCATTACTCAAATTGTCCAGTCTTTTTCCCTTTCACTTTTCACCTAACCTCGAAAAATCATACCCTGAAGGGTTCTGGAATACCCGCAGGTCAAATTCCGGGACCGCGGCCAGCAGATGGTCGAAAATATCTGCCTGGATAGCTTCATAATTGGCCCAGACTTGATCTTTACTGAAAACATAGATCTGGACCGGCAGGCCATACTGGGTCGGTTCAAGATGCCGGACCAGAAAAGTCATGCTCTGATGAATTTTAGGGTGAATTTTCAGATAGGCAATTATATAAGCCCGAAATACGCCGATGTTGGTCTGGCGCCTACCGTTTATTAGCTGCTCGGGATTTAAGGTCTGCTCCTTATTATAGGAGCTAATTTCTTCCTGTTTTTCTGCAATATAGTTTTTTATGAGGTCAAACTTTCGAAATCGCTCTAACATTTCATCGTTACAGAATTTTATTGAACTCAAGTCAATATGAATGGCTCGCTTTATACGTCGTCCACCTGACTCACTCATGCCACGCCAGTTCTTAAAAGCATCAGAAACAAGGCTGTAGGTGGGTATGGTAGTTATAGTCTTGTCCCAGTTGCGGACCTTGACCGTATGAATTGTCACATCGATCACATCACCATCAGCGCCGTACTTTGGCATTTCTATCCAGTCACCAACACGTATCATGTCAAGCCCGGACAACTGGATGCTGGCGACAAATCCCAGGATGGTATCTTTGAATACGAGCAGGAGTACTACAGTGAATCCACCGAGAATGCCGAGGATCCCCCAGGGAGACTTGCCGGTGAGAATAGAGACAATGAAAATGCCTGCCATGACATAAGTAATGATCTTGATTCCATCAAGATATCCCCTGATGGGACGACGTAATGAAACATCTGACTTATAGTAGATTTCCCGGATTGCCAGTAAGATGGAATCAAGCATCCATACCCCGGCAAAGACAAAAAATACCATGGCGAGCCGTTTAAACAGCTCAGATGTCATGGTCTGAGTCGGCAGCATGAGATCCGCCGACATGTAAACTACGATGATAGGCATGAGCATGGAAAGCCGCCTGACAAAACCGTGTTGTACAAGGGCATCATCCCAGGTGTTCTTGCTGCGTTGGAATACAATTTCAATGACATGGACCATGTAGCGCTTAGTGATCCAGTATGAAACATATGCCAACAATAGGATAAGTATAATAGTTGCAGTAATACCAATAACATTTGCTATTGGCTCGGCCATACCTTTGGTAATAAAAAAATCAGAGATGAAAAGATCGTTCATATTGTTTTCAGGATTCAAAGGTTAAAGTAATTAAGATTTAAGTGTCAGAAATAGGTTCAAGGTGGGTGAAAATTAAGGCACAAGGGGCAATGCTCGATACAGAGTAAGTTATTTTTGAAAATACAAATTACTTGCCACAATGTTGAATTTTAATTCGTCAGGAAGATATTGAGATTGCCACTGCACATGAAAACCATTTAGAAATATTCACGAGTTGCAATGTAACGCAGCAATCGTAAATCGGTGCACGTTGTGAAATTGAAGTATTTTGAATATCGTTTTCAATATGTGGGGACAAATTGACTCAGCCTTTTGTTTTAAGAAATTTTGCCAACATCTTAACTTTTGAAAAGTCATTTCCCAATCAAAATGTCCTTTAAATATCTTAAGCGATAATCAAAAATATAACGAAGGAATAATAAAACCCCCACTTTTCATCAGGGGCCACCAAACAAAATCAATAGATTTACATTTGGAACTTTACTTATCTCTTAAACATTAAAAAATCTTGCATATTATCTTTAAGCAGTTAGCTAATTATTTTATTTCAGCATATCTTTAATCGGACTTATATAATCCATTCAATAAAATTTGCTTTGCAGATCTATTGTACAATATTGCAGGTCATATGAAAAAACTAGTCGGATACATTCTCTCGCCAATTTATTTACTTGTCTTTGGAGTAATTTTAGGAGTTTTCCATCCGATTCAAGTGATTTGTTGGAATATTTGGGGATACCCGGCACAAAAACGCGCCGCAGAAATTATGTGTTATCTCATCTTTAAAGGTTTGATTATTCTTGGTTCAAGGGTGAAATTAAAAGGGTTTGAAAAATTACCCAAAGACTGCCCATTAATTATTGTTTCAAACCATCAAAGTCAATATGATATTCCACCAGTTATGTGGGGATTTAGAAAACACCACCCAAAATTTATCTCTAAAATTCAATTAGCAAAAGGCATCCCCAGCATTTCATATAATCTTCGAAAAGGAGGCTCTGCCTTAATAAACAGAAAAAATCCTTCCCAGGCCATAAGAGAAATCATAAAATTAGGAAGGGGAATAGAAGCAAACAATTACTCTGCTTGCATCTTTCCGGAAGGAACCAGAAGCAAGGACGGGAAAGTAAAAACCTTTAAAGTTAGCGGCTTGGCAACTTTATTGAAAACCGCACCATCTGCTGCAATTATTCCATTTGCTGTGAATGGAACCTATCTTTTGCAAAGATTCCCAATGGGTGTTGGAGAAAAACTGACTTACTCTGTTTTGGATCCCATTGAAAGAGAAAATCACTCTGCGGAAGAAATATCAGAAATGTGTGAATTGGCGATTAAAAAGGAATTGGGTCAAATTTAATTTTTAAAAACGAATTAAAACTTTCAGACAATTTCAAATAATGTTTTCATTGTTTGGGATAGTTCCAATTGAAGTATTATTGCAGCTCTATTCAAATTGGCACCTCATACCCTTATTGGGCAGTCATATCACATAAGAGCAGGGAATAACTCCTTAATGCCTCTTGCCATAAATTCTATTGCTATAGCAGCCAAAATCAACCCCATTATTCTTGTAAAAACATTTATACTCGTTTGACTCATATATTTTGATATATACGGCACAAGTTTAAATACTATATACAAAAGTAAACTCGTGGTTAATATGACTAGTCCTACAATGAAGTAATGCAATAAGCCCATGCCTCTGCCGGCATAAAGAATAACAGTACTTATAGCACCTGGTCCGGCGAGCAATGGCGTTGCTATAGGAACAACCGCGATCGAATCCTTTTTCCCGCCCTCTTCTGCCTCTTCTGCTGTGTGTTTGACGTCACTTGTCTTTGCATGCATCATGGAGATGGCCATAAGCAGAATAAGTAATCCGCCTGCAACACGAAATGAACTGATTGTTATACCAAAAAAAGTTAAAATCCAATTACCGATGAATAGAGACAGAAGCAGGATAATTAATACTGAGTACACAACAACGTTCGAGATAGTTCGACGTTCAGAAATATCTAACTCAGATGTAAGAGAAATAAATATAGGGACTGCACCAAGAGGGTTTAATATGGCAATAAGGCCAATTAACATTTTTGTATATTCTGTATATTCAAGCATGTTTTTACGATGTTTTCACATTTTACCAGCGATTTAATCTTTGTCGTTTTTTGCAGTTATATGCCATTTGGAAGTAAAAAACTGCAAAAATGAAGTTTTTTGCCGATTGTTGATATATCCTGGACATCGGAAAAAGTCGCATTAACGATTTCTTGCCACAATAGTAACTATTTAGAGGCAAAATGCGTGTTGCCATGTGCAATGGTAATGTTGACTGTGGGAACAATCAATCCAGTTGTGATGGAAAGTAAAGAAAAGGTGATTTTTTTATTAAAAAATAGTTTAAGTTTTATTAGATCTGTCTTGACAATTTAGGTAAAAGAGATACCGGATATTCAACCTTTTTGCAAAGGATATCCCCTATAAGGATAGCTATAATGATGGATACACTTTTGATAGTCCTGGTGGGCTTGCCAGCCCGCGGCAAATCAACAATGGCACGCAAAATAGCCCGAACATTTGAATTCGATGATCTCCAGGTGCAGGTCTTTAACAATGGCGAACTGCGCCGTACGCTTTCTGACGAAAACACCTCTCCGCCTGAGTTTTTTTCGCCGCACAATAAAGAGGGGGTAACGCTTCGTCATAAATGTGCCCTTATAAATCTTGAGAAAGCCCGAAATTTTCTTGTTGATTCAGGAAAAGTTGCAATTATTGATGCGAGCAATGTTACCAGAAAACGCCGTGAATTAATTGAAGAGATGTTTTTCGATTTCCCTATTTTGTATATTGAATGCGTTAATACCGATGAGGAGGCGCTAGAGGCGAACCTCGAAAGGAAAGTGTTACTTAAAGAGTTCCATCATCTAAACAGTCAAAAGGCATTAGACTGGTTTACTAAACGTATAGAATATTATGAAAAGGCATACGAACCCCTAAAAAAAGAAAGAAATTGCATCCTGGTCGATTCTTTTGATGCCTGTATCCTCCAGGAACATATCACCGATATTATCCCATATTATGATCGCATACGAGATATCATAACCACTCGAATATTAAGGAATCTTTTTCTTTTACGTCATGGGGAGACTTTCTTTAATCTCGAAAATCGTATCGGAGGTGATTCAGGATTAACAAATAAAGGCCTAACACAAGCAGGCGCATTGGCTCGACATTTTATACCTTGGCGAATTCCAATAATTTTCACCAGTAACCATAAAAGAACACATCAGACCGCCAGTCCTATTGCTGAAAAACAGGAATACTGTTCGATTATAGCCCTGCCGGAATTCAATGAAATTGATGCAGGGATATGTGAAGGTATGACATACCAGGAAATTAAAGAAAGCATGCCTGAGGTTGCAGAGGCCAGAAGTCAAGACAAATATGGTTATGTCTATCCAAAAGGAGAGGGATATATCTCCATGGAAAAGAGAATACACAGAGGGTTAAAAAAAGTTTTCTATCTCAATAATATTGATGATAATATCATGATTGTCGGACATCAGGCCATCAACAGGATGATTCTTTCCTACTTTGTCAACCGTCCCACGGAAGAAGTGCCATTCATTTACATGCCACAGAATCGTTATTATCGCATCCAGGTAGACCCATACAAAAGAATATTCGAACTCATGCCTTACAGCAATAGTCCCCGATAACCTCAATATGTCAGCACAATCAGATTTCTTCGATAGAGATCTGATTGAGCAGAGCGTAGAAGTCTTCCTGTTTGCAGACCGCTGTTCCGGTTTGAAGGATTGTGGCAGTTCCCGAAGCCACTGAATATTTCAGTGCCTCCTTAATATCACCCTTTGTAATTAAACCATAGATGAAGCCAGCCACCGCCGAATCCCCGGCCCCTATAGTATTTTTAACATCCACTTCAGGTGGTTTGGCCAGGTATTGACCTTCTTCACATATCATAATCATACCACCCGCCCCCATAGATACGAGAATAATCTCTGGACCACATACACGCATCTCTTTGGCTAACAGGGCAATGGATTCTATAGTATTGAGCTGTTTGTTAGTAATACGGTTTAATTCATGGATATTTGGTTTTATTATAGTCGGACATCCTTGCAGGCCTATGCGCAGGGCCTCACCGTCAGTATCAAGTATTACCTTAGCCCCTTTACTCTTAGAAATTTCGATGATCTTACGATATATTTCCGGATTAACACCTCTCGGCAAACTACCGCTGAGAATGACAAAATCCGGCTGTTCAAAATCTTCCACCTTATGGATGAGCTGCATAAGTTCATAGGCAGAAATTACCGGCCCCTTGGCATTGTAGAGAGTCTGGTTGCCGCCTGCCATATCGTTAATAATGATATTGGTCCTGGTTCTTCCGGTAATTCTTACAAAATCACAGGCAATACCTTCGTTGATCAGCATCCCTTCCAGCTCTTCGCCGGCAAAACCACCGACAAAACCAATGGCCTTGTTTTTTACACCAAAACTAGTCAGTACCTTGGAAACATCAATGCCTTTCCCGCCAGCATACATCTGTTCGTTTTCAATGCGATTACAATCATCCAGAGATGTTGCATTAATCCAAATAGTCCGGTCAAGGGCTGGATTTAAAGTGATGGTATAAATCATAACATTAACACGTAATTTATCATTGTGACCTGCCTCACCTAAAAAAGGTTCACTTTTCAGTATAGTGCTTTGATAGCCTCTGTTGTCATATTTATCCTTGGAATAATTGCCTCTGGAGTCTGAGGTCTATATCCCAATGAACTGTGGGCCGCACTGTATTATAATTCTGTTTCCATTGCTCAATTAAAATTAGGAGATTGGTTGGGTTCAAATTCGTATCACTTTAAAACCCGGGGTTGATCTTACATATAGGAGCAATATATACATTGAATCTGTAGCATCTTCAGAAAAGTTTTTGATCTGGGAAATCTCATACAGTCCGATGAGCCGCAGGAGATAGATCTAGACCGATTAATTTTTCGGCTTGTAGGCAAGAATCTGGAGCTCTTTGATACTCTGCCTGTCGACAAGCTGGACAACGTTGGTTGTACCGGTTTTTGTTGAGTGACGGCTGATGGTGACGATAAATGGTTCATCCGGATCAATTCTCTTCTGCTTTGCCGCCCTTTTGTAAAAACTCAAAATCGCCTTATCGCTGTCCTGGTATTTCCTGTCTACTAAAAATGGTTCCACACCCCAGACAACGGACAATCGCCTGTATGTTTTTTCATTGCTTGTTACGGCAATAATCCTTACTTCCGGTCGCTGACGGGCAACCATCAATGCGGTTAAGCCGGTTTCAGTAAATGTGACTATTGCCGAAACTCCCATTCGTTGTGAAAGGGCAATCGCTGCAGCCGCCATTGCCTTTCGGTTGTCACGCATTTCAACAAATTCCCGATACCATGGATAATATGTCTCGGTTTCCTTTATCGTGTTGGAAATAACCTTTACTGCCTCTTCGGGAAAATCCCCGACAGTTGTTTCATCAGAAAGCATAACCGCATCCGCGCCATCCAGGACCGCATTAGCAATATCAGAAACCTCTGCCCTTGTGGGGTAGGGTGAGGACACCATTGACATCAGCATCTGGGTCGCAATGATAACCGGTAGCCCTTTCTCTCTGGCCTTTGCAATGATCTGCTTCTGCAAAACAGGTATAACATATGGCCCCATCTCAACACCCAGGTCCCCCCTGGCGATCATCAAACCGTCTGCTTCGAGGATAATCTCTTCTATATTTTTCAGAGCGGAACCTTTTTCTATCTTGGCAAAAACCGGGGTGTTTTCCCCTTCTGTTTTAATAAGCCTTTTAGCCTGACGAATGTCATCAGCAGACTGAACAAAAGAAAGTGCGATGAGATCTATGTTCTGGGAAATACCAAATTTAATATCCTTTTGGTCTTTGTCGGTAATTGCGGGCAAATTGATCTGCCCCACAGGCAGATTCACTCCTTTTCCAGTGGTAAGTTTCCCCCCGGTTAATATTCGTACCGTGACCTTGTCGGAATCAGTGTTTACAACAGTTGCGCGTATAGTACCGTCGGCAAAATAGACCTGATCATCAATGGTTACACCATCAAGGATTTTGGGATAGTTGATTGATATAGCATTTTGTGCCCCAGTGGGCGGAGTTTTTTTCCATAGATGGAGTAAATCATTTTCAACCAACCAATAAGGTTCCATCGGCTTTACGCGGATTTTGGGTCCGGAAATGTCCTGGAGTAAAGCTATCGGCCTGTTAAGCTTTTCTGCAACGCTTCGTGCATCTTTGATAAGCTTTGCATGAAAGTCATAATCACCATGGCTGAAATTGAGGCGAAAAACATTAACCCCCAATAGTATCAATCTTTCAATAATGTCTTTATCGGCTGTAGCTGGTCCCAGCGTTGCAATAATCTTCGTTCTGGCCATATGTAATCTTCATCGTCAAATGATTGTTTAATATTACTCGATAGCTAAAAGTTATTAATGGTCCTTAAAATTTGGTTATGCAAAGTTAACACTATATCCAAAACATATTGACCAGGTAGGAATTATACACTTTTTGGCATAATAGAAACTATTTTCTCTCACAAGGTGATAAATGACTCAACCTGGTCCGACCCCAACGCTCCCAACGCTCCTTTGAACAGTCAACTAGCTTGGCCCGCCCCCTGGCATCTTTTACCTGCTGTTCCCCCTTTGCGCGTTGTCGTCATACGAGACGTGACGACTATTGACAGAGCTTTCACCTTTGAGCTCACAAATAAGCCTGGTCCGAGCCTGCCGCGGATTTAACACTCAGCTTCAAATCTAAAGATTTAATTCCCTGGCCTGAGATTGTTCTCGATGGTGCCGGCATAGGGGAAAACCGCCATTAGCCACTTTTTCGGATTTTCATCAAAGGGATTCATGCTTGGGCTGCAACGAAATTGGATTATAGAAACATCATTTGAAATATGGTAGAAAATGACGAGTAAATTATTACTTTAGGTTAAAGGCAAATTTAAAGAAAAGTGAGGCCCCCATGAAAAAAGTTGCTCTTTTATTAGTTGTTAGTTTTTTGCTTGTTGCTTCTCAACTCGTGGCAAGCTCTGAAAATCATCTTGCAAAGATTGATTGGGAAAAACAGCTTTCTGAGGCACAAAAAAACAATGATTATGGGAGTTGTCAGGAAGTTGTCATAGCTGCCTATCTGGATAACAATCAGAATGTTTTAAATAAGGCTGCGGATATCTGCTGGCCGATTGGAAAAAATGTCCAGAAATTGAAGCCGGCTTGGGCTATTATGGGTGTTGAAAACAAAGAAGATTATATAAATTTTGTAGGAAGGTCGCTTGGAGAAGTAACTGAACCTCAAAAATGAGGACCCCGGGTTGGGGGTCAAGTCTTTGCTTGACTCTTTCTCAGCATTGACCGTACTTTTTCTAACCTTTTTTTAAGTTGCTTGTTATGAGATATCTGCTGTTCCGTTCTCATAACAATGCTGCTGACGGAACTGTACTTTTCAAGTCCAAATTCTCTGCCTATCTCCGCAGCTCTAACACCGGCCCCTGGTACCTAAATCTTTCAACTTTCAGCTTTGAGCTTTGAGCTTTGACCTTTCAACTTTGAGCTCTTTTCCCTAATCCCCGACACCTGATCCCTTTCTTTTCCTCTGTGCCTGGCCCCTGTCTTTCAGTTTTAATCATAATTAAGTATGCTGTCCCCGGAATTGGTATTTGGGCCTGAAAAAGGGCGATATAGACTCTAAAAACACCCGTTTTCTGACATTTTATCTAATATAATCAATTATATAACTTGGTCCGACCCCAGCCGGCGCCACTTACTCACCAGGATGCAAAAATGTATGGCAAAACCATACAATTGTATGGTATAGGCATACAATATGAGCTCGCTTGCAGAAATTTTGTCTTCAAAAATAAGAGCGGAAATTTTTCGTTTACTTTTCGGAACAAACGATGAGGTTCTCCATATGCGGGATATTGAACGCAGGTCCGGATTTGCGATTGGCACCATTCAAGGAGAATTAAAAAAGCTGCTTAGTCTTGACCTGGTGCTCAAGGAAATAGACGGAAATCGCACTTATTACCGGGCAAACAAGAGTCACCCGCTCTACAATGACATCCATAGCCTTGTCCTCAAAACAACCGGACTGGTTGATGTATTGAAGGATGCCTTGAATACGCCAAAGATAAAACTCGCCTTTGTTTTTGGTTCTTTCGCCAGGGGAGAAGAGTCCGCTGACAGTGATATTGACTTGATGGTGATCGGGAGTCTCGGTCTCCGTGATATTACTAAATTGCTTACTGATTCACAGGAAAAGACGCTGCGTGAGATAAATCCTCATGCATACTCCATGAATGAATTTAAGAAAAAAAATAAAGCGGATGATCATTTTGTAAGCCAGGTGGTTAATGGCCCAAAGATATTTATCATTGGCAATGAAGATGAGCTTAAAACAATGGCAGGATAACGGTTGGCTGCGAAAGCATGAAACAGATCAGCAGGAAACTACTAATCTGTTTCAAATTGTTGACCGCGATCTGAAAGATGCCAAAGAGAAAACTATCTCCACGGACTGGCGTTTTGGCATTGCCTATAATGCCGCCCTTAAACTTTGCACAATTCTGCTGGCAGCCGAAGGATACAGGCCCGAACGAACGCTGCAGCATTACCGGACTATTCTTGCAATGCCGGAGATCCTCGGCAAGGAAATGCGCCAAGACGCAGAATATCTCGATACATGCCGTAAAAAGAGAAACATTGTTGAGTATGACCAGATTGGTGTTATCAGCGAAACAGAAGCCGGAGAACTGTTGAATTTCGCAAAGACGTTACGCCAAAAAGTCTTGGATTGGTTGAAAACAAACCATCCGCAGCTTCTGAAATAATCCTATTGCCCCCCTTTTTTACCCTGAAAAAGGGCCTTTTAAGGCCCCAAAACAGCCATATGCGAGAAGTATAGAATATAATATCAGGTAGTTAGCCTGGTCCGACCCCGGCGGACCGGCGGATAGCCTAGTCCGACCCCAAACCCAACCAACGTCACTAAAAAATAAGAGCAGACTTGCTCCCGATCGCTGTATTACAAAAAATACATTGCATACTTTGTATTCAAGGTACTACAGTGTCATCAGGAGGTAAAAACATGGCGACAACCACATTAAGCATTAGAATGCCTGAAGATCTTGCCAATAAATTGGCCCTGTTGTCAAAAGCGACCCGGCGGCCAAAATCATTTTGTGCCGTAGAAGCAATTCAGGAGTACCTGGCAAAAGAAGCTTGGCAGATAGAGGCGATCGATGAAGGACTTGACGATTTGGCAAACAAACACCTGGCTGATCACTCCAAAGTCAAAGAGTGGGTCGAGAGTTGGGACACCCGGTCTGAAAAAAGGACTCCAAAGTGCAAATAAAATGGACAGCAAGTGCCATTAACGACCTTCAATCCCTTCGTGCCTATATAGAAAAGGATAAACCGGGTGCTGCCAAGAAACTGGCGGAAAGAATAATCACGACGGTAGAGGAAGATCTGTTGTTGCAGCCTGCCATGGGACGAGCCGGGCGAATAGTAGGTACAAGGGAATTAGTTGTCAGTGGCACACCCTATTTTATTGCATATAGGGTTGAAGAAAACTCCCTTATTGTTTTAAGGGTATTGCATGGTGCAATACGATGGCCTTACTAGTTGGGGGTCAAGTCTTTGCTTGACTCTTTCTCAGCATTGACCGTACCTTTTCTAACCTTTTTTTAAGGTGCTTGTTTTGAGATATCAGCTGTTCCGTTCTCATAACAATGCTGCTGACGGAACTGTACTTTTCAAGTCCAAATTCTCTGCCTATCTCCGCAACTCTAACACCGGCTGCGTATTCCAGTCCATCCCGGACACCCATTCCATTTGATTCCGGACAGTGATTCCGTTTGATTCCGGACACCCATTCCATTCGATTCCGGACACATGAATTGGCAGTAGCTGCGCAATAACATCGGTGTTATGACAATCTCCTTTTCTAAATTCATATCAGGAGGTTGGCGATGCCGAAAAAGAGGTTATCAATGCGCAAGATACGCGAAGTATTACGTATGAAGTATGGCAGTGGCCAGAGTATACGGGATATTTCCCAAAGTTGCTCCATAGGCAAGAGCACGGTATCGGATTATCTGCTCCGTGCCGGTGCTGCCGGTTTGTCCTGGCCCCTGCCGGCAAGTATGGATGATGCTGCCCTGGAGGGTCTGCTGTTTCCCTCCATGGGTCCGGTAAGGCGGAATCGCTTTGTGCCGTCATGGCCGGAAGTGCATAAGGAACTGAAGCGCAAGGGGGTTACTCTGGCTCTTCTCTGGCAGGAATACAAGGAACAGCATCCGGACGGTTATCAGTACAGCTGGTTCTGTCATCAGTATGCGGACTGGGTCGGCACCATTGACCTGGTCATGCGCCAGGAGCATCGGGCCGGCGAAAAGCTTTTTGTTGATTATGCCGGCCAGGCGATGCCGATAGTTGATCGGATGACCGGCGAGATAAAGGAGGCCCAGGTGTTCGTGACAGTGCTGGGTGCCAGCAACTACACTTATGCGGAAGCCACTTGGAGCCAGGCGTTGCCCGACTGGATCGGCTCCCATGTCCGAGCTTTTGAATTTCTTGGCGGTGTTCCGGAAGTACTGGTCCCGGACAATCTTAAAAGCGGCATCAGCAAGGCCTGCTATTACGAGCCGGACGTCAATCCGACCTACCGGGATCTGGCGAGCCATTACGATACCGTGGTGCTGCCTGCCAGGGTCCGGGAGCCTCGGGACAAGGCCAAGGTGGAAACAGGCGTGCAGGTGGTGGAGCGCTGGATACTGGCCCGCCTGCGCAACCACACCTTTTTCAGCCTGGATGATCTGAACCGTGCAATCCGCAGGCTGCTCGATGAGCTGAACAACAGGCCCTTTCAGAAGCTGCCGGGCTCAAGGAGGACGATGTTCGATGCCCTTGACCGTCCGGCGCTCAAGGTCCTGCCTGCGACCGCTTATGCATATGCGGAATGGAAAAAGGCCACTGTTCATATCGATTATCACGTCGAGGTGGA
The DNA here is from genome assembly GCA_963783905.1 of uncultured delta proteobacterium. GTDB lineage: Bacteria > Desulfobacterota > Desulfobulbia > Desulfobulbales > BM004 > BM004. The sequence goes on along the minus strand of CAWAPG010000014.1, from coordinate 28,743 downwards.
CGGCCATTATTACAGTGTGCCCTATCAGCTGGTAAAAAAGCAGATCGAGGTTCGTTTTACCGCGACCAGTGTGGAATGTCTGTACCGTGGCAAACGGGTTGCCGTTCACAAGCGGAGCAGACAGCGAGGCGGCCATACCACGGTCAGGGAGCACATGCCGCCTAAGCATAGAAAATATCTGGAATGGTCGCCGGAGCGCTTTCTGCGGTGGGCGGAAAAAATAGGGCCGCAGACAGCCAGACTGGCTAAGTGTATTCTTGAAACCCGTCCGTATCCGCAACAGGCCTATCGCACCCTGCTCGGTATCATGCGGCTTGGCAGAAGCTACACGGACGAACGCCTGGAGGCCGCCTGCCGGCGGGCGCTTTATATCGGCGCCACCTCATACCGCAGCGTTGAGTCGATCCTGAAAAAGGGACTGGATCATAAACCCCTGCCAACAGAGACCGAGCAGGCTCCGCCGGTCCAGCATCACAACATCCGCGGCTCCCGCTACTATCAGACCATTCAATAAAGGAGAATATCATGCTTGTTCACCCGACAATAGATAAACTGGAAAGCCTGCGCCTTTCCGGCATGGTCAAGGCCTTCAGGGAACAGATGGAAATGGAGGACATCACCGACATGGCCTTTGAAGAACGGCTTGGTCTGCTGGCTGATCGCGAGAGTGCTGTCCGGGATACCCGCCGCCTCAACACCCGGCTCAGAAAGGCCAGATTACGGCAGAATGCCTGTATCGAAGACATCGACTTCAGGCACCAGCGGGGCCTGGATAAGTCAGTGGCTCTCAGACTGGCGGAGTGCCGATGGATCAGAAATCATGAAAACCTCATCATTACCGGCCCCACCGGCGTCGGCAAGTCCTACCTCGCCTGCGCCTTTGCCCAGAAAGCATGCCGGCAAGACTATACCGCCATCTACCTGAGATGCACCCGCATGTTCGAAGACCTGAGCCTGGCAAAAGGTGACGGTCGTTATCTGAAACTGCTCACCGGCTTTGCCAAGACCGACCTGCTGGTCCTGGATGACTATGGCCTCGCACCACTCAACCAGGAACAGCGGCATGATCTGCTGGAAATCCTCGAAGAACGCCACGGCCTCAAATCAACACTGGTAACCAGCCAGCTGCCCATGGAACACTGGCATGAGCAGATCGGCGATCCCACCCTGGCAGACGCCATTCTGGACCGCCTGATCCATAACGCACATAAAATACAGCTGAAGGGAGGATCGATGAGAAAAAAGAAAGCCAACTTGACACAAACAGAGGATAAGGAGTAATCAGAAAAACAATGCGTCGCTACGCTCCGATCAGGTGTCCGGAATCACTGGACTGAGTGTCCGGTTTCCGCTGGAATCGGTGTCCGAAATCACTGGAATAGGCACACCGGCCCCTGGTACCTAAATCTTTCAACTTTCAGCTTTGAGCGTTGTCGTCATACGAAACGTGACGACGATTGACAAAACTTTGAGCTCTTTCCCTAATCCCCGACACCTGATCCCTTTCTTTTCCTCTGTGCCTGGCCCCCTGTCTTTCAGCTTTAATCATAATTAAGTATGCTGTCCCCGGAATTGGTTTCTCAACAGACAGGGGATCAGTGGCTCATTCATAATGTGTCCACATCCGCAGAACATGGACAATATAATGATCAACATCTACAGAGTACACCAGCCGGTGTTTGATATTAATCCTGCGGGAATAAAAACCTTTGAGGTTGCCGACAAGAGGCTCATAACGGGGTGGATTGGCAAAAGGATCGGACACTAATACATCCAGCAACTCTTTAGTTTTTGCTGCCAGACCCGCCTGCTTGATCTTCCTGATATCTTTCACTGCCTGGCGTGAAAGAACGACAGACCACTTCAAATATCAAGGTCCTCCAAGGCTGTGCCCTCTGATATCGGTTCTTCCGCAGCCTTGCGGATGGAATCGACTAATCCGGGAAACTGGTTGAGATAAAGGGTTTCTTCCACGGCACGCCAATCTTCTTCACCAAGAATCACAAAGTTCTCGCCGGAACGGCGCTTGACCCTCAATACCTCATGATCAGCAATACATTTATCAACCTGGGCCTTTAAGGTTTTTCTGAATTCGTTCGCAGTAGTTTCAAGCATTTTTACACCTCTCAAATATATTAATCGCATATCAACAGTACCGCATAGCAGTACCGTTGTCAAGAGTAGTTGGGGGTCAAGTCTTTGCTTGACTCTTTCTCAGCATTGACCGTACTTTTTCTAACCTTTTTTTAAGTTGCTTGTTTTGAGATATCAGCTGTTCCGTTCTCATAACAATGCTGCTGACGGAACTGTACTTTGCAAGTCCAAATTCTCTGCCTATCTCCGACAACCTTAAGCCGCTGTGCCTCCTGGCTAGATATATTGACAGATTTCTCGGCTCGTTTACCTGGCCTCGTTTGCTCTGCTCTAAAACCTTCTCGTTTTCTTTATAAAGTTGACACACTGCCTTTTTTATATCCGCAATTGTCGGGGCAAGCTGACGTGACTCCGGCACCTCAGCATGCTGCTTTTGCTGGTAGAACTTGCCTTTGATCCATTCAACAAAATCAGCAGACCCCAAAACCGATGCGAGATTTTTCTTGCTGAAAAATTCAGTGACTTCCAAAGAATCCCTATTTTGCACAAATTCAACATAGGCCTTTTTCGCCTTGCCTGCTTGACCGGCAAACATGCCAAGCAGAAACCGCTTGTGCAACCATTCCCATTTTTTGGCATTAGATACATAGCCGTGATGGCTGGTCCAAGGATATTGCTCAACCGATTTGCATATTTTCGCACGAACAGGGTTTCTGTGGATATATCGCAACAATTCAAGAAGATGACTGTCTTCTTCGACCAAGATACTTTTATAGCGCCCCCGGAACAGCTGGCCATCTACTTTATGACGCCGATTGTAACGCTGGGTGTAGACACCGTTGATCTGTCGCATTACACGAGAGAGATTTCCAGTCGGAGTCTGCACCAGAAGGTGATAATGGTTTGACATGAGGCAATAGGCTGCTACCTGGAGACCAAAGACCTCGGCTGCCTCTTGGAGTACAACAAGAAAAACTTCATAGTCTTTTGCGCCCAAGAAAACATTCTCCCCTCGTCTACCACGGTTCATCACATGATACCAGGCGTCGGGATATTCAATTCGCAATGGTCTAGCCATTATTTTCAAATACTACTCAAGACAGCAAGAGTCAAGCAAAGACTTGACCCCTTCATTCTAATTCACGACCCAGTCCGGGCGCCATCGTGCTTGACATTTATACCATATAAGTATAATTTATATACCATGGAATTTGAGTTCGATCCCCGAAAAAGTGCAGCGAATAAGAAAAAGCATGGCATTGATTTTATTGAGGCCCAGGCACTATGGAATGATCCCGACCTGCTTGAAATCCAGGCAAAAACAACAGATGAACCACGGTATCTGGTTGTTGGTGTCATTGCCCAAAAACATTGGTCAGGCATTATCACGTACCGACTGGATAGAATAAGAATAATTTCTGTCCGACGATCCCGACCGGAGGAGATTAATTTATATGAAAGCTAAAGACCTGGAAAAAAAGTTTGAAAACAACGAAGATATTACAAAATATCTTGATATGTCCAAAGCCCGAAGACCGGACCAGGAACAGAAAAGAGTCAACGTCGATTTTCCCATCTGGATGATTAACTCACTTGACAAAGAAGCTAAGCGTCTTGGTGTTCCCCGTCAATCCATTATCAAAGTATGGATTGCCGAACGGTTGGAAAGGCTGCACACTTAAAAAGAATGCCCTGCGCCTTTCTTCTCTGCCATCTGCCATCTGCCAGCTGACTAATCCCCGACACCTGATCCCTTTCTTTTCCTCTGTGCCTTGTGCCTCTGTGCCTGGCCCCCTGTCTTTCAGCTTTAATCATAATTAAGTATGCTGTCCCCGGAATCCCTCCTGGGAATAAGCTTGAGAAATTATCAGGTGGTTATAAAGGCTTTTGGAGTATAAGAATTAACGATCAATGGAGAATAGTATTTAAATGGCTTGATGATGACGCATATGACATTACCATCGTTGATTACCATTAAAGGGAGGAACAATATTTTACCAAAATACAGGCCGCCGACCCATCCCGGTGAAATGCTGCTCAAGGAGTTTCTAGAACCGCTAGCCATTACACAAATGGAATTTTCCAGGCATCTGAGCTGGCCCTATGCGCGACTCAATGAAATCATTAAAGGGAAAAGAGGCGTTTCTGCAGCCTCAGCCCTGGATCTTGGAGAAGCCCTCAACACCGGACCTGAATTCTGGTTAAACCTGCAAAGGAACTGGGATCTTTGGCACACCATGAAAAAACATAAAAAAATAAAGCCTTTGCCTAAGATTATAGAATCACAGGAAGCGGTATAATAGATTCAATTATGTGAAAGATATGAACCAGGATAATGTATGCGGGGTTTGTGGGCCATGTTTTCAAAACTATCACAAAATACTCTGTCTGCCTGTCAATCGTCGATAGTTTTGTATATCGACAATCCGTCGCTTTGTCTCGTTAAACGACAATCGTCGATAGTTTTGTATATCGACAATCGTCGCTTTGTCTCGTTAAACGACAATCATCAGGTTGTCTCGTTACCTGATAAATGTCAGGCCTGCCCCCTCCCCTCGTCTACCACGGTTCATCACATGATACCAGGCTCCGGGATATTCAATTCGCAATGGTCTAGCCATAATTTTCAAATACTACACAAGACAACAAGAGTCAAACAAAGACTTGCCCCCCTTTTTTCTATCCCTTTACCTCATTTCAGAAGTTGCATTTTGCCAAAATAGTCATTATTATAACCATAAATATTTATTTCTTATGGGGCTACGACCATGCAGACTATTGAGACCTTTATTCCAATCACCCAGGCAAAAGCCAAACTTCTGGATATGGTGCGGCAGCTGCACGACACCGACGACACCATCGCAATCACCAAAAATGGGGTGCCTGAAGCCGTTCTGCTGTCCATGAAAAAATTTGAGGGGCTTTTGGAGACTATTGATATATTATCCGATGCTGAAATGATGAAGCAGCTGAGAGGCTCCGCTAAGGATGTTAAAGCAGACCGGTTAATTGATCTTGAAAAGGCATTTTAATGACCTATAAAGTCAAGGTAACTTCTTTTGCAAATAAAACCGCCAAAAAATTCAGCCCGGAAATCAGAAAGACCGCTAAAGCAGCCCTGAAGGAACTTTCACAAAATCCTTTTTCAGGCAAAGAACTGCAGGCTGAACTAAGCGGCTTCCGGTCATGCAAATTTTTACGATACCGAATTGTCTACAAGATTGACGTAAAGGAAAAGGTTATCGTAGTTTGGGCTATCGGCCACAGACGCGATATATATGAAAACCTGGGAAATCATCTTTTAAGGCCACCGCTTTGAGCTTTCACCTTTGAGCTTTGAGCTTTAAGCTGACTAATCCCCGACACCTGGCCCCTTTCTTTTCCTCTTTTCCTCTTTTCCTCTTTTCCTCTGTGCCTTTGTGCCTTTGTGCCTGGTCCCTGTCTTTCAGCTTTAATCATAATTAAGTATGCTGTCCCCGGTATTTAAACCAACGAACACCTACTCCCAGAACTACCTTTTCCGGTATGCTGTATCATGTTGCACATGTAAACTTATCAGCACAATAACCGGTCCTTTCAGCAAACAGGAAACCGCACGGACGCTGCCGGTTACCCGGAGCGAATAGAGCTGTTCGCCGGTGACAGGTTCAACCATGCCTTGCAGTTTTTCAAAATGTAAACCCGGGTGATGCCACAAATCTCTTAACTCAAGAGACTGCAGTTGTCTGAGCATTTTTGCCGCTGCCTTTCTGACCGGCAGTTCAGCCGCCATGACCGCTTCGTCAAAAGCAGGACGGATCTCAATCCTCACCCGCCCACCTCTTGGCTACCTTGTCCGCCTGCTTAGCGGTTTTTACACTCTCGGAAGGTCGTGGATCGGTCTGTGAAGCTGTAATAGCATCCTTTGTCTCCTTGGTCCAGGCCCACAGCTGATGACGGGGAACAGCCTCAACGGGCACCAGGACTATTCTGCCGTCTTCGAGAATTTCAAGATCCAGGGCATCGCCGGGTTTGATACCAAGAGAAGCAGGCAGGGTTATTCTGCGTCGTGAATCGGTTTGGATCAACATACTAATCACCTCCGGATTAAGAAATAACACATAATCCCATAATGGGCAATACCCCAAAAACCTATTGCCGTTTCGGGGAAACACAATCAAGTAAAGCCCGATCCCATTGTCAGCTTCTTATATCTCTTTTTTCAGCCATAAAAAGGGGCATATAGGCCCCCAAAACACCCATTTTCAGTATTTTATCTTAAATAATCAATTATATAACTTGGTCCGACCCCGACCGTCCCAGCCCAGCGAGTACGTAGTGAAAAACAAAAGCCAAAGGAAGATTTGACCCCTTTCCTTGAAAAATTAGAATTATCTACAGAATAACAGGGAAAAAATATATAGATATAATCGCAATTGGACCGCGTAAAAATATTTACGAGGAGACTTACAGGATTATTAAGAAATAATGTTCATTCAGATGTCAGGCTCCGGGATATTCAATTCGCAATGGTCTAGCCATAATTCCACAAATACTACACAAGACAGCAAGAGCCAAGCAAAGACTTGACCCCCTTTTTTTCATTCCTTCAATTTAATACCCTCGGCCCCGACTATCGTCTATTTTGATCGTGAAACCGCCTCCTGGTAAACTTCCTTGTCCCGACGGGGGCCAACGGTAAGAACATAGATAATAACCCGGGTTTTCACAACCTGGTAAACCACCCTGTAATCCCCGACACGAAGTTTCCTGAACATTCCGAGATTGCCCGACAGGGGGCTGCCAAACTTTAAAGGTTCCGTCGTAAGCTTCTGGTCAATTGCCTTAACAATACGGCGTGCCGCACCGTGACCAACACTTTCAAGATCCCCCTCCACTTCCGGATGATACAGAACTCTCCACTTCATTTGGCAAATTTACCAAACACCTGTTTATGGGAAAGAGCCTTTTCTTCAGTAAATGTTTTTGCCCTGGCCAGGGCAAGAGCACCGAGCCGCAGATCTTCAATTTCCTCCATAAGTTCTTCGTAGGCGTCCATAGACAGGAGAACCGCCTTGGGGGCATTGTTGCGCAAAATGATCAACTTGTCTGCCAGGCCCTTTTCCAGGGTATCAATTGTTGCCGCAGTTTTTTTGGAAAGATCGGTGGCTGATAGATATTTTTCCGAATGCATATTTTACCTCTTTTTATTTCATAATATTTCATATAATAATCAGATTTGTAAAAATAATCAATGGAAAGTTTACCTCCCCGCAGAACTCAAAAAAACTTGCACCGGTACCCGATCCCTGTTTTTCCCATTCTCAATTTTACATTTTTAATTCTTAATTTCTTCCCCTTTGAGCTCTTTTAATTAAGTATGCTGTCCCCGGAATTCCAGGTTGATCAAATGCGTGCCATCGATAATAAGCGATTGGTTGATGGCCCTCTGCTGAAATGTTCCCCTGCTCTTATGTCTCGGATTGATCAGTGCGTCAGGGAGGTCCTTGAGTTGTCCCTTTAGGGAACAATAAGAAAGTTGGGGGGTCACGTCTTTGCTTGACTCTTTCTCAGCATTGAGCTCTTTTCCCTGGCCCCCAATCCCTGTTTTTCAACTCAAAACTCAAAACTAAGAACTCAGAACTGTAGTTATGTTTTCCCCTTTGAGCTTTCAGCTTTCAGCTCTCTCCCTTTTCAATTTTTAATTTCTTCCCCCCTGATCCCTGTTTTTCCATTTTCAATTTTCAATTCTCCATTTTCAATTTTCAATTTAATAAGTCTCTCTTTAAATCATGAGAACCTCTGCGGCAAAGGTACTAAAAGGCAGAACCCTTGTCCTGTATTCAGTCATCTCATAATCCTTCATACCGCGATGAACCTGAAAAAACTGAGGGATTTGGGTGCGCTCTGAGAAATAGGCCAGATGTTTCCCTATATCTCTTTCGCCTGTTTTGCATTCCACAGCAAAAAGGGGCTTATTGTCACGCAAAACCACAAAATCAACCTCCCGCTTATATTTATCCCGCTGGTAACAGAGTTCCATGGCATCGCCGGTGGTATCCTTAGCAAAATGGCAGTATTTTAAAAGGTTGGATGCCACCAGATTTTCAAACCTGGCACCCTCATTGCTGCAAAGCGACCAATCCCAGAGATACAGTTTCTTGTCCTTTTTTAGAGCTTTGATTCTACTGGAAGCAAACGGTCTGATCCTGAAACAATAGTAAAGATTTTCAAAAATCGTAATCCAGCGTTCAACAGCTTCATGGGAAGCCGAGAGAACCTCTCGCAATGAATTAACCGACAGTATGGAAGCAACCCTGTCTTGCAGAAGAACAGCGAGCAGTTCCAATTGGCTGATTTCTCTGACCTGCTCAAGGCCTAACAGATCCTTCATGATAACTCTTGCGAGTCTCTCCCGCTGCCATCTTTTCCATTCCCTTTCAGATTGCGCCAGAAAAGGCTCGGGAAAACCACCGAAGCGGATGAGAATGTCCAGATCAGCTCTTGTGGGAGTTGTATTAATCTCATAGAGGGAAAAAGGATGAAGACGATAGTAATGATAACGGCCCTGCAGGGAATCCCCTCCCTTGCGATAATAGTCAAGCCTGGCAGAACCTGTTACCAGGAATGAGATCCTGGCTTTTTTTTTGTCATAAAGACCCTTGATAAAATTCCTCCACTGTTTGAACTTATGAATTTCATCAAGCACAATAAGCGGCTCTTTCGAAGGCAGCCGGGCCGCCAGCAGATCACGCTTATCCTCAGCATAATCCCAGTTAAAATATGCCGGGTGTTCCTCATCGCCCTTAAGTATATCCAGGGCCAGCGTTGTCTTGCCAACCTGTCTCGGTCCACCCACAAAGACCATTTTCTTTTTAAGGTCTTCTCGTATATTCGATGTCAGGTATCTTTCCATAATTTCGCCACTGGAGATTTTCAGGTTAAACCAAATATAATATAGATAATTTTCAGGTCAACCAGAAAATTAGCCCTCCAACTTTCTCCTGCCTCATAGGTTCTCCCTCCATTACCTTTATGGAAATGTACACCTATATCAGGACGGCACACTTTTAGCCGGTACCCGCCCCCTGGCCTCTGATCCCTGTTTTTCAACTCAAAACTCAAAACTAAGAACTCAGAACTGTAGTTCTGTTTTCCCCTTTGAACTTTCAGCTTTCAGCTTTTTTAATTAAGTATGCTGTCCCCGGAATTCCTGTCCCCGGAATTCCTAACCTGAAAATCTCTTGTCGGATTTTCCTTTTTTTATCAGGGACCTGTTTTTGGTAAGCCAACCTATTCTGCAGTTTCCGGGTGCCTCCATTTCCGGCACATATGGTTTGATATCCAGCAGCGGCGTGCCGTCAACAACATCTATATTATCAATTTCGATTACATTTCCCGTGATTTTATTGATTTTAACCAGAGAAAGACCTATTGGATTGGGCCGCCGCGGCGCCCGCGTTGCGAATAAACCCCGCGGCACCGTATCGAGAAAAGGAATGACCTTCAAATTGTAGCCCCGTGATTGGTGGAAGATATATATGAGGTATATGTGCGAGAAGCCATTGAGGTCCGTCAGTCCTTCGGTATACTCGGGCAGCAATTCAACCGATCCGGATATTCCCTGCGCCGCTGCAGGTTGAATTGGCATATCTTCCGGCGTCGGGAAGGGAGAATGGATAACGCCTATCGGTTTAAGAGTAATGTTCTGCATAATTCCGGGCCTGAACTTTTCGTTTTTTATCTAATGAATTCAAATGGTTTAATCCTTTTTATCCGGCGGAATGAAACCAGGCTTACCACTAAAAACAGCACCAGGAAGCCGATTGCCGCGGCTATATAAATCCCGGGGTCAAAATGGACCGGCAGGTGGGCGGAAATCACCCGTTCTATGACGTTTTCTTCAGGCAGAAAGTGGGGACGGGCCGAAATGTCCCAGGGCAATTCCATGCTGATCGTCTGTTTGCCAAGCAGGAAAAGCCCTGCGAAGCTCAAGAGTCCTCCGGCAAGAATAGAGACGCCCAGGATAATCAGGTTCTCGCTGATAAACTGTTTCTTGAGATCGGCTATGCGCCAGCCGATTATCCTTAAAACGGCGATTTCTCCTTCCCTGGATTTCAGGTTATAGGCGGTCAGCAGCCCGAAGGCGATGACGAGTATGGCCCCGAGGATAAGAAAAAGCACCCGGCCGGCGGTGGAAATGATACCGAGTTGGCCGGTGATTTCCCGGGTAAAGGTCTTCTCGCTGAAGACCAGGAATTTTTTGTCCACCGCCAGGATGATTTTATCCTTGTCACCCTGCCAGTCCGGATTGCCGCGCAGCAGAACAACATTGCCGAAATCGGTATCGCCGAACCGGTAGACCTTCTGCATTTCAACCGAACCGCGGACCACCGGCAAGGCATCTGTCATGGCCATGTAGATGTCGGCCGGAATGATATTGCCGCTGATATTCGGCCGCAGAATGCCGGTTATGGAAAAAATCCTCTCTCCCAGGGCCAGGGTCTGGCCGACTGCGAGATTATGCTTGCTGCTGAAGGAAGCGGTGATCACAACCCGGTCCCGGCCCAGGTCAAAAGAACCGGCCGCAATATTTTTTCTGAGCACCTCCGCCAGCATACCCTTATCCGGATCAAGCCCTAGGGCCGCCTTGAAAAAAAGGTTGTCAAAATACCAGAAGTAGAGGCCGATATCCGCTTTCTCAACGAAAGGGAGCCTTTTCAGCCGGTCAAATTGGGCGATGGAGATCGGCGCATTTGAATGGGGAAATATGGCACCGACCATCTGCCCCGGAATTTCACCGGTCTTCTGGACAATGGTCTGGACGCCGATATTCTGCAGCGGCAAGCGGGCAATTTCTGGAATAGACCGGTGAATGGTGAGGGCAATGGTCAGCAGAGCGAAATATAGTGCCAGGCTCAGGCAGAGAACCACGGATTTAATTTTGTTGGCCCGGATAAATGAGAGAAAATATTCTGTCATCATAAATGAAACCCCTGGTCAAGCAACGGCCCTATCTGCAGATAAGGCAGCAGCCCCCAATAGATCAACGCCGTCAGGATGGAGGCAAGGGTAATGGCCCCGATCAGCAGGTAGCCGATGTCCCACGTCAGCCACCGGCGCAAATCGGCCCTGGGCCACCCGAGGATCTTGAGCACTTCTACCTGGTCGGCAAATTCCAGCCGGTGGATTTTAAGGGTCCATGCCAGCAGCAGAACGGCAAGGGGGAAAACGGCCAGAACCACAAAATGACCGCTGCGGTAGATCAACCGGTTAAAGGCGGACAGGTTTTTATACAGACTATCCTTGCTGATCAGGGAAAAACCAGGAAAAGATCGGGCAACGACCTGGCTCACCTGTTTAATATCCGCCGAGGATTCGAGGGATAAAAAGACCTGGTTGATTATTTTTTCATGTTGCCCGGCTAGAGAAAGCGCTGTTTCGTAGGGCAGAAATACCGCCGCGTTGCTCAGATTGCTCTGCTCCTTGAAATCCACCAGGCCGATGATCTTAAGATTGTGACCCGCCAACCTGAACATTGTCCCCGGTTTATGACCGAACAGGGTGGCGAAATGGCGTTCAAGCAGGACCTCTTCGGCGCTGCTGCTGCTGAAGAAACTGCTCCCCGGGGTCAGGAGTTCTGCAATTCTTCGGAATCCTACCGGTGGTTCGGCAGGATCCAGGCCCACGACGCTCAAGGTGTTTTGCGGATCAAACTGCCAGAGAACAAGGGCGGTGGAGAATTTCTTAATGCCGGCGACAGCCGCCAGCTTCCGTCGGGCGGTTTCCCTGTCAAAGCTGTGCTGGTTAAATGGCTCCATAAGCCCAGTGGTGCGGACTTCGGCCGCCTCTTTATTACCCTGGTCATGCTGGAGAATCAGTTCGGTATTCAGAGCTGCCAGCGGCCGGTCCGCCAGGGTGCGGATATGGTTGACCATCAGGATTGACGCCGCCGGAATCAGGAGAATCAAGCCGCTGATCAGGATGACCGGCACGATCTTCCTGGCATAAAAAAATTGGTTTGACAGGACAATGGCACCAAGGCCCATTACTTCCCTCCGCTTAATTCCTCGAGGATAGCCCGGACGTCTCCATAATCCCATTCTCCGGCAAACGTGGGCACAAAAGCATCGCCTTTCGGAAAATTCCGCAGGCGGACCTTCTGCCCGTTAACCGTAAAACTGTTCTCGCCGTTGATGAAAATTGCTACAGGCATATGCTCCTGCAGGGTGTATTTTTTTATAAGCTTTTCAGCGGCGGGATCAGCGAAGCTGTATTTTTTGAAGACGACATGGTTAAATTCCGTTGCGACATCTTCCACTTTATCGACCACTGCCATGGCCGGCCGGTGCGGCAGGTAAAAAACCTCCATCCGGATGTCAGCCCCGAAGGCCGACCCTGCCGGTAAAGCCAGGACAACGGATGCGAACAGGAGCATGATTAAAACATGTAGTATTATCGTGCGGATCATTGGGTAAATCCTCCATCCTTAAGAATATATGTTTTCTGGGTCTGGGCCGCGATGTCCTGATCATGGGTGATGATCAGAAAAGTGGTGGACAGCTGTTGATGCAGTTGCTTAAAAAGATTCGAGGATCTCCTCGGCGGTAACCGAATCAAGGTTGCCGGTGGGCTCATCAGCCAGTACCAGCCCGGGCCGGTTAATCAGGCTGCGGGCTATGGCCACCCGCTGCTTCTCGCCGCCGCTCAGATTATCCGTTCTTTCGGTAAGTTTAGCGGTCAATCCCACCTGGCCGGCGAGGTCATCTATTCGTTTTTCCTTCTCATCAGCAGTAATGTCCCGGCGCGGATAAATGCCCATCAGGATATTGTCATGGGCGCTCAGCGAGGGGATAAGTTTGAAATCCTGAAAAATGAAGCCGATATTTTTCAGCCGGAAGGCGGCCAGTTTTTCCTCGTCCAGATCGCTGATGACCCGGTCCTGAAAAAGAACCTGCCCTGAATCCGGCCGCACCAGTCCGGCCATAATGGCCAGCAGCGTGCTTTTTCCAGCACCCGACTTCCCCATGATGGTGACCATCTCCCTTTCCCTGACCGTCAGATTAACATCGGCCAGGACCTTCTGGCTCCCGTAGGATTTGCCGATACGGCGCAACTCCAGCATAATAACAATATTCCTTTAGTTGATGTTGATCAGTTCCGGCTGGGCGAACGTTAAACCTACCTTGCCAAGAAGAAAGACCGCAGACAGAAGCAGATATTTCACTTTAACAACCTCCTGTAATAGAGTTTGCTTTTATAACTCACCATCGCCCGGCCAATTAAAAACAGGGCAAATAGGCGGCTTTATCATGCAGGATAATACAAAATAGCCGAAGAGAATCATATGATCTGGATCATACAACGACGGATTTGTTTATTTTTATTGTGGATGGGGTTCTTTGAATTCTGCCGTCTTTTTCCAGTTTTGCCAGTATCCGATAAAAGGTTTCATGGGCCATGCCAAGTTCCTGGGCCATATCCTTATACGTACCCGGGCGTTTAAGTTCAAGGTCGCGCGGGTCCGCATGGAGGAAAAGATATTGCAGGATGCGCTCCTCGGCTGAACGGATTGATCGCAATTCAAGCAGGGTGCGCAATGACCGGATCTGATGGGTCAGAAGGGCTATGAATCTATCGGATTTCTCCGGTGAGGCATGAAGAATTTGCAGGACTTTTTCCTTGCGATAACCCAAAACAGATGAAGGAAGAATCGCTTCGGCATTGCAATGATAAATATTTGAGAACATTGCCGCCTCAGCAAAACTTTCTCCCGCGTTAGCTGAATAGATCGGCACGGCATAACCTTCAGGGGTATAACGGACAAGCCTGACGCAGCCTTTCTTCACCACAAAAATATGCGTTGCAGGCGTACCTTGGACAAACAGCGATTCACCCTTTTGCAGAATTCTTGTGTCTGGATTGGTTATACCAGAAAAGAGATCATTAAATGCCGATATGTTCATATACAAGATGAATTGGTCCGACCCCAGCGGTTCAGCCAGCGGTTCAGCGGTTGAGAGCCAACCCCGGCGGTAGCGGCGGTACATTTGGGAAAGTTATCGGCTGAGCCTGGTGCTTACTAGCCGATTAATACTCACGCCTGACTCAGCAGCTTGGATGGCTAAATTTCGATGGACTTCAGGAGGCACCCGAACCATAAATTTCCCACTATAATTTTTGCTGGCTAAAGGCTGGGGGATTTCTTCTCCATTTTTATTCATATCTTTAATTACATCAGCGACGACATTGCGGATACCTTTCAAGGCTGCCTCTTGTGTATTGGCGAGCCAGCTAAGGCTTGGAAATTCTGCACACAACCCTACGTATTCGTTGTCTTCCTCTGACCAAGTTACACGATAGGTATAATGATCATTTTTTATGGCCATGGTTCACCTCCAATCTTTCAATGGCTCTTAATACTTGTTTGACCTGGTATGTTTTAGCCTTCCCTTTCTGGTTTTGGATGTTCACCCTTGGATCACCTTGCCAGGGTGTTTTGTATATTCTGTGACTGCTGCTTTTATGACGGGCTTGACCAAAATACAAATCGCAGATTTTGCAGAGATCAACAAAGCGAACATCCTTGGGGTTCTGCTTCATCTGTTTGACAATGTCGTTTGTCTTACCCATGAATTATATGGTATCACTATTGATACTTTTGTCAAGGGTTGAGTGTGAAAAAACAATACTGCATTTATTGCAGTTTTACCCCTCACCTTTTCTTTTCAACTCAACACCAGGAACTAAAACCTTAGAACTGTTTTGTTAAGTCTCTCTTTCCTCCCCTGAAAAAGGTCCTTTAAGACCTGAAAACAGCCATTTAAAAGGATTATATAATTTTAATTCAATTACTTAACGTTGTCCGACCCCAGCGAAGCATTCTCACACCTCACACCTCACTCTTTGTATTTTTTAACGTGGTCTGACCCCGGTTTTACTGCTTGACAAATCCCCCCTATTTTCTTACCTTTTTTCTATCGATAGAAAAAAAGGAGAAAATCATGCAGACCACAATTTCAAGCAAATTCCAGGTTGTCATACCGAAACAGACCCGGGAACACCTGAAACTCCAACCAAAACAAAAACTTACTGTCATTGAAAAGGACGGTATGATCATCATGCTGCCCCAACGTCCACTCAGTGCATTGCGCGGGATAGCTGCAGGTGCCGATGTTAATGATTACCGGGACAAAAAGGATAGATTCTAATGATTATTGTTGACTCCTGCGGATGGCTGGAGTGGTTTTCAGACGGTGCGCTGGCCCGGGAATACCAAAAATATCTTGAAAATACGAATGAATTACTTGTACCAACTATTGTCCTTTATGAAGTCTATAAAATACTGAAGCGGGAGGTTGGTGAGGAGAAAGCGCTTCTCGCCTTTGGTCATATGAAGATCTCCGAGGTGATTCATTTTGATGAAGGCCTTGCCTTACGGGCAGCTGACATCTCCCTGCTGTATAATTTGGCCATGGCAGATGCAATTGTCTATGCATCCGCACTCGAAAATAATTGCAAACTCATCACCTCGGATAAAGACTTAAAGGACTTGCCGCAGGTTGCCTTCATTGGCTAGCCGGGCGTGGTCCGACCCGGCGGCTTTAACGTGGTCTGACCCCGATTTTTTACTCGTGCCATCGAAATCCTATATCGATCTTTTTAACCAAAAAAATGCAATATAGACCCTGAAAATACCCATTTTAAAGGATTTTGTCTAATATAATCAGTTATATAACATAAACCGACCCCAAACCCCCGCAGACCCACGCTTTGACCCTTGAACTTACTATTTTTCCCCTGGTCAGACCCCGAACCTCACGAACCTCATCCCGATCACCGAACCGCCAAGAGTTTTCGATTTTAATTGGGCAAACCCATTATTCATGATATATTCATTAGTTAACCATTAACCAAAGGATACCTAATGGATCGACAGGAAATAATTGCAACACTTTCATTACATAAAAATAAACTGTCAACTCAGTTTGGTGTTGAGACAATTGCCCTTTTTGGTTCATCGGCAACGGGAGACTTGATGCCGACAAGTGACATTGATCTGCTAGTTGAATTTAAAAGGGGAAACAAGGATTTCTTCAACTTTATCAGGTGCCGTTTCTATCTTGAAAATTTTTTCAAGAAAAAGGTGGACCTCGTGATGAAATCAGCAGTAAAACCTCGCCTAAAGAAACGGATATTACAACAGGCGGAGTACATTTGAAATGCGGGATTTTCTTCTATTTCTTGAAGATATTATAGAATCTCTTGCAAAGATAGAGCGTTATATTAAGAACATGACATTTGATGAACTTGCCCGGGATGACAAAACAATTGACGCCCTGGTAGGAAATCTCGAAATTATCGATGAAGCTGTTAAAAATATACCAGATGCCATAAGAGAAAAATATCCCGAAGTCGAATGGAGAGAGGCCGCTGCCTTGCGCGATGTATTAATCCATGACTATTTCGGGATTGACTTGGAAAGTCTCTGGGATACCATCCATAAAAACCTCCCTGAATTTGGCGAAAAGATCCGCCTTGTCCATCAGCAGGAATCCTCATAGGAAATTCTACCTTCCGGTTATCCCTTTCATCTTTCGCAGTTGTCGTTATAAGAGGCGTGACGACGATTAACGGACAGATTGACAGAGCTTTGAGCTATTCAACTCAAAACCAAGAAATTAAAACTCTGTCAGTCATCGGGTTGTCTCGTTACCCGATAAAACTGCTGTTAAGCTTCCTAAATCGCTCTTTTCAGCCCCGAAATGGGCTTTTTAAGGCCAAAAATCAGCCATTTTTTAGCCATATATTCTGTAATATCAGTCAGTTGGCGTGGCCAGACCCCGGCCGCCTATATTGCCAGGCAAAACCAGCTGCGGGGAATTTTTCAGGGTAATTAAGCGTGGTGTCCCCGGAATTGCTGATGGCCCCCTGTCTTTCAGCTTTAATCATAATTAAGTATGGTGTCCCCCGGAATTTTGTTGGTCAGACCCCAGCCCCACTAATTAAGTATGCTGTCCCCGGAATTGCTATTTTACCCTCAAAAAGGGCGATATAGGCCCCAAAACACCCATTTTCTGATACTTTATCTCATATAATCAATTAGATAAGGTGGTCCGACCCCAAACCAAAATACATTGACAATCTCTGGAGAACATCTTAAAATAGACTATAATTATGGTCAACTACTATTAGAGTCAAAATTAGAGGTTCTATCTATGAAAACACTATCACTTTCCGAGGCAAAAATGAAATTCAGTGCTTTAGTCGATTCCCTGAAAGTTTCTGATGAAGAAGTGATAATCACTAAAAACGGCCGCCCGGCGGCCGTCATAATCAGTCCGGATGAATATGACAGCTTGCAGGAAACTCTTGCGGTTCGCTCCGACCGGGAACTGGCAGACGAGATCCGACAGGGCCTGGAAGCCTTCAAAATGAAAAAGGCAAAACTCTATACCCTGGAAGAACTTTTCGATTAGCCCTGCCGTCTTACTGAAAACGAGAGCATGCCTCACAAACTGAGAGTTCCGGAAGAGACAGCTGACCTGATCCGCGGTCTGCATCCACTGTTGAAAACGAGGGTAAAGGCCGCTCTCCGGCTTATAATTGACGAGCCGCATAGCGGCAAGGCCCTGAAGCAGGAATTGAAGGGGTTAAGGAGTTTCCGGGTCAGAAAAATTAGAATTATCTACAGAATAACAGGGAAAAAATATATAGATATAACCGCAATTGGACCGCGTAAAAATATTTACGAGGAGACTTACAGGATTATTAAGAAATAATGTTCATTCAGATGTCAGGCTCCGGGATATTCAATTCGCAATGGTCTAGCCATAATTTTCAAATACGACACAAGACAGCAAGAGTCAAGCAAAGACTCTAACACCATTCCCTCGATCCCGGTTTTATTAATAATTAAGTATGATGTCCCTGGAATTCCCAGATTGCGCCAGAAAAGGCTCGGGAAAACCACCGAAGCGGATGAGAATGTCCAGATCAGCTCTTGTGGGAGTTGTATTAATCTCATAGAGGGAAAAAGGATGAAGACGATAGTAATGATAACGGCCCTGCAGGGAATCCCCTCCCTTGCGATAATAGTCAAGCCTGGCAGAACCTGTTACCAGGAATGAGATCCTGGCTTTTTTTTGTCATAAAGACCCTTGATAAAATTCCTCCACTGTTTGAACTTATGAATTTCATCAAGCACAATAAGCGGCTCTTTCGAAGGCAGCCGGGCCGCCAGCAGATCACGCTTATCCTCAGCATAATCCCAGTTAAAATATGCCGGGTGTTCCTCATCGCCCTTAAGTATATCCAGGGCCAGCGTTGTCTTGCCAACCTGTCTCGGTCCACCCACAAAGACCATTTTCTTTTTAAGGTCTTCTCGTATATTCGATGTCAGGTATCTTTCCATAATTTCGCCACTGGAGATTTTCAGGTTAAACCAAATATAATATAGATAATTTTCAGGTCAACCAGAAAATTAGCCCTCCAACTTTCTCCTGCCTCATAGGTTCTCCCTCCATTACCTTTATGGAAATGTACACCTATATCAGGACGGCACACTTTTAGCCGGTACCCGCCCCCTGGCCTCTGATCCCTGTTTTTCAACTCAAAACTCAAAACTAAGAACTCAGAACTGTAGTTCTGTTTTCCCCTTTGAACTTTCAGCTTTCAGCTTTTTTAATTAAGTATGCTGTCCCCAGAATTCTATTTACATTCGAACCACGCGATTTATATAACTTGGTCCGACCCCAGCGGATCCGACCCCGGCCGTGGCAATTCAAATGTCAGGCCTGACCCGAGCCTTTTTTGTCCCCCATTACCCTTTCCTGCACGTTGACAAAAGGCCCCTAAAACAGTTACATTGTATCGGAAAATAAATCACAAAGGAGACTTTAAATGTCCGCCAATTTGGATAAAATTGAGAAAGAAGCCCTGGATCTTTCTCCTCAGGAACGAGCCTTCCTGGCTGACAGGCTTCTCGGTTCCCTTGACGGAGATGCGCTCACCGATATCGATGCAGCATGGGTCGCAGAAGCTGAACACCGTTATCAGGAATATAAAGAAGGAAAACGACCAGGCATCCCGGCACAGGATATCTTTGCGGAAGCAGACCGGATGCTCAAATGATTCCGGTCATTTTTGACCCGGATGCCCGTGCGGAATTTTTATCTTCCGTCCGTTATTACGAAGACAGCCGCCCCGGCTTGGGCCGACGATTCCAATCAGCCATCAAAGCAGCCTGCCGGCAGATTTCCGAAACACCCCTCCGCTACAGGATATTTCACTCCCCTTTCCGGCGTTATCTTTTGCAAAAATTCCCTTTTGCCGTTATCTACTCGATTGAACCTGATCATATTCGAGTCATAGCAGTGGCCCATACCAAACGCAAGCCCGGTTACTGGCTTTCTCGCACCGATTAGACTTAATCAACAACCCTCAGTCCTCAGAGGTGGCCCCGATTCTTAGGACAGATTGGCGGCTGAAATAAGGTGGAAATATAACTTCCCACAATTCTACGATATCAGTCAAGTATCATCCCGATTTACTTGCACACCATCACTCCTGTTAGTGAAATAGGAAACAACGTCCCCATCCCCCAAATAACGCAATAACGCATGCCTGACCCCCATCTCACCGTCTCACCGTGATACCAAGAGAAGCAGGCAGGGTTATTCTGCGTCGTGAATCGGTTTGGATCAGCATACTATTCACCTCCGGATTCACAATAACACATATTCCCATAATGGGCAATACCCCCAAAACCTATTGCCGTTTCAGGGAAAAAGAGTCAAACGGAGACGTGACTCCTTTAATAATTATCCGCATTCTATCTAAAGAAACGCCCGGTAATCTGCATTCAACTCATTGCCCAGGATCTTGGCATTTTTCTTACCAATAGGGCGCTTACCATTTTCCATCTCGGAAATATGGCGCTGTGGGATACCGGTTTTATCGGCAAGCTGTCGCTGGGTCAGTCCTTCACGATACCTTGCCCCTGCCAGAAAAATTCCAGCTTCATTGCCTTGCATTTCCGGAAAACTGTCACGCCATGAGCTGCCCCTGCCGCTCTTTTGGGAGGCAGTAAAACCCAACCTGGTCAATGCATTTACGGCAGCAGCCTCCTTTTCTGCAGGCCCGGTAAAATGCAGCTCAATTACTTCAGTACGGCGCTTTCTCGTGAGTCCCGGCATATATTACCTCGATTAAACATATTTTCCTGTTCTTGACTTCCCATACAGCAACATAGGTCGGCTTGCCTTTTTTCAAATGGCAATGGTGCCTGTCCCTGCCAAGCTTGCTGTAATTGGGCCAGTCCCCTCTTACCGGACCTGCCAGCTCAATCTCCCTGATCTGATATGCCACGGTTTTTCGCACCCTCTTCGGCAACAACCGTATATTTTTCCCTGTCTTCTTAGAGAGAGTGACCGTCCATTCAATAATATACTATTTTTTAGTATCAAAAGCAAGGTATTGACAAACAAAGCAGATTCGTCTGCCATTTGTTAAAACTGGTCCCATGACCACGTCATTTTAATTACCTACAGCTCATGTAACAACATCGTTTATGCCTATCAAAACCCTGTCAATTATACATCCTGTTAAATTGAGTATAGTTACAAAAAACTAGTCTGTCCCAGGTTTCTCGAGAAGAGTCAAGCAAAGACCTGACCCCTGACTCTTTCTACAACTCCAGAAAGCACAAATGTCAGGCCTGACCCGAGCCCTGGTTACAAAAAACAAGCTGCGAAAATATGATGCCTAATGCACACTACCGTGGGTCATTTCCCCTTTGCCCCTAGAAAGCATAAATGTCAAGCCTGACCCGGATCCCGGCCGTATATTATGCTTAAATCACCCTTTTCGCCACCGAAATGGGCCTTTTAAGGCGTGAAAACAGCCGTTTTAGGGCCTTATGTTAAATAATATTAGTGAGTTGGCGTGGTCCGACCCCGGCCGGAACCGTGAAGCTGTACCCCGCCATTCCGAAATTCCGGATCGCCTTGCCAAAAAGATCTGTCAGTGTCTGTCAATCCCTGAAATCTAGTATTGATGTTTTTGGGCCCCTAAAAACCATTATATCCCCTAAATACCACCATTTTAAAGAATTTTATTAATTTATTTCAAATAATTAACTTGGTCCGCCCCCGGCCGTAATCTGATGGCGCAGGGCTCAGGGCGTAGGGTTTAAATTTTTTTTTACCTTGCGCCTTGTGCCTTAAGCCTTGTGCCCTTGCTTATTCCCCTTTCAGCTTTCAGCTTTGAGCTATAAATGTCCGACCCCGCGGCTGTTATTAACTCCGGTCTTACCGATGAAAATGCGGTTGTCGTGTAATCATATATTGGTTACAATGCCAATATGAAATACCGGGTCGTCATCAAAAAGGAAGCGTTGAAAGGCATCGTGAAAATGCCAAATGAAATTCAGCGCAAGATGAAGATGCTGATCAACGACTTGGTGGTCAATGGCCCTGTTCTACCGACTTGGCCTAACTTCAGTAAGCTATCCCCGGATGAATATCACTGCCACCTGGCATACAAATGGGTTGCCTGTTGGCGGACAAGGGAAGGCGAGATAAGATAGAGGTGTATTATGCAGGTAGTCGCGAAAACGCCCCGTATTAATGTGCGGATCGAGGGGGAAATCCCCGAAGTTGTTTTAAATGTCCTGAAAGCGGAACTTGGAGATGAGTTGCATATCCGTGAAGGAGATGACGAATACGTCGACGTGATGGAAACGGACTGGTACAAAGGCCTGAAGCTCATCCCGGGCGAGGCCCTGAAACACTACCGTGAAATGCACAATTTGACCCAGGGCCAACTCGGCGAAAAACTTGGTGGCATCCCTCGTCAGCACATCTCCAACATGGAAAAGGGCCGCCGGGCCATAAGCGTTGATATGGCAAAAAAACTGGCCGCTATTTTTAACACGACCCCTGTCAATTTTCTGGATATCTGAAGTCTATTCTTTGACAGAGCGCCTTTTAATGGGTGACACCGAAACCTGTCTTTTACTCAGTACCCTAAAGGGCATAAACACCCTAAAAGGTACTCTTTTTGGTACCCCCTTGAGGGGGCATAAATGCCTAATGTTTCCCCTTTCAGCTTTTCCCTAATTTTCCATTTTCCATTTTCCATTTCCTTGAGATGCAGGGAATTTAAATTAAGGCTAAATGTACTGTCATTGCTGACAATTTGGAATTCGGATTAATAAAAATACCGTCAAAAATACCGTCAGTTTAATTTTCTTATTCCGAAAGAGGTCCAGGTTTGTATTTTGGGGGCAACTGGCCCCTGATAACCTGTTCGCGGTAATTAAGTATGGTGTCCCCGGAATCTCGGTCCCCGGAATCTCGCGAACCGACTTCTCCTTACAACAATCTTTTTGACACCTAAAAAGACACTGTAAGGACTAAAAACACGCATTATTGGAACATTTTATCTGATAATTCAATAGGTTAGCGTGGTCCGACCCCGCGGCTCAACAGCCGCGGCTCACACATCTGTCGTTCCCAATACCACTACGGCCCAACCCCAGAAAGCATAAATGTCAAGCCTGACCCGACCCATAAATGTCAAGCCTGGTACCGTTCCCTTAAAAAAGGCGATATAGGCCCCCAAAACACCCTTTGTTGAACATTTTATCTAATATAATCAAACACATAATTTGGCCAGACCCCGGCGGGCGCCGGCGGGCGTAGCGTCCTCACTCCTCTCTTCAGCTTGTTTTCTATATCGACTCGAATATCCTTGCATACCTATCGGACAATACCCGGACATACTTTTCCTTCATATTAGGCGACAGGAAACTGATATCGATCAGTGCTTCCCAGGAGGTCCGTACGCTTAAGAAATCTTTCAGCATTTTATCCAGCAGCCGATCCGTCAGCCCCAATCTCTTCCTGCCAAAATAATCGACCAGATCCTGTCGGTTAAGCCTGTTCTTCTTACCGTTGAGCGGCAAGGCAAACTCCTCCTCGGGTCGGGAAACAGCTATGGTGGTATTCAACAGATCGTAGGCAGGAGAAAGGGATATGACATCCTTTTTACGAATAATGGAAAAATTTTTCAGATGCATATCCTCGTTACCCGTCAAAAAACAGAACATGGTCAGCCGAAACAGTTTCAGTTTTTCCAATGCCGGGAAAGTACAATAGGCATCAAGCAATCCTGCCACCTGTTCCATGCTTGAGCGGTATTTAGTATCCCTGGTCTGCCCGCACAGCTGGGCGAAATCCTCAACGTGGAGCTTGTGATTGCGTCCGGTACGGTCAAAACGTTTAACAAAATAAGTCATCGCGCCGTCAACCCCATACAGCAGCCCGTGAAGCGGCACTTCAATCCCGGCAAGACCGGCAAGACGCATGGTAAGATCTTCATTTTCCGGAACTTCCCGGTAGCCGTCTAACTGAGGCTTGAGAATATATCTCCCTCCCAGGTCAACAACATCGAACCGCTGCTCCTTTATCAGGAGTCTCGCCGACAGCTTGGGCTGAACTCCCTGGATGGACATTTTACCGGCCCGCGCCGCCGCCTCCTGCCGCAACTCTCTGGCCGTAAACGGCAGTTCCTTTAAATCAGTGAGTTGCCGGGAAAGAAGCTTGAGCCCCTTGTCAGAATACCTGCCCTCACAGGGTTCATAGCTTATCGGACACCTGTTCATGGGGCCTCGCTGATAGTTACGGCACCGACCGTGTCCGCACCGATCAGCAACAGTTGGCCGAACTTGTCTTCCCGGTCGAGTTTATGCAGGCGGAGCAGGGCCTCCAGCTGGGCCCCTTCCGGCAATAATCCGTCAAAAAAGGGGGGAAATTCCTTGAAAACATAGGGTTCCTCTCTAACCGGCATGGTCAGCGATATGGGCGGCCCTTCATACTCCGGGTCATACGCAAATCGATACTCCCGGCCATCTGCTGTTTCCTGTAGGTAACCGGCGGGCCTCGACTGAAAGAATACTTTAGCGGTCCGCATCAGCATGCTCATCCATAAAGGCTTCCTTCAGGGGACCCTGGAAGTCAAGTTCGATATTCAACACCCGTAAAACCTTAAGCAGGTTCTCCAGCCGTACACTCTCATGTCCCTTTTCCAGGTCGTAAACAAGATTTTTGCCGACACCGGCCAGTTCAGCAAGCTCCTGTTGCGTTAGGCCGCTCCGTTTTCGATGGAAAAGTATTATGTCAAACAATTTATATTTCATTATTTCCCCCTATACAGGGGACCATGACTGCTTTTACCGAAAATTGCTATATTTTTTTGCTAATGAAATGTTTTTTCCCTGTTTAGCGGGAAAACTTGACGACAATAAACCACAAAGGAGGAAATTCCGTAAAAAACACCCAAAACCCCTGTTAAAGGGGAGAAATGTCTGTTTTTAAAAATTATCTGACACCTGAAGAAAATAGAAAAATAGGGTCAAGTCTCCGTTTGACCTTTATCTCCCCGGATGTTCTGCCTGACCTGATCTATACGCTTGCGAAACCTCTTATCTGTGGCTATTTTTTTCCGTACCCTCTCAATCGTACTGCTGACCGAGCTGTAACCTGCCATATTGAATGATTCGCCGATCTTCAACAAGCTATCCCTTCTAAGCATACGGCACAGATAAATTGATACGTTTCGGGCTTCATTCAGAACACCTCGACGAGCCTGGAGGATATCTTTTTCTTCAACTTCATAGTCTCTGCAGACAGCTTGTTTTATCTCACTCAATTCAGGAGCAAGCTGCATTGATTCCGGGATCTGATGATGTTTCTTAGTATCAAAAAATGTCTTTTTCACCCAGGCTGTAAATTGTTCGCCTCCTAAAACTGAAGGCAACTTCTTCTTTTCATATAATTCAAGAATCTCATCAGAGTCTTCTTTTGCCATAAAATTCAAATAGGCTTGCTTGCTCTTTCGCCGGTTAGGAGAAAGCATGGTTAATATAAAATCTTTATACAGCCAGCCCCATTTCTTGGCCCGGGATACATATCCTTGATGACTACTCCAGCTGTACTCTGATAACTCCTGCACCATACCGGCTCTCAGAGGATTGCGGTGAATGTACCTGACAAGTTCAAGCAGATAACTGTCCTGCTCAACCAGAAGGGATTTGTAACGTCCCCGGAAAAGTTGTCCGTCACATTTATGCAAACGGTTATACCGTTGGGTGTAAATCCCGTTAATATGCCGCATGCAACGGGATATATTAGCCTGTGGAGTTTGAATGAGCAGGTGATAATGATTTGACATCAGGCAGTAGGCGCTGATACGCACATCCCAAAGATCTACTGCCTCTTTTAGGAGATCAATAAAGGTTTCAAAGTCGTCGGTTTTGGTGAAAATCTGTTCTCCGCGACGACCCCGGTTCATGATGTGATACCAAGCGTCTTGATATTCTATTCGTAATGGTCTGCTCATGCAAAATGAGACTACTAGATAACGAAAGTGACCCCTTTAATAGATAACGAAAGTAAAGGCAAACGGAGACTTGACCCCTTTAAGTCTCTGGTTAATAGAGATATCAGGTATCAGTCAGTTGGCGTGGTCCGACCCCGGCGCCTGCCGCCAAAATGGTTTAAACAATCGCTGCCCGAATGGGCTTAGCCTTTTCAATTCTGGCTTTTCTCTTAGGGGTGTGCAATGCTGCCCAGATATCGTTGCGCCTTTGCAGGTTCAGCCAGAAATCAGGCGTATTCTCAAAAACCTTTGCAAGCATCAGGGCCGTATCAACAGTCACCGCCCGTTTTCCGGTACAGAGTTCATTAACCGTTCGCCGGCTGACCCCCATGGCCGCCGCGAGTTTTCCCTGGGTAAGCCCCAAAGGTTCAAGATATTCTTTTGTTATCATTTCACCGACACTTACGGGTGGGCGTTTTGTCATAATCATTTTCTCACCTCATTACCTGTAGTCATGGTTGTCCAGATAAATGCCGATAGCCTCGCCGGTGGCGCCATTCCAGGTAAAGATCAAACGCCACTGCTTATTTACTCTGATAGAACATTTACCTTTCAATGAGCCGGTTAATTTTTCAAAATGGTTGCCTGGCGGGCTTCGCAAGTCCAGGTCACAGGTAGCATCATCAATGATCTGCAATTTTCTGAACAAACTTTCGCGAATAGCAGCCGGTATTTTTTTATGATTTATATCATTTTCAAAAAAATTCCTGAGCCATGTATCCCGGAAGTCATTTATCATAGTTACACTGTAACACTCCTGGTTACAAAAAACAAGCTGCGAAAATATGATGCCTAATGCACACTACCGTGGGTCATTTTCCCTTTGCCCCTAGAAAGCATAAATGTCAAGCCTGGTACTCTATTCGTAATGGTCTGCTCATGCAAAATAAGACTACTAGATAACGAAAGTAAAGCCAAACGGAGACTTGACCCCTTTTTTTACAGCGGTGAATTTTTTTTACCTTGCGCCTTGTGCCTTAAGCCTTGTGCCCTTGTTTATTCCCCTTTCTGCGTTGTCGTCATACGAGACGTGACGACGATTATCAGGTAACGAGACAACCTGATGATTGACAGACAGAGCTTTCAGCTATATCGACCCGGCCCCTTTCAATCAGTCTAGGGTGGGCAATGCCCGCCTGACACCTATCTCCTTCTTATTGCGTGTTGAAAAAATGTAGAACAATTAAGTAATATATCTTATGATATGATATCATCAATAAATTATACGTGGAGGTTCATGATGAAATTTGTAACAGTTCGCGATCTACGCCTTAAACCGGGAGCTGTCTGGAAAATGGCAGAAAAGGAAAAGGATATCGTTATAACCTCAAACGGCAGGCCGGTGGCTATTCTGACAGGCACTAATGAAGACAGGCTTGAATTGGAACTCGCGGCCCTGAAAAAAGCCCGGGCCATTACCACACTTAATCTTATTCATAGGGAATCAGTCGGCAGGAAAACCGATGTGATTAGCAGCAAGACAATTGATGAAGAAATAACAAAAACGAGGCGGGGAAGGAAAAGTTGAAGATTGTCCTCGATACCAATGTTATTGTTTCAGCTTTTTTGAAACCACAAAGCGTTCCCGCAAAAACCCTTCGCCTCATCCTCCAGGAAGAAATCCTCTTGGTTGCCAATGAAGCCATTTTCTCAGAGTATCAGGAAGTGCTGCAACGGCCTAAATTCAGCCTGGATCAACAAAGCGTCATGGTTGTTCTGGACTATCTGCGTCAGATATCTATTTATGCCGACGCCCTTCCAGAAGCATTAACATTATCTGATCCAGGCGATATACCTTTTCTTGAAGCCGCTATTGCCGGACAGGCAGATGTTCTGGTAAGCGGCAATGTAAAACATTTTCCCAAATCCAAGTGCAAAGGCCAAAAGGTACTTTCACCAACCGGTTTTCTCCAATATTTGTCGGCATCTTGAAAAGCACGATGCGGACACGTGTTTCGCACGTAACCGCCAAGCGTTATTTGCCTGTTCCCTTTTGAGTTCCCCCCCACTTTCCTTTCAGCTTTCATCTATTACTAACCTGGTTCGTCCCCACCAAACCACGCGCTCTGACAAACACACTGTCAATCATCAGCAGTTTCGTATGCTGATAAATGTCAAGCCTGACCCTCAGTCTTATTGGGTAGTTAGCGTGGTCCGACCCCAGCGGCTGGTCCGAATTGAAATAGCGTGGTCCGACCCCGCGGCGATATAGACCCCGCGACGGGACCGCGGCGCGGAACTGTTTCGCCACCGGATTAAACAAGCGCCTGCAAGCCTTTACGTTCAATGATGTCTAACAGCTTCTGCGAAGCTCCGGTTGGCTTTTTGTTGCCTTGCTCCCATTTCTGGACTGTTGAGGGGCTGATGTTGAAAATAGAAGCCAAAGCAGCCTGGCTGAGACGAAGCCTCTTTCTGATAGAGATGATTTGTTCGGGTGTATATTCGTGAACCTCTGGAATACACAGATTTTCAATGTTTCTCATTGTGATTCCATCCACCACACCACTTTTGTTTAAATCCTTAATTGTGCTGGTGATTGATTTTGCGATTGATTTTCTCATGGTTTTACCTCTATAAAATCTCCGGCCTGCAAAGCCGTTTGAATTTGCGCCTCAGATAGCCCAAGGAGGATTTTAGCAAATTCTTTCAAAGCGATAAGTTCTTTTTGGGATAAATTTGATTTTTCGTTTTTCGCGAAGCCATGGACGTATATCGCTTTGCCTCCTCTTTGGTAGTAGACAATTGTTCTCCCGCTGCCACTTTTACCACTGCCTGTAAACCTGATTCGCTTTTTGTAGATATGACCGCCTAAGCTTGCTTCGAATTTTCCGGAGCGGATTTCCTCCAACGCTTTATATAATTCATTTTTCGGGATATTTTGCTTTGCCGCCCATTTTGCAAAATGCCTTGTCATCAAATTTTTCATATATTTACTATAGCACCAGGTGATACACTTGGCAAGTTTTCAATTCGCAAAACGGGGTCTGTCCTCGGTTTCCCACCATACAGTATAGCGGTTGGCAGTGAAATGTATATTGACACAATTAAAAATAAGCTGGGCCCAAAAGCAGCAGGCAGAAAAAAGATCAAAACCCAGGATGCCTGTGTCCTTTGCGAGCCGGCCTCTCCTTACAGCACCAGTTCTGACCCAGAAAAAGACACTTTAAGGACTGAAAACACGCATTATTTGAATGGTTTCTCTGATATTTCAATAGGTTGACGTGGTCC
>CAWAPG010000013.1:0-270194 GCA_963783905.1 uncultured delta proteobacterium | reverse complement strand
GATGTTGAACAGCCCGTCCTTTCCAAGTTCTTTTTTGTAATAGGAAAGAATTTTTTCCGCCTTCTGATCCAGTTCTTCCTGAAAGTCGGTATCCTTTAACGATTCTCTCAGGGTGGACATCTCTGCCTCGCCCAGCATATCACCCATCAGCGACCGGCCCAGCAATCGCTGCACATGAACCAGGATTACTTCTTCCGGCAGTCTGACCTGGTTTCTGAAAACCTCTAAAACGCCCAATGAACCTTTCGTGTCGTCAGCTGCGATCAAAATTTTTTTCATTTTCTTTTCTCCACGTTTAAGAATTGTTTATCCCCGGGAATTACCGGGAAACCCCATAATAGCGATACAACTGATTGAACATTGAGCAAATCCTGTGCCAACTTTTAAAAAGAAAAAATTATGCAAACATTCCAGATAATTAATCTGTACAGTAAAATTTTACTCGCCCCCAGGTGTTAAATATGTTAAACACCGTCCAAAACATTTAACATGCATTTAACACGGAGTATGTCGATGCAAACAACATTCCCCTTTAACCACAAATATCTCATGAACGTCCTTGAAAGCATTCGGGACGGACTCATGCTCATGAACCCTGAGGGCGACATCATCTATTTCAACGACGCAGCAGAAAAGATAACCGGATACAAAAGGGAAGAATTAATCGGTCAGCCCTGCACCGTGCTTGATACCGATACCTGCGTCATCCTGACTGAATCGGGCCGGCAGCGATGCTGCAGTCTTTTCGAAGATGGTTCCGTGTCCGATAAAAAATGCCGGATCCGGGCAAAATCGGGCAAGACTGTTTATCTGCTGAAAAATGCTGTTCTGCTCAAAAACGACAAGGACGAGATCATCGGCGCGGTGGAGTCCATCACCGATATTACCTCCTTATATATGAAGGAACTCGAACTGGAGGAATTGAAACAGGAGCTGCGCCAGCATTACTGGTTCATGGGACTGTTGGGCAACAGTGCGCCGATGCATAAGCTTTTTGACAGAATCAGAAATGCCGCCACCAGCGACGCACCGGTCCTGATATACGGTGAAAGCGGCACGGGCAAGGAACTGGTGGCCAATGCCATTCATCAACTGAGCAGCAGGAAACAGGGACCGTTTATAAAGATGAACTGCGCCTCCCTGAGTGAACACCTGATGGAAAGCGAGCTCTTCGGGCACAAAAAGGGATCCTTTACCGGGGCTATCAGTGACCGGAAAGGCAGGTTTGAAGCGGCGGATAAGGGCTCAATTTTTCTTGATGAAATCGGTGACATGCCTCAATCCATGCAGGCCAAGCTGCTGCGGGTACTGGAAGAAAAGGTCATTGAACGGGTCGGCGAGCATAAACCGGTAAAGGCCGATATCAGGCTGATTTCTGCCACAAATCAAAATCTGCAGGAGTTGGTCACCGAGGGCAGCTTTCGGCAGGACCTCATGTACCGCGTTAATGCCATCATTATTCATGCACCGCCTTTACGGGAACGATTGGATGACATTCCTTTACTCCTCAACCACTATTTGAAAAAAATAACCATTACCAACGATAAGATCATTAAGGGAGTGAGCGGGCCGGCTCTGGAAACCCTGAAAAATTATCAGTGGCCGGGCAACGTGCGTCAATTCATCAACGTCCTGGAGCATGCAGCCGTAACCTGCAGATCCGATACCATTGAGGTGTCCGATCTGCCGGATTATGTTTTTGGACATACTGGTTCGGTTAAAAAAGAACAGCCGGCGGAGAAGGATCAAATCAAAGAAGCGCTGACTATTTACAAGGGCAACAGAACCCTGGCAGCCAAGCATCTCGGCATCAGCCGGGTCACCCTGTGGAAAAGGATCAAAGATTACAATATAGCGGTATAATCTCCCCTTGGCCCGGAAAAATTATTCCAGGTATTCGGATATGTGATACGCCAGTTCCCGGTTTATCCTGCTGAGTTCTTCCACTACCAGAGGAAAGGTATGTTCGGGCTGCGCCTCCAGTTTTTTGATCGCCTTTTTTACATCAAAAATGCTGTAATCATAATAGGGACAGTCGTCGGGCAGCTCAAAGCATTGCTCACAGGCATTTCGCATGGCTTTCAGGCTTTTAGGGGTTCTGTAATGCAGATCCTTGACTATTGCCGCCACCTCTCTGTCTTCTATCTCTGCGATCACTGCTGCCGCAGGGTCCGGAACCGCAGTTTTTCCCTTATTTTCACCCCGCAGATAGAGCCAGACTTTTTGCAGCATCCCGGGCCATCTGCTCTCTGCAGGTGCGGTGGATTTAGCTTCAGCTATGTCATTGAGCACTGGAATGGAAGAGGAAATCGTGTTCTTGTTAATCATTTCATTGTTCCTTGTTAAGATTCTCTGATAGGGTCTGAAATCCGAAATTGAGCGCCGTTTCGCCTTGGCCGGGAAGCATCGATTCCCGGCTCATACCTCATAAAAGCAAGTATTATGCCATTTAGGCAGAATTAAACAATATAACGTAAAGTCAGGTGGTTACAATAAATCCCCGTAAAAAATGGGTTAGCATAACCGTTAAAATGTTAAGTAATGTTAAGGCGACTTTAACAAACCAGCTTTATTGATTTTCAGTCCTGCAAAGAATTACTTGCTATTCGTGCAAGGAACGCTTATATTTTGATCTAGTTCACGTGCAGTAAGTATTTGTAGTCAAAAATTACAGAAAGTACACCGCACTGTTTCACCTGAGAGAGTGCGGTTTTTTGTTTTTAGGGCTTATAATAAGACTGCCAACCCGGTTATGGTTGAATCCTGCCGGGGCCCTATTAATGAGTGATTCCCCCGAGGAATCCGACACAAAAGGAGTAGTACCCATGTCAGAAGGTACAGTAAAATGGTTTAACGATGCAAAGGGTTTTGGTTTTATCGAGCAGGACGGCGGCAAGGACGTATTTGTCCATCATACCGCCATTCAAGCAGAAGGATTTAAATCTCTTGCTGAAGGTTCACGCGTTAAATTCGACATTGTCGATGGCCCTAAAGGCCCTGCCGCAGCGAATGTTGTCCAGTTATAAGCCATAGGTTCATCACCTTGAAATGCCCTGCTGCAAAGCAGGGCATTTTTTTTGCATTATTGCCGCTCCCCAGGGAATATTCTTTTTCCCCCAACCCTCCTGTTCCCGTGCCTATTTCCTGGACGGTTATTGAGCACATTCCGGTATTTTAAATTTCCGGTTAATGCGATAGACTCCCTGTAATCGATTTTTTTAATCTCCTTTCATATTGGTGAAAACATTTCACCCACCCAGGTGATCCGCCATGAATAAAACCATCCAAGCAATACCGATCATACATCTGGCCTTTGCCTTTATTCCTGTCTGCGCAGTTATTGCGATCCAGTATATCTGGTCCCGGGCACAGCGCAACACCATCTATGCAGTTGCCCGTATGCTGGTACAGCTGCTGCTGGTAGGCTACTTTTTAGCGTACATTTTCAAAACAAATAATATTTTAATTGTTCTTACCGTTCTGTCGGTCATTGTTTGTGCAGCCGGCTGGATCGGACTGCGCCCGGTGCACCACAGACAGATGCGTCTTTATCCCAAGGCGGTTGTGGCCTTGATTGCAGGAGGCGCCACAACCCTGATCCTTGTGACCCAGGTTGTCTTAAACCTGACCCCCTGGTATCAGCCCAATTATTTTATCCCCCTTGCCGGCATGATCTTTGCCAATGCCATGAACAGCATAAGCCTTGCCGCTGACCGGCTTGAGGCGGAGATTGGCAGGGATGTCGCTTATGAGCAGGCGCGCAATATAGCTTTCCGGTCTTCTCTTATTCCCATTACCAACTCTCTGTTTGCCGTGGGCCTTGTTTCTATTCCGGGCATGATGACCGGCCAGATTCTATCCGGTGTCTCACCGCTTATCGCTGCCAGGTACCAGATCATGGTGATGTGCATGGTATTTGGCGCAGCCGGGATTTCTTCCGCCTGTTTTCTGCGTCTGGTGAGGTCTGACTTCACTGATGCGTCCGTTTAAGAAAAGTATCACGGCAAAGGAGCGGGCCGAAGTGTGTGGTAGGGTGAAAAAAATAGAAAAAGGGCGGGGAAAAGTTAGCTTTACAAAGGTGGAAGAGAAATATCAGTTGTTTAATAATCGATGTTGAGCACCCCGTTAAGATGATCAATTTCATGCTCCACCAAGGCGGCATAATCATTCTTCACTTTAAGGATTTCCACTTTATTGTCCAGGGTTTTGTATTTTACCTTCACATAGGCTGAACGTTTAATAACCGTTTTACTCCCTTCCTTGACAGACAGACAGTCATCAACATCCACATAGGTTCCTCTTCTTTCCACGATCTCAGGGTTGATCATGACCTTTATTCTGCCGTTTACCCCACAGACAATCAGTCTCCTGGCAACGCCGACCTGCGGTGCCGCCAGGCCCCGCGGCATTGATCTTTGCAGGAAAAAATCAACGAGAGCCCGATATCGCAAGGTCGAGATTATTGCATTGGTAAGCGAAACCACCTGATCATCAATAGATGCCACCGGCTCTGAGATCCGGCGTAGAACTGGTTCCGGATATTCCAGGATAGGCAGAACGGTCATGTTCTTTTTATAGATACCGACCATTGCCAGGATGGCAATACCTATGACAGCCGCATATAATCCTCCTGTCAGCACCTCTTTTTTATTGTGCAATCTCTTTTCTCCATAAAGATCAGGCGGCGGACGGCCAGGGAGATGCAAATTCGGCCGGGCAATAATCCACGGATATCTTCCCATCATAACAGATCCGCAGAAGCCTATGAACCGCTTCAGAACACCATAATAAACCCGTTTCTCTGAAAAACGGAAACCCTTAATTTTTTTGTCTGTTTAACGGTAACTGTGGATAATTACCAGTTTTTCAGGATTCCATTTCCTTCTTTTTTTCGATAATTTCCTTCATGTCAAGGGCCCGGTCAAAGTTGTTGATCTGCTCTTGGGTGAGCAGCAGGTCTTTCAGGCTGAATATCTGCAGGCGACAGGCCTGGGTAAAAAGCCGGTTTACCAGGAGCATGGAAGAAATCTGCAATTCCTTTATGCTGCCCACAGCTACAGCCTTCAACGTATCGTTTACACACAGTTTATCTTCCTCTTCAATTCTGACAAAGGCTTTGAGCAGACGTTGATATTGCACCTCCCGGCTTTCCAGGTTCTGGATTTCGCCCATCTCCTGATAGATTCCCAACAGCCGCTGGCGGAATGATTTGTACTGCCCATTGAGATAAGCATTCTCCGAACCGTTAAAATCATCTATATCGTACCGAATACCCTTGAAATTCTTGAGCGAGTTCATGATGTTCCGCGAGGCGAATATCATCCTTTCCAGTTCATTGGCCTCGGCCTCCTCAATCTTCTGGTTTTGGAGCTTGGAATAGTAGGCAAAAATTTCGGCGTGCAGCAGCTTTATGTTTTCATACAGATTTTTAAATGAGAATCTTCTCCGGCCGCTTTTTCCAGGGGCAGACTCTCATCAAACAGCACCTGCCGGTCGATATTCAGCAGGCGCAAACCATAGAGCTGGCATTCATGCAGCAGGTGGAGAATCTCTTTGCGCAGGGCCGAGGCGGCGGCCTCGATCACTTCAGCCGGGGTATTGTGAACATAGACGGTGAGAATCGGCTTGTAGTCAGGGAAAAACCTCAACAGCAGATGGGCCAGCAGACCGACAAAAGGGAAAAAGAGGACAACCCCGATAATGTTGAAAATCGTATGAAAAAGCGCCAGCCCCATGACACTGTTGCTCTGAATATCAATGAAATGACCTATGTACCAGATCAGACCTTTGATACTGAAAAAAGCAACAACCGCCGTTACCACGTTGAAAATCAGATGGCTGAAGGCAACCCTTTTCTTGGCCGGGATGCCGCCGAGCGAGCCAAGAATGACCGTAATGGTGGTTCCGACATTGGCCCCGATCACCATGGCCACTCCGATGTCAAAGGAGATCAGGCCGCTGTGCAGGGCGGTCAGGACAACGGCGATACTAGCGGCACTGGCCTGCATGACAACGGTAAGCAGAGTGCCGACAACCAGGTAGAACCAGAGACCGTAATCAGGGACCATGCTCAGGTCAAAATTGTGGCCGATGCTTTCAACACTGCTCTTCATATAATCAAGCCCGAGAAAGAGAAAGCCGAACCCGATCAGAAGCCGGCATACCTGGTATGGTTTCGGTCTATCGGAAGAGTCAAAGAAAATAAAGCCTATACCGCCGACGGCGATAAAGGGCAGGGCAAAACTTTCAATCTTCAGCTTGAAGCCGACAATGGCAACAATCCACACGGTCAGGGTGGTGCCGATGTTGGAGCCCATGATCACCCCGATTCCATTCTGCATGCTCATGACGCCGGCGCCGACAAATGCCAGCACCATCAAGGATACCGCCGTACTGCTCTGCAGGATGGCGGTGACGAGCGTCCCGCTGCCGATGGCCCGCAGCCGGCCGTTGGTATACAGTCGGATCATACGCCGGAAGGTCTTGCCGGACAGTGCTTTAAGCGCATATTCGAGCATGGACATGCCGAAGAGAAAAATACCCAGTCCGGCCAGCAACTTCCAAAGATCAAAAGTCTGGCTCATTTATCCGCTGCTTCCTCCCGACAGGGATAAGCATTACTAAGTGCAAGAATTACGGAATAGGCGGCAAGGTCCTGTTGTTTTTCCGGATTGTCTGCCAGGAATTGGGTCACTTCCCGGATGACCCGGGCAGGAGTTATGTCTCTCGGGAGGCAGAACAGATCATCAGGCAGCAG
Organism: uncultured delta proteobacterium; assembly: GCA_963783905.1. Taxonomy (GTDB): domain Bacteria; phylum Desulfobacterota; class Desulfobulbia; order Desulfobulbales; family BM004; genus BM004. The sequence continues at coordinate 263,437 of CAWAPG010000013.1, read as the reverse complement.
TTCCACGGTGGTCAGCACCGTGTGAAAATCAATGATACCGGCAATGTATCCGGCACATACCCCGAACCGGTGCGGGTCAAATTCTCCTGTCCGGTCAAGTCCTTTTACCGCATGGGTACAGGATTCATACATATCTTTACCGGTAAAAACATAATTTGAAGATTTGGTATTGGCCGGGGAACAGAGCAGGATGAAAAAAACAACAAGCAACGCTGACAATCGTTTCATGAAGTCCTCACTGGATGGCTGATATTTTGCCTGCATGGTGCAGCTTTAATAATCACACTCCATGACAAAATGGTATTACAGATTAAAAAATAATGCCTTTTTATTTTTTTCTAAAACTACCACTTTTGTCATTTTAAAATCTATATTTAGGTACATTTCAGGGCCAAAATTACAGGCTAACCTATTATTTTACCTGGCATTATTTCTCCTTGATCTCACTCTTTTAACCCGGTAAGTGAAAGATAAATCAACATCTGAATCAGGCAGTTTCCTAACAATCCCATTAACTTTTACCCAGGAGGAAGATGTTATGAAAAAACATGTTTGTACAGGACTGGCAGTCGGATTTCTCATGCTCTCTACAACCGGATTATCGCAGGCATCCAGCCTGATACTTACCGGCGTGATTGATGGGCCTCTAACCGGCGGTACCCCCAAGGCCGTGGAATTATATGCCCTTAATGATATAAATGATTTAAGCATTTACGGCCTGGGTTTCGCCAATAACGGCGGCGGCTCTGACGGAATTGAGTTTACCTTCCCGGCCGTTGCCGCTTCGGCCGGAGATTTTCTCTATGTTGCCGCAGGACAGGAAAAATTCATGAATTTTTTCGGCTTTTCCCCAGATTCAATAACTTTGGCCGCAAATATTAACGGTGATGACGGCGTCGAACTTTTCAGAAACGGCAGCGTGGTTAATGTTTTTGGTAATATTAATGTGGACGGTACGGGTCAGAGCTGGGAATATCTTGACGGTTGGGCCTATAGGAATGATGCTACCGGCACGTTTGACACTGCAGCCTTTACGGTGTCGGAATGGTATTTCAGCGGCGTCAATGTTTTGGATGGTGAAACCGCTAATATTTCAGCCGGATTCCCGTTTCCAACAGGCTCGTTCTCCCCCGGTTCATCGCCACAGCCGCTACCGACACCGGAGCCGGCAACCTTGCTCCTGCTGGGTTCCGGCATTGCCGGCTTGGCAGGAATCCGCCTGCGGCCGGCAAGGAGATAATTGCGGCGCCGATGGCAGGCTGGTACACGCAGTTGCCGGTCCTGACCACCGGGTTATTGCCATTACCCAAAAGGGAGACATGGCTCTTTCCGCCTGCAGCCGGTTACCCTGCAAGATTCAATCTTGTATATTTGCCATGAATTTTCTATAGTGATAGAAATTTAGCCACATGGACATATTTTTAGCGCACAACTTTTTTCGGCATGGCATATTGGTGAACTTTCTGTCTGATTACAACAAGACAGGGGAAATTGGCTGAGCTTACCTGTAACGGAGGTACAATTATGGGAATGGTGAAAGAGTTTAAAGAGTTCGCAATGCGGGGCAATGTGGTTGATATGGCTGTTGGCATTATCATCGGCGGCGCATTCGGTACAATTGTCAAAAGCCTGGTGAGCGACGTGATAATGCCGCCAATCGGACTGCTTCTTGGCGGCGTCGATTTTTCCAATCTTTTTATTGTCCTCAAAAAAGGGGCGGAAGGAGCCGCACCTTATGCATCTGTTGCCGAAGCAGAAGCCGCAGGGGCCGTGACCATTAACTACGGGTTATTTTTTAATGCGATTATCAGCTTCCTGATCGTAGCGTTTGCCGTCTTTCTGCTCATTAAAGGCATAAACAACCTTAAACGCAAGGAAGAGGCGCCGCCGGCAGAACCAACCACCAAGGATTGTCCATTCTGCCTGACCACCATTGCGATCAAGGCAAGCCGCTGCCCGAACTGCACCTCGGATCTTGAACTTGCAGCTTCCTGACCCCGGTGTACTTCATAAAATCATTTATGTCCCCGACATTGCCGGATGGCGATGAATTTGGGCCTTTTGGCTATGTCGGGGACAATAAATACTACTTCTCACGATTCGGTATATGAAAACATTAACCATCCTGCTTTCGGTTTCGATTTTAAGCTGGTTTGGATGGTGGCTGGGTGCACGGTTTGGAATGACGGTCGGTTATCTGACAAGTTTTGTGGGGAGCTTGGCGGGTGTCTATGTCGGGGTCTGCATCAACCGGGAATATATGCCCTAACTGCAGGTATCGGTTTTATCTTTTGGGGCCGGATAAAAGACGCTCCGTCTGCCGCAGTATCCCGGTCCCGAACCATATTTATAACCGGGCCTCCCGGCAAAAGCCTCGGCACCCTTTTCTGCCATCGTGCTTTGCAGGCCAAAAAGATCACCCGTGAGCTTTGCCACTTTCTTTTCGTCCGGGTTATCCTGACTCATCAACGCAACAAGCTCATTTCTTTTCACCACAATTTCCTTTCTCATTTCTTTGGTTTCGGCAAAAAAAGCAGAAGCCTTTTCGTCTTCCTCACCGGAAGCGGAACGGAAGTCACAATACCTGCCCCCCAGCAGTTGTTATAGCCCGGATCGGGGCCATACCCATAACCTCCGCGGCTATGAGCCAAAGAAACGGTACTTCATCCAATTGCCCCGGGAACAAAATGTTCCCGCGAGGTCAACTGGCGAAAAACTACCCACTTGACACAAAACACTAGCGGATATTCTTCACCCTTGAATAATATTTAACAAAGAAATCAATAACTTATGTGCAACAATGTGGTAGTTGGCCCGTTATTTTGCTGCCCGAATCGTTTTGGACCGTAAAAAACCTTGAGTTGTAAAAATGAAAATCATTCTTACTGTTTTCCTCAAAATTTACGTGGAGGAAACATGCAGCCCCTGAAAGAATATATGATAGAGGAGAAACCGTTCTACCTCCCCCAGGGAGATGAGCTTGCCATTGCCGAAGCAGCATACGCCCACACAATTCCCTTGCTTTTAAAGGGGCCCACCGGGTGCGGCAAGACTCGTTTCATGCAGCATCTGGCCTGGAAACTTCAACGTCCGCTGGTGACCGTATCCTGTCATGATGATCTTTCCACCAGTGACCTGGTAGGCCGTTATCTTGTCAAGGGAGGAGAAGCCGTCTGGGTTGACGGCCCCCTCACTACGGCAGTCAGGCATGGAGCCATCTGCTACCTGGACGAAATTGTCGAGGCCCGCAAGGACACGACCGTGGTGATCCACCCCCTGGCGGATGACAGACGTGAACTGCCCATCGAAAAACTCGGTGAGCTGCTGCACGCACCTCCCCGGTTCATGCTGGCAATTTCTTATAATCCCGGCTATCAGAGCGTACTCAAAGACCTTAAGCAGTCCACCCGGCAGCGATTCATCTCCCTTGAATTCAGTTATCCCAAACCGGAACTCGAAACCGACATTGTCCAGCATGAATCGGGGATTGACAAAACAACAGCGGCCGTACTTGTCCGGCTTGCCGCCATGACCAGAAATCTCAAGGATGCCGGTCTGCCGGAGGGTGCAAGCACCAGGCTGTTGATCCATGCCGGCAAACTCATGCAAAGCGGCATGGAGGCAAGACGCGCCTGTCAGGCTGCAATCAGCCAGACCCTGACCGACGACCAGGAACTGCTGATCTCGATAAACGAGATGATCAACTCCCTTTTCTAAAACAAACCCTTCATGAATATTGCCGAACTCAAGGATAAATTTTTTGCTCTGGTGCCCTCTCATCCTCCCAACGACTGGGAAATTGAGGAACATCTGGAAAACATCACCCGCCTGGACAACGAGCTGCAGGAATTAATTCTCTCCCAGGTTCCGGCACTCTGGCCGGTGAGTCATTCCCTGTGCTATTCCTACATCACCTCAGCCAAAAGGGCGCTGAGCTGTCTGCCGACGGAGCGTTTGGTTCAGTGGGTTGGGGATATTCTTGATGTCTACGAAAAAGAGGGCCTGCATGCGGCGCAGCATTTCATGGCGGATGTTGAATCTAATTTTCTCTGCCGGATCCGCGGGGAGGCGGGTCTTCCCTTTAGTGATGCCGCCGCCCGCCTTACCACTTATGCCCGGTCCATAATTGAACGCCGGATTACCCTGGCACCTGGACCTGATATCTATACGGATACAGAATATATTTATTTACCGAAGAAGTTGACCCGGTGCACTTTTGACCAGGACAACTTTCTTCTCTATAAACTTATCGTCACCTTTCAGCTTGGTTTAATTCTGCAGGGGACCTACGAATTTGAACTGCCGGCAAAACATCGGCTCATTCAGGCAATCAGGAATGAATATGACGTTGGCGCGGCACCGGAATGTATCCGACTCCAGCAGTTTTTCTCCCTTTTCCCGAACCCGCAGCTGGCGGAAGATATTTTCACGGCAGCCGAAGAACTGCGCGTGTCGCGCTATCTTGCTGCCGATTTTCCCGGGCTCTGGCGGGACACCGACGTAATCCGCTCAGATCTTGCAGAATCACGCCCACTCCACCACGAATTGCCTTTGCCATCCCAGGTGCTGGAAATGCTGGTGCGCTATATTCTCACCGGTACGAAAGCGGCAGAATTGGGGACCATGCTGCAGCAACTTTATGATCGTGTTGTGACAGCATTCACCAGACCGGTGGAAACTGCGGCAGACAGTGCTGCCGTAACCGCAGCGATTTATGCCATGCTCCACCCACTGGATGAAGTCTATATCCCGGTTTCCCCTGTTTATTACAGCGGCAGACTCAAGCCGGCTGAAGCCGACAAGGGTATGTTCAGGCGGCGGGCGGCGGCTAAAGAGGAGTTTGTCAAGGCCCTTGCCGCCATCATGCTTAAGGCCGACCGCAAAACAGCAGGCGATATCAGAAACGAGACGCCATCCCCCACTAAATCAGCTGCGGCATCCTCCGAAGAAGGTATTGCCATGTTCATGCTTCCCGCCAATAAACAGGATAACAACGAGGCTGCCGGGGAAAAGGCGGAAACGATCCGGTTTCTGACTCTTGATACCCCTTCGGCGCAATTGCCGGAACACCTCCGCAAGCTCACGGAGGAAATCGTTGCCGACCTGGGATATATCCCGAATGACTATATTGCCGCGGCCCAAGGCATGGCTGGCCAGACAGCGCCGCCGCTGCAGGCAGCCTCCAGTCCTGCAGGCGAATCCCTGGCGGCGCCGATTACCTATGACGAATGGGATTTCCGGCGCAACGGGTTCAGGAAAGACTGGTGCCGACTGTTTGAAAAACAGGTACAGCCGATCAAGGGAACCTTTGTCGACACTACTCTGGATAAATACAGGGGACTGCTACGACAGCTCAAAAAGCAGTTTGAAATGCTGCGCAGCAGCGAACGTTTCATAAAACGCCAGCGGGACGGCGATGAAATCGACCTCGATGGACTGATCGAATCCATTGCCGACACAAAGGCCGGCCAATCTCCCTCCGAACGGTTATTCATTCGTTTGCAGCGGGATGAGCGCGACATTGCCGTCCTTTTCCTGGTGGATATGTCCTCTTCCACCGAGGGTTGGATCAACCGAGCCCTGAAAGAGGCGCTTATTCTCATGGGTGAGGCACTCCAGGTGCTGGGAGACCGCTTTGCCATTTATGGTTTTTCCGGCATGCGCAGGCTGCGCTCGGACTTTTACCGGATCAAGGATTTTGCCGAACCTTACGACCGGGAAATAAAGGGCCGGATTGCCGCGATCGAGCCGCAGGAGTATACCCGCATGGGGCCGCCGCTGCGCCATGCGGTGCAGCTGCTGCAGAATATGGAAGCAAAGGTGCGTCTGCTGGTAACCCTTTCTGACGGCAAGCCTGAAGATTATGATGACTACAAGGGGGAATATGCCATTGAGGACACCCGCCATGCCTTAATCGAAGCCAAGGCTGCCGGCATTCATCCCTTCTGTATTACCATTGATAAACAGGCCCACGATTATATTGGTCATATGTATGGTGAGGTGAATTATATATTTGTCGATGAGGTCCGCAAACTTCCGGTACGTTTGCCTGAGATCTACAGGGTACTGACGACCTGATTTTTTTTCGGGACTGTTGCTAATCTTTGTCCCTTGCCGGATCAATTCCGTTATTCTCCCCTCCCGCCGGATGATGCCATCCTGCTGACAAGTACCTGCCAGATAACAGCGGCGGCAGAAGCCGGATGAATTCTTGCTGCAAGGAAAGACCCCCAATAATGCTATTTCATTCCTTTTGGTCTGACATTATCCCGATATATGTTCCTGATCTCTTGAGCTGCCTTTCCATCAGATCCACGTTTGTCAAAGCCGGATTATAGATCACGCGGTTGACTTCCTTGCCGTCAAGCCAACCGTTCCGGACCGAAATTATACCGGGCTGCCCTGCCAGGGCTGCTTTACCGACATCGTATCAACCGACGGCAAATATGGCCCGGGCATAATTGTCTCCGGTCTTTTGAGCGGTGCCGCCCTGCACGGTTAAAAAACCAACAAGCACCAATGCCAATAACAGAACTGGCCATTTCATGTGCAATCCTCCAATCAGTTTTCCTTCAGCAGCAATGTGCGCTTCGATAGTATCCCTGAGTATACCCAAGGCCTTTAAAGGGGATATAAAGCCATGATAAAGATTGGGTAAAGCAGGAAAAAATTTGCATCAGGCGGGCAGTGAAAACCAAATCCGGGTCTCACCATCACGGCTTTCGGCTCCCACCCGGCCGCCATGGGCCTCTATCAGCTCCTTGACTATTGCCAGTCCGATACCTGCTCCGCCCGCATCGCGGGACCGCGAGCGATCCGCCCGGAAAAACCGTTCAAAGATATAGGGCAGATCATCCGCACTGATACCGGGACCGGTATTAGAGATTATCAGTTTAACCCCTTTCTGATCCCGCTGGCTGGCGATGGTTACCCTGCCGCTTTCCGGGGTATATTTCCAGGCATTTTCTATCAGATTGCGCACGGCCTGGAGCAGCTTGTCCCGGTCAGCCATAACAAACCCGGCTTCCGGCACCATATTCTTCTCAACAATAATATTTTTCCCCTGGAATTGGGACCGGTAAAGGGCGAGTATCTGCTCCACCAGATCGTCCAGTGAGAGTTTCTCCCGCTGCAGATAGGCCCGGGCTGCATCAGCCTTTGCCAACTGCTGCAGATTTTCAACCACATGCACCAGGTGCATTATTTCCTGCTGCAGCACCTCGAACGTCTCAGGCGAGGGCGGCAGCACCTTGTCATTCAACGCCTCAAGATATCCACGCAGATTTGTCAGCGGTGTCCGCAGTTCATGCGCCACGTCGGCAACCATGTTTTTCCGCAGCTGCTCAACCTGGGCCAGGCTGTCCGCCATACGGTTAAAGGCTATGCCCAGCTGACCCACCTCATCGCTGGAGGTGACTTCTACCCGGGCTGAAAAATTCCCGGTGGCCACTTCCCGGGTAATGGCCGCCATCTGGGCCAGGGGCTGCAGAATCCTGCGGATGAGAAAATAGCTGATAATAAATGCCAGGATAAGGGCGGCCAGGGTGGACCAGAGGAGATAGCGATGCACGGCGGCAAGAAACATATGGTGAATTTCATTCGGGGACACATCGTATTTATCCATGAGGGCCATGAAATAGTTCGCGGCCAATTTATTTATTGATACCCAGACCACTAAAATTATAATCCCGATAACCGGGACGATATTTATCAGGAGCAGTTTCCAGAGCAGTCGCTGTTTCATTGCTGCCTACCCCGTTTCCTCATCGACAAACCTATAGCCAAAACCGCGGACGGTCTGGATATATCGAGGGGCGGCCGGATCTGGCTCAATCTTGTGCCTGAGCTTGCCGATATGCACATCAATGACCCGATCAATAACCACTTCGCCGTGCCGGTAGAGATGGTCCAGCAGTTCTGAACGGGAAAATACCCGGCCCGGGGTCCGCATCAGGGCATAGAGCAGTTTATATTCATGGGAGGTTAACAAAACAGGCTTGCCGTCCCGGGTAACCTTATGTTTTTCGGGGTTCAGAACCAGTCCTCTCCGGGACAGGATTTCATCTTTGCGTGATTTCGGCGGCCTGGCCCTGCGCAGGATTGCCTTTACCCGTTCCAGCAATTCCCGCGGGCTGAAAGGTTTTACCACATAATCATCAGCGCCCAGGGACAATCCCAGGACCCGGTCAATTTCCTCTTCGCGGGCCGTGAGCATCAAAACAGGGACATCGGAGAAACTTCGCAGCCTGCGGCACACCTCCCAGCCATCAATTTTGGGCAGCATGATATCAAGAATGACAAAACCGGGCTGCGAATTTTTGATCATGTCCAGAGCCTCAGCGCCGTCATTGGCCACAAGGGCCTGAAAGCCCTCTTTCTCCAGGTAGGTTTTAATCAGGGCGGCTGTATTCCTGTCATCCTCGACGATCAAGACGGGGCCGACCTCTGCAGCATTAATCATATGCCTGCACCTCACAGTTAAAAGGACTTTCGGGAGTTATTCCTCTTCCAAGGCCTGAATAATCAAGCCTTCGGGCAGCTCTTTCTGCGCCTTCACTCCCAGCTGCCGCAGTTCAACCGACCGCCGGACCAGGTTGCCTCTGCCATCTGCCAAACGGTTGCGTGCCGTGTGATATGATTCCCGTGCCTTGTCAATCTTCTGGCCGACATCATCCAGGGCCTCGACAAAACCAACGAACTTATCATAAAGATCTCCGGCCTTTTTGGCGATGATCAAGGCGTTTTTGTTCTGGTCCTCGTAGCGCCAGATGTTATTGATGATGCGCAGCGTAGCCAGCAGAGTTGACGGACTCACCAGCATGATGTTTCTGCTAAAGGACTCATTGAACAGTCCCTGTTCGGACTCGATGGCGGTCCAGAAAGCACCCTCAATCGGCAGAAACATAAGGACAAAATCCAGGGTCCTGATTCCCTCCAGCTCCTCGTAGCGTTTTTCGCTTAACGATTTTATATGGGTCCTCACTGATATGATGTGTTCTTTTAAAAATTTATCCCTTTTTTCCTCGGTATCTGCCGTACAGTATTTTTCATAGGCTGTAAGAGAAACCTTGGAATCGATAACGATGTCCTTGCCCTCGGGTAGGTGCACAATGACGTCCGGATGACGGCGTTGGCCTTCCTCGCCGGCGTACATGGTCTGGACATCATACTCCCGGCCCTTCTGCAATCCTGACTCCTCCAGAACCCTTTCCAGGATCATCTCTCCCCAGGAACCCCGGGTCTTGCTCTGTCCCTTGAGGGCATTGGTCAGGTTGACCGCATCATCACTGATCCGTTCATTCAGGCTTTTTAAATGGATGATCTCGTTCAGCAATGAGACCCTGTCCTTTGATTCCTTGTCATAAACATCTTCCACCTTTTTTTTGAAGTCCAGGAGCTGCTCCCGAATGGGCTTCAAAACGCCTTCAATATTCTCTCTGTTCTGTTCGGTAAATTTTTGGCTCTTGTCTTCAAATATCTTATTGGCCACATTCTGGAACTCCATCTTAAGCTGATCCCTGGCTTCCTGCAGCAGAGTCAATTTTTCCCCGGCATTTCTCCGTTCGTCCTCAAGCCTGGTCTCCAGTTCTGAGAGTTTTGTCCGCAATCCCGTATTTTCCTGCTTTGCCCTTTCAAGTCCCTGTTCCAGGCCTAGGATCCTGGAGCTTTTTTCCTCGGCCACAGCCCGACGCTCGCCTTCAGCGGCAATCTTTTCCCTAAGCGCGGCGGCCTCTGCCACACCAACCCTGATCTTTTCCTGCAACTCCGTTATCTGCCGGTTTTTCCCGGCCAGGAAGAGCAGGCTCCCTATGATGCCGATGACAATTCCCGCCAGTACCGCCAGGATCATTCCTGTTTCATTCATGCCGTGCTCCTCGCTTTCGAGTTTCATTCAGGCCGTCCAAGTCATCGCTTGACACCCTGACTGAAAACAACTTATATAATTTTTCTATGAAATTTCAAAAAGAAAAGATAATCTTAACCGGTTATCGGGGAACTGGCAAAAGTTCCATCGGAAAAATTCTGGCCGACCTGCTCGGCTTTGATTTTATCGACACGGACCAGGCCATTGAAAAAAGGCAGGGAGAAACCATAGCAGAAATGGTTGACCGTGGCGGCTGGGACCTGTTCCGCAGGAAGGAGCGGGATCTGCTGCTTGAACTTGCCGGCAGCAAAAACAAGGTCATTGCTACGGGGGGCGGCGCTGTCCTGCATGAAAAGGCGTGGACCAAACTGCGGGAGAATGCCCTGGCTGTTTGGCTTACCGCCGACGTGAAAACCATCTGCCGGCGGCTTGCAGCTGACAGCGATACCGACGACACAAGGCCCGCACTTACGGAAATGGGCACCATGGATGAAATTTCCATGGTCCTGGACCAAAGGCAGCCGCTGTATGCGAAAAGTTCCGATCTTACTGTCGGCACGGAAGGAAAAACTCCGAAAGCGGTAGCTGAATATATAGTAGCCGAGTTGAAAAGAGGAAATTGATCATGGCAGGAAACACTTTTGGTACGGTTTTTCGGGTCACCACCTGGGGGGAATCGCATGGTCCCGCCCTGGGAGCTGTTATTGACGGCTGTCCTTCGGGCCTTGAACTGGATATCGTAGACATTCAGAAAGACCTGGACAGGCGAAGACCCGGCATGGGAGGAGCCGCAAGCCCGCGCAAAGAGCCGGATCAGATTGAGATTTTGTCCGGGGTCTTTGAAGGGCTTACAACCGGCACCCCTATTTCCTTGATTATTTATAACAAGGATGCCAGGAGCAGCTCCTATGATCACCTGCAGAACGTCTTCCGACCCGGGCACGGTGATCTCACCTACCTGAAAAAATACAACATCCGTGATCACCGCGGCGGCGGCAGGGCTTCAGCCCGGGAAACCGTTGCCCGGGTGGCGGCCGGTGCTGTTGCCAGAAAGGTGCTGGCTGAAAATGATATTTCCGTCACAGCGTATACCGTTGCCTTGGGAGACGTCTCCACCTCCAAGCGCAACATGAAGGACATAAATAAAAATCGGCTTTGCTGCCCGGATAATGAAGCTGCCGCCCGCATGGAGGAGCTCATCGACTCGGTCCGGAAAAAAGGGGATTCACTGGGAGGGGTGGTTGAAATCAGGGCAACGGGCTGTCCGGCCGGTCTTGGCGAACCGGTCTTTGACAAGGTTGATGCCGCCCTGGCCCAGGCTCTGATGTCCATCGGTGCGGTCAAGGGGGTTGAGATCGGGGCCGGATTCAGGGCGGCGGAATTACTCGGGTCGGGAAATAACGATGCCATAACCCCAAAGGGATACCGGACAAACAATGCCGGCGGTATCCTGGCCGGGATCACAAACGGTGATGTTATAATTGCCAGGGTTGCGGTCAAACCCATTCCCTCCATCAGCATCGAACAGAACACCATAAACCTGGCTGGTGAACCGGTTAAAATCAAGGTGGGAGGCCGTCATGACATATCAGCCATTCCACGGATTGTCCCGGTTTGCGAAGCCATGACATGCCTGACCCTGGCCGATCATCTTCTGCGCCAGAAAGCAATTGAGAATTAAAAAAAACCGCCTCCCCGAACTTGAAGTGCTTATTCTATAGGCATAATCATATTCATTCAGCACATGAATCAGGACAATGACAAATAAGAGTGCCCGCAAAGCTATTGCAAATATCTGGATGGTTACCCGTGAATATGATGCCGTTGCCGGAGCCGGCGGCGTCAAGGATGTCAGCCGCCAGTTGGCGGAAGCCCTGGTTCGTTTAAAAAAATCCGTTACTGTGGTCCTCCCCTGTTACGGCTTCCTGGATCCCAAAAGTCTGGGATTTACCAGAATGCCACTCTCTTTTGAGGTGGACATGAACTACGCGGCGGCGGACCGGCGTGAAGCGGTGACGCTATGGGAAAAAAACCTGAACGGGGTCAAACTCTGTCTGGTGGACGCGGACCGCTACCGGGAAAAACAATCAATCTACACCTATACCGCTGCCGATGAAGCAAAAAATCCTTACCAGGTCCAGGGAGACGGCCATTTTGATTACTTTGCCATGAATGTCCTTCTGCAGAAGGCGGCCCTGGATTTAATGATTATCACAGGCCAGAAACCTGACATCATACACTGCCAGGATGGACACACGGCAATCCTGCCGGCCATGCTGCGCCAAGGCCCGGGTTATCGGCATTACTTTTCCTCCACCGCGGCAGTTGTCACGATCCATAACGCCGGTTACGGTCATCATCAGGAGGTGCAGGATCTTCCCTTTGTCCGGGCGATCACCGGTCTGCCTTACAATCTGATCCAAAACAATCTGCTTGATGGGGCGTTTGATCCATTTCTGGCCGCATCCAGCTTTGCGGTGCTCAACACGGTAAGTGAGAATTATGCCAGGGAACTGCGGGAAACCGAAGCGGATGCCCTGACCGGCTGGCTGGGCCACCGCCTGATGATCAGGGGGGTTCGTCTCGAAGGGATAACGAACGGCTTCAATCCTGCCGATTTTGACCCGACCAAACCGGACCTGCTGGGGCTGTCTGCTGCCTATGATCCGGCAACCGGGGAACTGGCGGGAAAAAAAACCTGCAGACAACAATTAGTCCAGTCATTGGCCCGGCAGAGGCCCGAAAACATAGATTGCTTCGGCTCGCTGACAGATGCACCGGAGAAGCCGCTTTTAACCCTGATCGGCAGGCTGACCGAACAGAAAGGGGTCGATATTCTGCTGTCGTCTCTTGCGACTCTCCTGGGGGCTGACCATGAGTTCCAGGTCCTTATCCTGGGAAGCGGGGCAAAAAAATATGAGAAACAACTGGCCGCTATGGCACAAAAAAAAGAAAATAAAGGGCGGATTTGCCTACTGCTCGGATATGACCCGCTTCTCGCCAACCGGATCTATGCCGCTGGTGATTTTTTTCTCATCCCGTCCAAGTACGAGCCATGCGGCTTAACCGATTATATCGCCCAACTGGCCGGCAACCTGCCGGTTGTGCACCGAGTTGGCGGCCTGGTGAAAGTAGAGGACGGGGTTACCGGGTTTGCCTTCAAGGAATATACCCCGGAGGCATTAACCGCTGCAGTGGTTCGGGCTATTACAGTTTTTATACAATCGCCCGTAGAGATTGCTGACATGCAGAAAGCTGCGGCAAAAAGGGTCAGGGAAAAATACGGCTGGGACAAGGTGGTGCACCGTTACCTTGAACTGTACGAAAAGGCAAAAGATATGGTATGTTAAAAATATACGGATACATGAAGAACCAGTTAACCAATTGCAACAACAGGCTGTGAAAATATATGCTGCGCGCCGCGGATAAAGAGATGAGAAAGTCGATAAATCGTTGCTTATTGAGAATAAATGAGCGATATGGGATGCCTATGAACACAGCCCCGACCTGCGCCGTAAATTTTCAAGAGCCTGACAAGGAGGACACCAAATGACAATTAAGGTAGGGATCAATGGTTTTGGCAGGATCGGCAGGTCCATTTTCCGGGCCGCCGGCAAAGATAAAATATTTGCCGATATTGAAATTGTCGGCATCAATGACCTCACTGATAACAAAACCCTGGCCCATCTGCTCAAGTATGATTCCATCATGGGGATATACGACAGGGAGGTGAAGGCTGATGAACGCGGGATTATTGTTGACAACAGCCACATTGAGGTTTGCAACCATCTGGATCCGGCCGGTATCCCCTGGGACAGCCTCGGGGCGGAATATATTATTGAATCCACCGGCCGTTTCACCACCAAGGACAAGGCCCAGGGCCACATCGAGGCAGGGGCCAAAAAAGTCATCATCTCAGCCCCGGCAAAAGGCGCTGTTAAAACCATTGTTATGGGAGTCAATGAGGACGAGTATGATCCGACGCAACATCATGTGGTTTCCAATGCTTCCTGCACCACAAACTGCCTGGCGCCAATGGTCAGAATTATTCTGGACCGATTCGGCATCAGACACGGACTGATGAATACGATCCATGCCTATACCAATGACCAGAAAATCCTTGATTTCCCCCACAGTGACCTGCGGCGGGCTCGGGCGGCGGCCATGTCGATGATCCCGACGAAAACAGGGGCGGCGGCGGCCTTATCTCTGGTAATACCCGAACTGAAGGGGAAATTTGACGGGCTGTCGGTCCGTGTTCCCATCCCTAATGTCTCCCTGGTCGATGCGGTTATGGAAGTGGAAAAGGAAACCAGTGTGCCTGAGGTAAACCAGGCCCTGAAAGAAGGCGTCAGCCGTTATCTCGGCTATTCTGAAGAACCCCTGGTTTCGATTGATTACCAGGGCGACCCCCATTCTTCAGTGATTGATGCAGACTCCACCAAGGTGATTGACGGAACGCTGGTCAAGGTGTTGGCCTGGTATGATAATGAATGGGGCTATTCAAACCGTGTACTTGACCTCATCCTGCACATGGAGGCAAACAAGCCCATTTAAAGGCAAAAAGCTATTGTATTTATGACAGCACAAGACCAACCAGCTATCGACACCATTGCCATCGATTCCGATGCGCTCCGGGCAAATCTCCTGGAAACGGCGACGGACGGAGTGAGTATTGATCCTTCCCTGCTGGTCCTGGAGGAGATTGTCGAGAATTACCGGGGTATAAGCAAAAACCTGCACGACTTGCTCTACGAGGTATGCCATCCCTACCGCAACTGGAAAATGCTGGTACCCAGGGTCCGCGCCTTTGTCCTGAAAAACATTGCGCATTATTTCAAGCATGAAAAAGGACCGGTTGCATTTGACCGGTTCATGGCCATTTTTTTCCAGGCACTCATTGACTCCAGCAAGAACAATACCCTGCTGGCCCAGACCATAGAAAGCATCCTGGCCTATACCGACAGACTGGTCAGCCTTTTGGATCAGGACTCCCTGGTCCGTTATGAAAAGACGTTGGCCCGGCTTTTTGCGCTCCTGAAAAACCTTGACGACGAGATCATAATATTCATGGTGCAGGGCCAGCATCCCATGAAAAGGATCGCTCAGCATTTTCTGCAACTTGAAAGAGGGGAGACATCATACGACTTTAAACCCCTTGCGGAGTTGATGCAGCGTATCTTTGCCATGAATTACGACTACTGGCTAAATGAAAAAGATCCGCTCGCATGGTTTACCGCCGAGTGCGGCGACATCTGCAGGGGCTGGCAGGCCGGACAGCTTTTCAATGCAATCTCCCATAAACAGCTGCAGAAACACCTGGACGACCTGTACGGCGTGGACATTGAAACCGATCCCCGCCAAGCCTTAAGCGTCATTTTAGAACTGCCCTCCCATATGGATATCGTGCGGATGTACAAGGCGGTACCGGAAAAACTGAACGAGGAGCAGCAATTCGCCCTGGAGGCTGCCGGACAGGAGGGGCAGCTTGACCGGTTCAACGAAAACCGCAAGCTGATATTCCTGTTCCACATCATGGAAACCCCGGGACTCGCTCTGATCCATGAAGAAACCATCCGGGAAATAAACCGCAGCCTGGTGCTGCTCATCAGGCGCCAGACCTTCGAGGAGATTGAGAGCTTCCTGCTCACCACTTTCCAACTGCTGAAGGCAAACGTCCGCAAATATCCGCACACCTCACTGCAGTGCATCCAGGTTCTTGGAACCGAGGTCTTCAATCGCGGCAACAGCAGACTGGTCGAGGCCTTTTTGTGGGAGACGGTCCGTTTCGGATTCCAGTACGCCAATGTCACCGGGGTCGATGAAGATTGGCAGCCCATAACCAATCCGGCCCATCTTGCCAATATCAGAGTCTGGCTCAATCTGATCATGCAGGAGCCTAAGTGGTGTTCAACCCTTTTTTCAGCCCTTATCATCAACCTCAAGCTTTCGGGTACCTGCGTCAAGGACACCGACCTTTTCCAGCGTGATATCACCCTGATGCTCAACCATCCCATCGAGCCGATCTACAATCTTTTCAAGCAGTTCGCCAAACTCATGCCGGTTTTCTTCAATGAAATAGGCGCGGAAGGCTATCTGCGGGACGTCTCCACGGAAATTGACGAGATCCACCGGCGCAAGGACGCGCTCATCCATTTTCTGCGAAAACAGAGTCATGTGGAAAGTTCCAACCTGATTGTCGATTTCATCGAGGCGATTTTTGTCTTCTGGCAAACCCGTGATAAAAAGATTCTCGTTCCATATCTTCCGGCAGAGGTCCTCCCGGATGTCAAAAAACGGGGTGTTTTTATCAATGATATGCATAAACTCATGCAGCGGGTTTTTGAACTGCCCGGTATGGAAGAGATTCCAGATCTGCTGGAGTGGAAAGACAAGATCCGATCCAGGTACCTGGAAAAACAGTATGATATCGCCGAATCTGAAAAAATACGTTTTGACCAGTTGGTGCGGATGTACAAGATGCTCTACAACAAGTACAACCTTGGCTACCAGGAAATGCGCCACCAGCTCAAAGAGGCGGTTAACAGCGGTTTTCCAGAAATGGAACAGCTGCTGGCCGACCTTGAAATCTGTGACACCTACCAGTGCCTCGACGCCCTGTTGACCCATCTTGAAGGACTGAAGGAAATAATTCTCAGCAAGGAAAGGTTCGAGGCCAAGGAGGATATTTACTATAAACGCCATATAGCGGCGGACATACCCTCGGTTTACGGGCGCTACCGCGAGAGAAAATTTGATGCCCTTGGGTTGACCTTCAGGTTGGAGAACCTGGCCAATCTCTATCTGGAAAGACTGCCGGAAACAGTCAATCTTGCCTTTATAACCAGGGCGACATTTATCCGTATTATCAAGTGCCTCGATCTTTACCTGCGGGCCTTGCGAATCGACGGCATCACCAGCCGCAGGCTGGAGACCTATCTTGAACTTCTTTCCAGTTCGCTCGGCATTAAAAGGTTCTCCTATACCCAGTACCTGGACATTTTCCGGGGCCTGTCCGACGGAGTGAAAGATGTGATTTATGCGTATTACACCAACATACACCAGAACAATCTCTCCATAGTTATTCCCCAGATCGGGGCCGCCAATCTCTTGACCAAGTATCGTATTCTCTGGGATGAAAATGATGTGGGCGGTTCCATCCTGCGCCTGTCGGAATACTTTTTCAGAAACCTTATCGCCGGAACTTTCGGGCTTCAGCACCTTGATAATTTCATCAGCAGAATCATGCAGACCCTGGAAAGTCAGAAAGAAGTACTCGACCAGGAAAACCTTGACCTGCTGATGACCTATAACCCTGAGAACGCCATCAGTTTTTTGCATAACAGCAACCCCCAGACCAGGAACCTCATCCATCTTGGCAACAAGGGGTTAAACCTGACCCAGCTTGTCAGTGAAAACAAGCCGGTGCCCCCGGGCTTTATCATTACGACGGAAATTTTCCGCTGCTGGCCCGTGGTCAATAAATTCCACAAGGCCCGCGATGAATTCATGCGGCAGATACGCCGGTCATTATCCGGGCTTGAAGCCGTCAGCGGTAAACAGTACGGCTATCCGCATAATCAGCTTCTGGTCTCCGTCCGCTCCGGCGCTTCCATTTCAATGCCCGGCATGATGGCAACCATCCATAATGTCGGACTTAACCAGGATATTGTTGAAGAATTCGCCCAGTCCTCCGGCAAAGAGTATCTGGCCTGGGACAACTATCGGCGCTTTCTGCAGTCTTGGGGTATGGCCGAAGGCATGAAACGCGAACAGTTCCAGGTGCTCATGAACGGCGCCAAAACCCGGCATAAGGTCAAGGTTAAAAAGGACTTTACCCCGGCCCAGATGAAGGAGCTGGCCCTGGAATACAAGCAGATCGTCGGTTCCATGGCCATTAACATCCCTGATGATCCTTGGCTGCAGTTAATAGGCGCCATTGAAATCGTACTCAACTCCTGGAACGCCCCTAAAACCAGAGAATACCGCGCCCTGATGGATGCTTCGGATTCCTGGGGCACCGCGGTTATCATTCAGTCCATGGTATTCGGCAACCTGAGCCAGGAGGCCGGCAGCGGCGTAGTTTTTACGGCGCATCCATACAGGAAGGTTACCAGGGTGGCGCTGTGGGGCGACTATGCCATCGGCGATCAGGGGGAAGATATTGTCAGCGGCCTGGTCACCACCTATCCCATATCGGTTGAACAGGCAGAAATCGACGGCCGTTCCAAGGAAAACACCCTGGAAAACCGTTTTCCTGAAATATACAAGGCGTTGCTTGACCTCTCCCGTGAACTGGTCTATGAGAACCACTGGAATCCTCAGGAGATTGAATTTACCTTTGAAAGCTCCAAGGCCAAGGATTTTTATATCCTGCAGACCAGGGATATGATTACCATCAAGAAAAAGGAAAATCTTTATGTCTTTGAAAATCCGGAAACGCTGGAGCCGTATTTCCTGGGCAAGGGCATCGGGGTCAGCGGCAGTGCCCTTTCAGGACGCGCGGTGTTCACCCGGGAAAATATCGACCGGATACTCCGGGAAGAACCCGGCAGCTCCCTCATCCTGATCCGTCAGGATACCGTTCCTGAAGACATCAAGGAAATTGCCCAGGCCCAGGGACTGCTAACCGCGCGCGGCGGCCAGACCTCCCATGCGGCTGTCGTGGCAACCCAACTGGAAAAAACCTGCGTTGTAGGCTGCAAAGACCTGCGGGTCTATGAAAGTGAACAGCGCTGTGAAATCAATGGTCATGAAATCCGCTTCGGGGATCACGTCTCCATTGACGGCAGAAAAGGGCTCTTTTTAAAAGGGAGACATCCCATACGGGAGGAGGTCCATATCCTCCCGATATGACCGGATGCGACGATATCACTCTCTCCTCTGCGTTATCAGGCATTCCGCGCAGATGAACAGCGGCATCCCTTCTACCGTGAGTCCCATGCAATCCCGCCGTACGGATTATCCTATACATCAACCATGACCTGCATATCAATCCTATAGCGCTCACAGTAACAATGTCACAAATTAAAGCCATCATCTTCGACCTTGACGGTACCCTGATCGACTCTGTCACCGACCTGGCAAACAGCGTCAACTATACCATGACAGAACTTTCATTGAAGCCGCACACCACCGACGTAATACGAAGTTTTGTCGGAGACGGAGTGCAGAAACTCATCGCGAGATCACTTGGAGAGGCCCATATGGAGAAGTCAGCTGCAGCCTTTGCCATATTCATGGACCATTACGGCTCGCATCTCACGGACAATACCGAGCTTTACCCGGGTGTGGCAGAGATCCTGCCGCAGTTGGCCGGCCGTTATATCCTCGGCGTTCTTACCAACAAGAGTTTGAAATTTTCCCGTAAAATTCTGCAATCCTTTGGAATTCTTTCATATTTTAAGGATGTGGTGGGCGGTGACAGTCTGACGGTAAAAAAACCGGACCCGGCCGGTATTTTTTTTCTGGCCGACAGGTGGGGGCTGGATGTTGAAAACGAAATGATCATGGTAGGGGATCATGCCACCGATATAGAGGTCGGGCAGAGGGCTGGATGCAAAACCGTGTTTATTGAGGGCGGTATTGGCAGGACAAGAGATATGAAGCCTGATTTTACCATATCATCAATGCTCCAACTGCCTGATCTTCTGAAAAAAATATAATATTTTAAACAATCAAACCCGGTTGCGGTTCTGTCCGTAACCGGAAAAAATCTCACCCGGCGTCGGCTGCAGCCTGACAGCTGGCCACCTTCAAGCTAGATCACCAATTGACCAAACTCAGCAGCCACTAAATCCTGCAGGGTCGAAACCGCCTTGAAGGCATGCCGCAAAATTTCCTTGTCCCGGGGTGAAAGAATCCTCGGATCAATGTAGGTGTCAATTTTTTCTCCCCGGCTTGCCTTTGACACCTGCGACTTCAAGGCATAGTGCAGGAGCACCTGGTATGCCGACTCAAAGTACTCACCATCATTGGCATGGATAAATCCGCCTTCCACCAGTCTGGCAATGCGCTTCAGTGTTCCTGTTTCCCGGATATTATGCTGCAGCGACAGGATGCGAATAGTCTCCACCACAAATATGAGGCCGCTTTTCTTCACATCCAGTTGGCCCTTGTGCACCCCGTTCTTGTCAGTAACAAACCTGCCAAGTAGACCTAGAGGCACCCTGTGGGCTCCCTCTTCTTCATGCAGGATACGAAAAACCTCATGGTGCCGCTCCAGGATCTTGAAGGCATAATCTTTCAACTCCTTGAACAGATCAATTTCACCGGCTATTACCGAAGCGTCAAACAGGACTGTAACATAGCGCCCCAGTTCCCGGACCTGCGCCTCAAACCAGTAGTGGACCTGCTGCTTCCATTCGGAAAGACTCTTGCGCCAAAGAGGGTTGCTGGACATGAGAAAGCCCGGGCAATAGACATAGCCTATCTGGTCCAGATAATCTGAAAACCTGACCCCCAGATCAATAAAATACTGATCGTACTGATAGTTCTGTTCACTGTCCGCAATGATCATGCCATGATCCTGGTCCGGGGTCAGCAGGTTTTCCAGGCGGCCGTGGCTGCCGGTCAGATACAGGGCATACGGTACCGGGGGCACGCCCAAGCCCTCGGCTGCCAGTTCCAGAGCTCTCCGGTGTATATCCCGGTTGATAAGGGAAATCATGACAACTATGTCATATGCCGTTCTGCCTGATTCCAACCGTTCCTCTGCCATGCGGGGAAGCTTGGCCTTAATTGCCTTTAAGGCAGATACATCCTCTGCTTCCCGGATTCCTTCTATCAGGGTTAAAGGTTCCGGATAGCGCAGTTTCAGAAGCTGACGCATGGTGACGATACCTGCAACCTTGCCATCTTCGACCAGGGGCAGATGCTTGACTTTGCTTTCAGTCAGCACGGACAGGGCCCGGTAGATTGTATTATCAGGATGCAGGGTGATGGGGTCTGAGGTCATAGCCTTGTATATCGGGGTGGCATCAAGATTAATACAACCATCGGCAATGACCCGCTTCATGATATCACGTTCGGTCAGGATACCGACAGGCTGCTGGATATGGTCTATAACGACAACACTTGAAATATCGCGGCCGACCATATCCTTGATAACATCCCTCAGGATGCACTGCGGACTGCAGGTATATACATCCGGGTTCATGATTGATCGCAGATTTTCCCGGTAGGGAAAGGATTCAACCCGCTTCAGGCTGTCGCGGGTTTCCTGCAGCCTCTTGAAAGAATCCAGGTCGACCGTAGCTCTTATTGTCTGCATGTTCATGAGCAACACCCTCAATAAGGCAGATGGAAAAAATTAGATTACACAGTATAATACTATAACCATTTTACCAAGGCTACAGGAGATTTTCAGCCTCCACGGTTAAAAAAAAAACGCAGGGTTCCTCGCCGAAGGAACCCTGCGCTATTTATGGTCGTGGTGAAGGGGGATTGCTAATGATTAAGCTAATTCACCGGGACCAGCTTTAGTTTAAAATATTCTGCAGTTTCTAGTCTCTCTCAGGTTATCGGGGTAACATCGTCGTCACCCTGGACCATTTTCTTGATCTCATCAACAATTTCCGGGTTGGCCAGGGTCATGACGTTCCCGACATCACTGAAGTTGGAGATTGCTCCCAGAACACGCCGCATTATCTTGCCGGAACGGGTCTTCGGCATGTCAGGCACGATCCATACCTTGCGCGGCCGGGCAATCTTGCCGATATCAGAACAAACCCGATCAGAAACAGCCTTGGCGAGTTCAGGTGAAGCCTGAAACCCGGGCCTTAAAGAAACATAGAGATCCGGCTCCTTGCCTTTCACTTCATGGGCCACCGGCACAACGGCAGCCTCGGCAACTTCGGAAACATTAAGCGCTGCGGACTCTATCTCTTTGGTGCCAAGCCTATGGCCTGATACATTTATAACATCGTCAATTCGACCAAGGATACGGAAATAACCGTCGGCAGCCACCACGGCGGCATCACCCGCCAGGTATGGCCAGTCGCGCCAATCCTTGCTGCTCCGGTCCTTGCAGTACTGGCCATAGTAAGACTCAATATAGCGCTCGCGGTTGCCCCAGACAGTCTGGAAGGCACCCGGCCATGGATTCTTGATGCAGATGTTGCCAGCCTTGCCTTCGCCCGGCATAATCTCTTTGCCTTCTTCATCCAGGACCAGGGGATGGATACCGGGAGCGCCCGGGCCGGCGCTGCCAGGCTTCATCGGCGAGATGCCCGGTAGGGTACAGCAGAGAAAACCGCCGGTCTCGGTCTGCCACCAAGTGTCGACCACAACCGCTTTACCTTTGCCGATAACTGCATGGTACCATTTCCAGACCGCCGGTTCGATGGGCTCGCCAACCGTGGTCATATGTTTGAAGTTGTAATTGTATTTAGCCGGCTCATCGGGGCCTATCTTGCGCAGGGCCCTGATGACCGTCGGTGCGGTATGAAAGATATTGACATCGAGCTCTTCGGCAATACGCCAGCAGCGCCCCGCATCGGGATAATTGGGGATGCCCTCGTAGACCACCGATGAGGCGCAGATGGAGAGCGGCCCGTAAACAATATAGGAGTGACCCGTGATCCAGCCGATATCAGCCATGCACCAGTAGACATCTTCAGGATGAATATCCTGGATGTACTTTGAAGTTCCTGCAGCATAGGCAAGATATCCGCCGGTGGAATGCTGGCAGCCCTTAGGCTTCCCCGTGGTGCCGCTGGTATACATCAGAAACAGGGGTGCATCGGCCGGCATGGAGACCGGATCCACCTTAACGTGGCGGTATTTTTTCAGGACCTCGTTCATGGAGTAATCACGGTTTTCCTTCAGGGGCGCAGCGCTGCCGTATTTACCCGGATGCCTCTCCCAGACAAGAACTTTTTCAATTTCATGGCCTTCCTTCCTGGAAATATCATACGCTTCATCAGCGTTTTTCTTATGATCGATGAATTTACCGCCGCGATAGTAGCCGTCAATCGTAATGAGCGCCCGGCTCTGGGAGTCAACGGCGCGGTCGGCGCAGGCCGACGGGCTGAAGCCGCCGAACACCACGGAATGGATGATACCAAGGCGCGCACAGGCCAGCATGGTAATCGGCAGTTCAACAGTCATGGGCAGATGCAAGGTTACCCGATCCCCGGTTTTCAAACCGCAGAAGTCGCGCAGCAGGGCTGCAACCTCGTTTACTCTGGTATACAGTTCCTGATAAGTGATATGCTGAATCCGCTCTTCTTCCGAGTCAGGCACAAAGTGGATCGCTGTCTTGTTTTTGTTTTTGGCCAGGTGCCGGTCAATGCAGTTGTAGCTCACATTGAGCTTGCCGCCGACGAACCACTTCCAGAGTGGGGCGTCACTGGTATCAAGAATGGTGTCCCATTTCTTATCCCAGTCCAGCATGTCGGCATATTCCGTGAAGCAGTCAGGGAAATTGTCCAGGCTGAACCGATCATAAATTGACTTGTCATTTACGTTCGCTTGGGCGACGAACTCCTCGGGGGATACAAATAATCCTCTTCCATCCAGTGTACTGCAATTTGGGATTCGGATACTTCCATTTCATCTTTTTCGCTCATGAGTTCAACTCCTTCACAAAATAATGATTAATACTTTAGGGCAACGCCGCTGTCCTCAACCTTGAAAACTTATTTTAAAATATCAAACACTATTCATACTAGGTAAAAACACCTACGTCAATCCTCAATTTTATACATTCGCTGCTTTTCGTCTACCTCCGGGATTTTCAGCAGCCGTTCTTCCTTCGGCTTGGCAAGTTCTGCCTCCAGATAGGCAACCCTGTCCCTGATGGTCGGCGGCTTTTGGTCTATGTTGCGCATAAAGCGCCAAAGCCACCCGGGGCCTTTGAGGATTTCAGGATCAAGTTCGAGCGCCTTCTTGTAATCGGCCAGCGCCTTTCTAAACTCCCCCATCCGGTCATAAAGAATTCCCCTGTCGGCGTAAGCTGGGGCCAATTCCGGATTATTTTCAATTACCAGGTTGAACTCCTGCATGGCTTCATCATCTTTATCCATCTGCATATAGGTCACGGCAAGACCGAGACGGGCCATGGCATGTTCAGGATTTTTCTCTAACGCTTTCGAAAATTCTTTAACTGCCTCTTCGTATTGGCCGTCTTCGAGCCGATAATTTCCTGTTCTGACGTTATAATCGCCCGGATTTTTCTCAACCCCGACCCGCCAGTAGAAAATAAGCCCGATGATGACCAACAGCCCAACAATATATGGGACGGCTTTTTTATCAAATTGTATTTTTTTACCCATATGGATTTATTATGGCTGGAAAAATTTTACCATCATGTATTTGTTGTAGAAAAAAGCAAAGGTCACGGCAATGATCGCCGCAATTATATTGACCTTTTTCCTTAGATTCCGCTCTTCTTCCTCGGTTACCGCCCGTTTGTTCTTTGCCTGGATGCGGTTGATGTTAATGGCCAGCAGCAGTTTCCGCACCGGAAAGAACAAAACCACGGCAAAAACAAACGATGTAATTCCATACCAGAATGTCAGCATATGCGAATCAAAAAAATGGGACTCCGGACTCCGGGCAGTAGCCCGTTGTCACGGAGTCCCTGAAAAGTTAACAATTACTGCTTACGGCTTATCAACATCAAGCCGTGCAGCCCTGACATCGCCGATATCCTCAACAAGGGCCACGATGTCTTTATCCGGCATGGTGGACATACCCAGTTAATATGCCAGCATCTACATCATGCCGACACCGAGAGCCCACCAGAGAATCTGCCAGGCCCAGATAGAGGGCATGCCGAAGATCCAGGTGGTTGCATCGTTGGGATTACCGAAAATGGTATTACCGACAACAGCACCCGGTCCGATGGCAAAGATGAACCAGACGATGGTGAGAATCCAGGCCATCGGTTTAAAACCCTGCCTGGACGGAATAACAGAGGCTGTATCAGCCAGGAAGTCATGGAACTTCTGCTTGTGGACCTTGTTGTCACCGCCCTGGGTCACGGCGGAAACAATGATAGCACAGGCCCAGGTTAAAGAGGATACCCCAACCGGCTGAATGGATAGTCCAGGGCCAGCGGCCCCAGGCGGTAATGCCGAACCAGCTCTGGCCGATGGACTCGGTCAGGGTAACGGCAACAAGCCCGGCGATCATGCCGACGGTTACACCCTGGCGGGTGAAAAACGGCACATAACAGATGCCGATCAGAGCCGGCCACATCTGGAAGCCGTAGGCCACAGCCAGGCCGCCCAGAAGAACGAGGGCATCCTGGGAGGTGGTGGCAACGACCAGGGCCAGACCGCAGATGATAACAACGCCGAGACGACCGAACAGCTTCTGGGTTGTATGGGATGCTTCAGGATTGATGTAGCGCTTGTAAAGATCACGGGTCAACATACCACCGGCGGTGGACATGTATGCAGCACCGGTTGACTGCATGGCTGCCAGGGCGCAAACCGCCAGCAGGCCGACGAGCCAGGGGGTTGTCTCCGACATGAGGTGAATCAGGGCCGGGACGATCATGCCCTGCTTGCCCGGCATCTCCATGATGTTTCCGCCTATTCCGAGGACATCTTTGCCGAATCCGGCTGTCAACACACTAGCGTCAGCACCGATGAGGTGGCCGCCGAGACCCTGGATAGCTGTGAAGATAATCAGGATGAAGCCGATGCCGAATGCTGAGGCCCAGACCTGCTGCGGAGCAAATGGTCTGGGGTTCTTGTTGGAGAACGACCACATGGAAAATGCCGGGGCCGACTGGATGCCCATGAGGGCAAACATGTAGGTCAGGCACATGACGCCGGTCCAGGCGCCACCGGCGGCCTTGGTGCCGTCAGAGACAAACTGGATCACCCCCGGTATGGCGATGTAATGGCTGTAGCCGTTCGGGGTTCTCTTTGGGTCGACCATGGTGCCCAGAATCGGGTTGATTTCAGGCGAGGTCATTTTGGCGATACCTTCCTGGAGCGCGCCCCAGCCGCCGACGGCATTCAGGGTAATGATCCCGATCGCCGCAATACCGAAGGCCAGCAGCAGACACTGCAGGGTATCAACGTAGGCCACAGCCCGAAGGCCGCCGGATGCCACGTAGATGACAACGACGATAGACAGCATCCACATGCCTGCCTCAACACCGAGCAGACCGTCGGTGAGGACGTTGAACAGGAAGCCTGAGGCCCGGAGCTGTACCCCGAGATAAGGCACGGAGAAGATCATGGCCACGAGAACGGTAAGAAGCCGGATGGCCTCTGACCCGTAGTAGTCGGAAAACATCTCGCCTGGGGTTACAAAACCGAAACGTTTGCCGATGATCCACTGGCGTTTGAGGAACAAAACACCGGTGAAGGGAATAGTGATGGTATAAAAAGATGCATAGGCATACTGAAAACCATCACGGTAGACAAGGCCCGGATGGCCCATGAAGGTCCAGCCGGAAAAGCTTGTCGCGGTTGCGGCCAGCACGAAAACCCAGATCGGGATCTGGCGGCCGGCAATAAAGTAGTCTGATGCGGTCTTAGCCGTCCTGGCGCCCTTAATCCCCCAGAAAATGCAATAGGCCCAGTAGGCAGCAACAAAAACAAATAGCCAAACAGTTGCAGTAGTCAAAGCTCCCCTCCTTATTCTTGCAAGTTGAGTGTAGATTTCATTTACTGCTGCAGCCAGGCTTCTTTATGCATCACCTCCTTTGGTTTTGTGTGCCCGCCACCAGCAATACCTTAATTACTTCTTGATTTTACAAGTTTTTCTCCCCTAGTAGTACTCGTTATTATTGTGCCTTATCTACCACATTGTAGGGGCATGGGCAAGGTTTAAAGTTCCTGACCAATGTGCCACAATGCAGCATTTCCTCCTTGGAATTTTTCCATTTCATATCAAACTGTTAGAATAAAACGCATTTAACAAAACAGGAACCAAAAGAACCATAAGGGATTCTCTGATTTTGCACTTCGTAAAACCTTATATTTGCCCATATTACCCTAAAAGATTTCTGCCCGGGTGCTGCGGCCGGACTTTTTTTGATACTGCGCAAACCGTTAGTCTATGGAAGTGAGTCCTTCTCGGATGGCATATTTTGTCAGGTCTGCAATGCTGTGCAGGTCGAGCTTTTTCATGATCTGGCGCCGATGGGTTTCAATGGTTTTTATACTGACATATAGATGGGAGGCAATCTGTTTTGTGGACCAGCCTTCGGCAATGAGCTGCAGCACTTCACGTTCCCTGGCGCTCAGCAGGGATGTAGCAGTCGCACCATCTTCCGCTGCCCCTCCCAGGAGAAAGTCATCGATGACAACCCCGGTTATCTCCGGGCTTAAATACTTTTTGCCCGCTGCCACCTGGAAAATAGCATTGGCGAGTTCCTGGGACGCGCAATCTTTCAGAAGGTAACCGGAAGCCCCCGCCCGCAGCATGCCGATGACAAAACGCTTGTCAGAGTGCATGGACAGCGCAATAACCCTGGTTTCCGGCAGGCTCTCGATTATCTGTGTTGTGGCTTCAATGCCATTTAAATCCGGCATGGAAACATCCATAACCACGATATCCGGTTTTTTTTCCTGGGCCATCTGCACTGCTTTTCTGCCATTCTCCGCCTCAGCCACAACGTCAAAGTCCGACTGTTTTTCCAGCAGGGAACGGAGGCCGGCCAGCATGATTTTATGATCGTCGGCAATGAGGACCCGAATAGCCATATCATACCTCAATCGTTATCAGTTGATTTCAGGGGCGCCACCAGGCTTACCATGGTGCCTTTCCCTCTCTGGGAATCCACCTCAAGGGTGCCGCCAAGATGACGTATTCTTTCGGTTATATTAAAAAGACCGAACTGCTGGTCTTTGTATGCCCTGGCCGTCTTTGTTTCCGGGCTGAAGCCAATGCCGTCATCGGTGACCCGGATACGAATATTTTTCTTGTTGGCCCGAACCGTTATTTTTATCTTACCCGCCCTGGCATGTTTAACAGTATTGATCAGCAACTCCCGCACGGATCGGAATAGAACAATTTCTATGTCCTGACTCAAGGGTTTGGGCTTCCTGTCGGTTTCAACCGTGCACTTCAGGTTATGTTTGAGCTGGAACTGCTCCGCCAGCCAGTCTATGGCCGCAACCAGGCCAAGTTCGTAGAGAACCGGCGGACTTAATTCAAAGGTAAGGGAACGGGTATCCTGAATGGTCTGTTTCACCAGTTCCTTGATTTCTTTTATCTGGCGGATGAGATTCGGGTCATGCAGTTCATTGCGCAGTTCAAAGCAGCGCATTTTAATGACCGAGAGTGTCTGCCCGATCTGATCATGCAGGTCCGTGGCAATGGAACGTCGCTCGCGCTCCTCCACCAGGGATAATTCTGAGGCAAGGGACTGCAGTTTTTCCTGATAGATCAAGAGTTTGCTTTCAGCGCGCTTCCGTTCCGTGATGTCATCGTAAACATCAACAATTTCACCGGACGGCAGCCGGTAGATATAATTTTCTTTCCATATTTTCAGCAACCCGTCCGTATAAACCGCCACCGGGTGGTACTCTGGTTTTCCTGTTTTCAGAACCCTTTGAAAGGTATCCAGCAAACCATACTTTGCCCCTGCCGGAAGAATTTCATCGAAATTCCGGCCGAGAACATTTTCTTTCTTCAATCGTTCAATACGCTCGGCAGCGCGGTTGAAGTCTATGAAAACAAAATTTTTGCCGCCATTAACCGCTTCAAAAACTGCAACACCGCTGCTCATATTGTTAAAAAGCTCCCGATAACGGGCCTCGCTTTTTTCCAGGGCCTCTTCAACTCTGCGCAGGGCGTCGATATTTCGTATGGCAAGAACAAAATGGTGTTCCTGGTCCAGAGGCATGGTCATGACAGAGAGTAAACCCGTTTTGACGACTCCGTTACTGTCAATAAAGCGGGTTTCCCGGTTGATGACCGGACCCCTTTTCTCTATGGAGCCCAGCAGCTGCCTCTGCTCTTTGGAGTTCTGCCAGGCGGACACCGCGGTAAATTTTTTGCCGATAATCTCTTCTTTTGCGTAACCGAAAAAAAGGCAGAACATCTCATTGACATCTGAATAGGTCCTGTCCTTTGCCTTGATTATGGCAACAGAGTCCGGGCTGGTTAAGAAGGCGTAGCGAAACCGCTTTTGACTCCTGGCCAAAGTCTCCCGGGCCCGCGATTCGCTGGCGGCAAAAGAGGTACTCTCGAAATCAGGAGTCCCTGGCAATTTCTGGCCGGTGCCGGCGGTTCTGGTCCAAGCCGCGTTTTTCATAACCTTGCAAAATCAGAGCATGCATCCATGGATATTCCATACCATTCAGGAGGAAAATCTGTCGCCGCCGCACCCTGTCAGTTTGTGCAAAACCGGTTCAGGCCAGGATATTCGATCCGCGGCAAAGTTCATTACGAAGTTGCGCAATTTCCCTCTTTCAGCTAACATTCTTTACCATCGTCCACGGAAAAGTTACAATATTTTTTGCAAAAACATTGATATAGCCACTTCGGCCACCCGGCCAAACCAATAACCGGCTGTGCAAGAAATAGCATAAGTATTTGATTTGTTTATCTTATAAAGACTTTTGCGCATTTCAAAACAGGGGATATATTCAGGTATCAATGAGAGGAGTTTTCCATGGCTAAATATGTTTTGATAGTTGATGACGAACCCAATATCGTATTGTCGCTTGAATTTCTCATGAAGAAAGAAGGATACGAGGTGCATTCTGCAAGCAACGGCAAAGAGGCCATGGACGCAATTGCTGAAAAAATCCCTGACCTGATACTTCTTGATGTCATGATGCCCAGGATGGACGGCTATGAGGTGTGCCAGGAACTGCGCGCAAACCCGGCATGGAAGGACATGAAAATTATTATGCTGACCGCCAAGGGACGGGATGTGGAACGGGAAAAGGGCCTGGCCCTCGGGGCGGACGACTACGTGACCAAACCCTTTGCCACCCAGGAACTGGTTACCAAGGTTAAAACTTTACTTGGTTGAAATTGCTTCTTTTTCTCTATGGCCGGGGAAATTTTTTGCCCGACAACCGCAACCTACTGAAAATCTGCCGCTGGCAAGTAACCCTATGGATCATGATCCACTCCTGAAAACCCTGCTGCATGAAATGAAGGACGGCGTGGTTGTCTGTGATCCGGCCGGCATCATAATCCTCTACAACGAGGCCGCCGCAGATCTATTTGTCCGTGGTCCGGCGCTCGGCAGGGAAAAATCTCTATACAGCTACTGTTTTCAGCCCCCGATAGAAAAAGCCTTGAGCCTGCTGCAATATCAGCATGGCCTGAAAAAACAGACCGCGCCTATCCATTATGTCCAATTCATGAATGCATCTGTCAGTCAGGAACAATATTTCCGCTGCCGAGTCAGCTTCCTGCCGCCCGTGAATGAAGCAGGAAATTCATTCGTCATTATTTTGGAGGATATTTCGTCCTGGCATATACCTGACAATCCCCTGTTAATGAAAATAGAAGAATTTCGGGCGCCGATGACAAATCTTCGGGCCGCGGTGGAAAATCTGACCGAATACCCGGAGATGTCCCCGGTAATGCGCAGCGCCTTTGAGAATGTCCTGGTGCAGGAATCCCTCAACCTGACGGAAACCTTTGCTTCTCTTGCCCGCTCCTGCCGTGCTGTTATGCAGACCCAGAATCATCTGACAACATTAGACACCGAGGTGCTCTTCGGGTATGTAACATCTTCCCTGCAGGCCCTTCAAATAGCTGTTGCCGCAGCCCCGAAACCGGCAATCGCGGTTAAAGTCGATTTTTACGGGCTCCTCCTGGTACTGGATTATCTGGCGGATAAAATCAAGCACAAACAAAAGCACATCGCTCTTTCCTGTAAAATGCATATCGGGGAACAGTTTATTTATTTTGATTTTATCTGGCCGGGTCCCTTTATCCCGCCTGCAGATATAAGGAAGTTGCTGGAAAAAAAACTGGCCCGCGGCATCGGCGCAATGACCGTTGCCTCCATCCTGCACGCCATGGAAGGAGACATATGGAGCCAGCAGCTTGAAAATTCAACATCCATGCTGCGCTTGGCTCTGCCGATCGCCATCCGGGCCGGTAAAACAACCTGAGAGGTCTTATCCATGTCCCCGGTTAGAAGAAAGATCCAACGTCTGCTGGCTCTTTTCGCCTTCGGCTGCCTTGCGGTTAATTATCCGCTGCTGGCTCTTTTCAGTAAAATTGCTCTGTGGTACGGCATTCCGGTGCTTTATATGTATCTTTTTACGGTCTGGTTTATTTTTATCCTTATTATTGCCATTGTAACCGAGAGAAAAAAGCTGCCCAAAACATCATTTCCACCAATATTCAGTAGGAAAACGGAGTAGCATGCTGCAGGAATGGGTCATACTCCTCGTTTCCCTCTTGTATCTGGGGACACTTTTTGCCATTGCATATTACGCCGACTGGCGGTCTGACCGGGGCAGGTCTATTATTGCCAATCCCTTTATCTATACCCTGTCCATTGCGGTATACTGCACTGCCTGGACATTTTACGGATCAGTAGGGCGGGCGGCGGAAACCGGCATCGGTTTTATGCCCATTTACCTGGGGCCGACCCTCATGGCTTCTTTATGGTGGTTTCTGCTGCGCAAAATTATCCGCATCGCCAAGGTGTACCGCATTACCTCAATTGCCGACTTTCTCGCTTCCCGTTACGGCAAGAGTTCGTTGATCGGCGGCCTGGTGACAATCATTGCGGTTATCGGCATCATGCCCTACATTTCACTGCAGCTCAAAGCTGTATCCACCAGCTACACCGTCATGCTGCACTATCCCGACCTGGCAATGATCCAGGAACACAAGACCTCTCTCTGGAATGACAATGCCTTTTCCGTTGCCATGATCATGGCGGCCTTTTCCATTCTTTTCGGGACCCGTCATATTGATGCAACGGAGCGCCATGAAGGGATGGTTGCCGCCATTGCCTTTGAATCCATGGTCAAATTGCTGGCCTTCACTGCGGTCGGCATATTTACCACCTTTATTCTGTTTAACGGACCGGTCGACCTCTTTGACTGGGTTACCCGCTACTATGAAACCTCCAGGCTCATGCAGCTTGAAGCCCTGCCCGGAAGCTATACCAACTGGTTTACTTTGATTTTTCTTTCCATGATGGCCATCATGTTTCTGCCCCGGCAATTCCAGGTGCTGGTGGTGGAAAATGTCAACGAGGAACATGTTCGGAAGGCGGCCTGGCTTTTTCCCCTTTATCTTTTGACCATCAACATTTTTGTTCTGCCCATTGCCTTTGCCGGCATGATCATGTTTCCCGACGGGCATGTTGCACCGGATATTTTTGTCCTGGCCCTGCCGCTGAATGAAGGCAGGGAAATTCTGGCCCTATTTATCTATCTTGGGGGTCTTTCAGCTGCAACGGGCATGGTTATTGTCGCAACCATTGCCCTGTCCACCATGGTATGCAATGACTTGGTCATGCCGGTTTTGCTGCGTATGCATGCTATCCAGCAGGTCGATCTGAGCCGGGTCCTGCTTTTTATCCGCCGCTGCAGCATCGTCGCCGTTCTTTTGCTGGGTTATCTTTACTACCGGTTGATCGGCGAATCATACACCCTTGTAACCATGGGGCTGGTTTCCTTTACGGCTGCGGCCCAGTTCAGTCCGGCAATTCTGCTCGGCATTTTCTGGAAAGAATCAAGTCGCAGGGCGGCAATATGCGGTCTGCTGGCCGGTTTCGTGGTTTGGTTTTATACCCTGCTGCTTCCATCCTTTGCCCGGTCAGGCTGGATTTCCGCCTCCTTTCTCCAGCATGGTCCGTTTGGCATTGAACTGCTGCGGCCGTATCAGCTATTCGGTCTGAGCATGTTTGACCCTATCACCCATTCGGTATTCTGGAGCATGCTGGTCAACGGCGGGCTCATCGTCGTCATTTCTCTTCTTGACAGACCCAGCACCATGGACCGGATACAGGCTTCCCTCTTTGTTGATGTCTACCGACACAGCGGTGATACCCACCTGTGGAAGGGCACGGCCATGATCACTGAATTGAAAAACCTGCTGGCCCGTTTTATAGGACCGCGCCAGTCTGAAAGGGCGTTTGCCAACTATTTCCGCAGCCACAACATAGATTTTTCAAAGGAGATGCAGGCAGATGCCGAACTCGTAGAATTTGCCGAAAGATTGCTGTCAGGTGCAATCGGCGCCGCCTCGGCTCGGGTCATGGTTTCCTCCGTGGTGGAAGGAGAGGAGATCAGCCCCGAAGGGGTAATGAAAATAATCGATGAAACCTCCCAGGTGCTGGAATACAGTCATCAGCTCGAAGAAAAATCCATCGAACTTGAAGCCGCCACCCAAGAACTGCAGGAAGCAAACAGGAGGCTCAAGGAGCTTGACCGGTTAAAGGATGAGTTCGTATCAACCGTAAGCCATGAACTGCGCACCCCGCTGACCGCGGTACGGGCCTTTTCAGAGATCCTGCATGACAACGCGGACCTGGAGCCGGAAGAACGGCAGAAATACCTGGACATCATCGTCAAGGAGACAGAACGGCTTACGAGGCTGATCAATGATGTTCTTGACCTGGCCAAGATTGAATCCGGCCGGGCCGACTGGTTCATGGAAAATATTGACCTGACCAAGGTGCTTCGGGAGGCGGTGGCGGCAACGAGTCAACTGTTTCATGAGAAGTCGGTAACGATTGTCGAGATGCTGCCGACCTATCCGGTCCAGGTTTTTGCCGACCGGGACCGGATTATCCAGGTGGTAATCAACCTGCTTTCCAATGCGGCAAAATTCAGCCCCCCGGGAAAAGGAAGGGTGGCCGTCCGCCTTTATTTCAAGGAAAGAGACATCCGGGTGGAGGTGGCGGACAACGGGCCGGGCATCCAGCCCGAAGATCAGCTGAAAATATTTGAAAAGTTCAAGCAGATAACCGACCTCAGGAACGGCAAGCCAAAGGGTACGGGACTGGGCCTTGCCATCTGCCGCCGGATCATCGAATATCACAATGGATCAATCTGGGTTGAGAGTCTGCCCGCCGAAGGTGCAAAATTCACCTTCTCCCTGCCCGATTAGGAGCGGGACCGTTATCAGGGATGTGCAACCTTGAGCAGTTCTTTCAGGGATTTAACCCCGCATTCCGGCAAAAAAGGGACAAATCGCTGAAAAAGCTGGGCCGCTATATAGGCATCGTCAAAGGCATTATGTGATTTGCCGCCATCAACGCCGTATTTTTTTGCCATGGAAAACAGGTCGGACTGCAAGGTCATTCCCTGGTAATGCCTGGCAAACCGCGAGTCATTATCATAGAGCCAGTCATGAAGGCTCGCGGTATCCACGGCCGGATTTTTCAGCGACATACCAAATGCTTTCTGCAGGGGTTTATTGACAAAGTTCAGGTCAATATGGACAAAATGCCCGACAAGAACGGCGTCTCCGATAAATTTTACAAAATCACGTATAACATCGAGAAGATCCTCGGCGCATTCCAGATCAGAGTGCGTGAGTTCATGCACCACGACGCTTTTATGCTTCAGTTCGCACTCGGGCTTTACCAGCCGGTAAAAGGTCCTGCCCGGAAGTATTGTCGTGCCCCGCATTTTGACGGCACCTATGGAAATAATGGAGTCCTGCTTAAAGTCAAGCCCGGTAAGTTCGGTGTCAAAGGCAACAAAATCAATTTTTTGAAATCCCCTTTTAAGATCAAGCCTTTTTTTAAGATCCGTCTGGCCCTGCAGCCAGTCCGGGAGATCCGTGCGTGGCTGCCCCAGGATTTTTTGCAAAAAAGGGGTCACGGCAGCACCTTGCCACTCCAGTAGTGGCCTTCAATTTCCTCATACAGCCTGGCGGTCAACTGGAAGGATTCCTTCAACGTCTTTCTCTCAAAATTTGTCAGGATATCCGGATTGATAAAATTATCCGGGGTATTGCCGTCTTCAACCTGACGCAGCTGGCTGTGAATGAGCAGGGCATTGAGATACCCGAAAGCCTGGGCCATATCTTCAGCCACCTTGAAACCATGCCTGGTATTAAGCTCACGCAGGCGTCCCAGGGTTGACCGGCGCATAACCCCCTTCTGAAGCCCATAGATCCTGGCGCAGCCGACAATGGGTTCTATGCCTTTTTCATAAAGATTCAGCTTGTTTTTATGTTCGCCGCCCTTTTCCACGACAAAATCCCGGAAAAATCCGAGGGGGGGCTTTATCAGCAGGGTATCTGCGGCAAGGGCCTCCATGAGCCCCCTGGATTGAGCGGCCCGATTGGTGAGATACCGGCGCAGGGAGTTTACTCTGCCATGATCGCCCCGGATGGCGTGCATGTCAAACAGGCCTCGGTCACGCCCGGTTCCGGCTCCGGTCCCCCACTTCCTCAACTGTTCCTTCCAGGCTGAAAAACTCTGGATGTTCTCCGTTTCAAGACACCGTTCTTTACCGATGAGGTCGCATGCCAGCAAAGAGTCGTTGAGGGCTTCAGCCAGGAGATTGAAATAGGTTTTTGTCTGTTCCTGAGCTTCCGGGCGAGGTTCATCCTGAAAGATAACGCCAATTTTGATCTTAAAGCTCATGGTCAATTCATGCCGGCCTCCTGCCCCGTAGAAAAAAAGGGTATATGAAACCGGGGCTTCCCCCTTTTCTTTTTCAAAAATATCAACCACCGTATTAATGATTTTTTCCATCAACTCGGTGATCAGGCCCGTAATATTATGCGGCCTGGCGCCATAGCGCAGGAGAGAGGAAACCGCTTTATAGAATTTCGGGGCGGTATCCCGCAGCTCCTCAATGGTTTTAATCTGGGCGATTTCCTTGACCAGAATGGTGGGTGAAGATCCCTGAAGAAGCATGAAATCATGGTTGGTTAAAAGGCCTTTCAGCTTGTTCCCCTCCAGGACAAGAATATGATGAATCCTGTGCCGGATCATTTTGAGCAGGGCCTCAAAACAGTTATCCTCTAAATCTATCGTAACGAGCGGGGTGCTCATAATCTCCTTAACCGGTCTGGCCACATCCCGGCCCTGGGCAACCACCTTTTCCCTGAAATCGCGGTCCGTGACCATGCCAAGGGGCAATCCTGCAGCATCAGCAACAATCAGTGAACTGATTTTGTTTTTTGCCATCTGCGCCGCTGCCTGCTGAATGGAAATGTCCGGTGCTATGGTTTGGGGTGGTGCAAGAACTATATCCTTAACCTTGGTGCTGAACAGCAGCTGCTCTCCCGTTGTTCCTCCGGTATATGTCTTGCGGGTTTCTTCGTATGTCTTGTCTAGCAGATTGACAAAAAACGACTTGATAAAATATTCATTCACTTCCGGATGATTCTTCAGGATGGCAAGGATCCGGTCTTTGGGCACCTGGTAGCAGATGGTATCCTCAATGGTGACAACATTATTTCTGGAGCGGTCTCCGCTCAGCAGGGACAGCATGCCGAAATGCTCCCCCTCGCCCCGCAGGTCAACGACCACTTCCTCGTTGTCATTTGAAATCTGAAATACTTTCACCCCTCCTTTCTTGACAACTCCGAGAAATTCACTTGGAGGACCATCCTGCTGCAGAATCTGCTCGCCCTTTGGATAATATTCCATGGAAATATCCTGGACCATATCTCCCAGGTCCTCCCGGGAAAGCCGATTAAAGGGCATGACATTTTTGAAAAAATCAATTATCTCGTCTTTCAGCATACTTTCCCGTTCCTTTTAACGAGTCAATAACATGGATAAACAAACCATAACTGTTCATCTCCGTAAAAATTCCTATACCCTAATGATGCCAATATTCTCTTTTTTGGGCAAGTCTTAACTCTCGATATTTTGCATACAAATAACTGTTGCCCTTGTCTGATTTGCCTTGCCGATTTATTTTCTCTCCCTTTAAAATACTCTTGATAAAGTAAAAGGAGGGGCTATACTGAATTGTTATGCTATACTCGCAGGTTCCCCTTGATCGAATGTCCACGCGGTGAAACCGGAGGGGAATCATGTTCGGGAATGGCTTTTTTTTAGCAATTCCGTTCCTCATCCTGCAGCAAACAGAGAAATCGTGCTGTTCCCGGACGGCGACTCAGTAAATGCTCGCTTGCAGCTGCAGAGTTATGTGCAGAAACAGAATTGAAAATTATCAAAAGTGGGAATATGACCATGCAAGATAACTATGATCTGCTGACACCGCAGCGGTGCTGCCTTATGATCGTTGATTCGCAGGAACGTCTCATGAGGGCCATTTACCAGGCTGACAGGGTGGTGCGCAATACAGGCATGCTGATTCACTGCGCCAAGGCCCTTGAAATTCCCATCCTGGCAACGACCCAGTACAAGAAGGGTCTTGGCCCCTTTGTCCCCGCCCTGGAAGAACTGTTGTCCGGGGTACCCTGTATTGACAAGATCGAGTTCAACGGATTTGCCGTTCCCGCACTCAGGGAAATGATGAAATCGCTGCCGAAAACCGTTGATACCGTTGTGCTCGCAGGTGCTGAAGCGCATATCTGCATCTTTCAGACGGCGGTGGGGGCGCTCCGGGCCGGCTATCAGCCCTGGATCCCGGCAGATGCCATATCCTCACGGGAAAAAAGCAACACCGAACTGGCTGTAAACCGAATGCAGGCCATGGGCATTACGGTCGGGTCCACTGAAATGGCGGTGTATGAATTGCTGCAAAAGGCGGGAAGCCCTGCCTTCAAGGCAATGCTGCCCCAACTTAAATAATCTTTCTCATAATTCCGGCAACAGGCACAAATCCATGAAATACACTCTGACTGGCAACGATATCCGTTCTCGATTTCTTGATTATTTTGCGGCAAATAATCATACAATAATCGACAGCTCCTCCCTGATACCCCAGGACGACCCGACCCTCCTTTTTACCAACTCAGGCATGGTGCAGTTCAAGCGGGTATTCATGGGGGAAGAAAAAAGGGACTACACCCGGGCCTCCACCTGTCAACGGTGTGTCCGCGCCGGAGGCAAGCATAACGACCTCGAAAATGTGGGGCATACCGCCCGGCACCACACCTTTTTTGAAATGCTCGGCAACTTTTCCTTCGGGGATTATTTTAAGGATGATGCCATTCGCATGGCCTGGGAATTTCTCACGGTCAATCTCGGACTGGATAAGGAAAAGCTCTGGGTTTCAGTTTTTAAGGACGACGACGAGGCCTTTGGACTGTGGGAAAAAATTGAGGATTTGCCGGAAGGCCGCATTGTGCGACTGGGAGAAGCGGACAACTTCTGGGCCATGGGAGATACCGGCCCCTGCGGCCCCTGTTCCGAAATTCACATCGACCAGGGACCCGAGGTGGGCTGCTCCAGACCGGATTGCGCCATCGGCTGCGACTGTGATCGTTATCTCGAACTGTGGAATCTGGTATTCATGCAATTTTACCGGGATGAAAACGGCAGGATGACGCCGCTGCCTAAGCCCAGCATTGACACCGGCATGGGGCTTGAGCGGGTCGCCGCTGTAATGCAGGGCAAGCACAACAACTATGATTCTGATCTCTTTTCCGGGATCATCGGCAAAATAGCGAGCTTAAGCGCCAAGACTTACGGCCGGAATGAACAGGTTGATACCGCCTTGCGCGTTATTGCCGATCACAGCCGGGCCACGGCCTTTCTGGTGGCTGACGGTATGCTGCCTTCCAACGAGGGGCGCGGCTATGTTTTGCGGCGGATTATGCGACGGGCTGTACGCTTCGGCCGCTCCCTCGGCCTGGAGCGGCCCTTTCTCGCCGAGATTACTGCTGAGGTGGTAAAAAACATGTCCCAGGCCTATCCGCACCTTGCTGATGCTGCAAATCTTCTTGCCAAGGTGGTCAACAACGAAGAGGCGCGGTTCCGCGAAACCCTCGATAATGGGCTTGCCATGCTCAACAATGAAATGAGCGGCCTGCGGGCTGGGGGCATCAGCATCGTTCCCGGAGAATTCATCTTCAAACTTTATGATACCTATGGCTTTCCGGTGGATATTGTGCGGGATATCGCCCTGGAACAGGGGTTTTCGATTGATGAAGACGGCTTTGCCGCTGCCATGGAGGAGCAGCGCACCCTGTCCAAAAAATCCTGGAAGGGAACCTCCCTGGCGACCATGCCTCCCGGGGTAAAAAAACTCGTTGCCGCCGGCCATAAGACTATGTTTGTCGGCTACAAGACCCCCCTGACGCATTCGGTTATAAAAGGCCTGATTGACCGGGAAGGAACAGCGGCGGTCAAGGCAAATCAAGGCGAGAGGGTGTCCGTTTTTTGTCCCGAGACCCCGTTCTATGCTGAAGCCGGCGGCCAGATAGGCGACCAGGGCGAAATTGTCGGTCCAAACGGCACGGCTGAAGTCCTCGATACCGTTATTGTCGCCGATGGCGTCATATTGCATGAAACTGAAATAATCCGGGGTTTCATCTCCCTTGGCGAGGAGGTTGAGCTTAAAGTCATGGAAGGCAGACGCCGGAGAATTGCCGCCAATCATTCAGCCACCCACATTTTGCATGCTGCAATGAAATCGGTTCTCGGTGATCACATTAAACAGTCCGGCTCCCTGGTAACGCCGGAGAGGCTTCGTTTTGACTTTACTCATTTTTCGCCCATAACCCCGGATGAGCTCGAAACGATAGAAAAACTCGCCAATGAAGAGATCAGGG
Organism: uncultured delta proteobacterium; assembly: GCA_963783905.1. Lineage (GTDB taxonomy): Bacteria > Desulfobacterota > Desulfobulbia > Desulfobulbales > BM004 > BM004. Next base: position 224,013 of record CAWAPG010000013.1, on the reverse strand, counting down.
CAAACATCGCACTGCATACGGAATTGCTGGCAAGAGAAGAGGCGATTAAATCCGGAGCCGTCGCCCTTTTCGGCGAAAAGTACGGCGAGAAGGTCAGGGTGGTTTCCATTGGCAATTTCAGCAAGGAGTTGTGCGGCGGCACCCATGTCAAGGCCACCGGGGAAATCGGTCTGCTGAAAATCACTTCTGAAACAGGTATTGCAGCGGGAGTGAGACGTATAGAGGCGGTAACCGGCCCCGAGGCCTTCAGGATATTCCAGGAGCACGAAAAACAGCTGGCAAACCTTGCCAACCTCTTGAAAGTCCCGCCGGAAAACCTTTCGGCAAAAATCGACAAACTACAGAGCGCCAATAAAGAACTGGAGAAAGAGGTAAGCCGCCTGACGGCCAAACTGGCCCTCAGCGACATCGAGGGGCTGATTAACAGTGCCAGAGTGGTGGGGGATGTCAAAGTTGTCGTATCCCGCGTTGTCCTGGATTCTCCAAAAACATTACGGGAAATGGGGGACAAGATCCGTAACAAGCTGGGAAGCGGCATTGTGGTCCTTGGCGGTGAATACCAGGGCAAGGCGGCCTTGGTGGTCATGGTGACCAAGGATTTGACCGACCGCTACCAGGCGGGAAATATTATCAAAAAGGTTTCAGTACTGGTAGGCGGCAGCGGCGGCGGCCGTGCCGATATGGCCCAGGCCGGGGGACCCAACCCGGATAAACTGGGTGATGCCCTGTGGGCAGTATATGATATAATTGCCGCCCAACATGTCAAAGAATAATGTTGCACCTATTTTTGTAATTATTTCATCCAGGCAGCAGCAACCGATTCTCATTGGAACAGTCCGGAAGAAGGGCCTCGACGACCGCATGCAATTAATTCCCCCGGGTCTTGACAATTTTTTTCCGACCGCTCCCGCCGCTGTATTTTCGCCGCAACTGTTCACCACTCTTCATCGGGAAGAATATTGACGCTTTTCTTCGGGGCCGACTTTAGGGAAACCATTGCACAAAATATTGATAAAAAAAGTTGACAGTCCCTTCAGTATACATTAGATAAGCACCATTAATTTTATGAACGAGCATTCATTCATAAGGCTTTAATGTACCAAAAAGCAAGTACTTGTTTGAGAAGGAGCCCTTGAAATGATTACCATTGATATAACTGTTCTGATAGAAATCATTAATATCCTGATTCTCATCGTCATCATGAATGCGGTGCTCTACCGGCCTGTACGCACAATCCTGGCCAAGAGGAAGGAAAAACTTGCGGAACTGGCCAGTTCCATTGAAACATTCAAAAAAAATACCGAACTGAGAAGGGAAGAGATAGACCGTAAGCTCAATGAGGCCAGACGCAGGGCCAAGGAAGAAATTGAAAAAGCCAAGGGCGGAGCTCAGGCTTCTACTGCTGAATCACTGGCTAATGTACGCCAGGAGGCGCAAGCCGAAAAAACCGCCCAGCTCGGTGAAATCAAAAAGCAGTTTATCGATGCCCGGCAGCAGCTGTCAGGCCAGATAGAAAATTTTGCCTCTGATATGGCTGCTAAAATATTGGGGAGGTCCATCTGAAAATGAAAAAACATACGAAATGGACGAAAATTGGCAAAATTACTTTGGGTGTCCTCGCCCTTCTTTGCATTGCCGCCCTGGCTTATGCTTCCAGCGGGGCGGAAACCGGTCATGGCGCACCTGCCGGTTCTACTTTCTGGGGCATTCCAACCTCCAAGTGGTGGGACCTTCTCTGGCGAACCCTTAACTTTGCCATATTGCTGATAGTCCTGGTAAAATTTTTATCAAAACCTATAGCCAATACCCTGCACGCCCGCCGACAGGCGATCACGGAACAGTTCGCCGAACTGGAAGCCCGCAAGGCTGAAGCGGACAAAGCCTATCAGACCTATGATGAAAAACTGGCATCCATAGACCAGGAGGTCAATGAAATTATCCAGACTGCAATCGGCCAGGGTGAAATAGAAAAAGAGCGCATTATCGAAGAGGCGAAAAGGGCTGCGGATGACATAAAAAGACAGGCGGAAATGGCGATCCAGCATGAACTGGCCGAAGCAAAACTGAAGCTGCGGGAAGAGGTTGCCAACCAGGCTGCAGTCATGGCAGAGGAGCTGATCAGAAAAAACCTGCAGAAGGCTGATCAGGTAAAATTAATTGAAGATTATCTCGCAAAAGTAGGGACAGTCCAGTGAGACAGACAATACTAGCAAAACGCTATGCCAAGGCCCTCTTTGCCGTCAGCCGGGAAGAAGGGAAGAGCGAGATTTACCGGGAGACGCTAAACGTCCTTGGTGATTTTCTGCAAAAACATCCCGAGGCCATGGATGCCCTGACCAATCTTTTATATCCCATGGAACTGAAGGAAAAGGTCATGGCACAGTTGATCAGCGCGCTGCAGGCGACACCGTACATGGCAAATTTTCTCAATCTGGTGGTGCAGAAAAAACGCGGCGATATCCTGCCTGAAATTGCGGCTCAATTTCAGGATCTTGTTGATGCCGACCAGAATATCAGCCGCGGCACGGTGATCGCTGCAATGGAATTATCCGGTGAACTGCAGGCAAAGGTGCAGTCCACCCTGGAAAATATTACAGGTAGAAAGGTGATTCTCACGGCCGAGATTGATCCATCTATCCTTGGCGGTATTGTTGCCAAGGTGGGGGATCTGGTGATGGACGGGAGCATCAAAACACAACTTGCGGGTTTGAATGAATCCATAAAGGGGAGTGAATAGGCAAAATGCAGATTAAAGCCGAAGAAATCAGCCAAATTATCAAGGGACAGATCAAGGAATATGAAAGCAAGGTTGATCTGAGTGAAACGGGAACTGTAATCTCGGTAGGTGACGGTATCGCCCGTGTGTATGGTGTTGAAAATTGCATGGCCATGGAACTCTTGGAGTTCACCGGCGGCATTCTCGGCCTGGCGCTCAACCTGGAAGAAGACAACGTCGGGTGTGCTATTCTGGGTGATGTTGAGCACATAAAAGAGGGCGACATCGTCAAGCGGACTGGCAGAATCGCCGAGGTTCCGGTAGGGCCGGCAATGGAAGGCCGGGTTGTTGACGGTGTGGGTTTACCCATCGACGGCCTGGGTCCGATTGACACCACGGAAACCCGTAAAATCGAGGTTATCGCCCCCGGTGTTATCGCCAGGAAATCGGTCCATGAACCCTGTTATACCGGCAGCAAGGCTGTTGACGCCATGACCCCCGTCGGCCGCGGCCAGCGGGAGCTCATTATCGGCGACCGCCAGATAGGCAAAACAGCACTCTGCGTTGATGCGATCATTGCCCAGAAAGAGACGGACATGCACTGCATCTACGTTGCCATTGGCCAGAAAAAATCCACCGTCGCCCTGGTGGTTGAAGTCCTGCGCAAACACGGGGCCATGGATTATACCACGGTCGTATCCGCCTGTGCTTCCGATCCCGCACCGCTGCAGTATATCGCGGCTTACGCCGGATGCTCCATGGGCGAATATTTCCGCGATAACGGTCAGCACGCCCTGATCATTTATGACGATCTTTCCAAACAGGCTGTCGCCTATCGCCAGCTCTCCCTGCTGCTGCGCCGGCCGCCGGGCCGCGAGGCCTATCCCGGTGATATTTTCTTCAACCATTCCCGTCTGCTGGAACGTGCCGCCAAGGTAAATGACGAACTGGGCGCAGGATCTCTCACTGCACTGCCGATCATTGAAACCCAGGCCGGCGACGTTTCCGCCTATATTCCGACAAACGTTATATCCATTACCGACGGCCAGGTGTACCTGGAACCGAACCTCTTCTTTGCCGGTGTTCGCCCGGCCATTAACGTCGGTCTTTCCGTATCACGTGTCGGTGGTGCCGCCCAGGTCAAGGCCATGAAACAGGTGGCCGGTTCCCTGCGCCTTGATCTGGCCCAGTATCGCGAACTGGCCGCCTTTGCCCAGTTCGGCTCCGACCTGGACAAGGCAACCCAGCAGCAGCTGAACCGCGGTGAAAGGCTCGTCGAGATCCTCAAACAGCCGCAATACCAGCCCCTGCCCATGGAAAAACAGGTATCCATCCTCTTTGCCGGCGCCAGAGGCTTTCTTGATCCTATCCCGGTCGACATGCTGGCAGACTATGAGAAGGAACTCTATGTCTATATCGAACAGAATGCCCCGGCGGTCTTTGACGGCCTGAAGGAAAAGAAGGAAATTGACAACGAGCTTGAAGAGATGATGAAGAAAACGCTGACTTCTTTCGGAGAGACGTTCAAAAGTTCCAGAGGTCTCAAATAAACAGCAGCTATAGGGCAAAACAATGGCAAGTCTGAAGGATGTAAAAACAAAAATCGGCGGGGTGAAAAAAACTTCGCAGATCACCAGCGCCATGAACATGGTTGCGGCTGCCAAGCTGCGCGGTGCCCAAATGAGGATGGAAAATTTCCGTCCCTACACGGAAAAATTCAACCAGGCCATGGGTAGCCTTTCCGCCAACATGGAGAGCGGCCAATTCCCTCTTATGGAAGTCCGCGACGTCCAGGCGGTGGAAATCGTTTTGGTAACTTCCGACCGGGGTCTCTGCGGCAGCTTTAACGCAAACATATTCAAGACAACCGAGAAACTCATGAATCAATATGAGGCGGAGGGCAAAAAAGTCTCCCTGGTCTGTGTCGGCAAAAAAGGCAATTCCTACTTCAAGAAAACCGGCAAAGTCAGGAAGGCCTATACCGACATCATGGGAAATTTCCAGATGTTCAATGCCAGGTCGATAGCCCACGACATTGCCGCCAACTTCCTGGCCACTGAAACCGACAAAGTCCACGTGATCTATGGCAAATTCCACAGTGTTGCCTCGCAGAAACCCGAGGCGGAAGTGCTCCTGCCGGTTCAGCCTCAAGCAAGCGAATCAGAAGATAATACCGCTGCCGGTCCTGCAGCCGGTGATTACCTCTATGAGCCCAGCCCTACGGAAATCATGGATGTGCTTCTGCCGCTCTATATGAACGTCATGATCTATCATGCCATGCTGGAGACAGGCGCCAGTGAACACGCGGCCCGAATGACCGCCATGGATAACGCCACCCGGGCCTGCAAGGACATGATCCATGATCTAACGCTTCTCTATAATAAGGCAAGACAGGCAGGCATTACCGCCGAACTTATGGATATCGTGGGCGGGGCGGAGGCCCTGAAAGGATAAGATTAAAACCGAGAAGATAATTCTTTGGCAAATTATACCCCTGAGGAGGCTTATTTCAAATGAGCGCAGAACAAGCAGTTGGAAAAATAGTACAGGTAATCGGTCCGGTGGTCGATGTCGAGTTTGAACCGGGCAAACTTCCTTTCATTATGAACGCTCTGGAGGTCAGCAATCCGGCGATCAACGATGTTGAAGGCAACCTGATCATAGAAGTAGCCCAGCATCTGGGCGACAATGTTGTCCGTTGTGTCGCCATGGATCAGACCGACGGCCTGGTTCGAGGAATGGCTGCCAAGGATACGGGCAGCCCCATCCTGATTCCCTGCGGCCCGAACGCCCTGGGACGGATCATGAATGTTGTCGGCCGCCCGGTTGACGGCCTGGGCCCGATTGAATCCGACATAATGCGGCCGATCCACAAGTCGGCGCCTGCCTTTACCGAGCAGGATACCGAGGTTAACGTGCTGGAAACGGGCATCAAGGTTATTGACCTGCTCGTTCCTTTTCCCCGAGGCGGCAAAATGGGCCTGTTCGGCGGCGCCGGCTGCGGCAAGACCGTGGTCATGATGGAAATGGTGAACAACATCGCCATGCATCATGGCGGCATCTCCGTGTTCTGCGGCGTTGGCGAGCGTACCCGTGAGGGAAACGACCTGTACCATGAAATGAAGGAGTCCGGCGTTCTGCCGAAAGCCGCCCTGGTTTACGGTCAGATGACCGAACCTCCCGGGGCCCGGGCCCGCGTCGGCCTGACCGGCTTGAGTGCCGCCGAGTACTTCCGTGATGAAGAGGGCCAGGACGTACTTTTCTTTGTTGACAACATTTTCCGCTTCACCCAGGCAGGCTCCGAGGTTTCGGCCCTGCTCGGCCGTATTCCTTCCGCGGTCGGCTATCAGCCCACCCTTGGTACCGACCTTGGTGAATTACAGGAACGCATCACCTCGACAAACAAAGGCTCCATTACCGCTGTCGAATGTGTTTACGTACCGGCCGACGACCTGACCGACCCGGCGCCCGCGACAACATTTGCCCATCTCGACGGCACCGTTGTCCTCTCCCGGCACTTGGTGGAGCTCGGCATCTATCCCGCGGTGGATCCGCTTGACTCCACCTCCAGGATCCTGGACCCCAACGTCCTTGGCGAGGAACATTACCAGGTCTCCCGCGGTGTCCAGGTTACCCTGCAGAAATATAAGGAACTGCAGGACATTATCGCCATCCTTGGTATGGACGAACTTTCCGAGGAGGATCAGGTCACTGTTACCAGGGCCCGCAAGATACAGCGCTTCCTGTCCCAGCCCTTTACCGTTGCCGAGGTCTTCACCGGCATGTCAGGCAAGTATGTCAAAGTTGAGGATACGGTTCGCGCTTTCAAGGAAATTCTCGAAGGCAAACATGATGAACTGCCGGAAAGCGCTTTCTACATGGTCGGAACCATTGAAGAGGCGGTGGAAAAGGCAGCCAAGGCCAAGACTGACGCCTAAAGAGCAACGCAAACTTATTTGCGGGTGTAAGGAATAAACATGGCTGAAAAAATTAAACTCGAAGTGGTTACTCCCAAGGGGTCGGTGGTCAGCACTGATGTTGACATTATTACGGCGCCCGGTTTTGCCGGTGAATTCGGGGTGCTGGCCAATCATGCCCCCTTTTTGAGCACCATGAAAGTGGGTACTCTTCGCTACAAAAAAGAAGGCAGTGAAGAGGAGATGATGATCAGCGGCGGGTTCTGCGAGGTCTCTAACAATAAGATCACCTTTCTGGTTGAATCCGCCGAACGCGGCCATGAAATTGATGTCGACCGCGCCCTGCGCGCCAAGGAAAGGGCCGAGAAGCGACTTTTACAGGCCAGGGAACAGCAGGAAAAAATTAACCGGACCCGGGCAGAAGCCGCCCTGCAGAGAGCTTTGGCCCGGCTGAAAATCGCCGAGCGCCAAAAGTGATACTATTGCATTGAAACAGATGCCTGCTGTTATAAATTGCGCTACTATATAAAGGCCGCCCCTTAGGGCGGCCTTTATCGCTTATTGCACAGAGGAGGACTAAAACATGAAGCCTAAAGAACGGATGGAGATCCCGCGACAACACCCAAAGGAACTGAAACCGGAAGAACGAATCACCAATTTTGATGAAGTGGTGTCCGGCTTTGACGAAGAAACCGCAATCAAGGAGGCCAATCGCTGCCTGCAGTGCAAAAAGCCGCCATGCCGAAGTGGATGTCCTATCCATAATGATATACCGGGCTTTATTCGTCTGCTGCGTGAAAAAAAATTCGAAGAAGGCTATTGGAAAGATCGGGAAACCAATTCCATCCCGGCAGTCTGTTCCAGGGTCTGTCCTCATGAATTCCAATGCGAGGGATCCTGCATCAGGGGCAAGAAAGGAGAACCGGTGGCCATCGGCATGCTGGAACGTTTTCTGGTGGACTGGATGGTGGCGAATAAGAAAAACATGCTCATGCCCTGTGCCATGCCAAAGAACAAAAAGGTGGCCATTATCGGATCAGGGCCGGCAGGGATGACCTGTGCCTTTAACCTGGCCCACGCCGGGTATCAGTCCACCATATTTGAAAGTTTACCGGCATTCGGCGGTATGCTGACCGTGGGCATTCCAGCCTATCGTCTACCCCGGGACGTAATCCAGGCTGAATTTGATGCCCTGGTCAACTGCGGCGTAAAAATCGTCAATAATGTAACCATCGGCAGGGACAAGACCCTGCAGAACCTTAGAAAAGAAGGCTATGATGTTGTTTTTGTCGGCATCGGCGCCCACTCCAGCCGTAAACTGGGAATTGAGGGTGAAGACCTGGAAGGTGTTATGCACGGGGTGGATTACCTGCGGAGGGTAAACCTGGGAGAAGCCCTTAACCTCGGCCCTAACGTGGTTGTAGTCGGCGGCGGCAATGTCGCCATTGATGTGGCAAGAACCGCCCTGCGCACAGGTTCTGACAAGGTTTTTATCCTTTACCGCCGGACGAAAAAAGAAATGCCCGCGTCACAGGCTGAGATTCATCACCTGGAAGAGGAAGGGGTTAAAATTGAATTTCTTGCCGCCCCGGTGAAAATCCACGGTCAAAACGGTAAGTTAACCAAAATTGAATGCATCCGGATGGAATTGGGCGAGTGTGATGCATCCGGACGCTGCCGTCCGGTGCCGGTTGCCGACTCCAACTTCATGATTGACGCGGATGCGATAATCCCTGCCATCAGCCAGGACGTTCAGCACATGGCAGATTCCGAAACGGAACTGGCGCTTTCCCGCTGGAAAACCTTTGAGGTGGATGAGATCACCATGCAAACATCCGTCGACTGGATCTTTGCCGGCGGCGATGCAGTCCTTGGTCCACAGACTGCTGCCAAGGCAGCCTTTCAGGGCAAAGAGGCGGCGGAATCCATCATCCGCTACCTGGAGGGAAAGGACTTGAAAGAGGGGAGAATCCCTGACGTTGAAACAAAGGAAAAATAAGCCGTCAATTTTCTCATTGGTGATAACCGAACATAATGAAATGCGCTCCATTTCGTCTCTTTTTTTGTTTTTCACCGGTAGCATCATTTTTGTTTGGTCTAACCATTTATAATTTTAAGACAAAAAAATAATAAAAATTCATGAAAAAATATAGACATCGTGATATTCAGTAATTATAATCAATTTTATAATATCCTAACAGGAGAACGACAATGGCAGAAAGTGCTGGACAACAGGAGCGCCGTCAGCACAAGCGATCCCCGGTTTCGAGCGGGATAATCGCAGTTCTCATTGCTTCTTCACCGGAAATCATCGGCTCCGTCACCGACATTTCATTGGGCGGAGCCAAAATTACCTACCACAACCCGAAAAGCAGCGAATTTGATTATAGCGACCTCAAGGTTGATCTGATCTCAGACGACCGTTTTGTTGAGGCAATTCCCTGCAGCAATGCCTGGGATCAGTCTATGGAAAGCTGTAATTTTATAGCAGTCGGCGAGTTGCGGCAGTGCGGTATACGCTTCGGCGACCTGAACCCGAACCAGCTATTCCTCCTGCGAAGTTTCATAAACCGCTGCGCGGCTTCAACGCTTGCTCCCAACCCGCAGCCAAAACACCCCACAGCAACAACCCAGTAACAAAACGTAACTCTAGCGCAATTCAACCCTTACCTCATCGCCGATCACTGCATTAAGAAGATCGGCCGCATTTCCCAGATTCACCGCAATTTCAAGAACTCCTCTACTGCCGATGATTGCCAGAAGTTCTCCAGGAGCCTTGTCGCCAAAGGTTTCCTGAATTCCGGCAAGAATTTCGTTCTGAAGCGAAACCCGTACGGCCCTAATTTCCTTACCAAAAAGACAGTGAAGGCTTTCTGCATCTATATTGGTCCGCAGATTGCCGAAATGATCTTTTCCTGTCACTTCTCCGGCTATTACCGCCTGATGACTGTCAATTTTTGCTGCCGCAAACCGCAGTTTTTTCAATTTTTGCCGTTCAACGGCTGGTCCAGTCGCCGCAGGATCAAGTCCTCTGACAAGCTGGGCCGCAACCGGCGCCAGAATATCCCGGCCGTGAAATGTGGAGCTCAGCGGCGCCACATAAAACTGCGGACACTGCAGTTCATGGGCCCCCTGAAAATTTTCCGGTTCCAACAGGAGTCCCAGTACCCCGTTGTCAGGCGCCAGAAAGAGCTGTCCCGCTGCTTGTAGGACGATAAGTTTGCGGTCGCCGCCCACTCCCGGATCAACAACCACAAGATGGACTGTTCCGGCCGGGAAGTATCTATGGGCCGATTCGATGAGCAACGCCGCCTGTCGGATATTCTGCCTTTCTATGGCGTGACTCAAATCAACAACTGTTGCTTCCGGGGCCCGGGCAAGTATAACCCCTTTCATTACCCCCGCATACTCGTCCTCCAGGCCGAAATCCGTGGTCAGTGTAATTATTCCAGACATGATCACTCCTCGTTATGATAATACATCTAACTGGATTCCCGGAAGGTTCCCTGTGCTGCAAATCTGCCGAGACGACATACCGCCAACCTTTCCGCAACAGCATTCATAGCGGCCCTGGCAGGTCGGCGGCGGCACCGTTATCACTTTCTCACCCGGCACTATCACTCTTGCGGGACAGAATTCTTTTTACCCGCTGCACCATGGGTGGATGACTGTAATAGAATGAAGCATACCATGGATGGGGGTGCAGGTTGGCCAGATTATCCTTGGCCAGTTTTATGAGACCGTTGGCCATGGGAACCGGCCTCTGGGTCAACTGCAGAGCAAAATCGTCCGCTTCGATCTCATGCCGCCGGGAAAGATATGCCAGCAGGGGTTTAACCGGAAACACAACCAGGGAACCGATAAAGGCTACCAGCAGTAGCTTTGCATGGATGCTCGGGATGTCAAGCCTGAAAAGCTCGGCCAGGAAATCACCGGCGGTCAGCCGGTATGCCGCATAAAATCCGAGCAGCGCAGCAGCCTGGCTGAACACCAGCATTTTCATAAGATGTTTTTTCTTCCAATGCCCGGCTTCATGGGCCAGGATGGCGAGTATCTCGTCATCATCATGGTTGGCCAGCAGGGTATCGAACAAAACTATCCTTTTCACATGGCCGATACCGGTAAAATAGGCATTACTGTGACTGGACCTCCTGGAAGCATCCATGGCGAATACCCGTTTTACCTTCAGACCGATTCCGGACATCATCTCCTTGATGCGTTCCTCCAGGGAACTGTCTTCTATGGGGTCGAACTTGTTAAAAAGCGGCTCAATGACATAGGGAGAAATATACAGCTGGAAAACGGTAAAAAACAGCACAAAAATCCAGCCTGCCAGCCACCACATGTGCGGCAGGGTCATGACCAGCCATAAAATGCCGCAAAACAGAAATCCCAGAAGCAGGCTGTTTACCAGCAGTGATTTCAGAAGATCCTGAATCCAGAGCCCCAGGGTCTGATTGGTAAATCCAAACCGTTTTTCCAGGGAAAATGTATCGTAGAGAGAAAATGGTATGGTAACTAGGGTGTCGGCATAGAGTAGGAGCAGGAAAAACAGGACACCTGAAATAACCGGCGGCCATTCCAGTTCTGCTATAAAGTTGTTGAACAGGTTCAACAGGCCGCCGAAAATAAATAAAAGGGTGACGCCGGTTGAAAAAAGTGCTTCTATTCGGTCAACTCGGGCATGCGCAACGGTATAGTCCCGCATTTTCGCCAATATAGCAGCATCAACATGTTTTTCAAAGCCGGGGGGCACTTCAGCCCCGTGCCTGGAAAGATTCCTGCGGTTAAGCTCCAGCAGAAGCTGCTCGCCCGCCTTTACCGCCAGGTATACCAAAAGAACGGCAAGTAGTTCAGGTTGCAAGAGAATGTATATCCTTCAATTGAGAAACTGTTTCATCTTTGCATAATTGGTATTACTATATGCTTATAAATACTTGCCTGGAAAATTTTTGCTGCTTCTTTTCCGGCAAGTAGCAATTGAATACTGGAATAAAGCCTCAAGTTCAAGTTCTAATCGAAGCTGGCCGGGTGAAAAATTCTTTCATGGAAGCACATAATTCAAGGCTGCGGCGTTCGCTTGCTAATCCGGACGAATTCACCCTGACATTTGAACTTGTTCCGGGCAGAGGCGGCAGAACCCAGGAAATCAGCCGCATCATCACCCTGGCCAAAGATATAGCCACTGACGGACGTTTTCAGGCCCTCAGCATCACAGAAAATGCCGGGGGACAGCCTGCCCTGTCACCTGAAACCCTGGGCACGGAAATTCTGGCCATGGATTCAGAGGTCATTATTCACCTGTCATGCAAGGACAAAAACAGAAACCAGATGGAGTCGATTCTTTTCGGCTGGGACCGACATAATCTGCACAACCTGCTCGTCATTGCCGGCGATTATCCGAAAAAGGGCTACTGCGGCTTCCCCAAACCGGTTTTCGATCTTGATACCATCCATGTTCTTGATCTGCTCTCCAGCATGAACCAGAATAAACAAACGCATCAGGCGGGTGATATTACCGGCATTAAGGGAAAAAACACCCCCTTTCTCAAAGGCGTAGTTGTTTCACCATTTAAGATGCTGGAGCCCGAGTTGATCATGCAGTATTACAAACTGCACCGCAAGGTTGCGGCCGGAGCCGACTTTGTCATAACCCAGCTGGGATATGACGCCCGGAAATTTCACGAACTGCTGCAGTATATGAAACGGAATAAACTTGATATCCCGGTTCTCGGCAATGTGTTTATCCCCAGCCTGAAGGTGGTAGAACTCATGCATGACGGCAAGCTGCCCGGCTGCATCATGCCCGACTCCCTGTATGAACAGATCGGCTGGGAGTCACGAACCCCTGACAAAGGAAAAAGTGGCCGTCTGGTGCGGGGTGCCAAGCTTCTCGCTGTTCTGAAAGGATTGGGTTATGACGGGGCCCATATCGGCGGGCCGGCCCTTACCTTTGAGGATCTTGATTTTATTCTCACCCGGGCGGACGAAATGGCATCAGACTGGCAGAGTCTCATTCCCGATCTTGCCTTTTTCCCGGCAAAAACCTTCTACTATTATGAGAAGGATCCTGCCACCGGGCTCAACACTGAGAAGGAGACGGCAAGGCCCCCTGGAAAAAAGGATTGGCTTTCAGTCTATACCTTTTCCAGCTGGGTCCACGAAACCGCCTTTGAGCCGGACGGACGTCTGTATGACCTCTGTAAAAAAATATGCCTGCAGCTGGATGACTCCCGCATGCGCGGCCCTCTTGCCGCCTTTGAATACATAACCAAGGCAGCGATTTTCGGATGCCAGAACTGCGGCGACTGCACCCTGGAGCGGCTGGCCTTTCTCTGCCCCCAGTCCCGCTGTGCCAAATACCTGCTGAACGGCGCCTGCGGCGGCAGCCACAATGGCTGGTGCGAAGTCTATCCCGGGGTAAAAAGGTGCGTTTATGTCCTGGCTTACGAACGCCTCAAACCCTACGGGCTCGAAGATAAATTCAAAAGAGATTTCATCCCTCCCAGGGACTGGTCCCTGAACAACACCTCCTCATGGGTAAATTTTTACCGCGGCCTTGATAATTTTGCCAAAGCAGAAGACCCTTCCGACACCGGCACAAAAAAATAAACTGATAGATTGAACATTCCTCAAAAGTAATTATATTGTCCCTTTCTTTAAAGATGAACGTTTTACTGCACAGTATGGAAAAATGGACCCTATAGTAACAGACCGCCCCAAAGATGAATGCGGCGTCTGCGGCATTTTCGGCCACCCTGATGCTGCCAGGCTTACCTATTTCGGCCTGTATGCCCTGCAGCATCGTGGGCAGGAAAGCACAGGCATTGTCACCTCGGATGGCCGGAAGATATCGCAGCACAAAGCCATGGGCCTGGTGCCCGAAGTCTTCAGCGAAGACATTCTCAAGGGTCTCAAGGGCCACATAGCGGTTGGTCATGTCCGCTATTCCACCACCGGAGCCTCCCATCTTCTAAATGCCCAGCCTTTCACCGTCTCCCATAAGGGGGGCACCCTGGCAGTGGCCCATAACGGCAACCTGGTGAATACCAGGGCCCTGCGTGATGAACTGGAAGAAAATGGTTCCATATTCCAGACCACCATGGATACCGAGATAGTTGTTCATCTTCTGGTCCGCAACTCACCCAAAGGGTTGGAAGCGGCCATAACGGAAACCTTTTCCAAGGTCAAGGGAGCCTACTCCATGGTCCTGATGACCCAGGATAAGCTGGTGGCAATCCGGGATCCGGGCGGATTTCGGCCCCTGTGTCTGGGAAAACTTAGCAACGGGGCCTATATTGTGGCATCGGAAACCTGCGCCCTGGACCTGGTGGAAGCCCAATATGTCAGGGATATTGAACCTGGAGAGGTGCTGATCATTGACGAACACGGGTTAAAGTCTTTATTCCCCTGGCCCAAGCAGAAACACAGCTTCTGCATTTTTGAGCATGTCTACTTTGCCCGTCCCGACAGCGATATCTTCGGCATGAATGTTTATCAAAGCCGCAAACAGATGGGAAAGATCCTGGCCCAGGAATGCCAACTGGATGCCGACCTGGTAATGCCCTTTCCTGATTCGGGCAACTATGCCGCCATCGGCTATTCGCAGGCGTCGGGCATCCCGCTTGAGATGGGTGTTATCCGCAACCATTATGTCGGACGCACCTTTATCCAGCCGACCCAGTCCATGCGTGATTTCAGCGTCCGGGTGAAACTGAATCCGGTGCGCTCCTTCCTGGAGGGCAAACGGGTTGTGGTCATGGAGGATTCGATCATCAGGGGCACTACGGGACGGAGCCGGATCAGATCGCTACGGGAAGTAGGGGTCAAAGAGGTGCACATGCTGATCAGCTGCCCGCCGACCCGCCATCCTTGTTACTACGGCATAGATTTTCCTTCCAATAACGAACTGATCGCGGCCCAGAAAAGTGTGGAGGAAATCCGCCGGTATCTTGATCTAGACACCCTCTACTACCTGAGCCTTGAGGGCATGATCAAGGCAACCGGGGTAAATTCCGACTCATTCTGCAAGGCCTGCTTTGACGGCAAATACCCTGTGCCGCCCGACACCGCCTTCAACAAGCTCGCTTTAGATACGTAAAGCCGCCGCAATGGATCAGCTGCGGATCATTTCCGCAATCTGAAAGGAGAGTTCCAGGCTCTGTTCCGCATTTAGCCGGGGATCGCAGTTTGTCAGATAGTTGCGCTGCAGATGTTCAGCAAGGATATTGCGGCCGCCGCCCATACATTCGGTGACGTTTTCTCCGGTTAATTCCAGATGTACGCCTCCCGGCACCGTTCCTTCAGCCCAGTGGATCTCGAAAAAGGACCTGATCTCCTGCAGGATGTTGTTGAAATTTCTTGTCTTGTGGCCTGTTTCAGCAGTATAGGTATTGCCGTGCATGGGATCGCAGCTCCAGACAACCCGCAGGCCTTCTTGCTGGATCTCCCGTGCCAGCGGCGGCAGATATTGACCGATCTTATCAGCGCCAAAACGGGTTATAAGGGTCATTCTGCCCGCTTCATTGTCGGGATTCAGGCGGGTAATAATTTTCTTTATTTCACCTATATCATGCTTGGGGCCGATCTTCATACCGATGGGATTAAGCACCCCGCGAAAAAATTCAACATGGGCCCCGTCAAACTGCCGGGTGCGGTCACCAATCCACAACATGTGGCCGCTGCAGTCATACCAGTCGCCGGTTGTCGAATCCTGGCGGGTCAAGGCCTCTTCATATCCGAGCAGCAGAGCCTCGTGGGAGGTGAAAAATTCAGCTTGGTTGAACTGCGGGGTGTCTGTATCAATACCCACAATCTGCATAAAGTTAATGGCATCGGCAATATGTTTCGCCAATCGCTCATAAGACTGGCCCATGGGCGTTGATTTGACAAACTCCTGGTTCCAGGCGTCAACCCGGTGCAGAGCTGCATAACCGCCCCGGGTAAATGCCCGCATGATGTTCATGGTTGTAGCGGCAAGAAAATAGCCCTTAAGCAGCCGCTGCGGATCAGGTATCCGCGCCTCCAGTGCCGTTTCCGGGCTGTTGACCATATCGCCGCGATAGCTTGGAATCTCGACATTGTTGACCATCTCGGTGTCGGAGGAGCGCGGTTTGGCATACTGCCCGGCAAGGCGCCCGACCTTGATGACAGGTTTGCCGCCAGCATAGGTCAGGACAATGGCCATCTGCAGGATCACTTTCAGCGTCTCCCTGATGCTCGGCGCCGTGCAGTGCTGAAAATCCTCGGCACAATCACCGCCCTGCAGAAGAAAGGCATCTCCGGTAACCGCCAAGGCAAGTTTCTTTTTCAGGTTTCTTATTTCGCCGGCAAAAACCAGAGGCGGCAGCAGGGCGATGGATTCGAGTACCGCCCGGTGTTCATTGAGATCCGGCCAGTTAGGCTGCTGCAATGCCGGGAAGGCTAACCAGCTGGATTTGGACCAGCCTTTTGCTTGTTGTGTCATTATCCTGCTACTCCTTGCAACGTTTAACTTTTTAACTTTTATCGGCTGTAAACTATTTTCAGAACTCTATCTTCATCCATGCGGTTCTGGCTGAGCCCTTACGCAACGTATTACATTAAAAATCTCTTACAAAACACGCCATGGACCCGCTTTATCCTTCCGGGGCGCCCGGCAGGGGGCATGGCCCGCCGGCACAGCAGACCTCAATGTCATAGGCATTTAAAATGCGGCGCTCGCGATCCCTTTTCGACTCAACGGCAAAGGGTTCGAAACGCAGCGACTGTATGAGCTCCCCGGCTTCCCTTTTGTCCGGTACCCCATCCAGACCATAGCGAATAACCTTGCCGGTGTAGGTATCAAGCAGTTCCGCTTCCCGGCAGTTCGTCACCACTGCCAGGGGAATCTGGTAGGCCGGCTCCAGCAACCTGGCGGCTGCAATCGCCGGTCGCTCCCGAGTTACGATGGAGCCGGGGCCGAAGCGCAGTATCATAAATCTTTTCCCGGATTGGCGCACGGTAAAATCAATGGTTGAGGCGACAAAACGACCGCTGTACAAAGTTTCGATGCAGAGCCGCGGCTCCAGGTCGCTTTTGGCATATCCCTTTTCCTCCACCAGGATCCTGGCAAGCTTCTGCCGGGAGCGTTCATCATCGGTATCAACTATTGTATCGCCGGTGATAAAGTCGGTACATGTACCATAAATATAATGATGTGTAGGAATATCCGCCATGTCCTTTTTACTGTACAATCGCTGCCGGCAGGCAGAAACACAATAACCGCAAAGAAAACAGGGGGCCGAACCCGGCCCCCTGTCATAGTGCAATTATTGTTAAAACCTGTAATCGGATCAAGCTGAGCTGTTACTCTATACAGTTAAAGTTCCAGCCATGACTCGGAAAATACCGTCTGTCCCGAAAGGGCTTTATAGGTCTTGTAGTGCTCCAGCTCAGCACCGGAGAGGGATGCCGGGTCGGGTTCATTGCCGTCCATCATCGCGTGGACCAGATCGACCAGGTTTTGCCGTTCGCCCTTGCAAATGGACATGATCTCAGCATCATATGCATTGACTATCGCTGTCGTCAGACCATATTTCATCAACATGATGAGGTAGGTGCGATCCAGGAATTTCCGGAGATGTTCAGCCACCCCGTTTGATACATTCGAAAGACCGATTGTTGAGCCGGCGCCCGGGGCAATATCCTGCAGCATGCTCAAAAATTCAAGTCCGGCCAGGGTCTGGTCCGCTCCCAGGGTGATGGGAGAGGCAATGGGATCGAACAGCATTTTTTCATTGGAAACTCCGGCCTCGGACAAGGCCATCAATAGGTCAACCGCCAGGGCAGCCCTTTCATTCGAATCCCGTGGCATACCATCCGGTCCCCAGAGCAGGGCAACCACGCTGCAGCCGGCTTCAGCTGCTATCGGCACCAGTGCCTCCATCCTTTCAGGTCTGGCCATAATCGAGTTTAACACCGCATCGGTTTTATTCTTTACCGTTTTAAAACCGGCGGCCATGGCATCAATATTTGTCGTATCTAGAACCAGGGGCAGATCGCTGACCGCTTCAACAGTCTTGACCACCCAGGGCATAAGCTCCTCGCCGTCTTTTCGCGCCGGTCCTATATTCAGATCAAGATAGGCAGACCCCGCAGCAGTTTCCTCTTTGGCCATCTCCTGGATCGGTCTGGGATTTCTTTCCTTCATGGCGGTACCGCTTCGTTTGCCCATTATATTAATACTCTCCGCGATTGCCTTTACAGTCTGTGCCATACCTCCTCTCCTTTATGCTTTAGGTTACCAGATAAATTCTAACCGTTCTTTTGAAATATTTATGCTCCAGTTTTAGAAAAAAGTGTGATTTATAGGTCCTTTGCGACGAAGGTAAAAAACAGCAGCGATATAGGGAAATATACCTATATCATATCGTTATATTTTTTTCAAAGTTTGCTTGTACCAAAGTTTGCTTGTACCAAAAAGCAGATAAACAAGCAACTAAGTTTAGTCCCTTGAGCCGTTATGCTCAAAAAAAATCACAGAACCCTTCTGGCCCATATCTTCAAAGCGCATTGCGTTACATCAGCTTGGCTGCAGGTTTAACCGCATTCATCAAAGCGGCTTGCCGGCGGCGGGCACCTCCGACAGTTTCTTCTGCACGGTCGGGAACAGACCCATGTCCGTATGCGGCAGAAAGAGCGAGGCCATATAATGATTCATGAAATTCGGATTTTCAGAAAGCTCCATGTTGGTCATGAGCTTACTGACCACGGTGCGCTCCCAGAATCGTTTATGATCGGTGAGGCTGACCTGGGCGCCGAGGAGAGAAGCGTTGCCCAGGTAGTAAAACCTGTCGCGGGAGATGTCAGGCAGAAGCCCGATACATATGGCCTGTTCCAGATCGATGTAGTTGCCGAAATTGCCGGCCAGGATTACCCGGTCCAGATCATTGAAGGTCATGCTGACTGATTCGAGCAGCGTCTGGTAGCCGGCATACATGGCGCCCTTGGCCCGCATCAGGTTGTCGAGATCCACCTCGGTTATAACTATATCCTCGTCTATTGCCGAATCCTTGGTCCAGGCCAGGACATATTCATATCCGTCATAGCCCTCCCTGATCCTCGGGTGATCAAGGTTGCGGTTGAATTTTCCCTGCTGATCAATGACGCCGGTCTCCAGGAGTTCCGCCACGATACTGATGAGTCCGGAGCCGCAGATGCCTTGGGGTTTGGTGTTGTTGATGGTGATGATCATCGGATCCAGGGTCACGGGTTCGATATGAAAATTTTCAATGGCGCCGCTGGTAGCCCGCATGCCGTGCCTGATACCGCCGCCCTCAAAGGCTGGACCGGCGGAACAGGCAGCACATACCATCCATTCCCGGTTGCCGATGACGATCTCACCGTTCGTGCCGATATCAATAAAGAGCGTCAGTTCGGAACTTTTATGCATCTGGCAGGCATGGACCCCGGAAGTGATATCACCGCCCACGTAACTGGCAACGGAGGGATACAGAAAAAACCGCACCGAAGGATGGGCGGTAATACCGAGGGAGGCGGCCCGGGTTATGGGATAATGATTACAGATCGGGGTATAAGGCGCCTCGCGGATGAATTTGGGATTGAGCCCCAGCAGCAGATGGGACATGGTCGTGTTGCCAGCGGCCATAATGTAGCTTATGTCTTCATGCCGGATGGATACCTTTTTGCAGAGTGTCTCTATGACGTTGTTGATGGTGCGTATCACCCTCTGCTGCAGCGCCTCAAGCCCTCCCGGCCGCTGTGAATAGATTATCCGGGAAATAACATCTTCGCCATACTGGATCTGACCGTTATATTCCGAGGACTCGGCCATGATTTCAGCGGTATCGAGATTGATCAGCACACCGCAGACGGTCGTGGTGCCGATGTCCACTGCCAGGCCATACAGTTCATTTGTGGTGTCCCCGGGTTCAACGGCAATAATACGGTCCGGTTCCTCCGGCCTTTTGCCGCGCAGCAGGATGGCGGTCACCTCCCAGTTGGCCTGGCGCAGAATAAAAGGCAGTTCGCGGAGCAGTTCCGGGTGGTCATAGGAAGGCGCCCGGCATTCAGGACATCCCTTGCTTATGGCTCTGGTCAGCCTCTGCAGGTCGGCAACATGGTCTTCAATGGTCGGCTTGTTCATGGCAAAAAAACGTTTTTCCACCAGTGGATCAGCATCCCACCCGCCGATGAGACCGTCGAGGGAACGGGCCGAAATCGAACGGGTGGTTTTGGGTCTGCGCTTTAACTTTTTGCCGTCCCTTCGAATGGTTTCCGGTATCTGCACCACCAGGTCGGAAATAACCTTGGACTGGCAGGCAAGCCTGAAACCCTGTTCGATCTCGGCACTTTTCAACTGTGTTGCCTGGGTGGCGGCAATATCACCCTTCTCGATCCTGACCTTGCACTTGCCGCATACTCCTTCACCGCCGCAGAAGGCATGGATATAGACCCCGGCATTGGCGGCAACATTAAGCAGATTCTCGCCATCCTCCGCGGTTGTCCTGACATTATCAGGTAAAAAATGGACTGTTTTGGTCATAACTTATATTTACTCCTCCATGGTTTGCTGCCCAATGAAACCCGTTTGCCATTTTTTTTCAAACGAAAATATCACGGCATCGAATTAAACGGACCCGAAAAATTCAGCGCCGGGATTCAATTTATACAGATCAACGGTTTACTGGAAACACGTATTCTGGTAGAGTTGCCACCCTGTCAGAAAACATACCATTTTCAAGAAAGACAGCACCATTTTCTCCATAGCTAGAGTATCAGAACTATTTCTCCGGAATTTTTTCATGCAAAACAAACAGTTACCCGACTTTGTCACTTTTCTGCTGCAGCCGGCCGCCTATGAACCACAACCATCGGACGTTACGCTGATCCAGACACACATATCCTATGTCTTCATCACAGATGATCTTGTCTACAAGTTTAAAAAACCGGTTGATTTCGGCTTTCTCGATTTTACAACCCTGGCCCAAAGGCACCACTTCTGTCAGCAGGAACTGATTTTGAACCGGAGGCTCTGCCCTTCCATCTATCTCGGCCTTGTGGCTTTGGAAAAAACTGATGCCGGTTTAATCCTGACCGACGGGAGCCGGGCCCAAACCGGAAACATAATCGAGTATGGCGTCAAGATGAAGCGCATGCCCGAAGAACGGATGATGACCAATATTATCACATCCGGGCATCTGGTCCCGGCTATGATTGATGCCATTTGTGATGTCCTGGTTCCCTTTTATGCCGGGGCGGACACCGGTCCCGATATCCGGAAATACGGGCGGCCGGACGCGGTGGGTGTCAACATTTTTGAAAATTTCTCCCAGACCGAAAATTTCATCGGCAGCCCGGCCCTCAGTCGTGAACAGTTTAACCGCATCAAGAAATTTTCCACCGATTTTCTGCAGCGGGAAGATCTCTTTGCCGCCAGGATTTCTGCAGGGCGCATCCGCGACTGCCACGGCGACCTGTATTCGGCGAATATCTGCCTGGCGGACCAGGTATATATTTTTGACTGCATCGAGTTTAACGAACGGTTCCGCTACTGCGACGTGGCCAGCGATATTGCTTTTCTGGCCATGGATCTCGACTATCATGGATTACCGGAACTTTCTGCCCGTTTTGTTTCCGGCATGCGCGAAAAATCAGGCGATACCGGTCTCGATACCATGCTGAACTTTTACAAGTGTTACCGGGCCTATGTCCGCGGAAAAATAAATCTTTTCACGGTAAATGCCCCGGAAGTGGACAATAAAACCAAGGTCCAATGCCAGGAAATGGCGGGGAAATACATGCAGCTTGCCGAACGTTATGCCAGCCGTTAACCAAAAAAATCGGACACCCCCCGTTCTCTATGTCTTTTTCGGCATGATAGCAACAGGCAAGAGTACTGTTGCCCTGGCCTGGGCCCGGCATAAAGGGTTATGCGCCTATAACTCGGACCGGATCCGCAAGGAACTTGCCGGTATTAACCCGACTGCGGGGCAGCGCGAATCCGTTGATGCAGGCATCTATGCCAAAGAATTCTCCCGGAAAACTTACGAAACCCTCCGCAAAAAGGCGCAGGCATGCCTGCAGCAGGGAAACTCGGTAATTCTTGATGCCTCATACCAGTATGCCCGCGACCGCCAGGAGCTCAGAGACCTTGCCAAGTCCTTGAGCTGCCGGGTTTATTTTATCCTCTGCACCTGTTCTGAAAGGGAGATGAAACAGAGAATGGAGTTGCGGGCCCAGGATCCGACATCTGTTTCCGACGGCCGCTGGGAGATTTACCTTAAACAGCGACAACGGTTTGAGCCGCCTGACGAACTTGCGGCTTCGGAACTCATAATCATTGATACCCGGGCACCCGTGGGAAAAATAGTGCAGGAGCTTGAAGGGAAGCTGCCTTGATTTTTTTACATTTCATCCACTACCATTAATTCTACCGCAAAGAGGTACCAACGTGTATACCAGGATCTATATACTGCGATTTCCCAAGGATATTGTAGACCAACCCATCATCTGCCAGCTTGTCAAGCAGTTTGACGTGGAATTCAATATCCTCAAGGCAACGGTTCTTCCCCAGCATGAAGGGGTGATGATTCTAGAACTGCGGGGACACAGGGAAAACATCAAGAAGGGTCTCGCCTATCTCAAAGGTCTGGATGTCAAGGCGGAAAGCATCGCCACATCCATTCACCGCGATGATGAGCGCTGTTTTCAATGCGGAGCCTGTACCGGAATCTGCCCCACCGGCGCTTTAGACCTGCAGCGCCCCGAAATGGCGGTTATTTTCAATGCAGAAAAGTGCAGCGGCTGCGGCATGTGCGTCACCGTCTGCCCGGTTAAGGCCATGGCGGTTTCCCTCGACCGGATCAGCGGCTTCAGTGAAACCGTATTTGAAGTCCATTAATTTTTTCCGGCCCGCTCCCGGGTGGTGAACCTGCCGATGTTCAGGCCTGTCATTCAGCCGGGCCCATATCTTCCCAATCGGGAAAGGACTTGGGCAGCCAGCCCAAAAGGGTTCTGCCCGGCGGGTTGCCGTTGCGCAAATCATTCAGGAGTTTTTCCGCCTGCGGTGCAATTTTCGTTTCAGGATATTCCCGCAGCAGATATTCAAGCCGGGCTACGGCCTCTTCATAGGCATAAGTCCTCTCATAAAAACTGGCAACGTAATACTCGTGATTCGCGAGAAAATTTCGCGCCGCTCTGATTCTGTCCCGGGCCTCCCCGGTGTAAGGGGAATCCGGGTAAGCTCTCAGAAGCCTGGAAAATGCGTATATGGCATTCATGGCCGGGGTGATGTCCCGGTCTATCTTGTCTATCTGGTTGTAATAACACATGCTCATCTGAAAGAGGACATAGGGAATGGCCTCGTTCGTCGGATGATGCTCCTCAAAATCCTTATACTGCAGCAATGCCTCTTCATAGTTTTCGAGGTAATAATTACTGTCGGCTGTTTTGAGTTCGGCGAGCAGGCTGTATTCGCTGAAGGGGTATTGATTCATCAGGGTTTCAAAGGACCGTTTTGCCTTTTCATACTTGCCCCGGCTGTAATAATCCAATCCCTTTATAGCCAGGCCTTCCCCCGTATCCGCTGAAGTGGTCCCAAAGCCAAGAGAGGAATAGAAATTCTTCATGGAGCAGCCTGTCAGCGGTAATATCAGCAAAAAAGCCAGCAGAAAAATTAAGCACCGTTTGTACATGAAAGAAAGAATTTGCATAGCACCTAGCCCAACCCGCTCAAGTATTGTTCAGCAGCTATTGCCGCTACGGCACCCTCACCGGCCCCATTGACAATCTGACGCACGGTCTTGCTGCGTATGTCTCCTGCTGCCATAACCCCCGGAATACTGGTGCGCATCTCATCGTCTGTTTTTATAAATCCACGCAGATCGGCGCCCAGCTCTTCCATGGGCAGCATTTCATTGTTCGGGATGGTGCCGATCAATATGAAAACTCCGCTGGCAGTAATTTCTTTTTCCTCGCCGTTTATATTGCGGAGCCGTACGCGGTTAACTTCATCTTCGCCTTCAATAGCGATTACATTCGAACTCCAGATGAACTCTATACGCTGGTTGGCAAAGGCCTTCTCCTGCAGAACCTTGGTGGCCCGCAGCGCATCCTGACGGTGAATGACAGTTACCTTGCTGGCAAATTTTGTAAGGAAGTCAGCCTCCTGGACAGCAGTATCACCGCCGCCGACTACCAGAATTTCCTGGTCCCGGAAAAAGGGGCCGTCACAGGTGGCGCAGTATGAAACGCCTTTGCCGGTGAGTTTCTCCTCGCCGGGTATGCCCAGTTTATTGGGCCGGTCACCGGTACAGATGATCAGTGCCTGGCTCTGCAGCTCTTCACCGCTTTCCAGGATCAGTTTTTTTGTTGAGGCCGACAATTCGGCCTTTACCACATTGCCGTTTTTGGTCTCAAGCCCGAAACGGGAAGCATGGGCCGCCATTTTCTCCACCAGGTCCGATCCCGTCACCCCTTCAGGGAAGCCGGGATAATTGTCAATCCAGTCCGTGACCAGAACCTGGCCTCCCACAACTCCTCTTTCAACCAGCAGGACTTTAAGCCGATCCCTGGCAGCATACAAGCCAGCAGTCAGGCCGGCCGGCCCCCCTCCGAGAATGATGAGTTGGTAGTCGGTTATTGCCATCGGCAGCTGTAAGATTAAAGGCGAAAATTCTGTTATATGGCTTTTTTGAGCATGGTAACCAGCTGGGTCTTGCCGACTGCACCGGTAACCTGCTCAACGATCTCTCCGCCCTTGAAGAGTATGAGGGTCGGTATGGCCCTGATGCTGTATTTCCCGGGTGTTGTCGGGTTGTCATCCACGTTCATCTTGGTGATTTGCACCTTGCCGGCATATTCTCCGGCAAGTTCTTCAATCACCGGCCCAATGGCCTTGCATGGACCGCACCAGGGAGCCCAGAAATCAACCAGGGTCGGCAAGTCAGCTTTCAGCACATATTCTTCAAATTCTGCATCGGTTAGGTGTTTCACATTATCTCCTGCCATGTTCACGACTCCTATTATTTCATTTTTAATATGCAAATTACATTGGCCAAATTGTTTAAATTGACCAATTATATCGCGCCTGAGAGATGGCATCTTACCGACTGTTCCGGCTTATGACAAGGAAAAATTCTTGTATTTATCCGGTTTTGAGGCCGCGTATCGGGATTAGTCCCGATACGGCAAAAGTTTTGCTTTTGACAGAATAAAATTCTCCGTGCTATAGTCGCGTATTCAACTTGGTGGCTTTGTAATTACAACGGATTGATACGACTTACAAATAATGACCCTCGGAGGAAAAGGAACCATGAATACCGAAAGCTCGAAAACATATTTTCAAAAGGCTCAGAAACTGATCCCGGGAGGGGTCAACAGCCCGGTCCGCGCCTGCACTTCCGTGGGTTGCGATCCGCTTTTCGTAAAAAAGGCGTCCGGCTCAAAAATTATTGATGTTGACGACAACGAGTTTATCGATTTCGTCTGCTCCTGGGGCCCCATGATCCTGGGTCACAACCATCCAAAGGTGGTGGACGCCATCCGGCAGGCACTTGCCAACGGTACCAGCTTCGGAGCGCCTACCCCCCTGGAGATTGATCTGGCTGAAATGGTAATCAACAGTTTTCCCGCCATGGATAAAGTGCGCTTCGTCAGTTCCGGCACGGAAGCGACCATGAGCGCCATACGGCTGGCACGGGGATATACCGGTAAAAAAGTTGTGGTCAAATTTGACGGCTGCTACCACGGTCATGCGGATTCATTTCTCGTGCAGGCCGGGTCCGGCGTCATCACTTTAGGCATACCGGGCAGCCCCGGAGTGCCGGATGATATTGTCAAAAATACCATATCCATTCCCTACAATGATTTTGCCACCCTCGAAAAAACCCTGACCGACACATCCCTGGAAATCGCCTGTGTAATAATTGAGCCGGTTGCGGGCAATATGGGTGTTGTCCCTCCGGCAGAAGGCTTTCTGCAAAAATTGCGGGAATTAACGGCCCGGCATAATATCGTGCTTATCTTTGATGAAGTCATCTCCGGCTTTCGGTTGGCCCTCGGCGGGGCCCAAAGCAGGTTTTCGATTGAACCGGACCTGACCTGTCTCGGTAAAATTATCGGCGGCGGCCTGCCGGTAGGGGCCTACGGCGGCAAAAAGGAAATCATGTCCAGAATAGCGCCTGAAGGTCCGGTCTACCAGGCCGGAACCCTCTCAGGCAATCCTCTGGCAATGGCAGCCGGTGTTGCCACCCTGCAGGTTTTAAGTGAACCCGGGTTTTATGATTCACTGGAGGCAAAGGCAGAATCCTTTGCCGCCGAGCTGCAGAGCCTTGCTGACAAGTACCTTCCCGGAGAAACCACCTTAAACCGGGTAGGATCAATGATGACCACCTTCTTCACTCAAGGACCCGTGGTTGATTTCACGTCGGCCATGGGATCGGATACTGAAAGGTACGGACAATTTTTCCGGGAAATGTTGGCCTCCGGCATCTGGCTCGCACCATCCCAATTCGAAGCCACTTTTATTTCTGCTGCACACAGTCAGGAAGATTTGGCACAAGCCCTTGAAATGACTGAATCGTCATTCAAAAAAATCAAAAAATAGTAAAAAAGCCGTTGACTTTGAGCCCACTCCATGATACGAAATGGAACGATTTTCCATTTCAGGGCTCGGTTTGTTTTTTGTTCTTTTTCAGGAGAAAAAAATGACCGACAGCCGTAAAGAAATAATGAAGCTGTTGGGTGATTTTTCCACCATTGGTCTGACGCTGGCCGCTTCCATTTTTGTGGGGGTGGGAATGGGGTATCTCCTGGATCATAAAGTCTTCAAGGGAAAAACAGCTCCCTGGCTGACCCTGATATTTTTAGGATTCGGCATAGCCGCAGGTTTCAGGAATTTGTACATCCTGACAAAACGCAAGGATTTATAAGAGGATTAAGAATTTGTCCGATAGTGACGTATATTTCCCCCTGGACAGGATGGCACGTCTGAACTGGCTGCTGCTGGCCGGTATGACTGCGGCCGGCGGTCTTTTCGTCTCCCCTTATTTTGCCAAGGGATTATTCATCGGCGGCCTTATCGCCAACATCAGCTTTATACTGCTGAAAAGGGATATTACCCGAATCCTGTCAGGTCCGTTGCATGCAGCAAAAGGCCGTTTTTTGATAAAATACTACATCAGGTTGACGCTCGTCGGACTTTTACTGTTCTTCCTGGTGAAGTTTACCTCGATCCATCTTATTGGTTTGCTCGTCGGACTCTCAACTGTGGTGATCAGCATCGGAATCATGGTGGCAGGAGCCGCCAGAAAAGTTGTCCTGACCCCGAAGGAGGCATCGTAGAAAGCTATGGAACATCCAATATTGTTTATCTCTCTCATTCTGCAAAAAATTGGCCTGCCCGTCCCCCACGGGCCGGTCGGGGATACACTCCTGGCTAAACTTGTTTCGCCGCATTTAACGTATACCTGGCTTGTCATGGCGTTTCTCATTATCGTCCCCAAGCTCACCTTGGGCAAAATGGAGATGATTCCCGGCAAGGGCCAGAACTTCTGGGAGCTGATCATTGACGGTCTGGAAGGATTCATGGCTGAAAATATGGGAGAGGAGGGCGCCAGGCTCATGTTCCCGATGCTGGCAACCTTTGCCTTTTATATTCTTACTTCTAACCTCATCGGACTCATGCCGGGGTTCATGTCGCCCACCTCAAATATAAATATTACCCTGGGGTGTACGCTGATCGTATTCACCACCACCCATATTCTGGGCATCAAGTTTCACGGGGTCAAATACATTAAACACTTCATGGGACCGATCCCATGGCTGATGCCTCTCATGTTTCCCATCGAGGTCATCAGCCACCTGGCACGGATCCTGTCCCTGTCCATCCGGCTTTTCGGCAATATCATGGCCAAGGAAACGTTGCTTGGTATTCTTTTTCTGCTCGCCGGTGCCTACTTTGCCCCGCTGCCGATCCTGTTTCTCGGCGTATTCGTTTCTCTGGTCCAGGCGCTGGTGTTCGTCCTGCTCTCCATTCTCTACTTCTCCGGCGCAATGGAGCATGCCCATTAAAAAGTAATTTACTGTTGCACACAGTTTGTTGGAAGAAGGCCATAATAATAACTCTTTAAGGAGGAAAAAACTGATGAAAAAGGTAAGTATTTTGACCGGTATCCTGGTCCTGGCTCTTTCTACCGCGGCATTTGCTGCGGAAGGGGGGATGGAAGCTTCCGGCGGCGTCGTTAATATCGCCCTGGTCTGTATTGCCGCTGCAATAGCAGTGGGCATTCCCGCCTTTGGTTGCGGTATTGGTATGGGTACCGGCATCGGCGGCGCCTGCTCCGGTATCGCCAGAAACCCCGAGGCTTCCGGAAAGATCACCGTAACCATGATCATCGGTCTGGCTCTTATTGAGTCATTGACCATTTATGGTCTGGTTATTTCGCTTATCCTTCTGATGGCAAATCCATTTATCGGATAACGGATTCTTAAGACCGGGAAAAACCGGGTTGCATGGTTTTTGAAAGGCTGCAGGAAATTTCCTGCAGCCTTTCTTTTTTTCTTAATTCGCTGGGGAAAAACAGGACATATCATTTATGGAATTTAAATGGCCACTGGTGCCATCTTGATGGTAGGGTTGCTTTATTCATTTATATTGTTTAATACTCCCCCTTCGAAAAACGGATCAGATATTCTTTGTCGCTTTGGCGGCAGTTATTGCGATTCAGCTGAACATGAATGACACCGGCATGATAATTAACCCTGCCAGAGGAAAAAACGATCCCGTGCTTCCGGCTGCCGGTATGCTCGTCATCAATCCTGCTGAAGCCAGGGCCGGTCTCGGCCTGGCAGCAAAAAGAAACGGCCGTCTCCACTTTCTCTTCAACAGCAGATTGGCGGTAATTCCTGCAACTGCACCGGAATCCATTTTTATCGCCGGCCCGGCCGTGGGGGCGCCGATGGCGGTTTTAACCCTGGAAAAGCTTGTTGCCCTCGGGGCGCGCCGGATTATAGTCTACGGTTGGTGCGGCTCCCTGCATGAAAGCATGCAGATCGGGAATATTCTGCTGCCGACATGGGGGGTAAGCGATGAAGGGACCTCGGCCCATTATCCTGCCCGGGTAAGACCGGAATCGCCGGCTGCCACCCGGCAGATACTGGCTGATTTATTGACGGCTAAGGGGATGAAGGTTCATTCCGGCCCGGTATGGACCACGGATGCACCGTACCGGGAAAGTATTGCCCGGGTGGCCCGGCTTGGCAGACAGGGCGTTTTAGGCGTGGATATGGAATATGCCGCCCTGATTGCCGCCGCAGCCTTCAGGAAGGTGGAGTTGAGTGCGGTGCTGCTGGTCTCCGATGAACTCTGGTCCGGAACCTGGGCGCCGGGTTTCCGTACCAGGGATTTCAAGAAAAAAAGCAGCCACATTCTTCATTTTCTGGCTGATTTCTGCGCCGCTAATCCCGTGGCAGGATACTAAATTATGTGGATTTACAATTCACAGCAAATGGTGGATACTCCGGGGGGCTGAAAATAGGGGCAAGCCGCTTAAAAATTGTTCAACTGCTTGTAATTATAGAAAATTTTAAAATATTTCGATGAATAAAAAACTCTATATGGTAAGCCTCGGCTGTTCCAAAAACCTGGTGGACTCGGAAGTCATGCTGGGTCTGCTTGAGAAAGACGGTTATCAGGTGACCCGCAAGCCGGAAGAGGCTGATCTGCTCCTGGTAAATACCTGCGGCTTTATCGGCTCGGCGGTCAGGGAGGCCATTGATGAAATTCTGGTACTCGCCCGGTACAAGCAGGAAGACCCGGTAAAAAAACTGGTGGTCACCGGCTGTTTGGTGCAGCGCTATGGCATTGAGCTTGAAAAGGAACTGCCGGAAGTGGATCTTTTCATCGGCACCAACGGTTTTCATACCATCGCTGCCCAGCTTCGCGGTGAAAAGCCGGCCGTTTCTTCGGCCCGCTCCCTGGAACAGTCTCCTTTCCTGATGAACAGTTCCCTGCCGCGAAAGGTTTCCACCCCGCCTCATCGGGCCTATATGAAAATAACCGAGGGCTGCATCAACCGCTGTTCCTATTGCCTTATTCCTTCCATTCGCGGCAAACTGCGCAGCCGTTCCATGCCGGATCTGTTGACCGAAGCCTGCAGACTGGAAGCGGCAGGAGTAAAAGAACTCACCCTTGTCGCCCAGGACCTCCTTGCCTATGGCCTTGACCTTGGCAAACAGACAGATCTGCCGGTCCTGCTGCAGAACCTTTTAGCTGAAACAAACATTCCCTGGATACGGTTGCTTTATCTGCATCCCGCCCGGGTTCAAAGAAAACTCCTGCACCTGATGGCTGAGAATGACCGAATCGTTCCTTACCTGGACATACCTTTTCAGCATGTGAGTGACCGTATTTTACGGTTGATGAACCGGCCATACACCCAAAAACAGGTAATTCAACTCCTGCAGAAAATCCGCTCCACCCTGCCCGGCGCCGCCCTGCGGACCACGATGATGGTTGGATTTCCAGGTGAGACCGAAGATGATTGTGCGGAATTAAGCTCCTTTTTACAGCAATACCCCTTTGAACATCTGGGGGTATTTGCCTATGCAAATGAAGAGGGATGCAGGGCCTCCTCCCTGCCGGGACAGATTGCAGAGGAAATTAAGGAAGAACGTCAAGGGATGATTATGGAGCTGCAGGCGGAGATTTCCTTTAAGCTTCTGCAGAAATATGTCGGCAGGATGGAGCAAGTCCTGGTGGAAGGAGTGAGCAAAGAATCCGACCTGCTGCTGGAAGGCAGGACAAGATATCAGGCCCCTGAGATTGATGGCTGCGTGTATATAACGAGCGGGAATGCAGAGCCCGGTGCTCTGATTGACGTAACTATCACCGAGACTCACACCTATGATCTTGTCGGTGCAATAAAAGAATAGAGAAAGGCAAACGTTCTATTTCTTATTTACTTTCTCGCGCAGCTCTTTGCCGACTTTAAAGAATGGCAATTTCTTGGGAGGCACCTTGATCTTCTGGCCGGTTTTCGGGTTGCGCCCCTGGTATGAACCATATTCCTTGACCACAAAGGAACCGAATCCCCGGATTTCAATACTGTCACCGGCACCAAGGGCATCCGTCATGGAGTCCAGGATGGTATTGGTAATGGAATCAGCCTCCCGCAAAGGCACATTGATTTCCTGAGACAACGCCTCAATCAGTTCTGATTTATTCATTTTCTCTCCCCGAAGCAGTTCACGTTAATTTGATGCTTCTGCCGAGCCTCTCTTTTCCTGATAAATTATAGCGATAAAGGTATATTTATATCAAGCAGTTAACGTATTGTAAAGAGGAATTTTGCGCCAATCGCAAAAAGTCCCGCGCTCATCAACAGGTCATGACCGATTTAATGCGGTACGGACTCAACACCCTCACGGCCGGCGCTGTTACAGGATCGACAGTATTATTTTCGGAAAATCATTGTAATATCGTCGGGGCCCAGAATCCTGTATTTTCCGGGAGCCAGGTCTCCCAGCTGCAGCTGTCCGTAGGCGATGCGCTGCAGATGCAGCACTGGATGACCGACTGCACTAAACATCTTGCGGACCTGTCTTTTCCGGCCTTCATGGATAATAATTTTTATCGTTGTCATCTGCGGTTCAGCGTGCAGCACCTCGATGTTCGCGGGCCAGGTTTTCCTGCCATCAAGGTTGATTCCTCTGGAAAGGGCCGCCAGTTTTTTCCGATCGGGCCTGCCTTTCACCTTTGCCACGTAAGTCTTCTTAACTTCATGGCTGGGGTGGAGAATTTTCTGGGCCAGTTCACCGTCATTGGTGAGAAGAAGGGCCCCTTCGGTGTCAAAGTCAAGCCGTCCCACGGGATAGACCCGTTCATTCACGTCCGGCAGAAGGTCGGTGACAATGGCTCTTCCCTGGGGATCATGGACGGTGGATAGGACGCCGGCCGGTTTGTGCAGCAGGATATAAATTTTTTTCTCCGGGGCGGTGACAGGAACTCCGTCACATTCAATCTTCTGGGAGTCCGGATTTACCCGGACTCCCATTTCAGTGACCACTCTGCCGTCAACCCGGACCCTGCCCTTCCGGATCAAATCTTCTGCCTGGCGCCGGGAAGCAATACCCGCCTTGGCCAGAACCTTTTGCAATCGCTCCTGCATAATAATGAATAGTTGAAGTAACGGCGGAATGGAATACCGGTGTTATCTCCACCTCGCCGGCAGTATCTCATGGATCATGGCATCCACCTTTTGTTTGGTCTCCGGGTCGACCTCCAGGACCTCCGTATACCAGGGCTTCATGCGGCAATCAATAACAATTGGCGGGGTGAGGCCCACATGATAGCGAACAACGGACTGTTCGGCCCCATGAATGTCCGCTGCCGGTTCAAAGCGGGTAAAAACCGTCCAGAGAAATTCCTGCAGACTCAGGGTAGCCGCGCGGCAATCGTCGACAAGGATGACCAGGGGCCAGTCGGCAAGACCCGGCCATCCGGCTGTTTTGGCGGCCAGGTCCGGTTCAGACTCATAGGTCGGCCCCTGAACGACCAGGGTGCCCGGCAGGAAAACCACCGGCCGGGCGAGGCTGTCAGGCAGGGAACCGTTAAAAGCAGTCGGCAGATCCCGCAGCGGCTCCCGGCCCAGGCCCAGGAGCATGGCCTTGGAACCTTTGTTCACTGATGGTCCGGTGTAATCCAGGGTATCCTGGGAAACATTGGCAAAAATAAACAAATCCCTGCGCCAGTCAACCCGGGCCAGGACATGGGGCCAGAGTTCCGCAAAGTCTTCCACGTCGACATCCCCATCGGTGAGGATGAGAAATTTGGTCAGCGAAAGCTGTCCTTCCCCCAGAATCCTTAAGCCCGCAGCAAAGGCCTCCCGGGGGTAGCGGTCCATCACCCTGGCGGCAGCCAGGCAATGAAATCCTGCTTCGCCGAAGGTTTTGAGCCGGCGGACGCTGCTCATTACCAGCGGAAACAGCGGGGAAAGCAGATCCTGCAGAAAGTCGCCGATAAAAAAATCCTCCTGGCGCGGCCGTCCCACAACGGTGGCGGGATACACCGCGTTCCTGCGGTGATACATATGCTGCACCTGAAAAACCGGATAATCATGCTGCAGGGAATTGTAGCCGTAATGATCACCAAACGGACCCTCCGGACGCCTGACATGCGGCGGCACAATTCCGGTGAGCGCAAACTCGACCCGGGCCACCAGAGGATGGCCTCCATGCGGATTCCGCACCATTTCCAGTTTTTTTCCAAGCAGCAGTGAGGCCAGGATAAGTTCCGGTATATTTTCCGGCAACGGCGCTATGGCGGCCATCATTAAGGCCGGAGGGCCGCCGATGTAAAGGATAAGGGGCAGGGCCTGGTTTTGCTGTTCAGCGGCATGATAATGATAGCCGCCGCCTTTGTGGATCTGCCAGTGGATGCCGGTGGTGGTATCATCATATCGCTGGATGCGGTACATTCCCAGATTGTGGCCCCTGCCGTCAGGATGCTCCGTGTAGACAAGCGGCAGGGTAACAAAGGGGCCGCCATCAGACTGCCACGAAGTCAAAAGCGGCAGGTCGGTGAGCGTTGGCGGTTCTTTATGCTCTTCGAGAACAGGGCCGGACCGCACGGTTTTCGTTCCCACCTTCAGTCCATCAAACAGCAGGCGCCGCACTCCCCAGAGCTTTGTAAAGTTTGGCGGCATGAGCGTTTCCGCCGCCTGCACCAAATCCGTCACAAACCGCCGGGGCCTGGGACCGAAGGCTAGTTCCATGCGGCGGTTGGTGCCGAAAAGGTTGGTTACCACCGGGTACCGGCTGTTGACCACATTGGAAAAAAGCAGTGCCGGTCCACCCCGGGCAATGACCCGGCGGTGGATTTCCGCAATCTCCAGGTATGGATCCACCCGGGCATCTATTTCCAGTAGTTCCGACTCCTTTTTCAGGATGCGCAGAAAGGCAGGAAGGTCTTCAATAATTCCGGCGCTCATGTCTTCTGGTCTCTCGCGGGCTGGTCTTCTTCCGCCAGAAAAAGGGCGTGGTATTCTTTCTCCGACAGACACTTCCGCATAAGCCCCGTAAGGAAATTTACGGACCGCAAAATATCATCATCCGGCAGGCGCGGCAGCAGTATATCCATTACCTTTTCATCGGTGAAACGCTCGAGAAAAAGCTGCAGCGACCGTTCATCCGTCTCTCTGTCAAAGCCGAATACCATGGCATGATACGGTGTTTTATTCCGGTCCGATTTCTTGGGGTTACTCATAATCATTCTGCAGCAAGGGTTCTATTACAGCAGTTTCCATATGACCTTTCTGGACCGGGGGCCGTCAAACTCGCAGAAGAAAATTTTCTGCCAGGTCCCGAGAACCAGCCTGCCGTTCTCTATGAAGACGGCGACCGAACTGCCGATGAGTGATGTCATGATGTGGGCCGGTGAATTTCCTTCGCTGTGCTTGTACGAATGGTCAAAGGGAATGATTTTTTTGAGAACCGCCACAATATCATCCTGGACGGCGGGGTCCGCACCTTCATTGATGGTCAGTCCCGCTGTGGTATGCGGATTGTAGAGGTAGCAGATGCCGTCATCTATGCCCGCCCGGTTAATTTCCTTCTGCATCCGGCCCGTGATATCGATAAATTCCATTTTCGTGCCGGTGTCTACAGAAAATGTTCCTGTTCCCATTTCCGGTTTTTCCTCCTGTTATTTTCTGCCGCATTCCCGGCAAATTTTGTAGCGTATTTACCCCAGCAGAATTTTTTTATATATCTGGAATCTATTCCTTTTCAAAGCAAGGTGTCAACCGCTTTGTCCATGTGCGCCCTTCGACCGGAACCGGCCAAGGTGAAAAGTCGCTGGACAAATTTATAACAATTTTGTAGTGTCTCGAGTTCTTTATAAACAAATTTGCAAGATCATTGGCAGCCTGGCTTTGCCTGAACGGAATTACATGCCCTGCTGCGCAAGATGAATTAACCGACACGAATCTGAAACATTCCATGAACCAACCGGATAAAACGATAATAAATAAGGAACTGGAGGACATCACCTGTCTGTATGAGGTGACAAAGGTGCTGGCATCATCGACTGACCTGCGCGACAGTCTGGAACGCAGCATGGAAATACTTTCCGTCCGCAAACACATGGACAACGGCACGGTCACCATTGTTAATCCCCTCACCGGACAGCTGGAAATCGAGGTGGCGCACGGTATGCCGGCTGAGGCCAGAAAAAGGGGGAAATACAAGGTCGGTGAAGGCATAACCGGCCGGGTTGTGGCCACGGGTCAGCCCATCGTCATCCCCCATATCGGGGAAGAGTCCCAGTTTTTGAACAGGACCAGGACCCGCGGTGAAATCAGAAAGCAGCGGAACTCGTTTCTCTGCGTGCCCATAAAACATGACAAGCGCATCCTGGGGGCCCTGAGCATAGACCTGGAATACAGGGAGGATTTGAACTACGAGGATGAGCTGCGCTACCTCACCATTTTAAGCGGCCTCATCGCCCAGACGGTTCTGCGGGTCCAGGCGGAAAAAAAGGATCTGGAACGGTTGACCCGGGAGAATATCGAGTTAAAAAAAGAACTGTCGGAAAAATACCGGGTCGCCAATATAATCGGCAACAGCAGCCGCATGCAGGAGATGTTTGAAATGCTGCACCGGGTTGCTGAATCCAATGCCACTGTTCTCCTGCGCGGCGAATCCGGCACCGGCAAAACCCTGGTGGCCCGGGCTCTGCATTATAACAGCAGCAGAGCCAAAAAGCCCTTCATTGTGGTCAACTGCTCGGCTCTGCCGGAAACCCTGCTGGAAAGCGAGCTCTTCGGGCACGAGAAAGGGGCTTTTACCGGGGCCCATACCATGAAAAAGGGGCGCTTTGAACTTGCCGAGGGCGGCACCCTGTTTCTCGATGAGATCGGCGAACTGAGCCATTCGGTGCAGATCAAGCTTCTGCAGGTTGTCCAGGACAGGGAGTTCCAGCGGCTGGGGGGCATCAGTCCCATCAAGTGCGATGTCCGGCTGGTGGCGGCCACCAACCGCGACCTGGAAAAAGCCGTGGAGGAGAAGCACTTTCGTGAAGACCTCTATTACCGCCTCAACGTTTTTCCCATCTATCTGCCGCCTCTCCGGGAAAGAAGAACGGACATACTGCTGCTGACCGAATACTTTCTCAAGAAATACAACGAGGAAAACTCCAAGGAGATACGGCGCATTTCCACCCCTGCCATTGACCTGCTCCTCCAGTATCACTGGCCCGGCAATGTCAGGGAGCTGCAGAACTGCATCGAGAGAGCGGTTCTCATCTGTGACGAGGAGTCCATAAAAAGCTACCATCTGCCGCCGAGCCTGCAGACCTCCGAGAGCGTCAATTCCAAGCAGGCCCTGTCATTGGCAGGTGCGGTGGAGAACTATGAGCGGGAACTGATCATAGAGGCCCTGAAAAGAACAGGCGGCAACCAGACCAGGGCGGCCCGGGAATTGGACACCAGCCTCAGGATCATCAACTACAAAATACATCAGTATGGAATTGATCCCAAGAAGTTCAAAGTCAAAAAGTGATGCAGCCGCAAAAAGTTTGACCCATTCCGCATCCCGATCAATAATACAAAAAAAGCCCGGGGCCAAAACCCCGGGCTATGCATGGGTAACGATCGGTATCTTTTAGTAAATTTTCAGATAGTTGTCAATTTCCCAATCAGTAACGTGTATCCGGAAGCTGTCCCACTCTTTTTCCTTGCTTTCGATATACTTCTCGAAAATGTGGGGGCCGAGAGTATCCTTGGCAATGGGATTTTTCTTCAATTCCTCAAGGGCCTCCAGCAGGGACGCAGGCATGCTCTTGATTTTTGCCTTCTTCATCTGGCTCGGGGACATCTGGTAGATATTGACATCGGTGGATGGTGGCGGAGTCAGCTTGTTCTTGATACCGTCCAGACCTGAATTCAGCATAATGGCAAAGGCCAGATAGGGATTGCAGGACGGATCCGGGCAGCGCACCTCAACCCTGGTGCTCATACCGCGGGCAGCCGGAATGCGCATCAGAGCGGAGCGATTGATAGCAGACCAGGCAACATATACCGGCGCCTCATAACCGGGAACCAACCGCTTATAGGAGTTGACCAGGGGATTGGTGATCGCGGCAAATCCTCTGGCATTTTTGGTGATCCCGGCAATATACTGGTATGCCGCCTTGCTGAGTTCCATCTTGTCCTTTTTGTCATAAAAGGCATTGGAGCCGTCCAGGTTGAACAGGGACTGGTTGGTGTGCATGCCGGATCCGTTGATGCCGAAAACAGGCTTGGGCATAAAGGTGGCGTGCAGGCCGTATCTCTTGGCAATGGTTTTCACAACCCATTTGAAGGTGACTGTATTGTCTGCCGCTGTTACAGCATCCGCATACTTGAAGTTTATCTCGTGCTGACCTTCGGCAACCTCGTGGTGGGAGGCCTCGATCTCAAATCCCATTTTTTCAAGAGTCAGAATTATCTCCCTGCGGCAGTCAATGCCCTCGTCATCCGTATCCACGGTAAAATAACCCGCGGTATCATGGGTAATTGTCGTAGCATTTCCGTCAGCATCCCGTTTGAACAGGAAAAATTCTGCCTCGGTGCCCACATTCATGGTAAAGCCCATTTTTTTTGCTTCGGCCAGCACTCGTTTCAGGTTGACGCGTGGGCAACCATGAAAAGGAGTTTTGCCATCGGACATGTAGACATCACAGATGATCCTGGCGGCAGAGACACCTTCCTTTATTCTCCAGGGCAACACGGTGAAGGTGTTGTAATCCGGCTTCAGGTACATGTCGGACTCATTGATGCGGACAAAGCCGTCGATGGAGGAACCGTCAAACATGATGTCTCCATCCAGGGCTTTTTCGATCTGACTTTTCGGTACTGCCACGTTTTTCATGATGCCGTTGATGTCAATAAACTGCAGCCTGAAAAACTGGACGTTCTGATCCTTGATGATTTTCATAATTTGTGCTCTGGTCATTTTGTGTCTCCTTTATTGATTGTTGAATTAATCATGTTCCTGGAACAGAAAACTCCTGTTATTATTTTTGATTCCTGTTGCCTCCCTCTTTTTCTCTTATGCATTAGTGACTGCATACAGCAATCCCTCCTGCAGTTCTTTTTTAAAATCAGGATCTTCAATCTTTTTACCATCATTTTCCAAAACATAGAATACATCGACTACCTGATCCGCCTTTGTACCTATTCTGGCCCGGTATATATTGATGCCGAAATCGGACAGGGATTTCGTTATTTCATAGAGTATCCCTATCCTGTCCTCGGAAAACACCTCGATAATCGAATACTGTTCAGAAGCCTGGTTGTCAATGGTCACCTTTGTCGCAAGACGCGGCTGCACCCCCTGCGGTTTGTTTCGTAATGGTGTCAGCTTCCGGCTTAAACGGTGCTGGAGGCCCAACCGCTGCTTAATGGCCAGGTTTAATTCTCTTTCCATGGCTTCCCAATCCTGCCAGTCGTATGCTTCGGATATTGCCGAGCAAACCTCTAAACTGTCTACTGCGATACCGTCAGCCCAGGTGAAAATTTTTGCCGCCAAAACGTTTAGGTTGTGCAGGGCCAGCACCCCGAAAATTCTGGCCAGCAGCCCCGGCTGATCCTTGGCCATGACTAATATAGACCAGGACTCCCGGTTCTGTTCATGGAAAAACATGACCTCCTGCCTGTCCATGTTTTTGGCGTGGCTGATATGCTGTACTATAACCTCAGGTGGAAAACCGAGTAAATAATCATCTGAAAAAAGGTCGAAATTAATGGTATCTTCAGGGGGAAGAAGTTCGGAAACTTTCTGACGAATCCATTGTGCCCCGAGTTCGGCGCTGCGTCCCTGTTCCCGGGCAGAAACATCTTTCCGGTCAAGCAGCAGGGCTATTTTGAGATACAGCTCAAGCAGCAGGGCTGCCTTCCAGTCGTTCCAGACTGTCGGCCCGGTTGCCCTGGCATCGGCAATGGTCAGAAGGTAGAGCATGGCAAGTTTTTCAGGGGTGTCGACCAGCCGAGTACAGCGCCTAATGAGATCTTCGTCCTCCAGATCCCGCCGCTGGGCGGTTTGGGACAAAAAGAGGTGGTTGCGGACCAGAAAGTCCAGGATCTCTGATTCAATCGGAGCCAAACCCATTCTAAACGCAATCTGGCTGGCCAGGTCAGCTCCCCTGTCAGCATGGCCGTGGCCAAACCCCTTGCCAACATCATGCAGCAGACCGGCCAGGAACAGGATATGGGGGGCAGGCACCACTTCATAGGTATTTGCCTCTTCTGTTTTCAATTTTTCCAGTTCACCAATGGTCTGGAGAAGATGGCGGTCAACCGTAAAGACATGGTACACGTCATGCTGTGCCAAAGATTGAACTTTGGCCAGTTCCGGAATATAGGCGCTTAAAAAACCGGCATCAAGCATCTCTTCCAGAACCCTGAAGGATTCGGGGGCCAAAAGTATTGCCAGGAAAAGCTTTGCATTTCTGCGGGAATGGCGCTGCTTGTCATCAATCAGTGACAGGCTGGCGGTTATGGCTTTACGGGTTCTGAAATGCAGGGTTTTTCCTGTCCTGGAAGATTGATAAAAAAGACGCATGATGAGGTTAGGTTTGCGCTTGATAAGATTACTGTCTACCAGGTGAATTTTGTTATGCCGAATCTCTATCCCCGGTTCCAGGGACTTGAAAGTCTTCGGCCCTTCTTCACTACCCAGCACCTCTTCAACGTGCTCGAAAAAGAGTGTCGTGGTTACCGATATTGTCTGCATATGGGCATACACGTCATGCATAAAATGTTCCACGGCAAGCATGTCCTTTTGGTTGACAAAACCAAAGGCCTGCGCCATTTCTTCCTGGTGTTCAAAAAAAAGCTGGTCATTTTTACGGCCGCTCACATAATGAAGTCTGTTGCGAATGCGGATCAGATAGTCCTGGGCCTGTTCAAATCTCTGGAGTTCCTCCTGTGAGAGAAGCCCTGCTTCATGCAGTGAAGCCAAATCTTTCAAGCCGAAAACAACATGGGCTGTCCACACCATGGATTGGATATCACGAAAGCCGCCGCAACTCTCTTTTACGTGCGGTTCTAGAAGGTAGGTGTGACGGCCGTACTGGTTTTCCCGTTTGTTTCTCTGTTCCAGCATATTATCGAGGAATTCCTGCCTTTTCCCCTCGATGTAGGCCGTCTTGTACTTTTTAGTCAGCGTGGCAAATAATGAAGAGGATCCGGCAATAAGCCTGGCATCCAGCATTGCCACCCGGAAAAAGAAATCTTCAGCCGCATCGGCCAAACATTCTTCCACCGTGCGAACGGCATGACCTACCTCGAGCCCGGTATCCCAGAGGGGGTAAAGAATCGCCTCAACCAGGCTGTTCAATTCATCTTTGTGGGCAGGATCATAAAGAAGCATCAGGTCAATATCGGAAAACGGATAAAGCTCCTGTCGCCCGTAACCACCCAGGGCCACCAAGGCAAAGCCTTCACTCTCCGGAACGCTCTTCTCAAAGCTTCTGGCCAGGTGATGATCAATAAAATCGGCGTGTTTGCGCAGCAGAGCATAGCCGCTGACACCTTGCTGCCAATAGGCGTCAAGGGCCTGACGCCGGGCATTAAGGCCGGTAAAATCCTGTGGCTCTATAGCTGTCTGTTCCATTCCTGAAAGCCCGCTAATGGCTCCGGTTTGCTTATCCGGCGAAAAAGATTTAACGTTCTGCACAACTCAAGACAAAAAACTATTATATGGCTTCCTTGCCTTTTTCTCCTGTTCTTACCCTTATGACATTCTCAATAGGCAGAACAAAAATCTTGCCGTCGCCGATTTTTCCAGTAAGTGCCGCCTGGCGAATTGTTTCAATCACTTCATCTACCTGGGCTGCCTCCACAATAATTTCCAGTTTCGCCTTGGGGATGAAATCAACCATGTATTCCGCTCCCCGGTAAATTTCCTTGTGACCCTTCTGACGGCCATACCCCTTCACCTCTGTAATCGTCATTCCTTTAATGCCGATACCGTTCAAAGCCTCTTTGACATCATCCAGCTTAAACGGCTTAATAATTGCCTCAATTTTTTTCATGGCATGCTCCTTTTATTTTTTGCTCAGCTGAACAGTCCTTAACTGTATGCTGTTTCACTATGTTCACTTAAATCAAGTCCGCTTACCTCTAAATCCATCGGCAGCCGAAGTCCTAATGTTGCATCGATGATCTTGAGCAGTACCCAGCTTAAAGCAAAAGCATAGACACCAACAACAAAAACCCCAAATATCTGGGTGCCCAGAAAAGCGGGATTTCCTGCAAGCAGCCCGTCAGCACCGCCAGGATTGACCAGCTTCGAGGCAAAAATTCCCAGACAGATGGTGCCGATTATCCCCCCAAGTCCATGAATACCGACAACATCCAGGCTGTCGTCATACCCGAAGCTTCCTTTCAGGGTAACCCCGTAATAGCAGCAGCCTCCTGCCAGAAACCCGATTATTATAGCCGCATTGGGGCCCACAAAACCTGCGGCAGGAGTTATGGTGGCCAGGCCGGCAATAGCTCCGGAAGCAGCTCCCAGGGTTGTTGGCTTGCCGCGGTGCAGCCACTCCACCAAAGTCCACATGGCCATCCCTGCCATGCCGCCAAGGTGCGTGGAGACAAAGGCTGTGGCCGCGATTCCATTGGCAGCCAGGGCGCTGCCGCCGTTGAACCCGAACCAGCCAAACCACAGAAGGCCCGTACCCAGCAGGGTCATGGGTAAGTTGTGCGGCATAAAGCTATCTTTGCCATATCCCTTGCGGGGCCCAAGAACTATAGCAGCTGCCAGGGCTGCGCTGCCTGATGTGAGGTGCACAACCAGGCCGCCGGCAAAATCGAGCACCCCCCTGCTGCCCAGCCAGCCGCCGACTCCCCAAATCCAGTGACAAACAGGGTTATAAACCAGGATAGCCCATAAAATACTGAAAATGAGGAATGGACCAAATCGCATTCTTTCAGCAAATGCGCCTGTTATAAGCGCCGGTGTGATTATGGCAAACATACACTGGTATATCATGAATACAGTCTGCGGAATAGTTGTTGCATAATCACCGCTGGGGGCCGATGTTACTCCGTTCAGGGCAAACCAGGAAAGATCACCGATAAATCCTCCGATATCAGGCCCAAAAGACATGCTGTATCCGAGATAAACCCACTCCAGACAGATAACAGAGATCAAAATAAAACTCTGCAGAATCGTACCCAGAACATTTTTGCTTCGAACCATCCCTCCGTAAAAAAGGGCCAATCCGGGTGTCATCAGTAATACCAGTCCTGAAGCTGCCAAAATAAATGCTGTATCCCCTGTATCAATCACTTTGCTCCTCTCCCGTTTTGAATTTGATCATTCTTGCCAACCAAAGATTAACTGAAGATACAAAGCAAAATGAATGCCATGTGAGATATTCCCTTATAACCTCCTATTTTAATTATGTTTTTGCAAGATTGTCACTTCAAAGACCCTTCCGTTTTATTACATAAGTGCAATAAACTGCACTTTTCCTCACAAAATTGTATATCAATTGCGTGTCATTCGCTGGTTCTAATTTTATTTTTCACCTAAATGCTATAGCCGACCTCACTATGCTCTGCCAGATCCAGCCCACCAACCTCTGCTTCTGCATCCACGCGCAACCCGACAATTGCGTTTATTATTTTCAGAATAATAAAGGTCACAACCATTGAATAAATAATCGTGGCAAAAGCCCCATACGCCTGCACGGCGACCAGTTTTGGATTGCCGGCGAACAGCCCGTCAGCTCCGCCCGGATTCCAGGCTGTACTGGCAAAAAGGCCTGTGGCCAGGGCGCCCCACAGGCCGCCGATGCCATGCACCGCTACAACATCCAAGGCGTCATCATACCCGAGTTTACTCTT
This sequence comes from uncultured delta proteobacterium, assembly GCA_963783905.1. GTDB lineage: Bacteria > Desulfobacterota > Desulfobulbia > Desulfobulbales > BM004 > BM004. The sequence continues at coordinate 181,504 of CAWAPG010000013.1, read as the reverse complement.
AAAGCGGACAGCAAGATAGCAGATAAGACCGGCCACTAAACCAATAAGGATTGCGGAAAGCGGACTGACAAATCCTGCCGCCGGCGTGACAGCAACAAGACCGGCTACGGCCCCGGAAGCTGCACCCAGGGTTGTCGGCTTGCCCTGAAGCATCCACTCACCGACTAACCATGACAGGGCAGCAGCGCCTGCCGCAACCTGAGTTGTAAAAAAAGCCAGAGTGGAAATCTCCCCGGCGGCAAGTGCGGAGCCCGCATTAAAGCCGAACCAGCCTACCCAGAGAATGGAGGCGCCCAGGATGGTCATGGGCAGGTTGTGGGGATGAAAAGGTTCTTTGCCATATCCTTTGCGCCGGCCGATAACAATTGCAGCAACAAGGGCAGCAGCACCTGAATTGATATGGATGACGGTTCCGCCGGCAAAATCCAGGGCACCATGGGCCCCGATCCAGCCTCCGCCCCAAACCCAGTGACAGACAGGCAGGTACACCAGGGTACTCCAGAGCAGGATAAACAAAAGGTAGGCCGAAAATTTCATTCGTTCGGCAAAGGCCCCTGTTATCAGGGCAGGAGTGATGATGGCGAACATCATCTGGAAGGCCACAAAAAGGAGATCCGGAATTGAATCGGCATAGGGACCCGGCCCGAGACCGATACCCTTTAATAAAGCCCAGTCCAGATTGCCGATAAATCCACCGACATCGGGGCCAAAGGCAAGAGAATATCCAAAAACCACCCAGGTCATGGAAATGAGTCCCAAGCAGATAAAACTCTGCATAATAGTACTCAGGACATTTTTTGAACGAACCAATCCACCGTAAAATAATGCCAGCCCGGGAGTCATAAACATGACCAGGGCCGTGGCTATAAGCATAAAGGCGGTATCTCCAGTATTCATAAAAAATTTCCTCCTCTCAATTGCATTATTTTTGAATCAAAGGCAAAACGGAATTGTATTATTGTGAATCGCAATACAATTCCTTAAGCAAATGGCATGCCAAAAAACCCCCCAAAAACCAACTAATTAATATTAAAGGAAAAATTCAGATTCAGCCCAAAAAAATTATTAGCAAGATTACATTATTGTTGTTTTTCTATCGTTAAAATTTACATAATTGCAAAAAATATCTTTTTTATTTCGCAGCTCCATTCCGGCCCATGGAATCCACCATCTTGGCGCTAAAATTTATTTTTATTTTTGTAATTTAACTTCATTTTTATTTATAATTATTTTCATTTTTGTAATTTTATTTCTTGGCACAACGCTTGAAGCTTTTTGTTTATTAAATTTATTATTCAAAATTATTAAATACTTACATTGAAATTTGTTTTTATTTTTTTAATTGGCACGTTTGTTGAATTATCATAATTTAAAAAATACAAGTAGGTTTTTTCTTACAATAATGAAATACATGGAGGATCGAGATGAAAAAAATTGAAGCCATTATTAAACCATTTAAGCTCGACAGCCTGAAAGAGGCCTTTTCCGGCCTTGGGTTACAGGGCATGACTGTCACGGAAGTAAAAGGCTTTGGCCGCCAGAAAGGACACAAGGAAGTATATCGGGGCGCAGAATATGTTGTTGATTTTATACCAAAGGTAAAGGTCGAGATTGTTGCTAATGACGAACAGATTGATCAGATCATTGAAACAATAATTGGTGCTGTCAAGACCGGCAAGATCGGTGACGGTAAAATTTTTGTCATACCGGTTGAAACGGTATGCAGGATACGTACCGGGGAAAGAGATAAGGAAGCCATATAAATTCATTACAATTTTGTAATATAAAAGGAGAGAACACGATGAAACGGATTGCATTTATATTATTACTACTACTTGCCGTTCCTGCTTTTGCCTGGGGCGCCGATGAGGTCCCAACTGTCTTGACCAATGCAGATGCAGTGGCAGGTGTCCAGACCAACCTGGACTATGTCTGGACCCTTGTTGCAGCTGCTCTGGTATTTTTCATGCAGGCCGGCTTTGCCATGGTTGAGACCGGCTTCACCCGCGCCAAAAGCGCGGTCAATATCATGATGAAAAACTTGATGGATTTTTCCATGGGATCCTTATTTTTCTGGGCTATTGGCTTCGGGCTTATGTTTGGCGTCACCAAAAACGGCTGGTTCGGCACCACCGGCTTTTTCCTGAGCGATTATACCATCGGCGGTGATCCGTGGGTTCTGGCCTTCTGGATGTTTCAGTGCGTCTTTGCCGCCACTGCGGCGACCATAGTTTCAGGCGCCATGGCTGAGCGCACCAAGTTCGCCGGCTACCTTATATACAGCGCCTTTGTCTGTGCCTTTATTTATCCGGTTTTCGGCAGCTGGGCCTGGGGCAGCCTGTTAAACGGCAACGGCTGGCTTGAGGGTCTCGGGTTTATAGACTTTGCAGGCTCAACCGTGGTGCATTCCATCGGCGGCTGGTGTGCCCTTGCCGGTGCCATTGTTCTGGGGCCCCGTATGGGCAAATTTGGCAAGGACGGCAAGGTTAAGGCCATTCCGGGTCACAATATACCCCTGGCCGCCCTGGGCGTTTTCATCCTATGGCTTGGCTGGTTTGGCTTTAATCCCGGCTCAACCACCGCGGGCATCACGGATATTGCCATCATCTTTGTCAACACTAATCTCGCTGCAGCTGCCGGTTCTGTTGCTTCCATGCTGGTTTCCTGGCTTATCTTCAAGAAACCTGAAATCGGTATGAGCTTAAACGGCGCCCTGGCCGGTCTTGTGGGCATCACTGCTGGCTGTGCCAACGTCAGCCCCTCAAGTTCAATCATCATCGGTCTTATAGCCGGAGCACTGGTCGTACTTTCTGTCCTGTTTTTTGACAGGATCAAGATCGACGATCCTGTTGGTGCCATTTCTGTACATGGTGTATGCGGTGCATGGGGAACCCTGGCAGCAGGACTTTTTAACATGGAAGGCGTCACCGCAAAGATCATCGGCACCCAGCTGATCGGTATCGGTGCCGCCTTTGTCTGGGCCTTTGGCACAGCCTTCATTCTCTTCAAGCTGATCAATGCTACCGTAGGACTGCGTGTTTCCGAAGAGGAAGAGCTCATCGGCGTTGATATAGTTGAGCACGGCGGTCATGCATACAATGACTTTGTCGTGAAATAAATTATTGCGCAAGCCAACAATTGCAAACAGAAGTAAAATAGTACGCTTAAAGATGAGCCGGCGACTGTGACCGGCACAACAAACCAAAAACAAAAAAGGAGACAAGAGACTATGTTTTCAACAGGCAAAAAAATGATTGCAGCAGGTATTTTAACAGCAGGCATATTGGGTGCTGGAGCCTCCGGAGTAATGGCGGAGGTAGAAGCACCAACAGCAGAGGCCTCGGTTGCCGTTTTAAGCAAGTATGTGTGGCGCGGTTATGAGTTAAGTGACGACTCCCTGGTTATCCAGCCTTCGATTACCACCTCATACAAGGGATTCAGCGCTAATCTCTGGGGCAACCTGGATACCGATTATTACGCCACGGAATCACACAACTGGAACGAAACCGACTTTACCCTGTCCTATGATGGCTCTTATGAAAAACTGGGATACGGTGTGGGCTGGATTTACTATGCTCTCGAGGATGGAGCAAATGACACCCAGGAATTTTACGGCACCCTGAGCTACGATATACTGCTCTCCCCAACTATAACCTTTTACTACGACACCGATGCCTTTGGCGGCGATTGGTATGCGAACCTGAGCCTGGGCCATACCTTCATGATAGCTGAAAAGTACGGATTGGATCTCGGGCTTTCCTTCGGTTACACTGATAATGAAGATTGGTCCGCATTGAGCGACGGCCTGCTGTCGGCATCCATGACCTTCCCGGTCAATGAGTATATTGCCATTACACCTCAGATTTACTGGTCCTTTGCCCTATCGAACGATGCATCCGATGCCTTTGAACAAGGGCCGAGCAATGATGACAACTTTGTCTATGGTGGTATAGCAGCAAGCTTTTCTTTCTAATCTGCATCGAACAAGGGGTAGCAACTCCTCTCTCCCCCTGCACGGAGGCCGGTCTCTCCCCCTGGGACCGGCCTCCAATTTGTTCAGATCAGTTAAAAACGAGGCACTCAGCTCCAGGGAAAAACGATTGATTCTGCAGAAGACACACTCTGTTTACAATTTCTCAGATTTACCCGCATGCGAAATGCCTACTGAACCGTAAACTGTTTCTAGTTATTTACGATAAAACACGTTATGGAATCGTATTTATGTCCAGAAAGGTTATTGTTTTCCAGCACAACCCATGGGAGGGGCCCGGACAATTTCTTCTCAGTGCCGTTAAACGTCACAAATTAGAAATGGATATAATCAACGTCTGGGAGAAAAAGATACCTGCACTTAAAGGCTGCATGGCAATGATAGTTCTTGGCGGCGGTCCGAATGTTGACCAGGAACACATTTACCCATTTCTGACAAACGAAAAAAAGACGATCAAACAAGCCATTGCTCAGGATATACCTTATCTGGGATTCTGCCTGGGTCATCAGTTGCTCGCAAATGCACTGGGAGCAAAAGTGGGGCCCAATTTTCGATCAAGTATTGGTTTTATCCGGGGTTATCTGACCCATGAAGGAAAAAGCCATCCGGTTTTCAAAGGTTTTCCCCAACAAATACCACTGTTCAAATGGCACGGTCAGGCTGTAAAGGAACCCCTTCCAGGCCATATAAATATTCTGGCCACCTCTGCCGAATGCCAGGTTGAAGCAATCTCCCTGCCAGGACGTCCCCATATCCTTGGCCTTCAGTTTGACAACCATGCCGCTGCGCCGGAAAATGTGAAAAACTGGATCACCATGGACTCCAAGTGGCTTGCTTCTCTGCAGGACAGAAAAATTTACTCCACCAAGTTATTAGAAGAGGCACAGATACATCAGGCCATAATCCGGGACCAGTTCACAAAATTGTTTGACAATTTCCTCTCACTTATTCATTAATTGAAGCAGTATCCGAAAATTAAAAATTTCACAAACATAGCAGCACCACGAGTCCTGTGCTCCTTAAGCCATTAGGTTATACCTATGTTACGAAATTGGGGGAATACCATCTATGCCCTGCTAAACCAGGACGGCCCCTTTGCCGCCGCCGAGGCACCTCAGGGCATCAAACTGTTCAATCCGCTTTCCCGCAAAAGGGCGGCCGAGCTGCGGCGGAAAAACCTGGTTACCAAATACCGGGCCACCCGCAACCAGATATTTGAACTGTTAAACGTCAATACCTACGAGGAAATCCAACTTCTCATCAGGGACAAAGAGGGACGCCGGGAGGCGGACCGCCGGGCCTATCTTCTTCTTGGCAACATGTTCGGCATCCATGGCAGCGAAAGAGAAATTATCTCGAGGGTAAACAGTTACTCGCAAACCGCTGACTCCGTTATCCGTTATCTGAACAACAGAGTGCTTACCCGTTATTCCCCGTTCATCGAGATAACCAACGAGATTGACATTATCAGCTCTCCGGTGGACCTGCTGTTGATCATGTTCGATGACCGGTATCACAAGAAGGCCCGTTTTGAAGCCAAAAGAAAGCTTATTCTCATGAGTCTTGCAGGCTCCATCGATCAGCGGGAACGGGAAACGGACATTGAAACCAAATTTGCTGAATTTCTGCATTTCCTCAATCGGTATGTCTGGAGTCCTGATATAAAAATAGGTGAGCTGCAACTGTTTTACCTTTTGAGCCGCCACGAACCGGAACAATTTTCCTGCATGACAGTAAAGGTGTTAAACGAGGTCGAGGCCGCAAAAATCTTGCCGGCCCCCGGCCAAAAGCTGACCCTGATCAAACGCAGACGATTCAGATCCGGGAATAAAGAGGTTCCCATCTATGTAAGTGTGCGCAAAAAGGCGCCCGAGGCAAAAGTCCTGAAACTGATCCGCAAAGGGGAAGAAAACCCCGCAGTAGCAGTTGACGACGAATTGGGTCTCCTGGGTGTTTTAGATACCGCGGCTGAGGTAAAGCTGTTTCAGAAACATTTGACCGAAAGCGCCATCATGGCTAATTCCTTCATGACCCTGGAGGATATAACCGATACCCTTGACGGCGCCTGTACTCATGCCAGTTCCAACATCGGCAGCTCGTCCTCCACCCCGATGATTAAATTTTTTGCCCGCATGGGCGGCATGCGGGTTGAATTCATTGTGCACACCAACAAAACCTATCTTGATTATATCTATAAAAAGGATGTTTCCCACGATGAATACGAGGTGAAAAGAATTTTTGACTCAGGAGTTGCCGAACTTCTTTTTCCCAGCGAGATATACCATCTTGACATGACGGCTGCCCGCAATGAACTTATCCGCTGGTTCCGGCAGAGAATTGAAAACTCCTGACCTTTAATCACGTGCAGAGACGGTCCCGGGTTGCATTGCAGCATGGTTTGATGAACAATAGCTGGGCGGCACCTACAGCATGCCTTGCGGTCAGAAAAATTTTTTCCACAGGGAAACAAGTCTCTTTTCATCCCTGCAGGCTTCCTTGCTGATGGTTTTTATCTCGGCACATTTGGTATCAAGGAGGAATTTCAAACCCATAACAAACTGTTTTTCCCCCGACTCAAGGTCCCGGTCAAACCAGACCGGGACAGCAGGCACACGTATAATTTTTTCAGGAGCTTCGCTGAGCTCAAACGTTAACTCGAGCACGATGTCCGGATTGTCCTGAATTGTATAAAAGAGATGTTTCCCCTGGTGCATGATGGCGGCAACATTCAGGGCGGCGCCCATGGGAGAAAAATTCATGATGCGCCCGGCCAAAGGCTCTCCCAGCCGTTTTTTCCGCTTGGCGTCATAGAAATGAACCAAGACCGGAAGCTCGACGGAAATTCGTTTAATGCGCCGCTTGTTAGTCGTCATGGCAGTTTTGCCGGTCCCTATCGCCCATATACATCATCGAACCGAACTATATCATCTTCGCCCAGATAACTGCCGTTCTGCACCTCAATAAGCTCCAGGGAGATGACGCCGTCATTTTCCAGCCTGTGTTTCTGGCCGGCGGAGATATAGGTCGATTCATTTTCACGAACAAGAAAAGTTTTATCATCACAGGTCACCTTGGCTGTTCCCTTGACCACCACCCAGTGCTCAGAACGGTGATGGTGCATCTGCAGGGAGAGCTTGGCGCCGGGATTGACCGAGATGCGCTTGATCTTGAAACGCGGCTGCTCTTCCAGCACGGTATAGCTGCCCCAGGGCCGGTAAACTGTCCGGTGCAGCCGATATTCTTCTTTTTTGTCCGCCTTGATGCGGTTTACAATCTTCTTAACTTCCTGGGCCCTGGATAGCGGCGCCACCAGTACTGCATCAGCCGTTTCAACCACCAGGGTATCTGCAAGGCCTACACCTGCCACCAGCCTGCTTTCAGCCCGGACCAGGCTGTTATGCACATCCTCCAACACAACATCGCCCTGCACCACGTTGCCGTTACCGTCTTTAACGGAAACATCCCACAAGGCCCGCCATGATCCGATGTCATTCCATTCCATATCAACGGGCACAACCACCACCCGTTTCGATTTTTCCATCAATGAATAGTCTATGGACTCACAGGGGCAGGTTTCCATGCTGAGTTCATCCAGCCGGAAAAAAGGATCATCCGCCTGCCCCTTGGCAAGCGCCTCTTCCATGCATGAGCAGGTCTGCGGTGCGTATTTTCTTGCCTCTGCCAAAAACGTTTTCAGCGCAAAGGCAAACATACCGCTGTTCCAGTAATAATTACCCTCGGCCAGATATCGTTCCGCTGTTTTTCTGTCAGGCTTTTCAACAAAGGATATGACCCTGTTGCCCTCGCCCTTCTGAATATACCCGTAGCCTGTCTCCGGGCTGCGCGGCGTTATGCCGAATGTTACCAGATACCCTTCAGCTGCCAGTTCCTTCGCCCGTTCAATGCCCTGCTGAAAGGCCTCCGGCCTGCTGATCAGGTGGTCTGCCGGCAGCGCCAGCATGATGGTTTCCTCGGAATGATTTGCCCCGGTATAAAGAGCAGCGGCACAAATGGCGGGAGCCGTATCCCGTCCCAGCGGCTCAAGAATAATGGTGATTTTATCCTTGAGGCCAAGTTCGTCAATCTGGTTCTGGGTCAGGAAGCGGTGTTCCTCGCCGACTACTACCAGCGGCGGCAGCATATCCGGCAGGCTGACAATTCTTTTGACGGTGGCCTGCAGCAGGGAAACACTCTCGGTCAGGTTTAAAAGCTGCTTGGGATAAAGCTCCCTGGACAAGGGCCACAGCCTGGTTCCGGTGCCGCCAGCAAGTATTACGGGTTGGACATGCGCCATCTTCATCCTCAGTTAATTTTATTAATCTTAGCCGGTTATAGCATGTTTCGCCAGCTTTTCCTAGGGAAGTTCCACCAGGTCGATTGCACCCCAGGCACCCAAATGTTTTCCTCGGATTATTACCACCCCGTGAAGACCGGAAATGGTTTGGGCCACCGAGAGTACATTTTTGATATTTTCTCCGCCGGTTGATGCAACCTCATTGCCGAGACGGGTGGCGGCGGCATCGGCCAGCAGTGTCGATGGAGCCAGGACGGTGACGGAGTCGGCATTCCCCAGACTGAGTGAATGCCCTACTGTGCCCGAAGAGGTGCAGAGGCCGACCGGCATAAGGGACGCCGATATCCTGATGCCTACCTTTTGATTAAGTGATGACCGGCCGGCAAAGATCGCAGCCACGCACTCTTTTTTTCTGGCAAGAAAAATATCACCGCCATTTTCAACCATTACCTCCTGCAAGCCGGTATCAAGTAGATCCCTGCCGACATATTCCGCTATGGCACCCGCAACTGCGGCCATGGGCCCGACACCTGCCGCCGCCGCCGCATGAAGCATGCTTTTGATGATCGGCGGAGCCAGGGTGTCCTGCTCCAGGGGAACAAGAACGGTCAAAAAACCGGGGTGATCCTTAATATAGTTTTCCAGTTGGTTGCGATAGCGGTGAACTAAATGGTATCCCTCGGCGCCGATGTTTTTTGCCGCCAAAATGTGCAGGTCCGTTTCCCTGACCGTAACAAAAGAGGAGACCAGGTCGTCGGCAGCTACCCTCCGGCGATAACTTCTTTTATTATAGGCGGCGGGTGAGATTTTTTTTCTTTTTTTCACGTTCATGGTACATAAAGTAATAATTGGGCCGCGCCCAATCGATTCTGACGTGCTCTGCAAAAGACCTTCTTCAGCACCGGGACCTATTGCAGCAATTGTTAGGTGTCTATTGCCTTGACGGCGCGTCTTTTATAAAAGACCGACAATTTTAACATAATCAATTTGCCAGAGGATGAAAAGCAACCACAGGCAGGAACTGTTAATTGTTTTTACCCGTTACCCGGAACCCGGAACCACAAAAACCCGGCTGATCAAAACTCTGAGTCCGCAGGGAGCGGCTGCGATCCAAAAAAAACTTACCGAGCATACATTGCTGCAGGTGAGAAAATTTCTGCAATTGCAGGCAGCAGATGTCATTGTCTGCCATGAGGGCGGCAGTCCGGACCAGATGCAAAAATGGCTGGGGCCTGATTTCCAATACCAACACCAGAGAAAAGGGAACCTGGGACAACGGATGCAGAAGGCTTTTGCTGCCGCATTCGATCAGCAATACACGCACATAGTGATTATCGGGACAGACTGTCCGGCTCTGCGCGCCGGTCATATGGTTCAGGCCTTGCGAGCGCTCCATCACCGGGAGATTGTTCTTGGCCCTGCCGCGGATGGGGGCTACTACCTCATCGGCTTAAGCCGCAAGGTAAACGAAATTTTCGAAAATGTGCCATGGTCCACAGCTGCGGTCCTGGCAAAAACCCTTACCATTGCAAAAGAAAAAGGGTTATCTATAGAGTTACTTGCAACATTGAACGATGTCGACAGACCGGAAGACCTCAAGCATTTCAATCATTATTCCGACACGTAACGAGGCGGCGAACATTTCAAGGCTTCTGCCGGAGATTCTCGCCACCCCCGGCATAGAAGTGCTTGTGGTGGACGGTGGCAGCACTGACAATACTGCTGCCATTGCAAATGCGTTGGGCGCAAAGGTCCTCAGTACTCCAGTCGGCAAGGCTTTCCAGATGAATGCCGGGGCCAAGACCGCAACATCCGATATCCTGCTTTTCCTCCATGCCGACACACGGCTGCCGCCGGATTTTGCGGAACAGGTACAGCATACATTATGCCAGCCGGGTATTGCGGCAGGGGCCTTCCTGCTGGCCATTGACGGCAAGGGCTTCGGCCTGCGCATGATAGAGTGGCTGGCCAACTTACGGTCCCGGATGCTGCAGCTTCCCTATGGCGACCAGGGAATTTTCCTCAGAGCGGATATATTTTCGTCGGTGGAGGGATTTCCGGTTATACCGATTATGGAGGATTTTGAACTGGTGCGGCAACTGAAGCGCAAAGGGCGAATCAAAATTCTTTCGCTGTCAGCAACCACCTCTTCCCGGCGCTGGAAAAAATTCGGCCTCCTGCGGACAACCGTCATAAATCAGGCAATCATCATTGGATACCTGCTTGGGGTGAGTCCGCAGAAGTTGGCAAAATGGTATAAAAGAAGAGAGGGGAGTTAAAAGGGGGCAGGAAACTTTTAAGATTGAAGATTTGACTTAGAGATGTCAGCTAAAAATAGCTTGGCAATCAAATTGTTTCAACTTTATGCTGATCGCGATTCCTGCTGCGCTACAAAAGGATCTTCCGATCCTTTTGTTTTTTTCCGTTCTCCCCGGACAGATTTTCAGATTTCAGGTCCTTGTCGCTATCTGTCTTTTCTTCATGATCTGACGGTTTGTCCCCATAAGGAAGCTGAATGGCAGGCTCCTTGGGAATAAAATACGATCTCAGATCATAGTCCCGGATAGAGGCCAGAATTATCTTGGCACTTTGGGCAAGAAATGGATATGAAATTGAATTTTTGAGATATTTGTTCGCCCCTGACAGGTAGCTTGTAATGACGACAAAGATCAGGCTGGTGATAAAAATCCCCTTGACCACACCAAAAAGGCCGCCCACTGCCCGGTCAAACCAGGGGGTAAGAGTAATATCCATTACCTTGCTCAGCCCCAGTCCCGCCAGCTTGATCAGGAAGAAAAAGGCAATAAACAGCAGAATATAGGTTATGAGAAAGGCAACATGGGGATTATTAAAATAGGGCAGAATAAAACGATAAAAGTCATTATCAAAATAACCGGCAAGCAGAAATCCGCCGATCATGGCAAGCAGTGATGATATCTGGCGGATAAAACCTATCCAGATGCCCCGGACCAGAAAAGCCAGAAAGATAATGAGCACCAGAATGTCAAAGGCGGTAACCTCGGCAAACCATTCCATACAAGTATTCCTGCATCAGCAAGGCAAATGCCTTGAAAACGGATGACCAATTATTGCAAATATATTACAACCAGCTATTTTAAAAGAGCTTTTTTCGTTGGAAATAGCAAGGGATTTCTCCGGGTTTCTCCCACGGCGCAACCGGAACGAAACCTTTAATACAATAAATATGACAGGAAACGCATGGATTTTCCCTGGCAAAACTGTTTGGTAGCTGCTGAGAATTTTTCAGACTCCCGGTTCCGCAGATTGTTGGCAATCAGCCATGACATGACATATATCCTTCTTAACCTCCGTAAGCTTCAGGAACAAATAAGGGAGATCGGTGAAAAAAAAATTCTGGCCCAATATTTGTCCGGTCCCGAGCAGACGTATTGGGACAGGCTTACCTCAGACAAACGGAAAAGAGAATGGATTGGCGGCCGTTTAGCTGCCAAATACGGAGCTGCACGGTTGCTTGCCCACGGCGGCACAGTTTTGTCCAGCGCTGAACTAACTGTTATTCCTGATAAAAACGGCCGTCCTTTTCTCGCTGCTGCTACCCCGGGCATTGCTTTGCCTGACATCTCCATCTCGCACAGCGGCCGCCTGGCAGCAGCCATGGCCGTCAGCAAAGGAATTTGCGGCATTGACATCCAGAAGAATACGGACCGGGTTGTTAAGGTCCGCGAACGATTCTGCACCCCGGACGAAGAGTATATTCTCAAATCCTATTTCAAAGGAGCCGAGGTAAAAGAAACCCTTTATCTGACCAGGCTGTGGGCTGCCAAGGAAACGTTACGCAAGGCTGCCAACCTGAATTCCCTGCCGGGCTTCCTGGAACTTGAACTGACAGGAATTGATGCCGGCGCATCAAATAAAACTGCTTCTCCATGGAGATTTATTTTTCGCTGCAGACATTCCGATATGAAAGATATTACGGCGCCTGAAAAATGTGGCGTCGTAATAACCTGCGTGGCGGATTATACCTTGGCACTGACCGCAAGGAATGATACTGTTGGTTGAACTTCCTCCCAGAATTCAACGATGAACACGAGTTGACATGGAAATCATAAAACATTTATCCCAGGTGGATCTTTTTGCCGGGCTGTCGCAACAGCAGCTCCAAGAGGTGGCCCGGATCGTCTCAGCCAAAGAGCATAAAAGGGGCGAACTTATCTTTGCCGATGGCGATGACGGCATCGGCTTTTACATTGTCATCAGCGGCAAGGTCAAGGTTTACAAGGTGTCTCCGGATGGCAAGGAGCAGATCATGCACATTTTCGGCCCAGGTCAGCCCTTTGCCGAGGTGCCTGTTTTTGAAGGATCGCGCTATCCTGCCAATGCTGAAGCCTTAGACCGGTGCAAACTCTTTTTCTTCCCAAAGAAAGGTTTTATCAAACTCATCCATGAGAATCCATCGCTTGCCATGAACATGCTTGCTTCACTTTCACAACGTCTGAAGCAGTTTTCCCATTTGATTGAGGCCCTTTCCCTGAAGGAGGTGCCCGGCAGACTTGCCTCCTATCTTCTTTATCTCAGCGACAGGAACGGCAGCATAGATGCATTTGAACTTGACATTGCCAAGTCCCAGCTGGCAAGTTTTCTGGGAACCATTCCCGAGACACTCTCCAGGATTTTTACCAAGATGGCAAACAGGGAGCTGGTCAGGATCAATGGGCCGCAGATTGCCATTCTCGACAGGACCGGGCTTGAGGACCTTGCCGAAGGGGAGAGCAAGCTTTAAACAGGCAGTAACCAATAAAATATCATTTAGATTAACAAAAATATGCCAGAACTACCGGAAGTAGAGGTAATAAGACGGGGTCTGCAGATCCATTTGCCCGGACGCAAAGTCATTGAAATTAGTGCCGGCAATAAAAAACTGCGGTTGCCGATGCCCCGTAAGAACATAAAAAAATACATTCAGGGAGCGCGGATCACCGCTGTCGACCGACGAGCCAAATTTCTTCTGATCGCCATGGACAATGAGGCATATCTGGTCGTCCACCTTGGCATGACCGGCAGACTGGGCCTGTTTCCGGCCGATGCCCCCAGGTCGAAGCACGACCATCTCAGGCTGCAGCTGGATAACAACATCGAACTCCGTTTCAATGACAGCAGGCGATTCGGTTCCATCCAGGTACTTGCGCCTGGGAGCGACTGCAGAAATTCAATCGTGGCAAATCTTGGCCCGGAACCCCTTGACCGGGATTACACCGCGGCTTACCTGGAAACATGTGCTGCGGGCAAAAGCAGACCTCTGAAAAACTTTTTGATGGACAGCCGCGTAGTGGCAGGCATAGGTAACATTTATGCCTGCGAGATCCTTTTCCATGCCGGTTTGAATCCGGGGAAAAAGGTCAGCCGGCTCAATCCGAAGGAATGGACAAAGGTCGTGGACAGCAGCAGGTATGTTTTGCAGAAAGCCATTGCCTGCGGCGGCACGACAATCAGCGATTTTGTCAACGAGAGCGGCAATCGCGGTTATTTCCAGCTTGAGCTCCAGTCATATGGTAAACAGGGGAGCCCCTGCCAAAGATGTTCCACTCCCATTGTCAAGAAAACCATGGCCGGCCGTTCCACCTTTTTCTGTCCAAAATGCCAGAAGTAACATATCAACTCCTGTTATTTACTTGTTTTTAGCGCGGCTTATATACCTGTGCACAGGACATGGCAACCCTGTCCGTCCTTATATTTTTTGATGAATTTGTGCCGGGGAAGAATTATTATTAGAGGACAAAAAAGAAGGGTAATTGAGCGCCGGACGCAGTAAAATCAAGGCCAGGGCTGACAGATAAAAATCGGTTCTGTCTTGTTAATAAACAGGATCAGGCTTGGCCGTAAAAATCTCCTCCTTGTCGGTTTTTTACTTTCCGCAAGATAGGAGATGCCGCTTGAATTATGAAATGCCTGGCAAAATGTTCATGATACGTTGTCGGACCACAACGGCAAGCCAATAGTAAATCGGGAGTGTAACCATGCCTGAGCTCTACCGTGCTGACACCCATGTCAGGGGCTCCAGCGAATTGCCGCAATATGAAATACGCTGTGGTGAAATATATAGAACCGTGACCCATGACGATGGATTCCTGCCCTTGGCGCAGTTTGAAATCCGCACCGGCAAAATATACAGAACCCATAATCATGTGGATGGTTTTACCCCCCTGCCGCAATATGAAATAAGGGGCTACAAAATATACCGGACTGCGACCCATGTGGATGGGCCCAATGAGCTGCCGCAATTTATTATCAGATAATAACGGCGATGGACGGATGTCCCTCATTACAAAGTCTCACATGCATCGTAACTGAAGCCACAGGCTGTTTTCTTACAGCCCTTTTTCATCGTTACACCCACAAAACCGATATTCTCCTTGACAATAAGTCAATACTCTGACAAAAAATAACTTTAACCCGGCAAAATTAATTTTTGGGGCCAATCCAATGCAAGAGGCAAACCTCAAATATCCGCAATTAAACCTCGAAGGGATTAAGGTCACCTCCGGGGTTTTTTGTTTCAGTATTTCAGGATGCAGAAAGAACAACCAGGTAAACTGATCAAGGAGGATGTGATGGATAAAATATTGCGAATCAATATGGGAGGCGACACCACCCCGCAGATAAATGAAGTACCGATAGGCGAATATGAAGGCCTGGGCGGCAGGGCTTTAACTTCGGCGATTGTTGCCAGAGAAGTCCCGCCCACCTGTCATGCCTTGGGGAGTGAAAATAAGCTGGTCATTGCGCCGGGGCTGCTGAGCGGTACCGTTGCCGCCATGTCCGGCCGTTTATCAGTAGGATGTAAGAGCCCGCTGACCGGAGGTATTAAGGAGGCTAACTCCGGCGGCCAGGCTTCCCAGGTCCTGGCCAGGCTGGGATATGCGGCAATCGTCCTGGAAGGAAAGCCTGCATCAGATGATCTCTACAAGGTGTTTATCAACAAGGATGGTGTCCGGATTTCTGTTGATAACAGCCTTAAAATGCTGCCCAATTACGACCTGATCGACAGGATGAAAGATGAATACGGTGAAAAGGTCGCCTGCATTTCCATTGGGCCGGCCGGTGAAATGAAAATGTGTTCCGCCTCCGTAGCATGCACTGACATGGAACAGCGGCCGACCAGGCATGCGGGCAGGGGAGGTGTTGGCGCCGTCATGGGGGCCAAAGGCGTCAAGGTCATAATACTTGATGATACCGGCATGGGTATGCGATCTCCCAAAAATCCTGAAAAATTCAAAGACGCCAACAAGCGTTTTGTTGATGGTCTCCAATCCCATGCGGTTACCGGACAAGGGCTGCCGGCATACGGCACCAACGTCCTGACCAATATACTCAGTGAAGTGGGAGGATACCCGACCTATAATTTCAAACAGGGCAGCTTCGCAGGCGCCGCTAAAATAAGTGGCGAAACCCAGGCGGAAACTGAATTGGCCCGCGGCGGACTTGCCACCCATGGTTGTCACCGGGGCTGCATAATCCGCTGCTCCGGAGTTTACCATGACAAGGATGGGCATTATCTGACCAAGCAGCCGGAATATGAAACCGTATGGGCCCATGGCGGCAACTGTGGCATTGATGACCTTGATACTGTTGCCATGCTGGACTTCCTGGATGATAATTACGGGGTGGATACCATTGAAATGGGCAACGCCATTGCTGTTGCCATGGAGGCAGGGCTTGCCGAATTTGGTGATGGAGAGGCCGCTGTTAATTTTGTGCACGAAGTTGGTAAGGGCACCCCTTTAGGCCGGATCCTGGGAAGCGGGGCTGCTGCTGTTGCCAGGGCTTACGGGGTTGAGCGGGCGCCGGTGGTTAAAGGCCAGGCCATGCCGGCCTATGATCCCCGCGCGGTCCAGGGTATGGGCGTAACCTATGCAACCAGTCCCATGGGCGCTGATCACACCGCCGGTTATGCCGTAGCCCAGAATGTCCTGAAGGTCGGTGGCGATGTTGATGCCTTAAAACCGGAGGGGCAGGTTGAATTATCGCGAAATCTGCAGATAGCCACAGCAGCCATTGACTCGACCGGCATGTGTCTGTTTATTGCCTTTGCCATCCTGGACCAGCCAGAGACATTTCAAGCCCTCCTTGATATCATAAGCGCCTATACCGGCACGGAATTTACTGCCGACGGGGTCACCGAACTGGGCAAAAGTGTCCTTAAAGATGAACTGGATTTTAATGCCAGGGCCGGCTTTACCAAGGCCCACGACCGTCTGCCGAGTTATTTTAAAACAGAGGTCTTCCCGCCGCACAATGTTACATTCGGGGTCACGGATGAAGAGCTTGACAAGGTATTTGACTGGTAATTGCAAAACATAACACCTGAAAAAGGGGAGAGGCAGAACCACGCCTCCCCCTTTTTTTCTGGCAGATGAAGCAGTCGATGAATGCAGGGAAGAATGGGGCACCGGTGGATAAAATCGCGATAAAAGAGCAGATACAGAATGCAACAACCCTGTCATTGGCGCTTGCCGGCGGCGGAACTCCAAATGTTTTTCTCCTGCTGCAGAACGGCTTTTTTATTAATGCTTTTGTGGGGTGCACCATAAGAGACTTTTTCCTCAAACGGCTTGGGTTGAGTCCTGATTATATCGAAACTCGGATACAGGGCATATTTTTGGATGGCAAACCGGCGGATGATATTGATACGGCTGTAGTCAGAGATGGAGCACGCCTAACTTTATCCGGGACCATGCCGGGTCTGGCGGGCATGGCCTTAAGACGAGGACCGCTGGCTGTTTTCCGCCACAGCATCACCCACCGGGAAATAGGCAACTACAGTTATGCCGGAGAAGGCTTTGTCCGGCTCAAACTTTTAAACCTTTTAATGCAGGATATGGGGCCGGGCCTTCTCAAAAAAGGAGTGTATATTAATACATCGGAACTGACATCCTTTCTTGGCAGCCTGCCGTCAGAGTTCTGGCAGAGCTGCAAAACCATTTCACTGGATGGACGGGAAGTTTCGGCCGAACTGTTCAAAGAAGGAGGATGGCAGCCTCCTGGCAGGATGGTAAAATTTGTCGTCGTTTCCGGCTAACCGCCGCCGATCGGAGGGAAAAGGGCCAGAACGTCTCCTTCCTGCAGGGTTGACTGCGGTTTGGTATGGATACCGTTTACAACCGTGAGCAGCGGAATATCCTCCGGCAGTCTGAGAGAGGTGACTACCGTTGCAACGGTGCTGCGGTCAGGGACTGACCTTTCCTGGATTTCGGGACCGAAATCCCGCAGCGTGGCAAAAAGCTTGACCGTGATCTTCATGGTGTTATCAAAACCTTGTTGTAGATTTTTTCCTTTGTGCACTGCATATATTGTATACTTTGTTGCTGCCAAGTTCAATCCTCTTCAGGCAAAAACAATTTACCATGCGAATTATTCGATTTCTTGATGCGAACCGGCAAATCCGTTTTGGGCATGACTATCATGATGGCGAGGCTACGCTGCTGTCCGGCGATACCATAACATCCCTCCAGGATTGCGGCCGCAGGCTGAAGGTTACGAAACTGCTGGCGCCTATAGATCCCGCCGCAATTCTCTGCATCGGCTTGAATTACAGGCAGCATGCCAGGGAAACAAATGTTGAACTGCCCCGATATCCGGTTTTGTTCATGAAAAATCCCGCCTCCCTGAATCATCCGGGGGATCCGATACTACTGCCGCGATCCTGCATGGACCCCCCGCAGGTTGATTTTGAGATCGAACTTGCCATTGTCATTGGCCGGTTGGCAAAAAACATTGCCGCAACAAAAGCGCTGGACCATGTCTTCGGATACACCATCGGCAATGATGTATCAGCCCGGCGCTGGCAGAAACACGGTGGGGCCGGCCAATGGGTCCGCGGCAAAAGCTTTGACACCTTTTGTCCGTTGGGACCGGCACTGGTAACTGCCGACGTGATTCCCGATCCGCAGCAGCTGCACCTGCAATGTTTTTTAAACGGCACACTTATGCAGGATTCCAACACCGCGGACATGATTTTTTCAGTCGCAGAACTGATCGAATACCTCTCCAGCGATATGACCCTGCTTCCCGGCACCGTTATCTTGTCCGGCACTCCAAGCGGGGTTGGCTTTGCCAGAAAACCCCCTGTTTTTCTGATGCCCGGCGATACCCTTGAACTTAAAATTACAAACCTGGGCACGCTGTACAATCCCGTTGCAGAGGCCACACAATAACCGATGGAAAACTTTATCATCGTTCTCGCCTTGCTGCTGTTGGGTATGGCCTTAAACAGGCTGAAAATTTTCCCCCAATATTCCTCGCAAAGCCTGAACCTCTTTATTATTTATGTCTCGCTGCCGGCCTTGATCCTGCTCCAGGTTCCCCGCCTGACCTTTGCCAAAGACCTGCTGGCGCCGGTGCTTCTGCCGTGGGCCATGGTAATTGTTTCAGCACTGCTGATAGCAGCAGCATCCCGCCTGTTCAGATGGCAGCGATCAACAACCGGGGCGCTTCTGCTCATGGTGCCGCTGGGCAACACCTCTTTTTTCGGCATCCCGATGGTAGAGGCTTTTTGGGGCACGGATTCGATCTCCTACGCCGTCCTCTATGATCAATTCGGTTCTTTTCTGGCTCTCAGCACTTATGGTTCTTTTATTCTGGCTATTTACAGCGGCAGCCGGAAACCCGAACCTGGGTTAATATTGAAAAGAATTTGCCTGTTTCCGCCATTTATTGCCCTGGTAATCGGCCTGCTTACCAAGTCTGTTCCCTACCCGGCTGTTCTTGAGGCAGTACTGCAAAATATCAGTGCCTCCCTGGTCCCGGTGGTCATGGTGGCGATCGGATTGCAGATAAAGCTCAAACTGCCGCCTGGCAGCTGGGGACCCTTTAGTGTCGGGTTGACAGTCAAGCTAGTTATCGCCCCCCTGATTGCAACCGGTATATGTTTAATGCTTAACCAGCACGGTCCGGCCGCAAAGGTTTCCGTATTTGAAGCGGGGATGCCCCCTATGGTAACAGCTGGGGCGCTGGCATTGATCGCCGATCTTGCTCCTGAACTTACCGCCGCCCTGGTCGGGCTGGGCCTGATGGTTTCTTTTCTGACCCTGCCGGCATTGTATCAGGTGCTGCAGATGTTTTAACATGCACATTTTTGTAATCTTTCCTCTCGACAAACTTCTTCCTGGCCATGCATAAAAGAAATCATCCGGAGACCCTGATCATTCGGCCGCCAAGCGAATACCGGAGCCTGCTGGTCCGATTGACCCGGGGCTGCAAATGGAATCGCTGCCGTTTCTGCGGCCTCTATCCCCATCTGGGGGAACCTAATTTTTCCAGGCGAACAGTGCCTGGGGTGAAGCACGATATTGATCTTCTCAAGCAGCGTCACTCCGGAGCGGCAAATGTTTTTTTCGGCGATGCCGATCCCCTGCAGATAGGAACCGACGCCTTCATTGAAATTGCGCAATACCTCCGTTCGGTTTTACCGGTCAGGCGTCTCACCTCATATGCTAGGGCATCAACCCTCTGGAAAATTAAAAAATCTGCCATCAAGGATCTTGCCGGAGCAGGTTTGAACAGGGTGCATATCGGCCTTGAATCAGGCGATGCGAAAACCCTTCATTTTCACCGGAAAGGACAATCGCCTAAAATGGTGCTGGAAACAACACGCTGGCTCAAGGAGGCAGGGATTGAAGTCTCCTTCTATGTCCTGCTGGGCTTGGGCGGCAAGGATGGGTGGCAGAGGCATATTCTTGAGACAGCCAGGCTTATCAATCTAACGGAACCAGACTTCGTGCGGCTCAGGCGGCTGTGGCTGTATCACAGCGATTCTGAATTTTCGGGGCCCGAATGCCCTCTTTTTGCAGAAATACGGGCCGGTACCTTTACCCCGCAAACACCGGAAGGCAGCGTCCTGGAATTGCGGTTTCTGCTTGAAAAACTTGACAATGATCTCGATACCTTCGTAGTCTGCGATCATCAGAACAACTATGTCCATGTGTCAGGCAGGGTAAAAGAAGACAAAGACGATATGCTGGCAATAGTAGCCGATTTTCTGGCGCTGCCGCAAAATGAACGGGAGGCGCATTACCTTGCCGTTGGTTCCCGCATATAAGGTGGTTCCCGCCTAAAGACAGGATGTAATGACAGATTTTGATGATGGCTGGCTGGAACGGTACGGCAGGCATATTGTCCTGCCGGAAGTCGGTATTGAAGGGCAGGAGAAAATACGTACCGCCAAAGTGTTAATTGTCGGAGCAGGCGGTCTCGGCTCACCGGCGGCCCTCTATCTTGCAGCGGCCGGAATCGGCACCATTGGAATTGTTGATCATGATAGGGTGGAAATATCAAACCTGCAGCGTCAAATTATTCATTTTACTAAAGACATAAAAAGGGCAAAGGTTGATTCTGCCGCAGAGAAAATGCAGGCCATCAACCCGGATATACAGGTGAAAACCCACAAGGTGCGCCTCTGCGCCGACAATATCCTGGACATGATCAAGGAATATGATTTTGTTATTGACGGATCAGATAATTTTCCTACCAAGTTTCTGGTCAATGATGCCTGCATTTTTGCGGCGGTTCCCTTTTCGCAGGGCGGCATATTGCGTTTTGCAGGACAGGCCATGACGGTTCTGCCCGGTTTATCCGCCTGCTATCGCTGTATATTTCCAAAACCGCCGCCAATGGACGTTGTGCCGAACTGCTCCCAGGTCGGGGTCCTTGGGGCAATTGCCGGTATGCTGGGGACCATACAGGCGGCAGAGGCATTAAAATATGTGCTTGAAGTCGGTGAGGCCCTGACCGATACCCTGTTAACCTTTGATGCCAGAACCATGGATTTTCACAAGATCAGGATCCGCAAACAGGAAAACTGCCGTATCTGCGGCGACAATCCGACGATAACGGAGCTGCATGAAGAGGAACAGGCCGTTTGCAGAGATCGGGCCGAATAGCTGTTACAGGTCGATGGGCCGATTAATATTCTTAAAGCAGGAAAGATCACCGGTTATGGCCAGTATTTCCGCTTCGCTGACCCGCCGGACCCGCAGATCTTCCAATGCCCTGATTATCTGACAATCCATGTGCTGCAGGCAGGAAGTAATGACGGCCAGCGAACTTTTGCGATAAATTCCGAAAAGCGGCTCCTGGCCTCGCTCCAACCAGGGTATTATAACATCGTATTCCTCTCCAGTAATGGAACATATATATTGAATAAGCTCCGGGGACAGATTGGGCATGTCGCAGGCAACGACAAAGGCCTGCGGGGTGCTAATCCGCAGCAGGGCCGCATGAATGCCTGCCAGCGGCCCGAACCCCTGGAAACAGTCATGCGTGACGGGTAATGATAAAAATTCGTATTCTGCAGGAGTATTGGTAACCAGCAAACATTGAGAAAACATGCTTGACAGCAGATCGGCGGTTCTCTGAATAAGCGGCACGCCGTCAATCCGGACCAGGGCCTTATTGCTGCCGAAACGACTGCTGCGACCCCCGGCCAGTATGACTCCCGTGATATTGTGAATGGGCTGCCTGCTATCCACTTCTCCGTCACCTGTGGTTCTGCTTTTAATGACCCTTCAATACCATGTCTACCAGAAATTTTGCCAGCCGTCTTGTTTCCGACAACCCGAAACAGGGGATGTCCCCGGCCACCTCCACGTCGCTCATGATGGCAAGGAGATCCTCGCCGGGATCGGGCAGGGGGTCTGCATGGACTGTGCTTCTGAATATCTCGATCTTCGGAAGCGCCTCTTTTTTATAGCCCTCGGCCAGGACAAGGTCCACATCGGAAAAGTAGCGATCAACTAGCTCGAGAAGAGGGATTTCTTCGGGAGTATCACGAATGACTCCCAGGCCGGTGGGGGAAGAAAGCAGTACCGTATGGGCGCCGGCCTGCTTATGGCGCCAGGTGTCCTTGCCGGGCTGGTCCATGCTGATGGCGCCGTGGTGATGCTTGATGGTGCCAACCCGCAGACCTGAAGCAATGAGCTCGGGTATGAGTTTTTCGATGAGGGTCGTCTTGCCGCTGTTTTTTTTCCCTGTAATAGCTATAACCGGCGGCATATCAACCGTTAGCTAAATGGTCAGATCGTCGCGTACGGTTTTACGGGGACCGCCATGTCCGGCCGTTCGCCAGTCACGGATCGGGGCGACTTCCAGCATCTGCTCTTTGCGCCCCAACCGCTCAAGCCGGTCATGGATCAGCTGCCAGATACAGTCAACATCAGGATCTATCTCGCACCTGCCGTTCTGCGAACCGCCACAGGGGCCATTAAACAGACTCTTGGCACAGCGGGCTACAGGACAGAGGCCGCCGGTCAGATGCAGAACGCAGTTGCCGCAGCCGGCACACTGTTCCGTCCAGACCCCCTGCTCGGGAGAACCACCGAAAAAGCTGGTATTGACTCCGGGGTAAACCATGGTATCCGGGCGGAGGTTGGCAATGAAGTTCGCCCCGACGCCACAGGCCATGGTTACAATGGCATCGTATTCACCCTGCCAGTCATCGAGGCTGTCAATGTATTCTTTGTCGCACTGGCGCACCAGGGTACCCTCCTGGACCTCCAGCGTATGTCCTTCTTTCTTGGCGCCAAGACGCAGCAGCGAGGCCAGCAACTCGACCTCTCTTTCACCGCCGGCAGAACACACGGTAACACATCCGCGGCATCCCAGAACCAGGACTTTTTCATGTTCCCTGGTCATTCCGACTATTTCTGCAATTGGCTTACGCTCGGCAATTATCATGTTGATTCTCCTTTGAGCGGGCTTGGTCCTAATTTTTGGATTTTCTTATCCATTTCCAAGGCAACTGCGATAAATTCCGGGTGAAACCCCCTTTCCAGGTGAAACATTTCAATGCGTTCAGGCTCTACGTCCAGTTCACTCAGGGCCCGTTTCACCGCACCCACCCGTTTGGCGGCCCTCAGGCTGCCCTTAACATTATGGCAGCTGTCGACAGGACACCCCACGACATATACTGCGTCCGCACCGTCCTCGAAGGCCTGCAGCAGAGTGCTGACCCGAATTTTGCCGGTGCACGGCACCCGGAACAAAGAAACACTTTCGGGTAATCCATCCTCTTTGAGCCGTTCAGTCCCTTCGACACATGTTTGCTGCGATGTATAATGACAACAAAATGCTCTTATTTCTGGTTTAAAATCACTCATTGTGCACTCCAGCCATAAAAGGTAGTTTATTTACTGCCGCAGGCAGCGATCAGCATTTCATCCTGGGATTGATTGAGCATGATGGCCCGGGCCGGGCATTCCGCCACGCAGATGCCGCAGGCCCTGCATTCCATGACATCAATAGTGGCGACACCTTCAGCATCCAGCTTGGGAATCTCCCATGGGCATACCCGGACACAGGTTAGGCAGGAGACGCATTTATCGCGGACTACCCAGGCGGACTTGCCTTTGTCAAGGATATCCTGGTCCGTGATGTAGTCCTGTTCATATGCCATATTCCAGAGGGCCTGCACGATCTCCGCGAATCTGACATCCTGCGGGCAGACAAAAATACAGCTTTTACACTGGGAGCAGAACCATAGCAGGTCCGATTTCAGCAGTCTGTCTTTCAGCCCCATGCGTACCATATGAATGATTTTTCTGGGGTCAAAGTCGGAAATTGCCTGGCTGACAGGACAGATGCCGCTGCATGCACCACAGGAAAAACAGCGGTTCAGGTACTGGCCGCCTTCCGCTTTTGTTACTTCAGCATTAAAGGCGGGGGTGATTTCCTTGGTCGTCACAGACATAAGAAACCTCTTTTTCTTATAATATATAATGATTAGAGCGCGAGCTCCGGATTAAAAACAGTTCAATGTTCGGCACTGCGACCTGTCGAAATTACCTAAAAGACTACTCTTTGTCAATATGACCGGCGTCAAACATATCATAAAAAAACCAGTAGTTCTACCTATAAATTGCAAAAATGCATTTTTTTGTTCTTTTTTTGGGCCCCGGATACCTGCTGATTTCTTTCCGGTTCAAAAAATTCGGCATGGCAGACATTGGCGCCCCGGAGTGCCAATGCGCTGGGAAAAAATGGCGCCGACGTATAGGGAAATGGTTTTATTCGATGCCGCAGGTTGTATAATAATGGGGTTTTTCATATACAACACTGTAAAGCTAATTACCGGCGAATTTAAAATGCCCCATGCTGCAGATGGTCCCATATGGCCTGCCCGACCGGCATGAAGGCGTCTGCCGCCGCCGCTTCATTCCGGAACCGCGCCAGTCGCCCAAAGACCCGGACCCGCCCCAACTGTTCTATCGTTTGCATATTATCCTGAACCAGTCTTTCTTCTTGCTCTTCCCCGGAATCGGACAGAACCACCCCGATAACAGGTATCTGCCTGGTGCGCAGGGCTTCCAGGGTAAGCAGGGTATGATTCAAGGTGCCGAGGCCGCTTCTGGCGACTACCAGGGTCCTGAGCTGCATCCTGGCCAACAGGTCCGCCAAAAGCAGCTGCCGCTGCAGAGGAACCAATATCCCGCCTACCCCTTCAACGATGAGCCACTCGAATCGGGCGGCGAGAATTTGGTAATTTTCCAGGATGACCTCGGGCCGCACGGTTCTGTTTTCCATTGCCGCCGCCAGGTGCGGTGAAGCGGGAAATCTGAAGGCATATGGATTGTAACGGTCAATATGCTCCGGTGCGGGAGAAATTCCGGCTGCCGCCAGACAGAGGGCAAGGTCTTCAGGCACTTCCGCCGTAACGCCGGTGGCCACCCATTTCTGGCAGCCGGCCCGGATCCCCCTTTGTTGCAGAAACCGGAGTAGCCTGGCACAGACATATGTCTTGCCGACCGAAGTGTCGGTTCCGGTAACAAAAATTGTCTTATCGGCCGTTTCATGCATACAATTCACCTTATATTCATATTCAAGACCATTCTCTCCCGCGGGTCTTGTTTCATCCGGCAGCAATCCAGTATATCGTATTTTCTTTCTCAATAAAACCGGTTGATTTTATTGAGATTTAAAAAAAATTGAGCTAAAATGAAAACAAAACCACATTTTCTTCTACTATAATCATTTTCCCTCTGGAACATCATGGCCGAAAAAGAACTTATCATCGGCAAAGAAGAAATTGCCGCGCGCATTACCGAGCTTGGTGGTGCCATCACGCAGGATTATGACCAGGGCCCGCTGCTGATCGTCGGCATTCTGAACGGCGCCTTCATCTTCCTGGCCGACCTGGTCAGGGCCATAAAGCGGCCCATAGAAATTGATTTTGTCAGGGTGGCCAGTTACGGCAGCGATACCACCCCTTCCACTCTACGTTTCTCCAAGGACATTGAGCTGGATGCGCAGGGGAAGAATATTCTTATCGTTGATGATATTATTGATACCGGGCGCACCCTGGCCCGTCTACAACAATGTTTTACCGACCGCGGCGCCCTTTCGGTGCGCTTCTGCGTCCTGATTGACAAAAAGGAACGGCGTGAGGTTGGCCTTGCCGTTGATTACACCGGTTTTGAGGTACAGCACGGCTTTCTGGTGGGATACGGCCTTGACTGCGCGGAGCGGTACCGGCAGCTGCCGGCAATCTATCAATTGCAGAAATGACGGCAGAATAATTGCAACCATACCTACTAGCTACTAGAGAGGATACCATGAATAAAAAGGCACAATTTGCAGTGATACTTTCTGGCTGCGGCAACAAGGACGGCGCAGAAATCCATGAATCGGTGATGACCCTCTGGGCCCTTCACAAACATGGGGCTGACTACCAGTGCTTTGCCCCGGATATCATGCAGCATCATGTCCTCAATTTTATCACCGGCCGGGAAATGCCTGAATCCCGCAATGTTCTTATCGAATCGGCCCGGATTGCCCGGGGCAATATCAAGGACCTCAAGGATTATAAGGCTGCAGACTATGATGGCCTGATTATGCCGGGTGGACTGGGAGTAGCCAAAAATCTTTCCACCTTTGCCTTTGACGGACCGGAATGTACCGTCAACCAGGATGTAACCAGGGCGGTGGAGGAAACCGCAGCCCAGCATAAACCTATCGGGGCACTGTGTATCGCGCCTGCCATCATTGCCAGGATTCTCGGCAATGTCACGGTGACGATAGGTCATGATCCCGGAACGGAAGGAGCATTGGTCAGGATGGGTGCTACCCATGAAAAAACCGGTCATGGTGAAATAGTTATCGACCGGGAGCACAAGATAGTTACAACACCTTGCTACATGCTTGATGCCCGGGTTGACCAGATCGGGGCCGGGGCTGAAAAACTGGTTAAGGCGTTATTGGATTTGATCTGATATGGATTCTTTCAGGGTATCAGGACCTGCACAAAAATGGATTATCCAATTTCTGCATCCCGGTTTTGCTCCTGTTCTCTTCTGCAAAAAAATGAATTCCTTCGCAGAAAAGTGCAAGGTGATATTAGACCATGAACAGCAATTTGCTTTCATGCTGGCGAAAAGGGGGCTGGATAAGCCGAAGCTGGCCATCTGGATGTTTCCGCCCCCCATCTTTGTTTATTATATGAATGATTTCAAAAAGTTCAAAGATGGCAGAAATGCGTTTGCCGCCCATTACATGACCACCCAAAAGAGAGCCCTGGAAGAAGCGGAGGCCATGGTTTTTGCCGGGATTTTTAACTTTATTGGACGTTCTCTATTTTATTCAAGGCCCATGCCGCCATGCCCCTGACGCTTTCATCCTCATCATCCAGAAGTTTCCTGATGGAATCAACCGCTCTTTCGTCCTGCAATTCACCCAGGGCCAGGATCATCATGGATCTTACATAGGGCGAAGGGTCGTCCAGGGCCGGCAGCAGCTTCGACAGGGTCAGGGAGATGTCCATGCGACCGATTTTGCCCAAGGCTTCAGCAGCATAGGCCCGGACATAGAGGTTTTCATCATGGAGGCATTCGCACACAGAGACAAGGGACTGCGGTCTTTGTATTTCTCCAAGCCCCTGGACGGCCTCTACCCTGACAAACGGATCGGCATCACTGAGTTTCAGCAGCAGGGATTGTAATTTTTCCTTGTCCTCATGCTCTGCCAAAGCAAGAAAGATATCAGGGGGTGAGAGAGTTTGCAGATTGTCTGCGGCATCCAAAGCAGCGTGTTTTGCTCCAGATGAACTACCGGCCAAGACAAGATTCAGGATCAGCGCGACACTGCACAGTATGCATTTCATATCGTCCCTCCTTTTATCGCTGAGAATGTAACTTCGCCCGATAAAATTAGGACAAAACATTGCGCAAAGTGTCAAGAAAAAATTTCTGCACGCACGAGAAAAAAACAATATATGAACAGGAGATGAACTCTCCCATCGTACAAGGTACAACTTACCTGAGTCGGGATTTTATTTTTCAGACAGCGGGAAGCAGTTCCAGATTTTTCATTTTGGTCCGCAGCTGCTTACGGCTGATGCCAAGCAGCCTGGCCGCCCGGGACTGATTCCAGGAAGTTTTATCAAGGGCCCTGATAATGGTTCTTTTTTCTATTTCAGGCAGGTTGAATTCCTTGATCTCGGGATATTCTTCCCCGGCAAGTACCTGCATTTTCTTCGGTAAACACTCACGGTTTATCGTGTCGTGGGGGCAGAGAATTACCGCCCGTTCCATGACATTTTCCAGTTCGCGGACATTGCCTGGCCAATCATAACTCATTAAGGCGGACAGAGCTTCCGGTTCGATTTCCCGGATTTGCTTTTTGTTGCTTTCCCTGAAATGCTCCAGGTAGTGGTTAGCAAGCAAAGGGATATCATCCGTTCTTTCCCGCAGGGGCGGGATGCGAATTGTAATGACATTGAGACGGTAGTAAAGATCGGACCGGAACTCTTCATTCTGCAGGGATTTTTCAATGTCTCTGTTGGTGGCGGAAAGCACCCTGACATCAACTTTAATTTTCTCCTTGCCGGCAATCCTGCGTATCTCCTTTTCCTGCAGAAAACGAAGCAGTTTTTTCTGCAGCACGAAATCCAGATCGCCTATTTCATCAAAAAAGGTTGTGCCGCCCTGAGCCATCTCGACCAAACCCAGTTTACGTTCAACCGCACAGGTAAAAGCGCCTTTTTCATAGCCGAACAGTTCACTTTCCATGAGTTCTGCCGGAATGGTCGTGCAGTCAATAGGAATAAACGGTTTATCAGCCCGCAGCGAAGTGTAATGTATTGCCCGCGCCACCAGCTCCTTGCCGGTTCCCGACTCACCCAGAATGAGAATGTTGGCATCGGTCTTACTCACCCGTTTGATCAGGGAAAATATCTCTTGCATGGGGGGGGTTCTGCCGATGATGTTCATAAACTGAAATTTGCCCGGCACATCGTTTCCTTTTTGCGAACTGCCGTAAACCAGGATATCGTTGACCAATGATTCAAGCAGATTCAGATTCACCGGTTTTGTCAGGTAGGTATAGGCCCCTTTTCGCATGGCGTTCACCGCCAATTCAATGGTCCCGAACGCAGTGAGAAGAATAAAAGGCAAATCCGGTGAAATGCTCCTTGTTTTTCCCAAAAGCTCCTCGCCGCTCATGCCTCCCATTTTGAAGTCGGAAATTACCAGTCCGTATTTTTTCTTTTTTATCAACTCCAGGGCCTCTTCACCGGACCGTGCCGTATCTACCTCGGTACTATCTTTTTTCAATGCAGCGGACAATACCTTCAGTGAGTTTACTTCATCATCAACTATAAGAATTTTGTGCACCATGAATGTTTCTCCTAATCATAAAGAACAAGGGTGAAAGTACTGCCCTTACCAGGCGTACTTTCAACGGTCAGGTCGCCTCCGTGTTCCCGGGCGATTTTTTTCGAGATTGCCAGGCCGAGACCTGTTCCCCGGGTTTTGGTGGTGAAAAATGGATTAAAGATATTGGGGAGGATCTCCGGCAAAATACCTTTGCCGTTGTCCTCAACAGCAAGGAAGGTTTTATTTTTCCGGTGCCAGGTCCTTACCGTGATTATCCCATTTTCATCAACCGCATCAAGGCCGTTTATCAAAAGATTGATAATAACCTGTTTTATCTGGTTATTATCACAGTTAACCTCGGGTAAATCTTTGTCCAGGTCCTTCCTTAAAGATACCTGCAGTTCAGGGGATTCCTTGCTCAACAGATAAACGGCTTCTTCGACAAGTTTATTGAGATCGGTGGATTCAGGGTTGGGTTCCGAGGTTTTAGAAAAACTGAGCAGTGTACTGGTCAGGTTATTTATCCGGGATACTTCGCTGGTTATTACCGTCACAAACTCTTTAACCAGGCTGCCTTTCGTGTTTTTTCCTATATAATTGGCGGCGCCGCCAATTGCATTAAGGGGATTTTTTATTTCATGCGCCAGGGTGGCCGCCAGTTCGCCGGTTGCAGCCAAGCGGCACATTCTTTCCTGCTCCTCGATGGCATTATCCAATCGGTTCAGCATTTCATTGAAGGCGTTCGAAAGCTCTCCTATCTCATCATTGATCTGGATGGGTATGCGTTTGACCATTCCCCCGCCAACCATGCCGTCAACTGAATTCTTCAGCTGCAGAATCGGCTTTATCAGCCTGATAATCATACCCAGGCCGAAGAGGAGGCCGGATACAAGGGTGATCAGTAGAAGCAGAAAAACAATAAATCGGCGCCCGATTATGGTTACCGGAGAAATATTATCGTAAAAGACGAAGGTACCAAAAAAAAGAAGCGGAATCGCCGCGAGAATGGAAAACGCAGCCAGGGCCCGGTACAGAATAGAACCCTCCATCTTCAGCAACTCATTCCGGCTCATGCTGAAAAACAGGATCATAAAACCGAGGGGTCTCATGATATGCCCGTGCAGCCAGACCGGGGAGCCGATGGGAGCAGGGAAGAAGAGGAATATGGCACCGATGCAGATAATGAGATGGCCCAGGGCCGAGAACAGGAACTGCTTGCTCCGGCGGCGGTAAAATGTGCCGATATAGAGCATGCAGACTATGCCGGAAAGATAAGCGATTAGGATCCAGACAAGCGGCCGGAATTGGCCGAAAAAAGGAAATTTTTCATAAACAATTGGATGCAGCAGCGCCAACAGGGGGATGTAGAGCAGTGGTATGGCTATTTTGTTGCGCGGGTTTTCCACCGAGATGGCGGTGATCAGGCAGAAGAGCCCGAGACTGTATCCCAAGAGGGTCTGGTACAGCAAATTCAGGTCGGAATGGGTGGCATGGATTATGGCGTGGGTCAGGCTGCTGCATCCCAGGATGACAAAGCTTGCGCCCACAAGAAAGATCCGGCTGCTCTTGACCTGGTTCCCGCTTATCTTGAGGCTGCTGGTCCTGAATGCCCTGACAGCAATCATCAAACAGATTATGCCGATAAGGATTTCCTCGCCGTTGTGATATTTCAGCAGGACTTCCCTTGAAAACAAATCCGAAGTAACAGAGTATAAATTTTCCATTGTCTGCAATTTTCCGTTTGTCCCTTTTGGGACAACTGAGTCTACCAGGCTGACTCTAATAGCACAAAAAAATTATCCCTCTGATATTGTTCAGCGGGCATGCACTATAATTTATGATCATACTGGAGTTTGTTCTGCAAAGGAAATGCCAAGTAGCAGTACTGCATGGAAAATGAAAAGATAATATGAGCACCCGTAATAAATACACATGGGTTTTTTATCCATTTCTGCCGCCCTAATCATTGCTGCGGAGCATGATTCGCTTTGCTTTGAATTTTATCTAACTCCTATATTTTTTCTATCTTTGCAATCTTGATCTTCCCGGGGAATTTATCGGCAATGCTCCTGTTGCCGGCAGATATTTTATGCTGATAAATTCTCATCATTATATACCCTTTTGGGGCAAGAACAGGGTCGGGAAAGAATCGATGAGCAGATAGAGCACCGGTCTCTCTCATTGGTCTTCCGTTTGGCATGTTCGTAAAATACGGGCCAGTTCATATCGTAAACCTGTCTCTGCATCATCCGTTCTTTTCAGCAGCCGCACTGGAATACTTTTGTCGCTGTGTAATACCTTGATTTTTACCCGAGAAAAAATCCCTGTCCTGGGACCCTGTGGAACCAACCGGCTGCTGTATTTTATCCCCAGACTGTCCCGAATGGCACAACCGCACGGGAACGATTGTTCCCGATGGGGCAATCCCGACAAATTCCTCCACGGATTTTCCGCATGAAACCGGAATAAAAAAATCGCAGCGGGAAAATCGTCTGCTCAGCCGGAGCTTGGATCCTGGCGAAATGGGGAAAGACATTTTGAAAAAGTTTTTCGCTGGGTACCACAATGTGGCATGGGCATTGCACCGTGAAGAGTATGTTTTTTTTAACACAGCGCCAGGAACTTTATCTGAAAGAAAAAAATTGCCTGAAAAAGGAGGTGGCAGGTGGACGCCATAGTCACAGAAGAGTTAACTGAACCCAAGGCAGCAAGTTGCTGCAGTCCGAGCAGGGACACCACAGATGTAGTATCACGCAAAAATATCATGTGGATTTACCTGATTGTCGGCTTTTTTGCCCTGGTCAGCATCGGCACCTTCGCCATGCATGAGTACTACATTTATCTTTCCGCCTATCTCTGGTTTGGTTTCATCTACGGCATGTGCCTGCAGTACGGCCGCTTCTGTTTTGCCTCGGCATTTCGTGACCTCTTTGCGGTCGGGGTACCGCGCATGGTAGTCGGCATCATGATCGCCACCGTGCTCTTCTCGATTACTTCTTCGCTGGTGGCCGCAACAGGATGGTCCACCTTTCATGCCGCCCCCTGGTCCATTCATGCGGTGATTGCCGGGCTTATCTTCGGAATCGGCATGGTATTTGCCGGCGGCTGTGCTTCAGGATCCCTTTACAAGGCCGGCGAAGGAAACGGCGTCTCCATGCTGGTCATCCTCTCCATCAGCATCACCCAGTCAACCTTTGTCGATCTTGGCGGCTGGCTCAATTATCTGGTCCCCGCATCCTGGGCAGAATCGGCCTTGACCAAGAACCTCCCCAGTTCCATCAATGTTGGCGACGGCTGGGTCGATCAATACCTGGCCGGCTACGTCTGGAACCAGCCGGTTATCACCTTTGCCAAACTTCTCGGATTTAAAGATGAGACGTTGATCGGCGCTTTATTCGGCAACACCCTGGTCGGGGTTATTTTGCCGGCGTTGATACTTTTAATCCTGGTCTACATTTTATGGTCCAGAAAACGGTATGTCCTCGATCTGCAAACAAGGGAAGGCCGCGGTCCCGGGTTTGTAGACCATATCCGCGGTTACTGGGCGATGATAACCGCGTCAAAACGAACAGCCATCGCCGGTCTTTTCCTCGGTATTGCCTGCGGTCTGCAGATGTTTGTCATCGAGGGCCTGCGCATGAAATTCGGGGTCAAGAATGCCGGCACCCTTCTGCACCGCATCGGTTTCGATTACGGCATTTCCGCCAAGGGCACGGTCTTTGATCCCGGATACTGGTATGTCACGACCCAGGAGGCCCAGTGGGTCGGCTGGGTGGCCCATAAACTTGGCTGGAACAACATGGACAACATTTATTTCGGCTGGGTGAACGGCATCCCTAGTCCCGCCATCAATCCTGCCGACTGGATGTCGGTGGCCCTTATCGGCGGGGCCGCGGTCATGGCCCTTCTCAATAATGAATTCAAATGGAAGAAGCCCACCCGGGAATTGGCCCTTTGGGCCATCATCGGCGGCGCATTGATGGGAATCGGCTCCAGGCTGGCCCTTGGCTGTAACATCGGCGCCTTCTTTGTCAGGACAGCCAACGGCGATGTTTCGGGGTGGTCTTTCGGCCTGGGCATGATAGGCGGCGCTTATATCGGCGTCAAATTCTTCAACTGGTACACGGAACGGAAGATGGCCAGGGAAATGGCCAACATCGATTTCGACTTATAAATTTAATGCAGGAGATTCGATTATGGCAATGCAATTTAAACAAAAGGAACATGGATTATACACGCTGGATGTTACCGGTTATGTCTGTCCCCATCCCCAGCTCTACACCAAGAAAGTGCTGGAAAAACTGAAGAGCGGTGACAAGCTTGAACTGGTCTTTGACAACCCCTCTTCAGCAGAATCCATAACCGCCATGTGCACAAACGAAGGCAACCCGATTATCGCTACCCGGAGAGACGGCTCGCAATTCCTCTTTACAATTCAAAAAGGATAAGAGGGAGAAGCTGGTCATCCGGGGATCATCACGAAATGAACTTTTAACTAACGGACTGTAAAGAGGACAGGTTAATGAAAAAGAACACCCTGTGGATAATAAATCTCATTGTCATTGCTTTTCTGGGCTTCATGATCGGCTATTCCGTTCCCCCGTTTCTGGAAGTGGGCTTCGGGGAAAACATCGAACAGCTCCAGGAGGGACAACCGCTGCCGGATGATCTTCTGAAGCAGTACGAGTACTTATACAATAATGACGAGGAAAATTAGAAAGGTGTCACTATGAAAAATGTACATTGGCTGATTCTGGCTATTCTGGCATTGAGTCTCGGCTTTGCCGGCGGGTACGCGGTTTCCGCCCATACCGGCACGGAGCCCGGCTACTTCGGTGCGGTGGAGGCTGCCGGTTACGGCGGCGGCACGGAAGAGAAAATTGAAGGCCTCACCGATGAAATGCAGAAATATTACAAGAATCTCGGGAAATAAATATGAAAAAAATACTCCTTGCCGTTGATGAGACAAAAGGGTCGCTGGCTGTCATTGAAGTATTAAACAATCTGCTGGGTCAATGTACCGGGAAAAACGGCGTCCCCGATAATATCATCCTACTCTATGTCGAAAAACTGGAGGGAAAATCACTCATGGGTGAGGTGCTGCTCAGCGATTCGGAGACAGAGACGCTGAAAGAATCTCTTCAGGGCACCGAGTATCAGAAACAGCTGGACCAAAAGGCGGAAAAAGTACTGCATTATTTTAAAGAGCTCCTGGGAAAACACGGATTTTCAGGGATTTCGCCGCTGATCCGACAGGGGCATCCGGCCGAAGAGATCCTGAAGGCAGCGCAGGAGAATGGGGTTGAGATGATAATCATTGGTTCCCGGGGCAAACGACTGCACAATCTCTGGATGGGAAGCATCAGCAGAGAGGTGGCCAATAATTCTCAAATATCTGTTTTAATAGCCAGGTAATGACCGCTCTATTTGTCCATAATAAAAAGGTGTCAAGAACTGACGAATAATGATGTTTATCAGGCATTTACGCCGTACTTAACAAAAAATTGCAGGAGGTAAACCTATGCAGAAACAAATGAGAATTTTGATTGTGGCGGGAGTATATCTGCTCCTGATGACAGGTCTGGCAATCGGGGCTGAGTGGGCCAATCCGGATCTGCTTATAACGCCTGAAGCTTTAGAAAAAAATATAGACAAGCCCGACTGGGTTGTCATTGATGCCAGGGACCTGAAGGATTATGCCAAGGGCCACATTCCCGGAGCCATCAGTCTTGGCAAAAGGGTAAAAAAGGCTTTGCGCGACCCAACGGCAAGGACTTTCAAAGATGTCTCCAAGTATGAAAACCTGCTGGGAAAGGCCGGGATCGACAATAACACCCACGTGGTCTTCTACCACGGCAATGAAAAAACCCTGACCGATGCCACGGTAGGTTTCTGGGTCATGGAATACCTGGGACACGACAAGGTGCATTTCATGGACGGCGGCCTTGAAGCCTGGCGTAATTCAGGGTTTAGACTGGCAAAGGAACCGACCATAAAGGAACCGAAAACATTTACCGCCCATGTGGTACCAAGCCGTTTAGCCACCACCGATGAGATTACTGATATTGCCACCGGGAAAACAACGGGGGTGCAGGTCATAGATTCCCGCAGCGAAAAAGAATATGAAGGCACGGATATGCGGGCCTTACGTGGCGGCCATGTTCCCCATGCGACTCTCAATGTGTCCCATAAGGATACCATGATCAAGGAAATGGACAAAAAAACTGAGAAGATGGAAGCCACCGGTTTTATTGATGCCAAGGCGGTGCATGATAAATTTGCCTCCCTTGATAAAAATAATAGAACCATCGCTTACTGCCAGACCGGAACACGTTCCACCCTTACCTACCTGGAGCTGAGATTGTTGGGTTTCAAGAACCCGGCCAACTGGGATGATTCCTGGCGGGTTTATTCATCGGACCTTGCTGCCAATCGGCCGGTTGAAGCGGCGAACGGCGAGCAATGGTATAATTTCGACGGCGTGAATAAGGATCTCAAAAAACTGAAGAAGCAGGTAAAAGAGCTGGAAGAAACCATCGCTGCCCTGCAGGAGAAAAAAGAATAAATTCCTCATACATCTTCACACCAGAAGGAGCCGGATGAAAACTTCATCCGGCTCTTTTTGTCTCCCCTGTTCCCACAGTTCTTTACCACTTTTCCCTGACTGCCACATTGTGGTTTTTTATAAGAAATATAATACCTTAAACAACATGCTGTGGGCATTTTTACTAGTAAAAACAAATTATTAATAGTATAGTAGAATTCAGCGGCGGCGGTGAATCGCTTTACTGCAGCAGACTTTATCCATTGCCGTCTCTTCCGGTCTGTTATAAAAGGCGTAAACGCTCATCATTCCAGGTTATCCTTATGAGCAAGCAAGTCATTAACGTGGCCTTTGTCGGGGGCGGGAAAGGATGTTATGACATCCTGCACCTCCTCAAATTTTACCCTCCCGTACATTTTGAACCACACATAATCGGCGTGGCTGATCCCAATAAAAATGCAATCGGCAGGGTACACGCCGAGCGGCTTGGGATCCCGACCATCCCGGATTACAGGCCATTTCTGCAGAACAAAAATCTCGATCTTATCATTGAACTGACCGGCGACGACAGAGTCCTGAATGATATCCACAAAAACAGGCTGGCCAGCATCAAGGTCCTTGATCATGTGGGAGCATTGTTCCTCTGGGAGATAATCGCCATCCAGGAAGAAAAGCTGCACCTGGAAAAAAAGGTGTCCCACCTTGATACCATGGCCGCCATCGGAGAAATTTCCTACCGTATGACCCATGAGCTGCGCAATCCCCTCATGATCATCGGCGGCCTTGTCCGCAGGATGATGACCAGAATTGACCTGCCGCACGGCTGCCGGAAAAAACTGAAACATATCAGTCACCATGTGCAGCATATCGAAGAGTTGATCAGTGATATCTGTGACGTGGTCCGTCCCCTGAAGCCGCAATTCAGCCTGATTGACATGTCAGAATTTCTTGACAGCTGGTGCAATGGCGTGAAAACCGAAGCACGCCTTTCCGGGGTGGCGGTGGATATCGAAATGGATGAGGAGCTGCCCGCCATGTATATCGACCGCTCGCTGATGCGCCAGGCTCTCTGGCACATTTTTGAAAACAGCCTCGATGCCATGATCGACACCGGAGGCAGCATAAAAATAAAGGCCGTGCTCTGCTGGGATAATCTTCATATCGAATTTAATGACAGCGGCGGCGGCTTCAGTGAGTTGTCGACCACGCAGGCCATGCAACCTTTTATGACGACAAAGCCCGGGAGAATGGGCCTGGGACTCGCGCTGTGCAAGCAGATCATTTTTGATCACGGCGGTGATATAGAAATTGTTAATGAAAAAGAGAAAGGCACATCGGTTATCATAAAGCTGCCCATCACTTTAACCAAACCGCCGGCCGTACCTGCTGAATATTAAAACCGGGGGCAACGGCGTCAGAACACATGAATTGACATCCAACCAGAAAGGCCTGGCCATGTTCCAATATTCCAATCATATGACACGGGAACCCTTACCGGTTGGTTGCAGCGGACTTGAAACCAGATGCTACAAGGTATATCGTAAATGATAAATGCGTAAACGGCTGCACAGTTTGTAAAAGTAATTAACCTGCTGTCCGGACAACCATGATTGGAAGGTGCATCAAATGACAACAAAAAACATCTCTGTGCAAAATCGAAACAGAAATCAGGGGCTGCTGACGACCGCCGTAATTCTTCTGCTTTTGGCATCTTTTTCTCCCGCGCTGGGAAAAAAACGATCAACTACGTCGGCTCTCTGGCCTGCAAAGCGTGTCACCCTGAAGAATACGCCAACTTCACAACCTACGCCAAAAAAAGCACTTCGTTTCAAAGCATTGAAAAACAGATGAAACACCTGACGCCTGAGGAGATCAAACGCTGCTACCCCTGCCACACCACCGGCTATGGAAAGCCGGGCGGGTTTGTCAGCCCCGAAGCAACGCCACATCTGAAGAATGCCGGCTGCGAAGTTTGTCACGGTCCCGGTGCGGAACATGTCAGGACAGGGGACCCTGCGGCAATAATCGGAAATCTGAGCAAAAAAGACTGCGAGGTCTGTCATATTTCAGAACGGGTCAAGGCCTTCAAATATAAACCCTTGATCCATGGCGGGGCACATTAGTCCTCCATATAAGGTGCGGGAAACCCATAAATGATCGGTTCTACACGCAACTTCTTCAAAATCCGGCTGCCCGATTTCATCAGAAAAAAACTGGGCCACCGGATCATGGCAACCATTATTGTCTCCATAACCCTGGTCATGGGTTTTGAGATTATCCTGGATCTTTATTTCGGTAAAAAGGACGCCATTGAGCTTATGGAAACGCTCAGTATGGATCTTGCAGCTTCCACCTATTCCGGCATCAGATACCCCATGTCCGTCGGTGACAGTTCCGCAGTGGAACAGGTGCTGACTGACATCCGGGAGAAAATGGAAGGGGTTGAAGTATTCATCTGCGATACCAATCGGCTCATCACCTGGTCCACGCACCGGGACAAAATTTACTCCAACATCACGAATAGAATCAATAATAAACAGTTTCTCACCTCCTTAAACATCATGCTGCAGACCGGCAGGGCACCGCAGGAATCCTTTGAGACTGACGTCGACGGTAAAAGGTATATCATCGTCATTGCCCCGATTCTTAATGAAAAAGATTGTTATCACTGCCATGGCTCTTCAAACCAGGTTATTGGCGGCATGATCGTAAAAACAAATGTGGAGCGGGCCCTGAGGACGGTTTCCGCCGCCAAAAACCGGACAGTTTTTATAACCATTCTGGCCCTGCTGGCGATTATCGTCATCAGTTATGCCATGATTGAGAAATTTATCAGCCGCAGGGTGCAAAGACTGGCGGGGGGCGTGAAGAAGGTTGCAGGAGGAGACCTGGACTTTGAGATTCCGGCCCGATCATCCGATGAGATCGGTGAACTTGCCAGATCCTTCAACACCATGACCCATGCCTTGAAAGAGGCGCAGGATGAAATAACCACCTGGACCCTGACTCTGGAAGACCTTGTGGAGGAGAGGACCGCCCAGCTCAAACAGGCCCAGGAGAATGCCATCCAGGCGGAAAAAATGGCTTCCATGGGACGACTTGCCGCCATTGTTGCCCATGAGATCAACAATCCCCTTGCCGGTATCCGTACCTATGCCAAATTGATGTTGAAACGGGGCGCTGAACTATTCCCGGGGGAGTCAGCTAAGTACATCCAGTATATTGAAACCATTGAGAGTGAATCGGCACGGTGTGGTGAAATAGTCCGGGGACTGCTGCAGTTTGCCCGCCCCACCAAGCCGCAAATCAGCAAACATGACATAAACAGCCTGGTGCAGGATACGCTGCGTCTGGTCCAGCATCAGGTTGATCTCCTCAATATAGAGGTAAAACTGGAGCTTGCCCCGGAATCACCGGAAATAAGCTGCGATGATCAGAAAATTAAACAGGCCCTCGTTGCCCTGCTGCTCAATGCCTGTGATGCCGTGCAGAGCGACAGCGGCTGTATAATCATCAGAACCCGGCTCCTGGCGGAAAAGAACAGGCTGGAAATCGCCATTCAGGACAATGGCATCGGCATGGACGAGCAAACCAGGTCCCATATGTTTGAACCCTTCTTCACCACAAAAACTGTTTCTCCTGAAAAGGAAACCAGTTTGAACAGTGGCCTGGGTGTATCTGTGGTCTATGAAATAGTCAAATCCCATCATGGGACAATTGAGGTCGAGTCCGAATTGGGCCAGGGCACGACAATCACCCTTTTCCTGCCGCTGGATTCGGCAGCTCCCAGCGAGCAGGAATAAATTCCTGCCCCCATTTTTTTGCTGCTACCAGAGGGAAGGGATGCCGAGTGTTTCCGCACAGCTTGGGCAGAAGACGTTCCGCTTGATGTCTATGTCGGCAATGGAGGTGGCATAGCGCATGACGCACTCGAAATTATCGCAGTGTATCAACCCCAGGGTATGTCCCAACTCATGGACCGCCTCTTTTTCACATCGCTGCAGGTAGAGGGTTTCATCCTCCGGGAGGCCGTAGAACTCCTGGTGCAGCCGATAGCCTGATATCAGCGCACACTGGCCGTTATGCTGGGCCTCGCCGAAAACAAAGGTCAGGATGGGAATATAAAGGTCCTCATCCATTATCCCGAGAATGTGCTGCCCGCTGCCTTTGGAAAATGCCAAGAGCTGCCGCAGAATTTCCGTGGAATGATATTGTCTGCGCTCGTTGCTGTAAAAAGGAGCAAGGGCAATCTTTTCCTCTCGAACCAGGCAGGGGATATTCAATATTTCCGGCAGGGAGAATGTTAAAAAGTCGGCAACCTTATGTTTCGTCTTGCCGATGGGGATGAGGACGATATTGCGCATCGGCTCGGGTTTAGGGTTTTTTCAATTTATATTTGTTTATTTTATTATACAGGGTCACCCTGTCTATCTGCAGGATTGATGCGGCCTTGCTGATGTTCCACCCCGTCTGTTCGAGTATCTTTTTAATGTGTTTTCTCTGCAGCACCTCCAGGGAGTCGTCCGAAGACCCCTCTTCTGGCTGGATATGGGAGAAAGGGAAATCCTGCGGCTGTATTTCATTTGATTTGCAGATAACCACCGCCCGTTCAATGGCATTTTCCAGTTCGCGGACATTGCCCGGCCAGTCATAGTTGACAAGGAGCTTCATGGCTGCAGGGCTGATCTTGGCAATGGGCTTATTCATCTGCGAGGTAAAAACTTTGAAAAAGTGCTGGGACAGAAGCGGGATATCCTCCCTGTGTTCCCGCAGGGCCGGAATTTGAATGACAAACACGTTCAACCGGTAAAACAGGTCATTTCTGAATTCACCCTCTTCCATGGCTGCTTCCAGATCTTTATTGGTTGCAGCGATTGTTCTGAAGTCTGCCTTGATCTCTTTGCTGCCCCCCAGGCGGAAAAACTTTTTTTCCTCCAGAACACGCAGAAGTTCCATCTGGATCTTGGCGCTGATGTTGCCTATCTCATCAAGAAATATGGTACCGCCGTCCGCCATTTCAAACTTGCCTTTTCTGGCATACTGGGCCCCGGTGAATGCTCCTTTTTCATGTCCGAAGAGTTCACTCTCCAGGATGGACTCCGGCAGAGCCCCACAGTTGATCGTGACAATAGGGGCATAACGTCGCCTGCTGTTGGCATGTATGGCCCTGGCCACCAACTCTTTGCCGGTGCCGCTTTCACCCCGGATCAGCACCGTGGTTTCGGTATCGGCTACCGACCGGATATCTTCCATCATCTTTTTGATACCGGGACTCTCACCGATTATTTCCTTGGAGGTATAGACCCCCTCGATGGTCTTTTTAAGGCTTGCGGTTTCGTCCTTCAGTTTCTTGCGCTCGATGATGTTTCGCACCATAAGGCCCAGATAATCAGGATCAAACGGTTTTGACAGATAATCATAAGCACCGCTCTGCATCGCCTCAACCGCCGATTCCACCGACGCATAGGCTGTTATGATTATAATGGTGCTTTCCGGCTGGATCTCCTTGATTTTTTTCTGTAATTCAAGACCGGACATCCCCGGCATCTTTAAATCGAGAAAAAATATATCCCATCTGTTTTCGGCAAGTTTAGCCAGGGCTTCCTTGCCGCTGGCCGCCACGTCAACGGTATAGCCCTCATCCTCAAACCAGGCCGTTAAAGATTGCCGTACTGAAAACTCATCGTCAACAATTAGGATCCGTACATTCTCATTTGAGCTTTCCTGCGCCATAGCCAAGGCTCCATTAATTTGTTAGACATGTTGGGGCCCTCTTCCCGAGAGGTTCCCTGCGAATTCGATCCCAAAACCCAAATTTCTGATAGCTGACTGTTAAATATCTCTACACCGAGTGTAGAATTTTTCAACATATTTTTATCTCATTCTGAAAAAAATATGCTCTTCATCCATGCAAAAATAAAAATAATTCCCCTTATTTTTCCCTCTTTATTATAAATTCTCTTTTTATTTCAGAAGGTTAGATTTTTGTCACAGTTTGCGCCAACACGATTGGCATACTTGTTGCTTTTTATCTAGGTGAAAGGATTTTAGATCGCCCTGATCTACCATCGAGTAAGGAGTAGTTGCTTCCAGTTGCAAAAAAGCCCGAAAAGCACCTGTAACACATTTATTTTACTGGGATAACTATTAAAAGGAGAAAACTCAAAATGCGCAACAAGTGGAAAATACTATTTGCCAGCATTATCCTGGGTTCACTGCTTGCTGTTTCAACACAGTATCCCTCTGCCTCAGAGGTGCCTGAAGTTATTGCATTGGACCATATTGGCGATATTTACGAACAGGTTATTTTTGACCATGGAATGCATCTGGATATTGCCTCCTGTGCAACTTGTCATCACCATACCTTGGGTGAGACCGGCGAAGATCCCAGGTGCCTTCCCTGTCATAAGGGAAGCGTTGAGATAGATGTGGTCGCCTGCAAGGGATGTCACGCAATCAGTCCCGGTAATGCCGAAAAGATGCAGGCCGACCAGAAGGAAAAGCCTTTTCATCTGGATACAGCAGGGCTAAAGCGGGCATTTCATATGCAGTGCATGGGGTGCCACAAGGAAATGGATGTGGCCAACGAGTGTAATGACTGTCACTCCAAAAAGGGATAACTACAACCTGTAAGCAGCATGAACAGCGACCGGCTAAAACACATACAATAAATAAACATCATATATAAGGAAAATGGCATGAAGACAACCAGAAGAAAATTTCTGCAGGTGACCGGGGCGGCGGCAGGTGCGAGTCTGCTTCTGGGACCGAAAAACGCTTTTGGCTCTGCCCTGAAAAAGGATAACTCGCAGCAATATGCCATGCTGAACGACACCACCAGGTGTACCGGATGTCAGGCTTGCGAGCGGGCCTGCTGCGAGAAGAACGGCTTTCCTCTGCCTGAC
Organism: uncultured delta proteobacterium; assembly: GCA_963783905.1. Taxonomy (GTDB): domain Bacteria; phylum Desulfobacterota; class Desulfobulbia; order Desulfobulbales; family BM004; genus BM004. The sequence continues at coordinate 139,152 of CAWAPG010000013.1, read as the reverse complement.
AGTAAACCGGAAACAGGCCATGAAAGAAAAACCGGTCCAACGGCTCTTACCGTGGTTAATGCCACCGCCACAGAAAAAAAGAGTATAATTTTCAGCAAAACACAATGCATGCACTGCGATCAGCCGGCCTGCGTTTCCGCCTGCCTGGTAAATGCCATGTATAAGACACCAGAAGGGCCGGTTATCTGGCGGGAGGACAAGTGCATGGGGTGCCGCTACTGCATGATCGCCTGTCCGTACGATGTGCCTAAATTTGAATATGGCAGCATCAATCCCCGGATCAGAAAATGCGTCATGTGCTATGACCGCATCGGCGAAGGAAAAATACCGGCCTGTGTCGAAGCCTGCCCCCAGGAAGCCATCCAATTCGGCAAAAGGGGGGATTTGCTCGATATTGCCCGCAAACGGATCTATGATCATCCTTTTGACTATACCCGACATATTTATGGTGAAAACGAGGTAGGCGGGACCAACATGCTCTATCTCGCATCCGTACCTTTCGAACAGCTGGGATTCAGAACCGATCTGGGCACAACCCCCTATCCGGAATATACGAAAACCTTCCTGTACTCAGTTCCCCTGGCCTTATTACTGGCACCCTCGTTCATGCTGGGGCTGCGGCAGGCACTGAAAGGGAAAACTGACAAGGACTGAAAGGGGAAATTTTAGAGTATGCTGTTTAACAAAAGGAGATAATACGGTGAATACAAGAAATAATACAATGCATGTATACAGAAGGGTGGGGCAGGACTTAGGGAAATTTCTCCTGAGTGAACTCAAACCCAAAGGAAAGCTGCTTACTCCATTTAATATTATTTCCGCCCCGATAATTCTCGCCGGCCTGGTTCTTGTTGTCCTGCGCTTCGCCAAAGGTCTTGGAGCCACCACCAACCTCAACCAGGAATTTCCCTGGGGCATCTGGATCGGCTTTGACGTGGTCACCGGTGTCGCCTTTGCCGCCGGCGCCTATATCGTGACCTTCATGGTCTATGTCCTGCGGATGGAAAAATACCATTCCATTGTCAGGGCCACCGTCTTAAACGGCTTTCTGGCATATGTTTTCTATGCCGGGGCACTAACCCTGGATCTGGGACGGCCGTGGAAGATTGTCAATCCAATTATCGGCAACAGCTTTGGCGTGAGTTCCGTTCTTTTTCTTGTGGCCTGGCATTTTCTGCTTTACATGATCGCCCAATTCATCGAATTTTCCCCGGCTGTCGCCGAATGGCTCGGACTGAAAAAACTGCGGAAAATACTGGGGTCCCTTACCGTCGGCGCGGTCATCTTCGGCATATGCCTTTCGATGCTGCATCAGTCGGGTCTGGGAGCGTTGTTCCTGCTGGCGCCGGCCAAGATCCATCCCCTCTGGTATACGGAATACATCCCTGTTCTGTTCATTGTCTCCAGCGTTTTTGCCGGGATGTCCATCGTCATTATTGAAGGCACAATCAGCCATAAGGTTTTCCGCCACCAGATAAAACCAGAGCACCATGCCAAACATATGGATATCATGGTGGGGCTGAGTCGCCTGGCGGCCGCCGCTCTCTTTGTCTACTTTTTCATGAAGATTCTTGTACTTATACACGGCATGCACTGGAATGAACTTCTGACCCCGATGGGATACCTCTACCTGGTTGAAATGATAGGATTTGTGGTGCTGCCCTTTCTCATCTTCGTCAAGGGGGCCCAAAACCGCAGCCGCAAACTGCTGCTCAGTGGGGCCATCATTACTGCTGTCGGCATAATTTTCAACCGGCTGAACGTCTCTGTCATCGCATTCAAATGGTATGCCCCGGTGCATTACTTTCCGTCGTGGATTGAAATTATTATCACCCTCGCCGTTGTTTTCGGCGAGATATGGGCCTTCCGCTGGGTTGCCAACCGAATGCCCGTGTTCATGGATTCCCCCGGATGGGTAAAACATCTGGACGACGAAGTCGAATACCCTCTGCCGAAGGGAGCCCTGGCCGGGTTTGATTCCAAGGCGGCCGCATTGCAGCCGGTAAAAATAGAGAAGTAAAGGAGGAACAGCATGGGCAACCTCATCATGGACATGATTAATGGATTTGGATACCTGCTTATCCCTGGATTTCTAGCCCTGTTCCTGCTTTTGTTCCGCGGTGTTAAGCCGGCCCGGCAGGAAAAGGTAAAAGCAGACCGCTGCAGAATCCACAAAGAAAGCCGATATCTATAAAACAGCTGCCCGGCTGCCCCATAAGATCGGGAAACAAAGGAGGAACCACAATGGGTAACTTGGCCATGTATGCTACAAAAGGATTTGAATATCTGCTGATTCTTGGATTCTTGGCAGTATTCACTCTCTTTTATCTGTATTTTACCTCGCACAGGTTTGAAAAGACAACCACTGCCTTAAGCAGTTCCTTTGATAGCCTGGTGGACTGGTTCCGGGTCCCTGACAAAGTCCTGTTTCACCAGGGTCATACCTGGGCCAGCCCTGAAGAGTCGGAATCCGACCTGGTGAAGGTGGGCATGGATGATTTTGCTCAGAAAATGGCCGGTTCCATGGGAATCAGAAACAACCCGACCGTAGGCACCTGCATCAGACAGGGTGAGAGAAGCTGGAGTCTGCAGGACGGCCAGAAGTCTGTCGATATGCTTGCGCCAGTCAGCGGCATAGTGGTCGAGGTCAACGTCGCCTTACTGGCGGAACTTGAAAAAAATCCCCAAAAAATGGGCGCCTTAGACTCCGATCCTTATGGACAAGGTTGGCTACTCAAGGTCAAACCGGACAATTTTGAACGTGACCGCAAATCTTTGCTGACCGGCAATCTTGCCAGAAAATGGATGGAAGAGGTGACAAACCAGCTGCGTATGAAAATGAGCCCTGAACTTGGCGCCGTTATGCAGGACGGCGGGGCGCCGCTGCCGGGAATGGCCAAAAATATCAATGAGGAGAAATGGGACCTGCTCTTGAAGGAATTTTTCCTGACCTGACAGTATGTTGCCGGCCTCATTGCCCGAATTTCTGCCGCGTTTAAAGCGGATGATTGTGAGAAGATGAGAGACCCGGCGGTGCAAGACAACATTCTTGCACAACTTGTAAAAAGGAGGTTCCTGACATGATACATCTGGGAAAGAATCTATTTGAAAGAATACCGGAACGCCTTGATGAATACAGAAAAACCGTACCCGCCGGCGAGAAGGAATGCCTCTGGGCCGAGGCCGGGGTAGTACCCTACAAATTATGCGATTCTCATTTTGACTGTACAAACTGTTCATTCGATATCGTCATGCGCGGCGGCAATGATTTAATCCCCCGGAGAGTACATAGTAGTGGAGGAAGATTATGCACCCACCGTTTTTACCATCATTGTCACACATGGGCGCAGGTGGAGGAAAATGCCTTTGTGCGGATCGGCATCGATGATTTCGGCCAGAATATCCTGGGACCGATCAATAAGATCTGCCTGCCGTTAAAAGATGAAAAAATCGGCAAAAAAAGCATACGGATAAAGGCCCGGGACTCCATCATACCTTTAACTCCTCCGGTTGACGGGTATGTGGAAAAAATAAATGAAGATCTCATCAGTCAGCCGCAGCTGGTAAATCAATCTCCTTACGAAAAGGGGTGGCTTGTCCTGCTGCGCCCGACCAGGCTGGTGCGAAACCTCAAGAATCTCTTTTATGGTGCAGCAGCAATACAATGGTTTGATGTGGAGATGTACCGGCTGGCGGCACTGATAACCTCGGAACTCAACAACAGGGTGGACGAAAAAATAGGCATGACCTTACCCGATGGCGGCCTGCCGGATTTTGAAATACTGAACAAGCTGCCGCCGAGTATCATAAAGAGGGTGCTGGAGCAATGCTTTCTCTATTGCCACACAAATGACAAATTTAAGGACTAGCTCTAACTTGGAGGTAAAGGCATTCTCGGGAGTGCTGAAAAATTCAACACGGTGTTTAATTTCTTTACAATATACATCTGCCGGGAAATGGATCTGATGATCGGCCGTCGGCAAAACAAAAATAAAAGCACAACCATATCAATTGGTTATATAAATTTTTACAATAATCGCACCGGAAAAAAAAATTGGCACACATATTGTATTAAATAAGGTGAAGGCAAAGAAAACTGGCGCAAAATCCCGATTCAGGTCTTTACAGGGCGATCTGATAAAAGCCAAAAAACACAAAGGGACGCAGCGAGACATAAAGGAGGCCAGCCATGATTGACAATATCATTCTAATGTTTGCCCAGAGCAAAGTCGGATGGGGTATTTTTGGCGCGATCGGATTAATAGCTGCAGTATTTATAGTGTATTATATTTCCTTCGCAATTTACCTGATCGTTGCTTCAATCTACTCAGGAGTGAAGTTGATTCCTGAGAGTTACAGGGTCTGGCGGACCGATTTAGCCGCCACCCACGATACTTCCTGGGCTGGGGCCCAGTTGGGAGTCACCATGCCCGACGGCGGTGAACCGGTGCAGGATGAAAAAAAGGAGGAGGAACAGAAAGAAGAAAAAGTGCATAAAGCCTAAATTGCTGACAAAGGACCAATTGAATATGGCAGGAGAAAATCCTGCCATATTGTTGTTATAACGCCTCCTGTTTATCGGGATTTACATATTGTATAAGCCGCACGAATTGTCACGGCTGTTTTTTATTTATTTTTACGCTGAGGGGTGCACTTATGGGTGAAAAATGTGATTGGCCATGTTGGGAAATTATGGGCTGTGATACATCAAAAAAATGTCCCGCCAAAAACCGTCCGGATACTCCCTGCTGGGAAATTGCGAGAGAAATGAGTGATTACCGTTATATCTTGCAAATCTGTGTTGACTGCATTGTACACATGCTGAAAGGTGAAAAGACCGTTCTCAGTAAACATGAGATCCAATCAATTATGGTCAGTAAGGCAAACTGTGTTCTGACCAGTGAAGACTGTATAGTAAATTTTTAAATATGAAACAATGCACCTAAAGGCTGCCGGGTAATGTTCCGATTTTACCCGGCAGCCTTTGGATATTTTACTTGCCGATACAGAATCTGGCAAAAATCAAATCAAGCACATCTTCCGTTGTTGTTTCGCCAACAATATCCCCTAAATGATCAAGCGCGGCCTTAATATCAATTGCCAGAAGATCCGGAGAAACCTCCCCCTCCAGACCCTGTTTGACCCGGTTGCAGGCTGCCAGCGCCTTTTTTAAGGCATCCTTATGCCGTACATTCGGCACGCCTTCGGCTCCGGGGTCCCAACCTGATCCTTCTCGGGTGCCTGCAATCAAAGAAAAGATTGCATCCTTCAGCACGGTAATATTTGTGTGCAGCTTTGCCGAAACGGCAACCAGTTCTTCATTGCCCAGGCCGATCTTATACTGCGCAGGTGATGCATCAGGCTTGATGTCGATTTTATTTAAAACCAGCAGCACCTTCTGTTTCTTTCTGTTTTGTTTTACGCTGTTATAGAGGACCCGGTCCTCTTCGGTGAGTGGTTCCCCGGCATCAAGCATGAACAGTACCAGATCCGCATCTGCCAGCTTTGCCCGCGCCCGCTGAATACCCATTTCCTCCACTGTTTCTTGGGTATGTCTGATCCCTGCGGTATCTACCATGCGAACGGGCATGCCTTTAATATTGACATATTCTTCAATGGTATCCCGCGTGGTTCCAGGTACCGGGGTCACCAGGGCTCTGTCCTCCTGCAATAGCATATTTAACAGGCTTGATTTTCCTACATTGGGACGCCCAAGAATTACGGCACTGATGCCTTCCCGAAAGATCTTACCCTCATCGGCCCTGGCAATTAATGTTGCCAGGGGCTTTTCTATGTCCGCTTCGAACTGCTCTTTCAAGACAGTGCCATCGAGTATCTCATTTTCGTCTTCGGGGAAGTCTATAGCAACCTCTATAACGGCGCGCATGGTCACGAGCCGCTCCTTTATTGTCGAAACATTTTCATAGAGCCTGCCCTGCAGCTGCCCCATGGCCATGAAGCGTCCGGTCTCCGTCCTGGCCTCAACAAGCTCCAGAACCGCCTCCGCCTGGGTGAGGTCGAGTCGGCCGTTTAAATACGCCCTCTTGGTAAATTCTCCCGGTTCAGCCAGGCGGGCCCCGCCTGCCGTTATGATGCTTAATATTTCCTGCAGGACCAGGTAGCTGCCGTGGCATTGAATTTCGACCACATCCTCTCTGGTATAGGTATGGGGGGCTTTCATAAAAACGGCCAGCACTTCATCAATCGGCAAGGACTTTCCCGGATCGATAACCCAACCGTAATAAAGGCGATGGCTTTCATAATCCCGGGAGGACATGTTGCGATAAGGCCGAAAAAACCTCTTGAAGATAGGGTAAGACAGAGGGCCGCTGATGCGGATGATTCCTATCCCGCCGGGTCCAGGCGGTGTGGCGATGGCAGCGATTGTTTCCTCCGTGCTGCCGGCGGACGAAGTTTGCTTGGCGTGATTCAACGAATTAGCTGTTATATTTTGAGGCTATTTTTTATTCCTGCCGCCCTTCTTTTTCCGGGCAGGTCCTTTTCTGCCCTTGACGCCGGGGCGATAGATCAGTACCTTTTTAAAAAGTCCCTCCCCAACGCTGCGGCTGCGGACATCCTTGTCATCCTGCAACGCCAGGTGGACAACCCGACGTTCGGAGGGATTCAGGGAAGGAATGGACCTGGTTTTGCCGCTTTTCTTGACCTCGGCTGCCAGTTCCAGGCCGAGCTGCTTTAACTCTTCATTGCGGGCCGCCCTGAAATTCCCGGCATCAAGTGATATTATCACCTTTTCATTGTACTTTTTCCCGCTGATTTTGCGCAGCAGATATTGCAGACTGTCAAGTACTTTGCCGTTTTGTTCAACAATTTCGTTGACATATTCTCCCTGGATCTGGGCGGTGACATTTTCCCTGTCGCTGGTCACAGATACGGAGGAAGGATAATTCATAAATTCCAGGATCCGCTCCAGGTCCGTTTTCAGGTCGGCGAGCAGATCATCACCAACGACAAAATCCGCCCTCTCTTCCTTGGCGGCTTCAGGGCCCTTTGCCGCCGGCAGACTTTTTGCTGCTTGCTTTTTTTCTCTGACCGGCGCTTCTCTCTTTTTTTCTGCGGTCTTTTCTTTTTCGATTTTGGCCTTGACTGGTTTTTTCGTTTGTTTTTCCCCGGCTTTTTCACGGTAATCCTTTTTAACCGAGACCCTGAGCCTGGCCTTCTGCCTGCAAAGACCAAAAATTCCTGAAGTGCCTGTTGTCAGCACTTCTATATCAAGATTTTCCTGGGAGACATTAAGGGTTTTGCATGCCAGGCTGATCGCCTCAGCGATGTCCTTCCCTTCAAATTCCATTTTTTTATGTAAAGGCATTCTCTTCCTCACGCTTATTCAACCGCTGAACATTGTAGCTGCAAAGTACGGTCCGGGTATGTATTAAGTTGCCGCCTGCTTGTTGATCATATACTGCTGAGCTATGGACAGAAGATTGTTGACCAGCCAGTACAGCACCAGACCCGATGCAAAATTCAGAAACATAAAGGTAAAGATCACGGGCAGAAACATCATGATTTTTGCCTGGGTCGAGTCAACCGGCGTCGGCGTCATTCTCTGCTGCAGAAACATGGATGCACCCATCAGGAGAGTGAGAACCGGAATGCCGCCGAGAAAAGGAATATCCACGCCTATCATGAGGCGGTCCGGGGCGGACAGGTCATTGATCCAGAGCATAAAAGGGGCGTGCCTGAGTTCAATGGCCTGGAGCAGAACCTTGTAGAGTCCAAAAAATACCGGTATCTGCAAAACCATGGGCAGACAGCCGCCAAGGGGATTAACCTTGTATGTCTTGTAAAGGTTCATCATCTCCTGGTTCAGACGGGCGGAATCATTTTTATACTTTTCCTTCAGTTTGGCCATCTTGGGCTGAATTTTCTGCATGTTTTTCATGGACTTCAGTCCCTTCTGGGCAATAGGCCAGAAAAGCAGCTTAATGAGAACAGTCACCAGAATAATGGCCACCCCGTAATTTCCGACATAGCTGTAGAAAAAATTCAGCAGATAGAGGGCCGGCCTGGCAATCTTGTCAAACCAGCCAAAATTAATGATGCGCTCCAGGTCATGCCCGGCAGCCCGGAGGGTGGTGATTCTTTTCGGCCCGAAATAGACCTGATAATTATACTGCTGATGGCCGGCGACAGGGATGATCTCCTCCGGACTCAGAAGCAGGGTGTGGACTATTTCACCTTCCGCCGATAATTTCAGAGTCTGGCTGCTTTGATTTTCGGGGACAACCCCGGTCATGAAATATGTCCCTTCAAAGGCCGCCCAGGTGATATCCCCCTGCAGGGTTTGCGAGGCCTTTTCAAGGTCCTTGGGCTTGATCTCCTGCAGTTTTCCGTCAATGAGAGCAGCGGTGCCGGAAAAAAGATAACGCTGTGAAGTTGCGCCGAACGGACGGTTGGTCAGGCTCAGGTAGGGCGATCCCTGCAGAGGGGTGGCGGAAAAATTTTCGATATCGACCGTCATGTCGATCATATATCTGTCCGGATCAAAGGTCATACGCCTGATCATCTGCAGACCTGAGGAGAGCTGCGCCGTCATGGTCAGGGTCCGGCTTTCACCGTCTTCAACCTTTAAGCTTTCATGATCTGCTGTAAACAGGGGGATTTGGGCCCGCTTCGGCTCAACGCCCCAGCTGAAGTACAGCGGCAGATCTCTGTATGACTCGGTGGAAATCAGCTCTTTCAGGGCAGAATCAGGGTCTGCTGTTTCCAGGTATTTTTTCAGTTTAAAACTTTTAACACCGCCCCCGGTTTCTGAAATTACGGCCCTATACTTGTTTGTCTCAACAACAATATCCCTGCCCTTCTGGACCGGAACGTTGGCCGGCTGCTCAAACTGTTCAGGCTCCAAGGTTTCAGCGGTTTCAGCCGGAGCCGGGGCGGGCTGCACTTCCCGGGCCGGAATTTTTGCCGGCGCCGTTTCCGCTGTCTTTTCAACTGCAGGCTGTTCCTGTTTCTGCTCCGGGGCAACAAACAGGTACTGGTAGCCGAGCAGAATGAAAAAGGCCAGAACAATTGCCAGTATAGCTCTATAATTATCCATTACTATTCCTTTGGTCTTACACGTAGTTCAATCCGTTACCCGGATCCGGCAGAATATGCCGGCACTTATTTTACCGGGTCATAGCCTCCATCACTAAATGGATGGCAACGCAAAATTCGCCATAAGGCCATGATAAAACCGCGGCAAACACCATGGCATTTTATGGCATCAATGGCATATTGGGAACAGGTAGGCGTAAAACGGCATGTCGGGGGAAAGAGGGGCGAAACCAGGAGTTGGTAAGACCTGATGAGAAAAAGTAAAAAATTGGTGCCGCATTTCTGCAGAAAATTTTTCATTACTCTGCTTTTTCCTGCATCAGGCCTTCCCGGTCAACATCTTGTTTCCCACTAACTAACTGGAATAAGAGAGAGAATTTTTCTACTGAAACAACGGACTGCTTTTCTGCAGCAGACGACTCACGGCATCTGCCACATCCGCCGGATTTTCCAGACTGAAACCTTTCCGTACCGTTATAACCATATCCATGAAAGGCAATTCACTACTCTTGGTACTTTTTTCCTGAAGGAAACTTTTGTTTAACCGGAAGAATTCCCTGATGATTCTCTTGATTCTGTTTCGCTTTGCCGCTCCCTTGAGCTGGCCATGAATGCTGATTCCAAGTCGGTTATGGTCTGCCTCGTTCGGCAGTAGAATCAGGCTGAAATTTTCCCCGTGGACCCGTTTACCGTGCCGGTAAACATTATCGTATTCGCTTTTCTTTCTCAGGAGATAGGCTTTGGGTAGCGCACGGGTTTTCATGGCTCAACAGCCTTGGTCGGCCCTGTCCATTAACGGCACCCCGGCAATCTGCCGGCCGTACCTCTCAAACGCTTAACCTTTTGCGACCTTTGGCTCTTCTGTTATTGATAACCGCTCTGCCAGCCTTTGATTTCATACGGTGGCGGAAGCCATGGGTTCTTTTTCGTTTGATGTTGCTGGGCTGAAATGTTCTCTTCATGACTATTTCCTTAATCCTCTCTAATTTTCCAAATGCAAATATATGAAACCGCGACCGGCTCCACAGATAATCCCTGTATGGCTTTATGTGTGCGGCTTTTTTGGCAGTTACAGCTGCTCGATTCCCGAAAAACCAATAAATCGTGGATATAACCATAGAAAAATATGGGTGTCAAATAAAAATCTCCTATGATACAATGCAAACATCCTGCAACTGTTCCGCATCGAAATCCGGACTGCTGATTTTGATGACCGGCACCGTTTGACAGGATGCTTAATTATTAACCCGGTAGTACCGTTAATGCCTTTCAGTTCTTGGAAACAAAAACAAGGATAAGAATATGCCGATATATGAATATGAACACCTTGGGCCGGGATGTGAGCGCGGCAAACATTTTGAGATGCAGCAGTCAATATACAGTGACAAGTTCACCCACTGCCCATACTGCGGCGGGGAGGTCAAACGTCTGATTTCCCTGGTCTCGGTCAATACGCCAAAAGGCAACAGCGACCTCAAAAATCTGGGTTTTACCAAGCTGGTGAAGCGTGATGACGGAGTCTATGAAAATGTAACTGCAGCAGGGAAAGAGAGCAGATACTGGGAGGCAAACAAGCCTGAAACAAGGCCTGATCTGAAGTCCAAAATCTCCGACTGACCCTTTCCTGCAGCTCTCTATCCAATCCGCAGCCACCATCCGACGCCCCAATATCCCATACCCGGTTCTCCTTCACACTTTACAAACAGATATTATTGCCCAGGTGGATGGTGGTTTGACTTTTAACCGCACCATAATTTATAATGCCCGAACTTTTTTACCATTTTTGATACGGAGACACCCTTGCCATGCGCATAATGATTATTGGTGCCGGCCAGGTCGGACGCCATTTGAGCAGAAAATTTTCTGCCGAAGGCCAGGATGTGGTACTGATTGACCGCAATGAAAACAGACTTCGCCGCCTGGAACGAGAGCTCAATATACTGGCGGTGCATGGCAGCGGCGCATCTGTCAGAGTCCTTGAGGATGCAGGTATTGACAATACGGAACTGTTTATTGCGGTGACGGACAGTGATGAAGTCAACCTCGTAGCCTGTATCCTCTCCAAGAAATACAATGTCAAAAAACGGGTGGCCCGGGTCAGGAATGAAGATTTTCTCTCGGCTGATGCCCCACTCAATGAAAAGGCCCTCGGCATTGATATGCTGATCAGCCCCGACCGTGCCATGACGGATGAGATCATGCAGCTGATTACAGTGTCCGAGGCCTTTGATTCAGCCGAGTTCGCCGGCGGCCGGGTTTCGCTGCTTGGTTATGTTATCCGTGAAAGCAATCCCTGCGTCGGGCTGCCCCTGCAAAAACTGAAACAGCAGAAACGCAGCTATCGTTATGTGGTCGTGGCCATCATCCGGAATGAAACGACGATTATTCCCGGAGGTAATGACCGTATAGAGGTAGGGGACAAGGTATACCTCATGGTCCGCAAGCAGGATATTGCCGAAGTGGAGAACATGTTCAACCTTGCCAGCAAACTCCCCGAACTGGTTTTCATCATCGGTGGCGGCACCATTGGCTTCTCAGTGGCAAAACGGCTGGAGGTTCTGGGCATAAATGTCCGCCTGGTTGAAGAGGATGCCGATCATTGTGAGTTTTTAACCGAAAATTTGGGAAATACCCTGGTTTTGAATTTTGACGGCCTGGAAGCCAATGTTCTCCTGGAGGAGGGCATAGAAAAGGCAGACCTGATAATTACCGTTACTGACAGCGACGCCAGCAATATTCTTTCAAGTCTGCTGGCAAAGCATCATGGCGCCAAGAAATGCATCACCAAGATCAACCGGCATGATTTTATTCCCCTGCTCGGTAAACTTGGTATTGACATTGCCCTCAGCCCCAGGGAGGTTGCCGCTGATATGATCCTGCGTTATGTCCGCCGGGGCGCCATTGTTTCCGTAACCACTATCCTCGGCAGTGATGCCGAGGTCATAGAACTGAAGGTGCCGAACCGCCCCAAGTTTAAAGATGCTGCCTTAAAGTCGCTCTTCTTTCCCAAGGGGGCTATTGTCGGGGCCATTGTAAGAGAAAGTCAGGTGTTTATTCCTTCCGGTGAAACCACCCTGCAGCCTGATGACAGCTTGATTATTTTCTTTACCAAAGAGGCAATACATCATGTTGAAGCCTTCTTTGAACATTAATTGATCATTGCCGGAAGAAAGACTTGTCTGATCTGTCGGCCGCGGCTTATTTCTCACTTATACTTACCGGCTGACCAAAGAAACATATACAATATGATCGTCGGGTGACATATGCGTACGGGCGGCGTACTAAATATTCTGGGAAAACTGCTGCTGCTGCTTTCCATTTTTCTGCTGACCCCCATTCCATTCAGTTACTATTACAATGATGGCATGGTGGCCAATTTTCTGGTGAGTTCCATGCTCGGCATGCTGCTCGGCGGGGGGCTGGTCTTTTCGTTTGTCCCGGAAGAGGACCTCGGCTACCGGGACGGTTTTGCCGTGGTGGTTTTCAGTTGGCTGGGACTGGCCCTGCTCGGTGCCTTGCCCTATTACTTTTCAGGAGTAATGGATTCCTTTGTCGATTGTATCTTTGAATCCATGTCCGGTTTTACCACAACCGGATCAACCATTTTGACCAGGGTGGAAATTCTGCCGCCAAGTGTTCTTTTCTGGCGCGCCTTGACCCATTGGCTCGGCGGCATGGGTATTATCGTCCTCACCCTGGCCATCCTGCCGCTTCTCGGCATCGGTGGCATGCAGCTTTTTCAGGCTGAAATGCCGGGGCCGACAAAAGACAGGCTGGCACCCAGGATCCAGGATACCGCCAGAATACTCTGGTCTGTTTATGTTCTTTTCACGGCAGTCGAGGTTCTTCTCCTGATGCTGGGCGGCGTCAGCTTTTTTGACGCCGTCTGCCATGCGTTCGCGACCCTGGCTACCGGTGGATTTTCCACCCATACGGCCAGCGTCGGCTTTTTTAATTCAGCCTACGTCGAATCGGTAATCATTTTTTTCATGTTTATGGCAGGGGTCAATTTTTCACTCCATTACCAGGGACTGCGCGGCCGCATTTCCTCATATTGGCGAAACGAGGAATTTCGCTTTTATATATCCCTCACCGCCCTGTCTATTTTAATCATAATGCTTGCCAATATCGGTTATGGTACTTATGAAAGTATAAGTGAAACCGTACGAACCGGATTTTTCCAGGTTGTCTCCATAATCACCACCACCGGCTTTGGGACTGCGGACTTTGACCAATGGCCTCCGGTATGCAAAATCCTTCTCGTCTCGCTCATGTTTGTCGGCGGCTGCGCCGGCTCGACCGGCGGCGGCATCAAGCATGTCCGTCTGCTGCTTTTTTTCAAATATGCGAGGCTGCAGTTGCGAACCCTGGTGCATCCCCAGGCGGTCGGCGCCATAAAACTGGGCAAGGTTAAGGTGCCGCGTGAGGTGCTTATTTCCATCCTCGGTTTTTTTGCTCTCTACGTGGCCTTTTTTTTCCTGGCCACGCTGGTGGTTACCGCTTTGGGAGTGGATATTGTCACCGGTTCAACCGCTGTCGTAGCCACTCTGAACAATATCGGCCCGGGCCTGCACCTGGTTGGTCCGACGCAGCATTATGGCCACCTGCCGGCTCTGGCCAAGATCGTTCTCACATTTTGCATGCTTGCCGGTAGACTGGAGCTGTACACGGTGGCCGTGCTTCTAACCCCTGATTACTGGACCATGGCAAAAAAACCGGTTCTGCGCTGGAAACTTGCCGCGGGGGAATCGGACTCCAAGTAAGAGCGTATTGAACCATGTCATACCTGCAAAATGAATACGACGTTCTGGTGATAGGCGGCGGACATGCCGGTTGCGAGGCAGCGCTGGCAGCAGCCCGCATGGGATGCCGCGTTGCGGTCGCCGTCATCAATGCTGACACCATCGGGGCCATGTCCTGCAATCCTGCGGTCGGCGGCCTGGCAAAGGGTCATCTCGTCAAGGAAATTGACGCCCTGGGAGGCGAAATGGCAAAAAACATTGATGCCACCGCAATCCAGTTCAGGCGTCTCAATACCAGCAAGGGACCGGCGGTCTGGTCATCCAGGGCCCAGGCTGACCGGGTCCGCTACCGGCTGCGCATGAAATCCGTTCTCGAACAGCAGGAAAACCTTGATATTAAGCAGACGGTTATTGACAGGCTGCTGGTGTCAAATGGGCGCATCACCGGTGCCGTCACCTCACTTGATGAAACCCTTATTCTCCGGGCGGTTGTTATTGCCACCGGCACATTTTTGAACGGCCTTATCCATATCGGCCTGAAAAATTTCCCTGCCGGCCGTTTGGGCGACCCGCCTTCAACCAAACTCTCGGAATGGTTTCGCCGGACAGGATTTAGCCTGGGAAGAATGAAAACGGGCACCCCGCCGCGGCTTAACAGCCGAACCATTGATTTTACCGGACTTGAAGCACAATACGGCGACAGCCCGGTAAACTACTTTTCGTTTGCCAATGCAGATGCCCCGGCTCCCCAAAAACCGGAACTGGACCAGCTGCCCTGCTATGTAACCTATACAAACAGCAAAACCCACGAGATTATCAGGGGCTCCATCGATCGCTCGCCCATGTATGCCGGCATTATTGAAGGCGTAGGGGCCAGATATTGCCCTTCCATTGAAGACAAGGTCATGCGTTTTCCCGACAAGGACCGACATCAGATTTTCCTGGAGCCGGAAGGGATTGATACCATTGAAATATACCCGAACGGCGTCCCCACCAGCCTGCCGCTCGACACCCAAATGGCTATGCTGCACAGCATAAAAGGACTGGAGCAGGTTCAAATGATACGGCCGGGCTATGCCATTGAGTATGACTATGTCGATCCTCTGGAACTCCATGCCTCCCTGCAGGCCAAAAGGGTGGAAGGGCTCTTTTTGGCCGGCCAGATCAACGGCACCTCAGGTTACGAAGAGGCCGGGGCCCAGGGTTTGGTGGCCGGCATCAATGCCGTCCAATATATACGCAAGCAGGAACCCTTGATCCTGGACCGCTCCCAGGCCTATACCGGGGTCCTGATTGACGACCTGATAACCCTCGGCACCAAGGAACCATACCGTCTTTTTACCTCCAGGGCCGAATACCGTTTGCTGCTGCGGGAAGACAATGCCGACCTGCGGCTCAGAGATATCGGCCGCCGGCTGGGTCTGGTGGACGCCGACACTTACAAAACCTTTACCGCCAAGCGCAAGGCTATTCAGTACTGCATGGAAAAACTCGCCAAAACCATGATCAGGCCGGGACCGGAGATTGACTCTCTTCTGGAGAGTCTGGGCTCAGCCCCTCTCCGGCAAACATGCAGCCTGCAGGATCTGCTGCGGCGTCCGGAAATCGTCCTGAATGACCTGGAATCCTTTGCAGAACTGAATATGGAGCTTGCACCGAGCATAAAGCGTGAAATTCAACTGCAGATTAAGTATCAGGGATATATCGACCGTCAGGGGGAACAGGTGGACCGTTTCAGAAAAATGGAATCCGTTGAACTGCCGGAAAACATGGTTTATAAAGGCCTTGCCGGACTTTCCTCAGAGGTGGTTGAAAAACTCACCAAGATACAACCACGTTCTCTCGGTCAGGCTTCCCGGATATCCGGCATAACTCCTGCGGCGATTTCCGCCCTGCAGATCCACCTGCGTAAACAGGGATATATTTGAAATGCTCGCAGCACATGCAAGAACTTTCTCACTTTATGCCAATTTTTCTATTTTTTTTAACTTTACCGGTCCATAAATAAAAATTCGACTGGCGCAGGAACAAAGTTTGATATATAGAGAGTAGTCCATTTTTGCGGGCAAGGCCGGCATGTTTTGTGCCGCACCGACAAAATAAACCGAAACACGGCAGATAAGACTTTTTGCGACGCCATACACGGCAAACACCTGCAACTTTATCCGTCAGACACCGCTTATGCTTACCTATCCGCACATAGATCCGGTTATATTTCACATCGGCCCGCTGCAGGTCCGCTGGTACGGAATGATGTATGTTTTGGGGTTCGCAGCCTCCCTGCTGCTCGTCAAGTACCAGATAAAAAAATTCGGCTTCCGGAAACTTGATGTTCATTTTGAAAATCTGAATCTGGTGCTGATAATTTGCCTTATCCTCGGCGCCAGGCTTGGTTATGTCCTGTTTTACAATCTGTCTTACTACCTTGCTCATCCCTCGGCGATTCTGGCTACCTGGGAGGGCGGTATGTCCTTTCACGGCGGCCTGGCGGCCATCATCCTCGGTGGGTTCATTTTCTGCCGGAAAAAAGGGCTGGATTTCTGGCGGGTGGCGGATTTTTACTCGGTGACCATACCCATAGGCCTGGGACTTGGCCGCATCGGCAATTTCATCAACGGCGAGTTGTACGGCAGGGTGACCAATGTTCCCTGGGGCATGGTTTTCCCGGGCGGCGGACCATTGCCCCGCCATCCATCGCAGCTGTATGAAAGCTTTCTTGAAGGACCGGTGCTGTTCCTTATACTTTGGGTGCTCAAGGAAAAGCAGAGTCCCCCCTCTTCCTGGCCCTCGGGCACGATATTCGCTCTTTTTGTCATTATTTACGGAATCTTCCGCATCACGGTCGAATTTTTCCGGGAACCGGATCAGCAGCTCGGCTTTATCGCGGCCGGCATTACAATGGGTCAGCTGCTCAGCAGTCTGATGATCGCGGCCGGCATAATAATTCTGCTGATACGGCGCAAACAGACAGGATGAGAAGGCTCAGTCTTCCAGGCCAAGCTTCTTCAGCTTGCGCCAAAGAGATACCCGGTCGATGCCGAGATATTTTGCAGCCTCGGTCTTATTTTCACCAACTTCTTTTAATACCCACTGGATATAGGACCGTTCCATATCTTCAAGGGAAGGATACTTGCCGTCTTTTTTTCTGAAGGTCTGCAGGACCGCGCCGCGCAGATCGTCGGGAAGATGGGCCTTCTCAATGGTATCGCCATGGGTCAGGGCCACCCCCCGTTCAATTATGTTCTCCAGTTCTCTGACATTACCTGGAAAGTCATAGTGCAGGAGGGTTTCCATGACCTCATCGCTGATCTCCGAAACGTCCTTATGCATCAACTGGCTGTATTTTTTCAGAAAATACAGGGACAGAAGGGGAATGTCGTCCTTGCGGGCCGCCAAGGGAGGAATTTCAATGGAAATAACGTTAATCCTGAAATAGAGGTCCTGTCGGAAATTGCCGCGTTTCACCTCCTCCTGGAGGTCGCGATTCGTGGCACAGACAAAACGCACATCAACCTTTATCGACTTCACCCCTCCCAGACGTATCAGTTCCTTTTCCTGGATAACCCGCAGCAGTTTGACCTGCATCGGCGGGGGCATTTCAGCAATTTCGTCAAGGAACAGGGTGCCGGCGTCCGCCATTTCCACCAGCCCCTTCTTATCGGTTTCCGCTCCGGTAAAGGCCCCTTTTTCGTGCCCGAAAAGTTCGTTGGCCAGGAGCTCTTCGGTAAAGGCGCCGCAGTTGAGAGACAGCATTGGACCGTTTCTGCGGCCACTGACGCGGTGGATCAGGTTTGCGAACAGCTCCTTTCCGGTGCCGGATTCACCTGTAATCACTATATTGGTATCGGTTTGCGCCACCTGCTCCACCATCGACAGGATCTGCTTCATCATGGGGTTGGTCGTGATGATCTGCGGTTTTCCTTCAAACTGCTCCAGTTTTTCCCGAAGCTTGATATTTTCGTTTTTGAGCTCTTTTTTCTCCAGGGCCTCCTTGACGACCTTTCTCACCTCGTCAAGCTTGAAAGGCTTGGCAATATAATGATAGGCTCCTGCTTTCATTGCACTTATGGCGGAATCAACCGTGGCATACCCGGTTATCATGATCACTTCGGTTTCAGGATGCAGCTCTTTTGACTTGGTGAGGATCTGCATGCCGTCAACCTTTTCCATCTTAAGATCGGTCAGGACCAGATCAAATTCCCGTTCCTCAATCAGACTCAATGCCCGGGGGCCGCTTTGGGTACCGGTAACGTCGTATTCTTCCTTTTTTAATATATAGACCAGGTTGTTGAGCGCGATTTTCTCATCGTCAACAACGAGGATTCTTGGTTGTTCGTTCATGCGTTTTCTCCTGTTTCGGCAGACCTGTCAGGCAGCCAGACAATAAAGGTAGTTCCCTGTCCTATCCTCGATTCGACCCGGATCGATCCGCCGTGCATCTCAATGATATCATGGACAATGAAAAGACCCAATCCGGAACCATGGCCGACATCCTTGGTCGTGAAAAACGGATCGAAAATTTTATTCCGGATTTCGACCGGTATCCCGGGGCCATTATCCTCTATCAGTATTTCAATTTCACGCCGATCCTGGGGCATCTTTATAATTTCCCGGCACCATATCCAGATCTTGCCGTTATCACCGATTACATCCAGGGCGTTCTTGATAAGGTTAAGAAAAACCTGCTGCATGCGCTGCTTGTCAGCCGTTATTTTCAGGTCTTCAGGAATTTCCAGGTTGATTTCAACATTGCTTGGTATCTGGCCGCGCAGCAGGGTGATTGTCTTTTCCACCAACACCTTCAGGGACAGTTCCTGCCAGGAGAACTCGGTTATCCTTGAAAATTCCAGCAGGGTTCGGACAATGTCCCTCGCCCTGTCCGACTGTTCCATTATCTGGTTGATGAGGTCATTTTTAAAATCTTTTTCAAGCTCGTCGATGTCTTCGGCCAGAATCTGGGCCGAAGAGGATACATTTGACAGGGGATTGTTCAATTCATGGGCCACACCGGAGAGAAGTGTTCCCAGAGATGCGAGCTTTTCCGATTGCACCAGTTGTCTCTGGTGCATTCTCAGTTCTCTGGTCATGCGGTTGAAGGCCTTCAGGAGTGATTTTATTTCTACGTCTTTAACCCCGACCGGAGCGAGCATAAAATCACCCCGTGAAATTCTCCTGGTATGATCTTCCAGGATCTTAAAGGACCTGACAATGTCACGCCCGAGCAGGGTGGCAAAAAATATGCAGAGAAAAATAAAAAGAAGCACGGAGAAGAAGAGAACAAGCCCCGTGGTGCCGAGAAGCTTTTTGATTTTCTTGCGCTTGTTTTTTGAACTCAGCTCGGCAATGTCCGTCAGCTTCTTGCCTATTTCCCGGATGGTGTTTTCAATTTTCACCCGTTCTTTGGCCAGGCGTGTATTTGTAGCCCCGATTGTATTGATGCCATGGAGTCTCTTGATATTTTCCTTGTAACTCTGTACCGAATTCCACAGATCATCAAAAACCTCCTTGCCCATGAGAGGGGTTAATAATTCTGCGTTCTGGTGCAGGTGTTTCCCAAGTTCATCCAAAAATGTCGTGTTGTCCAGATAGTCCTCTTCCTTGCCATAGAGGAAATAATTTTTCTCAAAACGGCGCACCTCCAAAGTCATATTGAGAAAATCATCAATGATTTCAAGTGATTCTATTTTATATTCAACTTCATGGACAATGCCGTACGTCAATCCCGCCATTGCCACAATGCACAGCAGGAGAAAATAGAAGCCAAGGGTTATTTTCTGGCGGATTCCTCTGGGACCCATTTATAAATACCCAATGCTGAACTTTAAGCCAGTGGCCATGCTACGTGCGGTCATCAACAGGTCCTCATGACAACAAGCCATAACGGAGCCGTATCTTTCCGGCATCGTGATTTACGATGTTGACAATGTTAATGGCAAATTTCCCGTATGTGAAACAGTGATCTGATGTTTGACCCTCAATTTTATCATTCTTTCTGATTTCCCGTAAGAATACCTCCCACCGTTGCACATTGCAACAACATCTTTTGTTTTGCAACATGATTTATATCTGTATGTAATTGTTAAAATTAATACGTGTTCAAATATTTGCCGTTGCATAATGCAACATTCACACCAGGGAAGCGTCAACCAGTAACCTGCTGAAATTAATACAAAAATATTTTTTCCTCAGGTGGCACGGAAAATGAAACATAAAGGGTGAAACAAAACCAATCGAAGGTGTTTCACAAGAACAAAAAACTTAGTCGAGGAAACGGTTATGAATACACATATTACATGGATTGACAGAATCATGGCAGCAGCAACCTTTGCAGAAGCAAATGAGCCTGATGTCGCGAAAGAAATTTTAACAACGCCCACGTGTACCTGGGACGGTGAACAGGAACGCCGGGAATGCGAATCGTATCAAACCAATGACATGAACAGGGCTGAAATACAGTCATAAAACTTAAGAAATGGAGCTGGTTGTGTCAATTTTTAAAAACAGCAAGGAAAAGTTTCAGAAGGCGATGAGCGCTGCCGCCTTTGCCGAAGTTGGTGAATTTGAAACGGCACGCGAGATTGCCGGCAAGAATAAGAACGCCCATAAAAAGGTTCTGGTAGTGCTGGAAGATGACGACGTGAGCCTGCGTATATTGAAATATGCCCTGGATCTCTGTAAGCGGCTGGGCGGACAGCTCGAGATTCTGCACAAACAGGGGCCTGAGAAGATGGATATTACCAAAACCAAAGTCTGGCAGGAATTTACCAAAAAGGGGGAAGACGTTGTCTACTCTTCACTGGAACCCGGTGAAAGCCTGGATGACAGATTGACTGAATATGGAAAAACGAGGCGCGATATCCTCTGTGTTGTTCTGAGGATTGACCTCATGGAGAAGAACCCTAGCAAAAAGAAAGAGGAGAAGGCCTGGTCGCCTGACTGGATAATGCAGAAGCTCAACTGTCCGGTCATGGTCTACTCATGAGAGATCCGGCAGCATAACGGTTCAATTTCAACAGCAATTTTTTCTGCAGGCCGCGGAGAGTGTACTGCAGGATGGGGATAGGTCTACACAAAAATTAAACATAAGGAGCGTACATTATGAATTCACGGGTATCAATGTTTGATAAACAAATGTCTGCAGTGACTTTTGCCGAAGCAGGCGAGTATGAGACGGCAAAGGATTTTCTCCGGGGGGATGCGCAGGCTGCGAAACAGAAAAAACCCCTCCCGGCCGGAGCAAAGAAAAAGCCCTATGCGGGCCTGGTGATCTTCGGTGCTATATCACTTTCCGGCTATATTGCCCTGCTGACAAATCAGCGCTGGGTGAATGAAACATTTACCACGGGCGGCTGGCATGCAGCATATCCGGTCGTGACCGCTTTGATCTTTTCCTTTGTCCACGGAGCATTTGCCAGCAATCTGCTGACTATTCTCGGTATTGAAGCTAAAAAATAGGCATCTATTAAAATTCCAGATAAACAAGGAGCAATTAGAAATGAAGAAATTATTAATTATCATCCTGGGAATTCTTCTCTTGATGCCCATGGCTGCTGCCGCTTTAGCGGGCGGACCTCCTCCCAAGGATGTCATGAAAGGTGTTTTTCTGAGTGTTGATGAAACAGCCCGCACCGCTGTCTTTCAGAAGTCCGGCAGCCAGGAAACCAACCTGCTTGTTTTGGGGGCTGACATGAAACCGAGCTCTGTCCGGATAAATAAAAAGGTGATGATAAGCCTGGACAAACATGCCGGAGAAAATGTCATTAAGAGCATTGACATCATGTTCTTGGACATGACGGTAAATAAGATTATCGCCCTCCTGGTCATTGGTATGATCGGCGGCCTATTGAGCGGATTTATCGGCTCCGGCGGCGCCTTCGTCCTGACCCCAGCCATGATGTCCCTCGGCGTCCCCGGTGCGATTGCGGTTGCCAGCAACATGTGCCACAAGTTCCCCAAGGCCATGGTCGGTGCCTACAAACGGTATAAATACGGCCAGGCCGATATCAAGCTTGGTCTGGTTATGGCCGTGACCGCTATAATCGGTGTCCAAATCGGTATCATCATTCAGAAATATATTCTCAATCATTTCGGTAATGCAGGCTCAAATCTTTATGTCAGCTTTATCTTCATGGTCGTCCTGGTATTCGTCGGCGGCTATGTTCTTTTCGACGCCTATAAACTTTCCAAGGGCGGCGATGAAGCCAAGGCCTCCAAGCTGGCAATCCGCATGCAGAAAATCAACCTCCCGCCCATGATACACTTCAAGGTGGCCAAGGTTACGATTTCAGCCTGGATCACCATCCCCGTCGGTCTCTTTACCGGGATGCTGGCTGCCACCATCGCGGTGGGCGGCTTTATCGGCGTACCCGGCATGATCTATGTTGTCGGGACCTCGGCAGTTGTTGCCTCTGCCACTGAATTGATTATAGCCTTTATCATGGGGGCATGGGGCTCAATCCAGTGGGGTTTGAGCGGTTTAATCGACATCCGCCTGACCCTGCTTATCCTGGCCGGCTCACTCATCGGGGTCCAGTTGGGCGCCCTTGGGACTACCTATGTCAAAGACTATATGATCAAGCTGGTTATGGCATCGACAATGCTGATTGTCGCTGTCAGCCGTGGAGCCAAAATTCCCGGCTACCTGGCAGATCTTAATCTGGTTTCGGCCCTTGAGCCTCAGGTTATCCACACCCTCAGCCGGATAAGTTTCTGGGCTTTGGTGACGGCTCTTGCCTCGGCAGCGGTGATCATTACGGTCGCGATGATCAGGGGCATGACCCAGGCAAGGGTGGAAGCCCAGGTCAAGGAAGTTGCCAATGGCTAATTATCGAAAAATTCTCGTCGCCTATGACGGTTCCTCAACGGCCAGGAATGCCCTGGCCGTTGCCTGTTTTCTGGCACGAGAGGATAAAAGCTGGATCAAGGTGCTTACCGTTTTGCCGGGATATACCGGAGATCTTGCACTGGTCGGCGTTTCCAATATCAAGGAAACCATTGAAGGCCCCGGGAAAAGGCTCCTGGCCGAGGCCCAGGAAATTGCCGATAATGAGGATGTGCATATCCTGAAAAACATGACCCAGGGTGAACCATACGAAAAAATTGTCCATGTGGCCGATGATGAAAACTGTGACCTGATCGTCATGGGACGCAGGGGGCAGCACCAACTGGAAAGAGAACTGGTGGGCTCGGTTACGGCCAGGGTTATCGGCTATACACTGAAAGACGTCCTGGTTGTACCGGATGGCGTCAACCTGCGCCGGAAAAATATTCTCCTGGCAACGGACGGCTCATCAAACTCCGAAACCGCAGAAGACACGGCCATTGAACTTGCCAGGAGCCAGTCTGCAACCCTGACGGCAATTTCAGTCGTCTACACCAATGACGAATATATGGCCCTGGCTCCGGGTGTGGTGGAAGGTCTGGTGGGCAAGGCAAAAGAAAAACTAGCCGGGATTGTCCAAAAAGGCAAAGAAGCCGGGGTGGAGATAAATACCGTGGTCAGGGAAGGCGAGGCATTTGAAGCGATAACCACCCTGGCCCGGGAAAACAATATAGACCTGATTGTTATGGGGTCACATGGAAGGCAGGGTCTGCAGCGTCTGCTCATGGGCAGCGTCACTGAACGGACCATAGGCTATGCCCCTTGCCCGGTACTTGTCGTGCATTAAGCAAGGGTCGATTTCAGGCGATAAACTCACAGCAAAAAAATACTAATCCGAACAGGGCCGCGTTAATAGATATTTCCTCCTCGCAAGAGGTATGGGCTATTAATACGGCCTTTTTTATTGCCGCAGCATCCCGTTTTTCTGCCGTGCCGATTCCTGTTCTATGAAAGGGAATTACCAAAACATGTTTTCCGTCAGGCTGACTAGAGAAAATCCAAACTGATCGGGCAATGGTCTGAACCGAGAATATTATCCAAAATGGCTCCATTTTTAATCCGGGATTCACCGGCCGGGTCGACGCAGAAGTAATCAATTCTCCAGCCGATGTTCTTCGCCCTGGCATTGAAACGATAGCTCCACCAGGTGTATTGTCCCGGTTCCCGGTTGAATTTACGGAAGGTGTCAATATAACCGGCCCCGATGAAACTATCCATCCACTGCCTTTCCGGCAGCGAATACCCTGGATTTTTTTCATTCTGCTTGGGATTTGCCAGGTCGATGGGCTTATGGGCAACATTAAAGTCACCGCAGAGAACAACCGTCTTCTTTGCCGTCAAGCGGTCAAGAAAATTATGGATATCCCGGTTGAAGTCCAGCTTGTAATCCAGTCTGACAAGCCCCGGCTGGGCATTGGGGAAATAAGCATTGACCAGGAAGAAGGTGTCAAATTCCAGAGTAAGCACCCGACCTTCCCGGTCATGTTCGTCAATCGACATGCCATAGAGCACTTGCAGCGGTTCAACTTTTGTATAGGCGGCGACCCCGGCATACCCTTTGCGTACGGCTGGAAACCAAAAGGGATGATAGCCGGAAATATTCCGCAGTCTGTCGGAAAGCTGGTCGGGGCTTGCCTTGATCTCCTGCAGACAGACGACATCTGCATCCAATTCGTGCATGATGTCGACAAAACCCTTCTTTTCAACGGCACGCAGCCCATTCACATTCCATGATATAAATTTCCGGGGAGCCTTTTTTTTCATTTTTTTTCTTTCCGGGGCACTTTTCTCGGGGTAACTCCGATCTGGGGACAATCTTCTTCTATGGCGCAGCGATCGCAATGGGGGCGCACCGGCTTGCAGACCGCCTGACCAAAAGCTACCAGCAGTGAATTGATACGGATCCAGTATTTTTGCGGCAGCTTCCGGCGCAGGGCCATCTCGGTTTCCAGGGGGTTCTTTGTATTCACATATCCCCAGATATTCATGATCCGGTGGACATGGGTGTCAACGCAGATGGCGGGCTTTTCAAAGGCGACCGCCACAACCAGATTTGCGGTTTTTCTGCCGACGCCGGGCAGCATGACCAGCTCCGCAACCGTATCCGGTATCCTGGGGCCGAACCTTTCCAGGGCTGCCGGCAATTCCTTGAGATACTTCGCCTTGTTTTTGTAAAAACCAACCGGATATATAAGCCCGGCAATAATTTTTTCATCCAATCGGGAGAGAGATTGGCGGTCCGGAGCTTTCTTGAACAGCCGGGCAGCGGCCCTGGCCGTTGTCTCGTCCTTGGTTCGCGCTGAGAGAATGGTGGCCACCAGGACCTTGAAAGGATCTTTGGTCTGGACCGCGATCAGATCAACAATCGGCACATCATAGGTGCGGATCTCTTTTTCAAGCTGATGAACAACTGCACCAATATCAAAGGCTTTTTTCATCCGGATATTTTCCAGGTTGGATTTCATGTATATTGCAGGATGCCTAGCGTAAAAAAAGGAGCCGGAAATTTCAATGAAACAATCCAGCCTCTGTCCGGCGGCCCCGTTCTCCGTCGGGGCCACTTCAGTTCTGTGCCCATGCCATCGCCGGAGTCAGGCCGGATAACCCGTGCAACGACCATTTTAATGTTTCATTCTGCACCGCAGGTGTTGCAATTTTCAAAAAAAATATGTTGTTGGACTTGACATTTGATACTGCAAAGCATTATGAATAGCCACTCATTTTTTTTACGGGCGAAGGATGTTTTTTCTTGTAATTTATCTAAATTTTAAAATTGTTGTTTTCATAAAAACACTCGACGGACAGGATTTGCACAGATAATTTATTACCATCATTAGGCCCCGTTGATGGCTGCGAGCCTTACGAATTCATCAAAATTGGTGAGGAGGAAGTAATGACAAAAAGCATGTTGCGAAAACCTGGGAGAATATATTCATCCCTTGTTTGCGCCCTGATATTCAATCCTGTATGGGCAGTCGCCAGCGAAACCGGCGCAGCAGCTCCTGTTCCGCCGGGCAGTGAAACGGCCTGGTGGGTGTGGCCCGTGGTATTGCTTGTTGTAACCTTTGCGATGGGGATTGTTGCCGTACTCGGCGGTGTCGGGGGCGGAGTCCTGTATGTTCCGATCATCAGTGGTTTTTTCCCATTTCACCTCGACTTTGTCCGCGGCACCGGGCTTCTTGTTGCCCTGTCAGGGGCCCTGGCTGCCGGTCCCGGACTTCTGAAAATGAATATGGCCAGCTTGCGCCTTGCCATTCCGGTAGCCCTCATTGCCTCAACCATGGCCATTGTCGGCGCGATGGTCGGTCTGGCCCTGCCCACGAATATCGTTCAGATACTGCTCGGCGCCACGATTCTGGGCATCGTTGTCATCATGTTCATTGCTAAAAAATCCGCCATTCCTGAAGTTAAACAGGCAGACCCGCTGTCCTCGGCTTTGCGCATCTGCGGTATCTACCATGAAGCCAGCAGCGGTCAGGATATCAACTGGTGTGTGCACCGCACTCCCCTGGGACTGGCCACCTTTATCATTATCGGTTTTATGGCCGGCATGTTCGGCCTGGGTGCCGGCTGGGCCAATGTTCCGGTGTTAAATCTCATGATGGGCGCGCCACTGAAGATTTCCGTAGCCACAAGCAAATTTCTGCTTTCCATCACCGACACTTCCGCTGCCTGGATTTACGTGAATAAAGGCTGTGTTATTCCGATGATGGTGGTTCCGTCCCTGATCGGCATCATGCTCGGTTCTTTCGTCGGGGTCCGGATCCTGAAGGTGGCAAAACCGAC
Organism: uncultured delta proteobacterium; assembly: GCA_963783905.1. Classification (GTDB taxonomy): domain Bacteria; phylum Desulfobacterota; class Desulfobulbia; order Desulfobulbales; family BM004; genus BM004. Next base: position 112,686 of record CAWAPG010000013.1, on the reverse strand, counting down.
CTTTATCCGCTGGATGGTTATCGTGATCCTCGCCTTTGCCGGCATCAAGGCCCTGACCAAAGGTCTCGGCATAGACCTTTTCTAAAGCAGCAAGGAGGAAAAATAATGACAGAACCAAAATTGACCGCCCACGCCTCGGAGGAACAGCTTCTCTATGCCAATATCCTGGAAAAGGGGATGCTTGTCGGCCTGCTGCTGATGTTCATTACCTTTGCCCTGTATGTCTTCCGCATAATGCCTTCTGCGGTCCCATTGGCTGAAATTTCAGGGTACTGGAGCCAGCCGGTCCATTCGTATCTTGAGGCGATCAACCATAACTTTCTGCATCTGGAGCACCTGCCGACCGGATGGTCCTGGGTCAAGCTTATCGGCAAGGGCGACTTTCTTAATTTTGTCCCAGTGGCCATCCTCTCCGGGGTGACCATCGTCTGTTATCTTTTCATTGTCCCGGGGCTCTTCAAGCGGGGGGATAAAGCTTATGCCTTTATGGCATTGGCCGAGGTGGCAATCCTGGCCCTGGCCGCCAGCGGCCTCCTGGCCGTTGGCCATTGAAAACCGGGCTTGACTGATTTATACAAACGTGAAAAGCCCTGCCGGGATCCCGGCAGGGCTTTTCTTAACAAATCCTTCCTGAACCGCACCATGCCTCTGTATACAAGGTAGAGTCCGTCCGGTTATCCCGGGCCGGACGATGACAAAGCAGGCGGCGACAAGGGACGGCTCAGGAATTGAAGAACTGCAGAATATAGCTTCCTGAAACAGCAAGAATAATGAGCGCCAGCACGGCCTGAATGACTCTTTCCGGCAAATATTTCTGGCAGGTGGCGCCGAGATACATGCCCAAAAGTCCGCCGATTCCGAACAGTATACCCAATAACCAGTCCGGCGGCGCCGTCTGGCCATGGTAAAAAGGAACCGTACTGTAAATGAAGACGCCGATGATGGAAGTGGCAAAGGTGCCGAAAATTGCGGCACCGGCAACCGTGTGCACCGGGATGTTCAGAAATGCCACGCAGAACGGTGCAATTATGGCACCGCCGCCGATCCCGTAAATCCCGCCTATGACCCCGACGATAAGGGCAAGAATTACGATTGCCGCCAGGCTGAACTCCACCCGCTGAGCCTGAAAATCAAACCCCATTCTGGATATGCTGTACGTAATATTGCTGACGGTAAAATCAGTATTTGCTTTTCCGGGTATATTTTTGCCTGCCGAAATGATTTTCTTTACCACCCGAGTCCCGATGTAAAGCAGAATTATGCCGACAAAAAGCTTGAATGTTCTCGGGTCGGGGAAATAACGCACCCTGATATAGTAGCCGACAAGAACTCCGGGCAGGGAACCGATGGTAATTGCCAGGGCCAGGGGCCAGACCATCCTGCCTTCCCGCATATAACGCAGGATGCCTCCCGGTGTTGCGACAACATTATAGAGAAAATTGGTGGCGCTTACCGAAGGTGTGGTAAATCCCAGCACGCTCATCTGGAAAGGCAGAAGAAGAAAAGCGCCGGTTACTCCTGCCATGGAGCAAAAAAAAGAGATCACAAAGGCGACAAGCGGCGGGATAAAAATAGGGGTTTCAACACCTGAAACCGGAAAGAGAATTGTGAAAAGATCCATCTTTTAGCAAAGAATATTTGTCTGCCCTGCAAGCCGGGCCCGTCCGACGGGTATTGGACTCATAACTGACTGATATTATTAATCCCTATTGCTGTCTGCAAAACTTTTTACGTTCGCATCATCTGTCTTATCCGTAAAAATACTTACAAAAAACTGTTGTTTTTTCACAGGTTTTAATTACATTTGCGCTAGCATAGATCAATTTAGTTTTTGCTGAAAGCAAAATTATACCGCTCGAAGTGGATTGGCGTAACGAAATCAGCCAGGCTTTACATGCGATATATCTATACATTTCTGATCATGTTTGGGTTCTGGATTCTGCTCTCGGGCAAATTCGACCTGTTCCATCTGACCCTTGGCGTTATCTCCAGCGGTTTGGTCTCCCTGCTTTCCGCTGATATTCTCATGCACGACGGCAGAAAGCGTGACCGGATCGGCGTTACCTTCCGCTTCATCTGCTACATCCCCTGGCTCCTCTACCAGATTATCCTTTCAACCCTGCATGTTACCTATCTGGCCCTGCACCCGAAAATGACGGACCGGATAGATCCGACCATCGTCACCTTCAAGACCAAGCTGAAAAGCACTATAGCACAGGTTGCCCTGGCAAACTCCATTACTCTGACCCCCGGCACCATAACCATCCGCATAAAGGATGGTATTTTTTATGTCCATGCCATCAGCCGCAAGGCTGCCGCCGGACTGCCGGGAGAAATGGAAGACCGGCTCGCCAGGGTTTTTGAAAGGGATTGAATGAACATTTTTTTTCTTTCCATAGGCGTAACTCTCTGCCTTATGATGCTGCTGGCCTTGTACCGCGCCATCTCTGGCCCTACGGTTATCGACCGGATAATGGGGGTCAACGTTATCGGCACCAAGACCACCATTCTTCTGGTCCTGCTCGGCACCCTGTATCACCGGGTCGATATGTTCGTCGACATTGCCCTGGCCTATGCCCTGCTGAACTTTATCGTCACCATTGGCGCCTCCCGCTATTTCCAGCATCACAAGAACCTTGATTCCAGAGGCTACGGCTTCCGCTTCCGGAAGGAGCAGGAAAAATGAATCTTGTCGTCATCCTCCTGGTTGTCAGTGGACTTTTTTTCTTTTTTGCCACCACGGTGGGGCTGCTGCGCCTTCCTGATTTTTATTCGAGGATGCATGCCGCCGGCAAGGGGGACACCCTTTCATCGCTCCTGATGCTCATGGGGCTGGCGCTCTATGAATTCCATGAAATCAATCTCGCCACCATCCTTGTCGGTGCCAAAATTCTCCTGATCACGGTATTCATTTTCATGGCAAGTCCCACTGCGACCCATGCCATTACCGACGCAGGCTTTGAGTCCGGAGTAAAGCCCTGGCAAAAAGAAAACCGGGAGGAAGAAAGCTGAAATGATCTGGCAGATTGATTTAAGCGTCCTGTCTCTCGTCGTTCTCTGTGCCCTTGCAACGATCATGGTCAGAGACCTGCTCAGTGCAGCTATTATTTTCGGGGCCTACAGCTTTCTCATGTGTCTGCTGTGGACCGAGATGGGAGCGGTTGATGTGGCTTTCACCGAAGCATCGGTTGGTGCCGGCGTCAGCACCATTCTCTTTATCGCGGCCGTATACCAGACGACAAGAAAGGTTAAGGCAAGAAGGAGAGGGCGCCTGACGATGAAGTTTATCGGACTGGCGGCTGCGGTTATCATGGGCCTGGTGCTTCTCGCTGCTGAAGCCAACTTCCCGGGTTTCGGCGATCCCGCCTCGCCCGCAAGCCTGCATGTATCCCCTTATTATATCACCCGGACCCTGGCCGATACCGCGGTGCCGAACATGGTAACCTCGGTGCTTGCCGACTACAGAGGTTTTGACACCATGTTTGAAACTTCCGTAATTTTTACGGCCGGTCTGGCGGTTATCGCCATCCTGCGCCGGGCCAAAAAGGCAGACCGTTCCGAGCCGCCGGAACCCTATGTCATTTCCGCGGGTTATCAGGATACGATTATCCGCTTTGTCAGCCGTCAGCTTGTTCCCTTTATGCAGCTCTTTGCTCTCTACGTAGTAGCCCACGGCCACCACAGTCCCGGCGGCGGGTTTCAGGGCGGGGTAATCCTTGGTGCCAGCTTTATCCTCCTGGCAATCACCTATGATATCAAGATGGTGCAGCACCGCATGAGTGAAAAATGGAATACCCTGTTGGGTAATATCGGGGTGCTGATCTATGCAGGCATCGGCTTTCTGTGCCTGCTTCTCGGGGCCAATTTCCTTGACTACTCCATATTAAATAAAATATTGCCGGCAACCGGGCCGGTCATGGCGCGCTCGCACGGTATGCTGGGCATTGAGATCGGGGTTGCCATTGCCGTCATGGCCATTGTCATCACCATTTATCTCAACCTGTCCAGCAATGGCAAACTTGACAAGGGCCTGTAGAGGTTATCATCCTAATATGCTGAAATCGTTATGCAATATTTAGTTTACCACTACAATTACTGGATTTATATCCTGCTGATGATGATCGGCCTCTATGCCATGCTGGCCATGAACAACCTGGTCAAAAAGATAATCGGCATGTCCATTTTTCAGACCGCCATCATTGTTTTCTATGTATCCATCGGCGCCAAGCGTGATGCCACCATCCCCATTATTGTCCATGGCGGGGGTCATGATACGGTTCCGGCCGCCATCGATATCATGCATTACGCCAACCCGCTGCCCCATGTCCTGATGCTCACGGCCATTGTGGTATCGGTCGGAACCCTTGGCGTGGCCCTGGCAATCTGCCTCGGCATATACCGGCGTTACAATACCCTGGAGGAAGATGAATTACAGGAGCAGCTGCAATGATTATCTATAAGCAGGCTCCTGCCCTGCTCGTCATAATTCCTTTGTTGAGCGCCTTTGCAATCAATATTATCGGCTGGTTCAACAAACGGGCCTGCTTCCCGGTGGCGTTATTCTCCATGGCAGCCACCTTTGGAATCTCCGTCATTGCCCTGCTGCAGGTAATCCATACAGGTCCCGTCAGATATCGTCTCGGCGGCTGGCCGCCGCCAATCGGCATCGAATATGTAATCGATCATCTCAACGGTCTGGTGCTGGTAACCATCGCCTTCATCAGCCTTCTGGCCGTTATCTTCGCCAAGCTGAGCGTTGAAAAGGAACTGCCGGAAAAAATTCCGCAGTTCTACACCCTTTTCGTGCTTCTGGTCACCGGGCTGCTTGGCATGACGGTCACCGGGGACGCCTTCAACCTCTACGTTCTTTTAGAGATCACGGCTCTTACCGGGTACGCCCTTATCGCTCTGGGTGACAACCGGGCCCTGGTTGCCGGCTTCAATTACATTATTCTGGGTACCATCGGCGCCAGCTTTTATCTGCTTGGCGTGGGACACCTGTACATCATGACCGGGTCCCTCAACATGGCTGATCTTTTCAACATTCTTCCGGCCCTCTATGCCACCCGCGCCGTTTTTGTTGCCTTTTTGCTTATCCTCTGCGGCGTCTGGCTCAAAATGGCATTTTTCCCTCTGCATACCTGGCTGCCGAATGCTTACACCTTTGCACCTTCTGCAGCCGGATGCCTTGTGGCTCCTCTGGTGACCAAGGTTTCCGTTTACATTATGATTCGGCTGATGCTGTCCGTTTTCTCCTCCCAATACATCTTTGATGTCCTCGCCATAGCCCGCCCGATAGTCTGGCTCGCGGTGGCGGCCATACTTGCCGGATCCATTCTGGCTCTGGCCCAGAAGGATCTCAAAAAGATGCTGACCTATCTTCTTGTGGCGGAGGTGGGATATATGGTCGGCGGCTTCTGGCTTGCCACCGCGAACGGCATCACCGGGGCCATACTGCATATTGTCAATGATGCCCTTATGACTTTCTGTCTCTTTGTCTTTGCCGGCATAGTGGTATACAAGACCGGCGGCCAGCGGCTGGAAGACCTGCAGGGACTTTACAGAAAAATGCCGGTCACCATGGCGGCTTTCACCATCGGCGCCCTGTCCATGATCGGTGTGCCGCCCACAGCGGGTTTTTTCAGCAAATGGTACCTTATTCTCGGCGCCATTGATGCCGGCAGCTACCATTTCATGGCGGCACTGCTTTTCTCAAGCCTGGTCAATGCCATTCTCTTTTTCCGGATTATTGAAATTGCCTATTTTGAACCCATGGTGGAGCACCACGGCGGAAATACGGCCGTCATCAGGGTCAGTGAAGCACCCTTTTCCATGCTCCTGCCTCTCCTGGTGGCGGCCCTTGGCTTAATCATAATCGGACTCTACTCCGGCACGATTGTTACGGGCATTATACACTATTCTGTGCCGGCAGGACTTTGATATTGAAAAATGACGATTGTAGATTTGTAAAATTTGTCGGCATAGGAAATTGGCGTCATACGATTCGAGACGACGATTGACTGAAAAATGAAACAATTTTTAACAACAAAAACCGGCGATCAACAGGTTTTATATCGAACCGAATAATGGAAACTTTAACTTCCATAAAACCCCTCCTGGCAGTGCTGGTATCATTGGCAGCCGTCATTCCCATTACCGCCTCGGGGAAAAAGCCCAATCTGCGGGAGACCTGGACCTTTCTGGCCGGCATTATCAAGTTCGGACTGGTGGTTTCCATGCTGCCGTATATCCTGCGCGGCGGTATTATCGAGTATTCCCTGTTTGAGATATATCCGGGCCTGGCCATCAAGCTGAGAGTGGATGCCATGGGTATGCTGTTTGCTCTTGTATCCTCCTCGCTCTGGATCGCCACATCAGCGTATTCCGTCGGTTATATGCGTGGTCTTGCCGAACACAGTCAGACCCGTTATTTCGCCTTTTTTGCCGTAGCGCTCTCCGCTACCATCGGCGTAGCCTTTTCCGCCAATCTATTTACCATGTATCTCTTCTACGAGATGCTGTCGCTGGCAACCTATCCTCTCGTCACCCACCATCAGGATAAAGAGGCCCGTCTCTCCGGCAGGAAATACCTGGGATTTATCCTGGGCACCTCCATCGGCTTTGTGCTGCCCGCCATGTTAATAACCTATTTTGGCGCCGGGACCCTTGATTTTGCCCAGCAGGGCATCATGGCGGGCCATTTCTCACCGGCGGTGATAACCCTACTGCTGCTGCTGTTCGTTTTCGGTTTTGCCAAGGCCGGCATCATGCCCTTTCATGCCTGGCTGCCGGCTGCCATGGTGGCTCCGACTCCGGTGAGCGCCCTTCTCCATGCAGTGGCTGTTGTCAAGGTAGGAGTCTTTTCCATTTTCCGTGTTATCACCGGAATCTTTGGCACCAAACTCCTTCTTTCACTGCATTTGGGCACCATGCTCTGCTACATCGCTGCTTTCACCATCCTGACCGCATCGCTCATCGCCCTGTCCCAGGATGGATTAAAGCGAAGGCTGGCATTTTCCACCATCGGGCAGCTCTCATATATCATTCTGGGCGCCGCCCTGCTCTCACCCAAAGGGCAGATAGGAGGCCTGGTGCATATAGCCATGCATGCCTTCGGCAAAATTACCCTGTTTTTCTGTGCCGGGGCTATTTTTGTGGCCACGGGGAAAAAACATATCAGCGAAATGGTCGGCATCGGCAAACGCATGCCGGTGACCATGGGAGCCTTTTTTATCGGCAGCCTGAGCGTCATAGGCCTGCCACCCACCGGCGGTTTTTTCAGTAAATGGTACCTGGTCCTTGGCACCATGGAAGCGCATCAGATGGTTATGCTGTTTGTCCTTCTGTTCAGCTCGCTCTTGAATGCCGCCTATTTTCTGCCCATTGTCTATAATGCTTTTTTCTGCACCAAGGAGGCTTCCATGTTTGATGACAAGGTCCGGGAGGCCCCACTCTGGTGCGTAATCCCTCTGGTGATTACCGCCGCGGTCTCGGTCGGGCTTTTTTTCTATCCGGATCTTTTCAAAACCCTGGCACAGATTGCTGTTGGAGTAGAAGGATAAACCGTGTAGCAGATTTCTCGGAGGAGCGTAAGCATGCAGGAAAAGAGACCCGGTTTTTTTGAGAAGCCGACAACGATAAGAGCGCTTTGGATATTGCTCTATGCTGTCTGTGGGCTGACCCTGGTACCCGAACTCTTTATTGACCGACACGCATATTTCGGCATAGATCATTTTTTCAGCTTTTTTGCCGTCCTGGGATTTATTGCCTGCGCCCTGCTGATTCTTTTTGCCAAGGGGCTGGGCTTTATGCTCAAAAAAGATGAGGACTACTACGATGAATGAGCTGCATCCCGCAATACTGCTGATCGTCGGTGCTCTTCTGGTGCCCCTGATCCGGGGCGGCGCCAAAAGCTGGTATGTCATCGCGCTGCCGGCCGCGGCCTTCTATATTATCAGCAGATTGGAGCCGGGTCTTTCCTGGCAGATCCATTTCTTTGGTTTTGATCTCACCTTTCTCCGGGTTGACCGGCTGAGCAAGGTTTTCGGCTATATTTTCACCCTCAATGCCTTTGCCGCCTTTATATATGCTTTCTACCTCAAGGACAACGGACAGCATATCAGCGCCCTGATCTATATCGGCAGCGCCATTGGCGCGGTTTTTGCCGGCGACCTGGTTTCTTTTTACTTTTTCTGGGAAATAATGGCGGTTGCCTCCACATTTCTGATCCTGGCCCGCAGAACGAAAAAGTCTCTCGGCGCGGGTACGCGCTACATCATGGTCCACATCTTTGGCGGTCTCTGCCTCCTTGCCGGCATTGTCATTTATATTGCAAATACCGGCTCTATAGCCTTTACAGCCATGACCCAACACAACCTGGCAACCTGGCTCATGCTGATCGGCGTCCTGGTAAATGCCGCCGCACCTCCCTTTTCGGCCTGGCTTTCCGATGCCTATCCCGAGGCCACGGTTACCGGCGGCGTTATCTTGAGTGCCTACACCACAAAAACAGCCGTATATACTCTCATCCGCGGCTTTCCGGGATGGGAGATCCTCATCGTGGTCGGGTGCGTCATGACCCTTTACGGTATAATTTATGCTTTACTGGAAAATGATATGCGCCGCATCCTGGCCTACTCCATTATCAACCAGGTGGGCTTTATGGTGACCGGCGTCGGCATCGGCACCGCCATGGCTCTCAACGGTGCGGCAGCCCATGCCTTTGCCCATATAATCTATAAGGCACTGTTGTGGATGTCGGCCGGTTCGGTGCTCTATATGACGGGAAAGAGCAAATGCACCGAACTGGGTGGACTATACAAAACCATGCCCTGGACGCTCCTGTTCGGCACCATAGGCGCCCTGGCCATTTCCGCCTTTCCCGGCACAAGCGGCTTTACCACCAAAAGTCTCATTATCGAAGGTTCAGTCCACCAACATCTTTTCTGGCCCTGGCTCATTTTAGAAATTGCCTCTGCCGGCGTCTTTCTTCATGCCGGCATCAAGTTTCCATACTTTGTTTTCTTTGCCAAGGACAAAGGCCTGCGGCCGGGGGAGACAAACAAATCCATGCTGGCCGCCATGGGCTTTTTAGCCTTTCTCTGTATTTTTATCGGTCTTTACCCCAAGCCGCTCTATGATATTCTGCCCTATGAAATGGAATACTACCATGCCTATTCCATAGGGCATGTAACCACACAGCTTCAGCTCCTCATGTTTTCGGCCCTGGTATTTTTCCTATTCTTGTCCCTGTTGAAACGGACAGATACCATTGCTCTGGACACTGACTGGTTCTACCGCAAAGGAGGACGCCTCTTTTATAAGGCGGTGGATACCGGCTTAAACACCCTTAACAAAACCGCTGATCAGGTTTTCATTGGAAAATTTGTTGGCGGCCTGAGCCGGTTTGCCCGGCATGGACCGGCAAATCTGCTCATGTTTATTTTCAAACCATACTGGGAGCTGAGCGGTCTCAACGAACCCGAACAGGAAGAGGCCCGGAAAAGACTTTACCGCCAGGTAGAGTCGGGAGTTTTGCCGGTAGGCATCATGGGGCTTTTTGCCATGATATATTTTGGCCTGCTTTTCCTGCTGTAGCATAAGCATCTGAAAATAACACCCGCCATAAAATGGTTCCGCCCTCGCTGTCAGCAGCCTTCAGCGTTTCCTCTGTTTCAGGACCGCTGCCTTGGATTTAATCGCGGCATTTCCAGGGCTTCTTGAAATGCCGCTTTAATCATCCGCCTTGTGGGCATCGCCGATGTCCCATACCGCCTTCAGATCAGGCCAAACTGCTTTATTTCTCTGGCTCCCGTCTCTATATCAAGACCGTTGATTTGTACCGTCGGGCTGCCGATATGTCTGAATTCTGCGGCTTCTTGAACGGTTTTTACAACAATATGTTCCAGGGTGATCGTGAGTCCCATTTCAGCGGCAGCATCTTCAACCATTGAAATGGTTTGCGGGGTTGCACCGCATTTTTCCAGGGAAATTATTTTGACATTCATGAATGAGGGTTCTTTCGGCGCAATCTTTACCGGCATGGTGAACTCCACAATGCAGCTATAAATAACAGGGCTTATTCTTTCGGCCACTTGACGATAATCTGTATAATATCAAGCACATAAGCGTATTTGCATTGGGAATCGCAGGATTTTAGCTCCGTCATATCCAGGCAGAAACCGGAACACGAATCCGTCCCCAGAGCAGCAGTATCATATCGCGGCCCCTTATAGAGGTCGTCAAATTCATAAACCTTAACCGCCAGCGTTGTTTTGCAGTTGTGATTAAAAAGAAACAGGCCATCTTTAACGCCGTCAAAGCAGACCTGATAACCGATAATTGCAAGATCCGGGTCTGTCAGAAAATCTTCCCGGTCCTGCCAGCAATGACGACACACCGTACATTGTTTGAACATGACACGTTTCCTTCTTTAATAAGTCTTGTTCGGGCTGCTAGTGCTTCTACTCTCCCATGAACGTATCATTCTGCCACATCCCTTCATATTTTTCCCCGCTTGACGTGATCAGAACCCCGAATCCATGCTTTTTGTCATCTTTCCATTGACCTTCATATACCTCGCCATCCTGAAGGGACATGATGCCGAAACCGTCTCTTTTGCCGTTCTTCCATTCTCCCTCATACCTGCCGCCGTCAGAAAAAGTTATCGTACCATGGCCGTTGTAGGTAAAATCCTTCCACTCTCCCTCATAGACGGTGCCATCAGGAAAGAAATACCGGCCGCGACCGTTTCCCATGCCGTCGGTAAATTCACCGACATATTTTTCGCCATTCGCCAGCGACAATATCCCTTTTCCTTCAGCCTTGCCTTTTTTGAAATCTCCGACATATTTTCTGCCATCCGAAAAGATCATGGTTCCATGGCCGTCATAAAGGCCGTTTTTGAACCCGCCTTCATACTTTTCGTCGGAGGGATACGCATGAAGGCCCTGACCGTCGGGTTTTCCCCCTTTGAAATCGCCGCTATAAACTTCACCATTGGCAAATGTATATACCCCTTGTCCCTGCAGTATCCCATCCTGAAATTCACCCGTATATTTCTCGCCGTTTGCTTTGATCAGTGTTCCTTGGCCATTCTGCAGATCATCGGTCCATTCCCCCTCGTAACGGCTGCCGTCAGGCGAGGTCAGAACTCCATCTCCATGCCGCTTGCCCCCTTTAAAATCCCCGGAATATTTTTCCCCGTTTTCATACTGCATAATTCCTTTGCCGGTCTGGCAGTTACCCTCGATACAGGCGCTTTCGGCTCCGGCTGCCAAAACCGGGATAAGGACAATAAGAAAAACCAGGATTAAGCATGCTTTTGGCTTCATGAATCTTTCCTCATTCTCATTTGAAAAAATTTTTTCACTCTATCACGGCAGATTTTATGACTTGCGCTTAACTCTAGTGATTCCGGCATGTTTCAGGTTATCAGAACCGGAACAAACCTGCCAGATAAAAAATCTTCCCGACGTTCAACAGTGGCTACAGGATTAAAAATGAATTATAATCTTTATATGGAATAACAAAATCCCAAGAAAACGTATCAAATATTCTGGAGGAGCGTGTATGACGTAAAAGCCCGAAAAACATCTTTGTTGAAAAATCGGCAATGGACAAGAAAAATCAATCATCAGCCTAGAAGGAGTACTATTATGGCAAGACAACTTTCTTTTTCCAAGTACGAGCAAGAGCTGAGACCGGAATTGCGCCAGAATCTGAACATTGCAGAATCGACAGAGGATGTAAAAAAATTCTTTGTCTACACTATTCAAAAACTTTTTGGCAGAGTACTGGATGGGAAAGAGGCTTTTACATACGAAGATATTCGGCTTGATCCCCAAGAGCAGAGCGGGTTTATCATAAGTGATAAAATCCTGGGGGATCCAGATTTTGCAGCGGTATGGCAAAATTCAGATCTGTATAACATAGTAAAAAGAATTGCCGATGCTGCCGGCAACCGTCATAAACATTTACAGAAAAATCCAGCCAAGACCGAGGCAAAAATCTGTCAAGCCCCGTAATACGATAAATATCTTTAGCTTATTTTATAAAGGATGCGTTGAACTGTTGACGCATCTTTTTTTTATGCTTACATGAAACCGGCGCTGCCAATAAATAACCAGGTTAGTTTTCTCGGTGCCGGCATCGATATGGGAATATAAAAAAATGCAGCCGCGACCAGATAACACTCTTGCAGAAAACTTGGCCGGCCAAGTAAAAAATTTGTTATAGAAAAATCTGCCATGATGCCGCAAATCTGACGTTTTAACGGCATCATCAATAATAATTCTGCTGTTTTTAACCATTTCTGTTTATAAGTAGCTCAAGCCAACAAATAAATCAGGATAACAAATGACTCACAACCAGCGCCGGTCCATGCTTTGCCCCAATTGCCGAAGACTTATCAGCCGGGATGATAGGGTCTGTCCATACTGCGGTTTGAAAAACCCGACCTCCCCCTGGCAGCGTCTTATAGGCAGGAGCATGAATGACTCCGATCAGCTGCTCAAGACCCTTATCGGTGTCAATGTTGCAATGTATATCATCTCGCTTCTCATCAGTGCCCGTTCCACCAATGTATCCTTCAATCCTTTCTTCTTTCTCTCGCCCGACAACCGCAGCCTTCTCCTGCTCGGAGCCTCGGGCTATATCCCAATAGACCGGCTGCACCGTTGGTGGTCTTTGATTTCAGCCAATTACCTGCACGGCTCCATACTGCACATATTCTTCAACATGATCGCCCTGCGGCAACTGGGCCCGCTTGTCCTGCAGGAGTACGGCAATTATCGCATGTTTATTATTTACACCCTCAGCGGGGTCGTGGGTTTTTTTGTTTCCTACCTTGCCGGGGTCACCTTTACCATTGGGGCGTCGGCAGCCGTCTGCGGCCTGATCGGTGCCGCCCTCTATTTCGGCAAAAGCAGGGGCGGGGTTTACGGCCAGACGGTTTATCGGCAGATAGGCGGGTGGGCCATCGGCATCTTCCTGTTCGGCTTTCTGGTGCCGGCAATAAACAACTGGGCGCACGGCGGCGGCATGCTTGCCGGGGCGGCCTTGGGGTATTTGCTGGGCTACCAGGAACAACGCCGTGAAAAATATAGCCACAAAATTGCCGCCCTCTGCTGTGTCATCATAACAGCCCTGGTTCTTCTCTGGGCCATATTCAGCAGCCTCTACCTCCTGCTTCTTTCCTGACCGGAGAATTTTGCGAAATAACTGCCGTCTACAAATCTTCTGGGGTAAAGGACACGACGCCATCAATGGTTTCCATATCCAGTAGAACCATGGCCAGCCTGTCAACTCCGAGAGCTATGCCGGCTGCCTCGGGCATCCTGGCAAGGGCAGCAAGGAATTTACCGGGCAATTCAGGAACAGGCCGGCTCTGTTTTTTGATCATCTGCAGTTCGGTTGCAAATCGTTGACGCTGTTCTGCCTCGTCCGTAAGCTCGGAAAAACCGTTGGCCAGTTCCAGGCCTGCGATATAAATCTCAAACCGCTCAGCCAGGAAGGGGTTGTCTCTTTTTCTCCTGGCCAGCGCCCCCAGCGTTACAGGATAATCGTAGAGAATTACCGGTTTATTCATGCCCAGTTGCGGCTCAATAGAACGGCAGAGCATTTCGTCAAAGCTGTTCTGCTCCAGGGCCCGGGTCATTGATACCGGTCCATATTGGGCAAAGGCATCGGCAACCGTGAGTCTTTCCCATGGTTTTTCAAGGTCGATGGTATTACCCCGGACAGAAATGGAACCGTTGTGTTTTAGAACCCTGGCCATCTCGGCAATAAATTCTTCACATTCATCCATGAGAAAGTGATAATCGCACCCAGTGCGATACCATTCCAGCATGGTAAATTCAGGAATATGCCTGTCGCCGCGTTCCTTATCCCGGAAGCATTTGCAGATCTGAAAAATTCGACGGCAGCCCGATTCAGCCAGCAGCCGTTTCATGCAGATCTCCGGAGATGTCTGCAGAAAATGATCCACCGACTCCACCGGTTCGTTATGGGCTTCAGGTATCAGAACCGGGAGCCTGGTGGGAGTATCGACCTCAATGTAGTCTCTTTTGATAAAAAAATGGCGAATTGCCTGAATGAGTGCAGCCCGTTTTCGTAGGCCTGATTCATTTAACATCCTGGAATTTACCTGCAAAAAAGAAATTTATTGAATAAAACAACCAGGGATGGCTAAGCAAAAGTGTTAAGATACAAGGAGCAGTGCTATTTTGCGAGTGAGGTTATACAAAAAGTATGCCGAACGAACAAAAATGTGCAGCGACACGGTAGATTGACCCTTGTGCTTAGTCATTTACTCTTTGACCCTGGTCATGTAGGCCCCGGTTCTCGTATCTATCTGGATCTTGTCGCCCTCTTCAACAAAAGGCGGAACCTGGAGCTCATATCCGGTTTCCACCGTCACCGGTTTCGAGTCGCTGCCTGATGTATCCCCCTTTGCCCAGGGATCCGCTTTTGTCACTGTCAGGTTGACGAAATTCGGCAGGGTGACCCCGATGGGATTGTTGTTAAACATCAGGATCTGCACTTCCATGTTGTCGATGAGAAAATTAACATCATCACCCATCTGGTCCCGCAAAATAACAATCTGCTCAAAGTTTTTTGTGTCCATGAAGTGAAATTCATCGCCCTGGGAGTAAAGGTACTGCATGGTTCGCTCTTCCAGCGGCGCCTTTTCAAACTTGTCATTGGATCTGAAAGTGCGGTCAAACTGGTTGCCGGTCACCATGTTTTTGAGCTTGGTGCGGTAGAGGGCCTGCCCTTTGCCCGGCTTGGAAAACTGGAAGTCAACAACTATATACGGCTCTCCATCAATTTGAATTTTCAACCCTTTTCGTAAATCTGATGCGGTGTACATATTGTATTGCTCCTTGCGGTTTCTATCGAAGTCTCAGAAAAATAACGTTATATTCATAAATAAGCGGCCTACTATACGTTTTTACGTTCTTTTATGCAACGATAAGATTATGGCTGCAGGTCCATAAAAAATCCAAATCGGGCAGGAAACCGGATGAGCTTTTGATTTTTTTGTACATCTGGAATAAATCATCAGGGAACGCATGGAGATTCATTGCAGGAGGGGAGCAATCCTGATAAAAATTGCTTTATTCTGCTGGATCAATACCATGAATCGGCTGCAAAATTAATGACTGGAGGGAATATGATTAACAGACAGATAACGGGGATAACCCTGCTGGTGCTTCTCTTCTCCGCCTGCTCCGCCATGGCAGGTGCTCTTGAGAAAACCAGCACCCTGGCAGACCAGAAAGAAGTCGCGGTTACCATCTACAACGAAAACCTGGCCCTGGTGAAGGACAAACGGACCATCCATCTGCCGGCAGGTGAAAGCATCCTGGCCTTTCGTGAGGTGAGCGGCATGATGCGTCCGGAAACCGCCCTGCTGCAAAACACTTCCCAACAGGAAGATCTGGTGGTCCTGGAACAGAATTTTGATTTTGACCTGCTCACCCCCCAGAAGCTCCTGGAAAAATACGTGGGCCGCACCATTGGTATTGTCAAAACCCATCCTACCACCGGAGAGGAGACCGTGGAAGAGGCCACCCTGCTCAGTGCCAACAACGGCGTCGTGCTCAGGGTTGGCAACAGGATTGAAACCGGTCTGCCGGGCGGCCGGCTCATTTTTCCCGACGTCCCTGAAAATCTTCGCGACAAACCGACACTTGTCATGGAACTGAAAAGTAATACCGGCGGTGCGCAGGAGCTTGAATTAAGCTATCTAACCGGCGGCCTCCGCTGGCAGGCTGATTACGTTGCCGAGCTTAACGATGACGAAAACAGGCTCAATCTCCTTGGCTGGGTGACCCTTACCAACACCAGTGGGACATCGTATAAAAATACCCGACTGCAGCTTGTTGCCGGTGATGTACACCTGGTGCAGCCGGTTTTAGAAAAGAGACTACGGGAACAGGCCGTTGATGTAGCCTATGCGGCTGAAGCCCCGAGGATGGCCCAGGAATCCCTTCTCGATTTCCACCTTTATACCCTGGACAGGAAGACCGATATCAAGGAAAACCAGACAAAACAGGTGGCCCTGCTGCAGGCGGATAATATTGCGGGCACCAAGGAATATCTTCTGAAGGGACAGGATTACTATTACCGGAACCGGGCCGGCGACCTGGGCTCCAGGATCAAGGTCGCCGTCATCCTTTCCTTTGCGAATACTAAGGCCGAAAATCTGGGCCTCCCCCTGCCTGGAGGGATAATCCGGGTCTACAAGCAGGACAGTTACGGCGCCGTCCAGTTTGTCGGTGAAGACCGCATTGATCACACCCCGGAAAATGAAATCGTCAAACTCAAGCTCGGCTACGCCTTTGACATCACGGCAGACCGCATTCAGACAGACTTCCAAAAGCTTGCCGGTTTCGGAAAATATAATTATGTCTTTGAAAGCGGTTATCGGATTACACTGAAAAACGGCAAGGATAATGCGGTGGAGGTCAAAGTTGTAGAGCCGATGCCCGGCGACTGGGAGATCCTGTCTGAAAACCAGAATCATAAAAAAATAAGCTCCACCGAGGCGGAATGGCTGATTACGGTGCCCGCCAAAGGATCAGCTGAACTCGTTTACAGGACCAAAGTAAAATTTTAATGATTACCATCGGCATACTTTCCGACACCCATCTTGTTGAACCGGACAAATGGTTTCTCGCCAAAGCGGCTCGATGTTTTGCAGATGTTGACATGATCCTCCATGCCGGTGATCTTACCAGCCTTTCCGTGCTCGAGGCGTTTAAGGGAAAATCCGTCCATGCCGTGCACGGCAACATGTGCAGTCCCAGGACCAGACAATCGCTGCCGGCCAGCAGGATCATCGAGGTGAACCGGTTCCGGCTGGCCCTGGTGCACGGTGCCGGAAATCTGCACAATATCGAAGACCGGCTGTTTGCTCTATTTGCGCCAATAGACTGTATAGTTTATGGGCATACCCATAAACCGGTCTGTCACCGTTACGGTCCGACTCTGATGATAAATCCCGGCAGCTTTACCGCAACAGGCCCCCATGGTGGTTCCGGCACCTACGCTATTATCACGGTTGACGAACAAAGCATGAAAGGCCGGATTCATTCGGTCGGGGAAACACCATGAAAAATCTTTGGGCCCCATGGAGAATGGTATATATCAAGGAGAAGAACCCGCCGGGAACAGCCTGTATTTTTGAGGCCGGCGCAGGACAAACATATGAAAAAGACGACCTGCTCCTGTACCGCGATGATCTGGTCGTGGTTCTTCTGAACCGTTTTCCCTATACCAACGGGCATCTGCTGCTTGCCCCGAGCCGTCATGTCGGCGACATCAGCGGCCTGTCCGCAACGGAAAGCGGTGCGCTCTTTGCCATGATCCAGGAGTCGGTGGCCATTTTAAGAAAACATAAGAAACCGGATGGCTTTAATATCGGGCTCAATCTCGGCCAGGTCGCTGGAGCCGGCCATCCCGAACACCTGCATTTTCACGTGGTTCCGCGCTGGGATGGAGATCATAACTTCATGCCGGTTCTGGCCGGAGTGCGAACCATCTCTGAGCATATTGAAAACACCTTTGACCAGCTGCTGCTCGATTTTCAGAAGCTGCTGGCTAAAAAAGATACCTGAAAACCATGACAAAAAACCCCAAGATGACCCCCATGCTCCAGCAGTATATGGAGATCAAGGCGGCTTATGATGATGCCATCCTTTTTTATCGCATGGGCGACTTTTACGAAATGTTCTTTGACGATGCCGAGGTTGCGGCAAAAATTCTCGGCATAACACTGACTTCCCGCAGCAGCAAGAATGACAAAAACAGGATACCCATGTGCGGCGTCCCGCACCATGCGGTTTCCTCATATCTGGCCAAACTGGTCAAGGCTGGACACCGGGTGGCAATCTGCGAACAGGTGGAGGACCCGCGTCTGGTAAAAGGCGGCAAGATAGTCAAGCGGGAAGTGGTGCGGGTGGTAACTCCAGGGGTAACGACCGAGGAACAGCTTCTTGACGATAAAAGCAACCGCTATCTTGGTGCTGTCTCCATATCTGGAGACAGGTCAGCCGTCGATCCCTATGGTGCCGCTTACCTTGACATATCAACCGGAGAATTCCTGCTCAGCCAGTATGGCGAGCCGGATGAGCTCCTTGATGAACTTTCCCGCATGGCGCCTGCAGAGCTTCTGGTAAATGAATCCGAGGACGAAAACGAGCGGGAGATAATACACAGCGTCAAAACACTTGTCCCCAATATATGCCTGACGGGAAGGCCGGAACACACGTTCCATTTTGATACGGCCCGGGAAGCCCTGCTCGAACATTTTCAGACCGTGAATCTGGCCGGCTTCGGCTGTGATCACATGCAGGCCGGTATTTCAGCTGCCGGCGCACTGCTGCAGTATGTCTTGGAAACCCAGAAAACCGGTTGTTCCCATATTGAAAAACTCATTCCCGTTACCTTTGAGGATGTTCTGATCGTGGATGAGCCGTCCCGCCGAAATCTTGAATTGACCCAGACAATCGTTGGCGGCAGCAGGAAGGGATCTTTGCTTGACACCCTTGATTATACCTCAACCCCCATGGGCGCACGCCTGCTGAAGCGCCGGCTGCTTTCACCCCTGCGGGATGTTTCCAGGATCCAGGCACGGCTCCAGGCGGTGCAGCAGCTTTTTCTTGACAGCCGGCTGCGGGAGAGCCTGAGGACCCTTTTAGCTGAGGTTTATGACCTGGAAAGGCTGAACAGCAGAGTTGTTCTCGGCAGCGCCAATCCCCGGGATCTTCTGGCCATCCGTAATACACTGGCGCAATTACCGCCAATCAAGAACCTGGTCTCCGAAATGAAAGAGGGGATTTTGCACCAGATTGGGAAGAGCCTTGACGTACTGCCGGAAATCAAGTTCCTGCTGGAAAAGTGCATCCGGGATGATGCGCCGTTGACCCTGCGGGAAGGCAAAATTATCCGGGAGGGCTTTCATCCGGAGCTTGATGAACTCATTGCCATTCAGCGGGACGGCAGAAGTATGATCCTGGCCCTGGAAGCCAAGGAGCGGGAACGCACCGGAATAGCCAATCTCAAGATCGGATTCAACAAGGTTTTCGGCTATTATCTTGAGGTTAGCCGGGGGCAGTTGGCCAACGTTCCCGACTATTTCATCCGCAAGCAGACCCTGGTCAATGGCGAACGTTTCATAACCCCTGATCTGAAGGAGTTTGAAAGCAAGGTTATGGGGGCCGAAGAGAAAAGACTGGACCTGGAATACCGGATTTTCACCGATATCAGAAACCAGGTTGCATCCCGGAGCCGGGCTTTACTGGAAACAGCCGCCAGCCTGGCCCATCTTGATTTTTTTGCCTGCCTGGCCGAGGCAGCCCGGCGCTACCATTATGTCAAACCCCGAGTGGAGGACAATGAGGAAATTACCATTGGTGAAGGGCGGCATCCGGTTATCGAACAGGCCCTTCCTGCCGGCCGCTTTGTGCCCAACGACATCCACCTGGACCAGAAAAC
This sequence comes from uncultured delta proteobacterium, assembly GCA_963783905.1. Lineage (GTDB taxonomy): Bacteria > Desulfobacterota > Desulfobulbia > Desulfobulbales > BM004 > BM004. Next base: position 93,183 of record CAWAPG010000013.1, on the reverse strand, counting down.
CGAAGAGGTCCTGATCATCACCGGCCCCAACATGGCCGGCAAATCCACCGTTCTGCGCCAGACCGCCTTAATCGTTCTCATGGCGCAAATGGGAAGTTTCGTGCCGGCTGCTAAGGCGGATATCGGCACGGTGGACCGCATTTTCACCCGGGTGGGAGCAATGGACGACCTGCGCCGCGGCCAGTCCACCTTCATGGTGGAGATGAATGAAACAGCAAACATCCTCAACAATGCCACGGAAAACAGTCTCGTCATTCTTGATGAGATCGGCCGAGGGACCAGCACCTTTGACGGTCTTGCCATTGCCTGGGCCGTCGCCGAAGACCTGGTAAACAAAAACGGCAGAGGGGTCAAAACCCTTTTTGCCACGCACTATCATGAGCTTACCGAACTTGCCCTGACCAGGACCAGGGTCAAGAATTTTAATATCGGAGTACGGGAGTGGAACGATTCCATCATTTTTCTCCACAAGATCATGCGGGGCTCGACAAACAGGAGTTACGGCATCCAGGTGGCGGCTCTGGCAGGGGTACCTCCCAAGGTGGTGGAACGGGCCCATGAAATCCTGAAAAACATCGAGAATGGAGAGTTCGATCATTTCGGCAAACCCCGGATTGCGGCAAGCACGCGGCAGCAACAGAAAAAAAGGAGCAGTGCAGCCGTTAAACAGCCCAACCAGCTGCCTCTTTTTGTGCCGGGCAATGATCCGGTCCGCAACAAACTGGAAACCATAAAGCCGGATGCACTCACACCCCTTGATGCCTTAAACCTGCTCTATGAGCTCAAAAAGCTCTCGGAAGAATAGCCAGAAGCAGTCCTTAACTCATAATATTGACAGCTGCGGGCTGAAATGGTACATACCATAACGCAAGCCAAGGAGGGATGGCCGAGTGGTTTAAGGCGGCGGTCTTGAAAACCGTTGAACGAAAGTTCCGTGGGTTCGAATCCTACTCCCTCCGCCATGATTTATACCTGTAATTTTAGTCGGAGAGATGACCGAGTCGGCTGAAGGTGCTCGCCTGCTAAGCGAGTGTAGGGGTTATTCCCTACCCAGGGTTCGAATCCCTGTCTCTCCGCCATTCAGAAAGATAAAGCCCCGATTTTTCGGGGCTTTATTTATTTCTGTGCTAACCTTACCAACAAAAAAACGAGCAAAGGCAAATGCCGGTAGTTTCCCGAACGGTAATAGGTATTCAAATTAACGTTTACCGCCAAATATTGATCCAAGGACCCCCCGGATAATTTGGCGGCCTACATAGCTGCCGATCGATCGGGCAGTGCTTTTCATAAAGGCATCACCAATGCCTTGTTTTCTGCTGCGTTTGACAGTTTTTTCCTGGACCTTTTGTTCTGCTTTCAGCCGCATTTCTTCATTCTGCTTAACCTGCAGATCTTCAGCGCGTTTCTTGAGAAGTTCGTAAGCCGATTCTCGATCAACAATGGTCTCGTAGCGTCCCCTGAACGGCGACTTGTCAAGGTGCTCTTTTCTTTCAGCATCTGTGAGTGACCCTATGCGGGATTCAGGCGGTCGAATCAGGGTCCTTTGTACAGGCCTGGGACTGCCTTTGGCATCGAGAGTTGAAACCAGGGCTTCGCCGATGCCAAGTTCGGTGAGTACCGTTTCTGAATCAAATTCCGTGTTGACCCGGAATGAGCGTGCCACGCTTTTAATAACCTTTCGATCTTTGGGGGTAAAGGCGCGCAAGGCGTGCTGTATTTTCAATCCAAGTTGACCCAGCACATCTTCGGGTATATCAAGAGGGCTTTGGGTAATGAAATAAATCCCTACCCCTTTTGAACGGATGAGCCGGACGACTTGTTCAATTTTTTGAATAAGTGGTTTTGGTGCCTGGTCAAACAGGATATGTGCTTCATCAAAGAAAAAAACGAGCTTGGGCTTCTCCAAATCCCCGACCTCTGGAAGCTGCTCAAAGAGTTCTGAAAGCAGCCATAAAAGAAATGTTGCATAAACTCGAGGGGACTTTGAAAACAGCGTTGAGACATTCATAATGCTGATAACACCGTTCCCGGAAAAATCATTCTGCATTAGGTCCGAGAGTTGTACTGCCGGTTCGCTGAAGAATTGTTCCGCGCCCTGTTCTTCCAGCATCAGCAGTTTTCGCTGGATTGCCCCTATGCTGGCACCTGAAACATTGCCGTACTCGCCCCGCAATTCGTTTGCATGCTCACTCATCCATGCCAGCAGAGCACGCAGATCTTTCATGTCCAGCAACAGTAGTCCGTCATCATCCGCAATTTTGAAACAGCTGTACATCAAACCGGATTGTGTATCATTCAGGTCAAGTAGATTTGACAGAAGCAGCGGCCCCATTTCAGAGATGGTTGATCGTATGGGGTGGCCCTTTTGCCCGAAGATGTCCCAGAAGACTACAGGGTATGGACGCTGGACGTAACCATCAAGTGGGATTTTCTGGAGCCTTTCCTCAATTTTCGGATGGGGTTTACCTGCAGCAGCGACCCCGGAAAGATCACCTTTAATATCGGCAGCGAAAACAGGAACCCCAAGCCGGGAAAAACCCTCTGCCAGAATTTGCAGAGTAATAGTTTTGCCTGTGCCCGTAGCTCCGGCAATAAGACCATGACGATTGCTCATTTTAGCCAGCTGTTCAACCGGAATGGCATTGTCCGCTCCAATAATAAAACCCTGTTGTTCGTTCATGTTGATCACTTATTTAAGCCTGATATTTGAAGGTAAACAATTGACTTATAATTACCGCCGTATTGCATTTCTGGCCACATCTTATGGTTTCAGGAGATTCATTACCATGCTAGGTTTATAGTGGCAATGAAAAGTAGGGTGGGGTTCTAAAAGACCCCTCCCATTTCTTATCCGGACAAATTTTCAATCCATCTCATGGCTTCAATATCGCTGACTTCCCCCAGGTACCGTTGAGTTTTTCTAAATGAATATAAACAAGTTCATTATTCCTAACGCTTTTGTGATGCCTGAGTGTTAAAGTCCCTTTGACCAAAATCAATTTTGCAATTTAAAAAGGTTATACTGGTAACAAATGAGCATATTTTTCGGGGGAATTGGCTTCATGGTAATCAAGGCATAATTTGACTGTTTGCGAAATTTTCATGTGACTCCTCCTGTTTGTTGGGTTAATAGAAATACAAGTTGCCAAAACCATAGATGTTGACAAGCAATATTACATGGCATTATCCATTCTTTGAGTATGGTATGAAGTTTTTCCATTTTATACCCTCGATATTGCATCGAGCCGATAATTCTCAGGATAATAAATTGTCGGCACCCCTTGCGGTTGTCGATGAACTTTACACGAAGCATAAGGAGCCTTTGAAATGATCGACAAGATACCTGATCTGCCAGATAACGTCCTCGGTTTCACGGCCAGGGGAAAGGTAACCGCGAATGACTACGAAACCATCATCATTCCAGCGGTTGAAATACTGTTCTCTCGTCTAGAGAAGATTCGTTTTCTTTATCACCTCGGCGAAGACTTCACTGGATTCGAAGCAGCCGCTATGTGGGACGACACGAAACTGGGCCTGAAGCACATCCAAGGCTGGGAGAGAATGGCGATTGTGTCGGACATCGAATGGGTACGAGCAGCGATCAAGATCTTTGGAATTGTAATCCCTGGGCATGTTCGCTTGTTTCACAACAACGAACTCGCCGAGGCAAAACGATGGGTCAGCGAATAGCATACCCGCTGTTTTTATCAAAAAACAGCCTGAATTGCTCTTACAGTGGAGCGCAAAACACTCTCTGGAATTGGTTCCTTCGAGAGTGTTGAATTTACAGACGGGGAAAATCCCGCCCTCCATATTAAATCCTGATCAAAGGAATGTCTCTGCTTCTGTAACCGGCAACCGACTCAACTACAGGAGAACGCAATGACGGTTCAAGTATCATTTTTTGCCACCTGCCTGGGGGACAGTATCTTCCCCAATGTGGGCATCCAATCCGTCCTGCTCCTGGAGAAGCTTGGCTGCGAGGTCCAATTTAACGAAAAACAGACATGCTGCGCGCAACCGCTTGTAAACACCGGGTTTCAGGAAAAGGCCAAAAAGCCCATGCGCATCCTGATGCATTCTCTTCTTGAAGACAATTGTGAGTACGTGGTCGCGCCCAGCGGCTCCTGCGTCCTGCAGGTTAAGGAATACCCGAAGTTTTTCAAGAATGATCCTGAATGGAGCCCCCTGGCCGAGCAGTTGGCCGGCAGGATTTACGAAATAACCGATTTTCTGGTTAATATCCTAAAAGTAACCGACCTAGGCGCCAGGCTCGAAGGCAGGGCGGCCTATCATCCATCCTGCCATATGACCCGCCTTCTTGGCGTAAAAGAACCACCATTGACCCTTCTCGCAAACATCCGCGATCTTGAGCTGGTTTCATTTCCGGGACAGGATAAGTGCTGCGGTTTCGGCGGGGCCTTTGCTGTCAAGCTCGGGCCATTGAGCGGGGTGATGGTGGCCGAAAAGGTGGACAATCTTGCTGCAGCGGGTGTCGACTATGTCATAGGGGCTGATGCCGGTTGCCTGATGAATATAGACGGCCGGATCCGGCGCCAGGGCCTGCCGATTAAAGTTCTCCACATTGTTGAAGCGCTGACGGCAAGTGAGGTGCCGGCCGGACAGGAGACTAAAGCATGAGCATGAAAACCAGCGATCTCCCTTTAAAGGAACGGTTGGAAAAAGAACTTGCCGACAAGTTCATGCGCTCGTCCATCGCCAAGGCCCAGGATCTCCTTAACCAAAAACGGGCCGATGCTTTTAAAGAACTTGGCAATTATGAACAGTGGCGTGAAAATGCAGCTGCCATCCGAAGTCACGTTCTGGAAAACCTGGATTATTATTTGAATCTGTTCGTTGATAAAGCCGTCGGGAGTGGCGCCCGGGTATATTTTGCCCGGACCGCCAAGGAAGCCACGGGTCATGCCCTGGGAATCCTGGGTAAGATCAAGGCCCGCAAGGTAGTAAAATCAAAATCCATGGTCACTGAAGAGGTCGGCTTGAACGAGGTGCTTGAAAAGTCCGGAGTCGAGGTTATTGAAACGGATCTTGGCGAGTACATCCTCCAGGTAGACGACCATGACACGCCATCCCATATCGTTGTGCCTGCCCTTCATAAAAACAGGGACAGGATCCGGGAAGTTTTTGCCAGAAAAAAGGGGTATACCGGGGACAGTGTCCCGGAAAATATAACCCGTTTTGTGCGTCAACAGATCAGAAAGGAATTTCTGACAGCGGATGTCGGCATTACGGGTTGCAACTTTGCTGTGGCGGAAACCGGAACCGTCACCCTGGTAACCAACGAAGGCAATGGACGTTTTGTCACCTCGACACCGAAAATCCAGGTAGTGTTTATGGGGATGGAACGTATTGTGCCAACCTTTGCCGAACTGGATATAATCTTCAGTATGCTGGTCCGCAGTGCTGTCGGAGCCAAACTGACTTCTTATCTGAGCTTTATGACCGGCCCCGCGGCAGAGAAGGACAAGGACGGCCCGGAAGAACTCCATATCATCATTGTGGATAACGGACGCTCCAAAGTGCTGAAAAGCAAATTCAGAGATGTATTGCGATGCATCCGCTGTGGCACCTGTATGCTTGAATGTCCGGCATACAGGCATGTCAGCGGCCATGGCTATGGCACTTTATATCCCGGTCCCCTCGGACTGGCGCTGGTTCCGATCCTTGCCGGATATGATGAGTACAGCGAGATTACCAGTATCAGTTCATTGTGCGGGGCCTGCAATGATGTTTGCCCGGTAAAAATCCCTCTTTACGAATATATTCTCGAACATCGCCGTGTTGCTGCCGAAGAAAAACTCCTTACCGGGAGTGGTGAAACTTTTATAATGACACGCTATTCACAGGTTATCGGCAGCAGTTCGTTATACTATATGGCGACGAAACTGGCACGCTTCAGCGGCCTGCTGCGCAAAATGGGACCGCTGCAAGAATGGCAAAAAGAAAGAACGCTGCCGAAGGCTCCCAAAGAAAGGTTCCGCGACTGGTACAGGAAACATAAGAAGGGAGAGGTGCCGAATGACTGAGGGAAAGGAACAATTCATCAAAAGTATATCAAGCTGTCTCTGCCGTGATACTGTTCCAGATGCCCCGACTCCTTTGCTCGTTCCCCATGATGTCCATCATGAATATCTGAAAGATGCCGGCCCGGAAGAATTGGAACAGATTTTTATCAAAAATTCCGAGGCCTCCGGGACCACAGTCTATCAATGTAGCCTTGCCGATCTCAATCAAACAATTGTCAAGGCGGTTACTGACTTCGGCAATGGACCCGTTATCATCGCCGATCATGATTTTTTTAGTAACCTGAAAACATTTGAGATTTTGAAAAACCAATTTGATCAGGTAAAGATATGGGAACTCTCCCTGTCACGAGAGGCAAATATCGCCAATGCCGAGCAGGCATCAATTGGCATTGCCAAGGCAGAGCTTGCCCTCGCTGAATCCGGAACGGTTGTCATGTTCAGTCATCTCGGTTCCGGCCGGTCAGTCACTCTCCTTCCGACCTACACAATAACCGTTATTCAAAAAAAGGATATTCGGCCCCGCCTCACCCAGGCGATGTCCTTTCTCAGAAAGCAAATTGACAAGGGACTGCCTGCCTCAGTCAATTTTATCTCGGGGGCCAGTTCCACAGCCGATATTGAGTTGACACGGGTCCAGGGAGTGCATGGGCCCATGGCCATTTCATACATTATCGTCAGCTGAGCAGCTTGAAATAATCCATAAAGACTAAATTATGCAGAGGGAATAGTTTACCCGCCGGATATAAGCAAAAAACTGCTGCCCAAGCTATTCATTGATTTAAGGCCAACTTTTACAAGTTCCTCTCCCTCAAAAGTGATTTGTTACAGTAATAGTGACCTAATTATACCTGAACCTAATGTCTAATATTAGACAGCTGAAGGTCAGACGATACCCTTCTAATTTCTTCTCTTGAAAAGCAGCTGCATCAATGGCAGTCAATAATAGTATCTCCTGTCCCGAGCTATAATCCCCTATGGTAATTGTAGTCGGCATAGCTTAATAGATTAACGTTGACATGTCATTAAACAGGTGTTTAATGACATCATTCAGTTAAGACATTCATTGATTGCTATTGGACTGAGTTAGCTGTATGAAAGCAAGGCTGGCTGCGGGATGCGGCAGCGTGAGGAGGCTGGCATGAATTACGCTAGGCTGCATAAAAAGACCAGGTTTTTGAAAACGGGCTGGTGGCTCCTCCATCTGGCAGTCATCGCAACAGTATATGCTCTCGGCCACTTTCTCTGGTGAATTATGCTGAAATATTTCATGCGATATAAGCCGGGCTGGTGGATACTGCATGTCATCGCTGTCGCCCTGACCTTTTACCTGGGACACATTGTCACCTTTGTTTTCTAGGACAGTATGAAGAAAAACAGTCTATTGGTATCATTGTTTCTTTTCGCGACAGCAGGATTCCTAATGCATTTCAAGGTTCATAACTTCATGGTCGTGGACCGGCTGCACCCCTGGGTCCATTCATTCAATATCTCCCTTCTCCCTGCCATGCTGTTACCCATGCTGGACGTTATTGTGGTGACGGCGCTTTTCATGTTCAGAAGCACGGCGGTTTACGGTTATCTGTTAAACGGGCTTCTGGTTATCTACGGTACTGTTCTCATGATCCATTACAGCCTGGCTCAAATGGCAGCGGGGGTCCTGCCTGTCCAGGCGTTGCTTCTGAAGTCGACACTTCCGGACATATGCATCGCCTGGGGTGATTTTTTTATCGGCAAGGCGCTCTATGATTCATATACGAGGGATACGGCGCTGTCACAGCAGATAGCGCGGGCCGCAGAACCCGTCCTATAGGTGAGGTTACAGGTACGTACAATATTGAACATAAATAAGGGGGGGACAGGAATGAGAGTTACCTACAATTTAGCTGCGGGAAAAAATAGGTTTGGTGAATTTTCTGCAGCTTTCATAGTCGCTGTATTATGGAGCAGCTGCCTGTGCCTGTTGCTGGCTGTCCTTTTTCTTCTACCGGCATCGGCCAGGGCCCACGGCTTTGCCGGAAAAAGATTCTTTCCTTCCACGTTTCAAGTTGAAGACCCCTTTGTCTCTGATGAATTATCCCTGCTCTACGGATACATCAAGGAACCCGGCGAGGGGGAACTTCCGGCGGCTGATGTCTCTGGACTCAGCCTGGAATATTCCAAACGCATTACCCCTCATTTCGGCTTATCCATAGGGACCGAATACGTCCATCTTGATTTTGAAGGCGCCGGCTCTGAAAGCGGCTTTAACAACCTTGAACTGGGTGCCAAGTACCAGTTTTTCACCAGCGAGGAGCATGAGGCCATTGCCTCGGTGGGTGTCGGGACGGAGATCGGCGATACTGGTTCGAGCAGCATTGGCGCCGAATCTTTTTCGGTGATATCGCCGGCGTTGTTTTTCGGCAAGGGATTCGGCGACCTGCCCGATTCCGTGAAATACTTAAAACCGTTCGCCGTTACCGGCGTGCTGGGTATTAATTATCCGACCGATAGCACCATCACCAATGTCAATCAGGATACCATGGAAACAGAATTTGAAAAAATACCCAACACCCTGACCTGGGCCTTTACAATCCAGTATGACTTCAGATACCTGCAGTCATTTGTCAAGGATGTGGGCCTGGGGGCCCCGTTCAACCGTATGATTCTCGTGGTCGAGTTTCCCATGGAGACCTGCCTTGAGTATGATTGCGACGGCGATACGATTGGCTACGTCAACCCCGGTATTGTCTGGATTGGCAAAAAAATTGAACTCGGCCTTTCAGCGCGGATCCCGGTAAATTCCCGTACCGGCAACGATACGGGGGTATACGCCCTGCTGCACTTCTTTATCGATGACATATTCCCGAACAGTCTGGGCAGGCCGTTGTTTCGATGAATAAATTTATGAATAACATCCTTTTGGTAATCAGCTTGCTTTCCTTTCTGCCTGCTGTCATGCCCCGCGCGACTGCGGCCCACGCCTTTCCGGATCATTCCGAGCCCAGGGTAGGATCAACAGTTGAAGGATCGCCGGTGCAGGTCCGCATCTGGTTTGACGGTGAACTTGAATCCGCCTTTACCACAATCGTGGTTCAGGACGAAAGTGGTCGTCAGGTGGATAAGGGCAACGGTGGGGTCAACAGGTCCGATCCGACACTGTTGGAGGTTGAACTGCCGCAACTGCTTTCGGGAACCTATCATGTGTTCTGGGACGTCCTGGCCAGGGACGGCCATCGGACCAAAGGTGATTTCACCTTTATCATAAAATAAAAATGGCGTCTCTCATCCCGACCCTTCTGTTCAGCCTTGCCTCTTTCCTGGACCTCTCTGGGTTAACACTATTGCTTGGCGCATCCTGGCTTCATATCTCGTGCCTTCCTTCCGGTAATGGGGAAAAGGGTTATTCTGCCAGTGTTTTTCAGAGACTCTGGCGTCTCTATCTGCTTTGCATGTTGATTCTTGCCGTCGGCAGTGTTGGTATTCTGCTCCTGCGCAGCATGGAGATGAGCGGTGCTGGCTTTCAAGAGGTCTGGTCAGTTCTACCCACGGTTCTTTTGAAAACACAATTCGGTACCATGTGGCTCCTGAAGTCGGCAGCGCTTTTGTCTGCAGGCTTTATCTGGTACGGCAGCAGACGTCATTGTGCTTCTCGTGTGCTGGGTTTGGCCCTTTTCGGTCTGGCTGCCCTCATGGCCTTCTCTCGCAGCAGTTCGGGGCATCTGGGTGATTTCGGCATATTCAGCAATCAGCAACTCAATGACTGGCTGCATCTCCTGGCAGTTTCCTGCTGGGCCGGCGCCATAATTGCGGTCTTCGTTTTATACCCGGTAACAGGTGCTGAAAACGGGATGGAACATGAAAGTATAGGCCCTTTGGCCGACCGGTTTTATATACTCTTCGGACCGCTTTTGGCCATCCTGGTATTTACGGGCTGGCGCAACAGCTGGCTGCTGGTTCGCGATTTTCCGGCACTTGCCGGCAGCCCCTACGGCTGGCTCCTGAGTGTCAAGCTCCTGCTGGTGACAGTACTTGTGGCCAGATATATAACGCTGCCGGGACCTAACAAGAATAACAGGTTGTATATCAGCAATTTCTTGCGACGCATAAGGATCGACACCTTTCTGGTGATATCAATCCTTCTGTGCGTCTCCTTTCTTATTCACCGGGTCCCGGCCCGTCACCAGGCCCACCTTGCGTACCTGGCTGCCGGCGGGGGCCATGCAGATGAACATATTTACAGCGATATGGGGGATGAAACTCCTGTGGTCAATCTTATGACAAATCCCCTCGAAATAAGGGCGGGCATTCCCGTGCGGATCTCTCTGAATATAAAAGAAAAAGACGGCAGTCCCGCCCGGAACCTGACAATTATCCATGATCGTATCCTGCATGCGATAATCATTGGCAGGGATCTTGCGGTTTTTGCCCATATCCATCCTGAAGATCTCGGCCCGATCACGCTTAAAATGCTGGAGGAGGCAACATTTCCTCTCATATATACCTTCCCGAAGGCAGGAAAATATCTTCTGGGGGTCGATTTCGCTCAAGGGGAAGAAGCCTACAGCAGGACCTTCAGGCTTGATGTTGCCAACCCAGCTACTATGCAGCAGCCGGTTTTGGATTTTTCCAGCCAAAAAACCTTCGAAGGCTACCAGGTTTCCCTTGATTTGCCGGATCACACAGCCACAGCCGGCATTGAAACTACGCTGCGGTATGTCATCAGGAGGGATGGCGAGGAACTTAAGGATCTGGAGCCTTATCTTGGCGCCGCCATGCATCTCGCCGTAGTTTCTGCGGACCTGAAGACCTTTGTCCACTCCCACGGGGTCGTACCCGGCACAGGGGGGCACGCCGACCACCTACACATTGTTACACCGGCTCATTTCGGCCCCGAGATTGATGCAGGCATCATTTTTCCCGCACCCGGCGTCTACAAAATTTTCGGTCAGTTTCAACATGGGTCGCAGGTGATCCTCACTGAATTTATGGTCACGGTGAAGGAATGAAATCACACCGGCTCTAATCTTTTGCAATTTTTGAGGATATTACTATGAAAATATAATCCCCCCCGTTTCAAACCATTCTTTCAATCTGTATTTTTTTATTGAACCCACCTAGTAGTATTTCTTTGCTGCATCCCGTAGCAGCTTTCATAAACTTTGCAAAAACCACTGGTATACCTGGCAGCAATCCTGGCAATAAAATGTATTGATATCATATAGTTATATGCGATATAACACAACCTGTCGTTTGGCGGATGAAACAAGCGGTTTCAGTAAATCACCAAATGGGAATCTGGTGTTATGGATCGCAACACTCCTTCCTGGGGTTTCACCCTGGTTGAGCTTTTAATTGTCATGGTCATTATCTGCATTCTGGCCGTCGGGGTTGTCTTCATGTTCAGCAACCCGACGGCAAATGTGCGGGCCGCGGCCTTTGCCATTCTGACGGATCTCAACTTTGCCCGCTCCGAGGCGGTCAATCGGAACCAGGATGTTCTGGTTGATTTTACCCTGGGTGACCGGGACGGCTACCTGATCTGTCTTGACAGGGACTCTGACAGGGACTGCGGCAATGAAGCCGCCGATGACATTATTAAAGAAGTTCTGTTTCGAGAAGATGTCCAGTTTTACGATTGCATCTCGGCCCCGCCTTATCCTGAAGGAGGGCCGGACAAAACTCCTGCCGGCACTCCGCTTGCCGGCAAAAACGGTCTCATCTTCGGAGGACCCAACTATATCAGGTGGCAGCCGGATGGTACCAGCAGCGACAACGGCTCTATTTTAGTCTACCGCCCCGCCTCTGAAAATCCGCACATCGTCAAAGGTGATCCCTATGCAGCGGTTATCAGCAGTGCCGCCACCGGCAAGATACGCTTAATGCGGTTCCGCCGGGAAAAAGGCTGGTCCAGGAAGTAACTCGACAAAGCGACAGCCTGAAATCCGGATCGCAAAGTAAAACTAAACAAGGGGCTGTCTCAAAAGAGAGGCCGCTCCTTGTCATATATTCGGGGATATGATTTAGCTTGATTGCTGTTTCTTTCCCCACTTGATTCGCAAAACAAGAACCCAGTTCCAGGCATGAACAAGATCGGTGCTCCAAAGAGCGTACTTTAATCAAATGCCATTTCAGTTTTCCATTCCTTCCAGACATTGCCCACCAGTTCCGGCCCTGGCTTGAGGGTTTTTTTGCCCGGCCGCCAGCCGGAAGGCGTGGCTTCCGTTCCCTTTGACTCCCGGACGAGCTGAAAGGCTTGAACTTGCCGCAATGTTTCATTGACGTTTCTCCCGACCGGGGGCGTTAACACCTCATACCCTTGAATAATGCCGTCCGGATCGATAATAAATCTGCCGCGTGTCTCAACGCCTGCATCTTCGTCATATACACCATAAACCTGCCCCACTTTACCCCCGGAATCGGAGAGCATTGCATAAGGAACCCCGCCGTCCACCATTTTCGCCAGTTCATGATCATCCCACATTTTATGTACGAACATGCTGTCAATGCTCATGGATAAAACTTCAACGCCCAGTTTCTGCAGTTCGGGGTATTTTTCAGCAACTGCTGAAATCTCCGTTGCTCAGACAAAGGTAAAATCACCGGGATAGAAGCAGAGAAGAACCCATTTCCCAAGGTATTCCGAAAGTTTTACATTAATGAATTTGCCTTTCAAGTAACCCGGTGCGGTAAAATCCGGTGCTTTTCTGCCAACTTTTATCATGCTCATCTCCTCCTTTTTTTCATCAGCGCTTTCAGGGATCTGTTCCGAAACGGATTCTCCTACGGGCCCGCCTGTGGGTCGGGCACATCCAGCTTTTAATTCTTCTGCCATAAGCCCTCCTTTGGTTTTATTTTGGGTTTTTTTGTTACCAACACAACGTAGCAGGTTAGCAGATGCGGAAATATCGCTATATCGCAAGGCCTTGTTAGCGCTCCCAAATAAACCGGTCGTCCGATGTTCGACCGCGTACTGTTTTGCCTCCTTTCTCAAGCCAGTCGGTCCGCACTTCAGTCTGGACATCAAATCAGGGCCCATACGGGTTGATGTCCGGAAGCCGGGGTTGTCGATAATATCCACGTTCCTGATGTATAGTGCCACTTTTCGATCTTGTCCGGATGAACAGTGGATAATGCCAACTCAGTAAATGCAATCTTTATTCTTTCGCTTTTTCGCTTAGCGTAATAGCCACGTGCTGAAATATCCGGCCTATTGCAGAATCCGGTGCTGCGACCATCAGCGGCACTCCGATTTCACCTCCCTTCCCGATGTCGAGATTAAAGGGAACAGCACCCAATAAGGGAATGCCGGTTTCTTTGCTGAGCTTTTCTCCGCCGCCGCGGCCGAAAATCTCTATGGGTTGTTCTGATTGACTGATCTGAAAATAGGACATGTTTTCCAGTAAACCGGCAATATTCAGGTTGTGTTTTTTAAAGAGTGTGATCGCCCTTCGCACATCAGCCAGAGCGAGTTTCTGCGGCGTGGTCACCATCAGAATAGATGCCTGTGAAATCGCCTGAGCCACGGTAATCGAAGGATCGCCGGTACCCGGAGGAAGGTCAATAATCAGATAGTCGAGCTCACCCCATTTTACCTGTCCCAGCAAACGGCGTATCATTTTGGCAACCAGAGGCCCACGCCAGATGAATGCTTCATTCTGTCCGGCGGTCATTCCCATCGACACAATGCGCAAATTAAATTTTTCTCTGGGTATTGCCATCCCCTCTTCCTCCTCAAGTGCTTCAGGCAAATCCAGCATCAGTGGCACGCTGGGTCCATAGACATCGGCATCCATCAGACCTGTACGAAAACCCTGTTTGGCAAAAGCCAGGGCCAGATTGACCGCAACGGTGGTTTTTCCCACGCCGCCCTTGCCGCTCGCCACGGCAATAAAATGGCGGACCTTCTCGATGCCCTTTAAAGGTGTTTTGGGGAACAGCTGTTTTATCTCTTCAGGGCTTAACGCAATTATATCAACATTTACATTTGAAACTCCAGATAGTGCACCCACTGTTTCCTTGATATTCCTGATAAACTTTTCTACAAGGGGCCCATGTCTGCTTTTTAAGGCCAGGGTCACATTGACGTTTTCTCCGGAAACAGAAATATTGCGAATCATGCCAAGATCGACTAGAGATTTCTGCAGCTTCGGGTGGTGAATATTTTGCAATTTTTCCCGGATTATCTTTTCATTCATGATGATTTCCACCCCTGTTTTATGCCAAAAGTTATTCTTTTTTATACTGCCATATCATCCGAAGGGCTGGTTATTCCTTGGTTCTGTCTGACCGAAACAAGAGCTTTTTCAATCCCCGTTTCATCAGTGAGTATGATTTCAGCGCCGCTGTCACCTAAGACAAAACTGGGACCTTTGCCGGCCTGATCACGATGGGCGATCAGTACGTCGAGCCCGTTATTGATCAACCACTCGGCAACTTTGATCCCCTTGCCTTTTTCTTCCTGGCGGAAAGGGTTTTTCAGAACACGGTCCTCAACGGTTCTGCCGTTGTTTATCTGCAAGGTGAGAAACCGGAAAAAAGGGGCGGTTCCAAAATGCTCGGCAATGGTACTGCGATCATCAGTAACGGGAGTTACATATGTACGCTGCTGCTTCTGCTGCGGCTGATAGTGGATCAGGACACGATCCACTTTAGGTATCTCCAGCTTCACCCTGTTCTCAAGCTCCTGCGATATATTATGCCCTTTTTCCAGTTCCTTGACGCGAAGCGTAAGATCTAGTTCAACAAATTTGTAGCGCCCGGCATTGCGTGCCCACAGGCCATTTATTTCCACGACCCGCGGATCGGTTAGAACGATTTCCCTTATCCTGGTCAGGCTGTCATGGTTTAGAGAGGCATCAAGAAGGACACGTACCGCGTCCAGCAAAATAGTGAAGGCGGAGCGGCCGATGAAAAGGACCACCACCACTGCGGCGTAGTGATCCAGACGTAAGCCTAAAGCGGCGCTTAACAGGGAAGCCAGAATGATCAGCGAGGAGAGCATATCGGTCCAGATGTGGCGGGCATCCGCCACCAGACAGGGAGAGCCGGTTTCCTCTCCTTTTTTCAATTCATACCTCGCAAAGAGCCAGGTCATCAGGATAGTGGCAGCAATGCCGGCGACCGCCAGGGGGATGTTCGTCGGCAGAGGCCGCACCGGGCCGGCAAATACCTCTGTGACAATCTCGTAGCCGGCAAAAAGGATCAGCAGTGAGGTAACAAGAGCGACAAGATTTTCCACCTTGTAGAGGCCGTAAGGAAAGCTGCGGGAGGTCCGTTTGGATATCCTGATGCCGATCAGGATCACGGCCGAGGAGACCACATCGGACAAGGAATGGATAGCATCGGCCTTGACTGCCAGGCTTCCGGAAACCACGGTGATGCCTGTCTTAATACATACCAGCACCAGATTGGTCAGGATAGACATCCATGCAATTTTTTCCGATACTTCCATTTTCTGCTCACTGTATCCTGGTTCCGATCTTATTATGTTCCCATTTCAGCGGTGAGTGGACCAATTTTTGCCGGTCTGATCAGCCAGGCATTTTATTGACATCAGCCAGCAGGCTGACCGCACGCCTGTTTATTTGCCGGGCTGACACCGAATCCGGATAGGAAGATACAACCGGCCGGTCCAGCGGCTTCTCTCCTCTGTCCACAAAAAAGTGGCTGAAGTCCTTACCGGAGGGGCCGCCTTAATTCCTGGCAATGAAGACGATTGATTCCTCCTGATCCTATTTACAGGTTAAATGGTTTGCCATGGCAACCGACATGGCCCTTGTAGGCCTGTTCAGGATCCATCATTGAATATTCTCTGCGCACCATTCCCTCCACCAGCGACTTGACATCCCGGCACGGAAGTCTGGAAGCAAAAAATGCTGAAATTCCGGTTTTGGAAAAACCTTGCACCGGCTTGGCCCCAATACCCGATACTATGAGGGCGTTCATCTTGTAATCCCGCAGCAGCGCGCCTCTCATGCCAACTCAGAAGAGTTGCACTTCGCAATTTGTATGCAGGATTCATTTCTGGTGTCTCCTTTGCTAAATCTTCTTCGTTAGTTGAATTGGCTCAGTTGCTGTTGAAACCGGACCGAATACCGTATCGGTAAATTTGACATACCAGGCAGCAGCCTGGACTTGAATGATATAGGAAACGGCAATAACTGAACAAATTATTGCTTTGCATCTTTTCCTCCGGGTTAAATATGAATTAACAAAAACGTTTTTGTGCATATGCACACATATAAGGGCCCGCAGCAGATTGTCAAGCATTTTGTGCATATGCCAATTAGAAAATTAATGTCATTGGGTGAAATAAAGAACACATAATGACTAAGCTTTTGTTTTAACCAGAAAAATATTGTATGATCCATGACAATTAGGTGCTAACTTAACGGTAATTAGATAACAAGCGCAAAAGAGTTATTATGTGTTTGTGAGCCTTTGGTCATATACCTGTATTTTTTTCAGGAAAGATACATGAACAACATGTCGTGATTTAACTATTGTTGCTTAAATAGAACTGGCAAAACATAACCGGCCACGAAAGGGGACCATTCTTGGTATCACTTCAGGTTTTAAGGTGGTACCTTGCATCATCGTGGCAGCTGAATGATTATATTTTCAAGGTAATCGAAAATCATTGGGAGGTGTTACATTGCCCGTGCACCTGAACCAGACACAAGTTTACCAGATCATTAAAGATAATCTTCCTCTTGGATTCTCGGTGGTGGACAGGGAAGGAATCATTGTTGATTTTAATGAAGCCGCCGAGAAGATCACCGGTTATTTTAAGGATGAAGTCATGGGAAAATCTCATTACGAGATTCTGCATGGCACACCGGATAATGAAGCATGCCCCCTGCTGCACCTCACCATTCGCCGACGCAAGAAAGCAGTTGAAACGGAGTCATCCATTACCAGGAAAAACGGCGATAACATCGTTCTTTCGGTCACGACCTTTCCCTATATTGATGCTGATGGAACTTTTCTCGGAGGCGTTGAACTCTTCCGCGATGTTACCGCGGAAAAAAAATTGGAAAGAGAGCGGAAAAACATACTCTCCATGTTTGCCCACGACATGAAAAATCCTGTCCTGACCTCGGGCGGACTCATTGCCAGACTGCTCACCGGCAAGGCCGGAGACATTTCGCCCAAACAGGAGGAATATCTGGCGATTATAAAAGAAAACCTGCACAGGGTAGAAAGTTTAATCATGGATTTTCTTGATTTTTCAAGAATAGAAACCAAGGAGTATAAACCCGTAATTGAATATTTTGATTTGGGAAACGAAATTCAAAGAATCATTGCATCGATGAAAATCGAGGCTGATAAAAAAGACATCGCCATCGAGTTTATTCCGCCTGAAGTCGAACCGGTCATGATCCATGCGGATCCAATGATGCTGGATAGGGTCGTTACGAATCTGCTGGGCAATGCCCTGAAATATACAAATGCAAAAGGAACTGTAACAATAGCACTGGTCAACAGGGAAAAGAATGTTCTCGTTCAAGTAAAAGACACGGGCATCGGCATTGCAGAAAACCATTTGCCGCATATTTTTGATGCTTTTTTCAGGGTAAGCAGGGATTCCTCCGGTTCAGGGCTGGGACTGGCTATTACCAAGACAATCATCGAGGCCCACGGCGGAAAAATCTGGGTCAGCAGTCTAGAGAACGCGGGTACTTCATTTCATTTTATGCTGCCCAAGAAAAAGAAATAGTATCAGGATTGCGCCTATCCGGATATAAAAAGAGAGGACATGATTAAACCCATACTGAGATACTCCAAAGTGGTTCGATGAACTCTTTTTTCAGGAAAGAGTTGACTGTTGCAGAATTCCCCGAAATATTACGGAAAGCCTCAGATTTTTACTTGCAAACTGAACAAGCCTGTCAACTGAAATTGACTTTCCGCCGCCTTTTAAGACCACTGCCTTCAGGCGGTGGTAGTTTATAAAATCTGGATAAACCCGTCGTCTTTAGACGGAGGATTTGCTTACAAAAGTTTCTTCGGGATAATCTAAAACTTTTCTTCGCCTGAAGGCGGAGGGGGGGCAACCATCCCCGAAAAAGACACTAAATATTTCGCAATCCGCTATTCTATATTACCGTATACACGGGACCCCAATTTTCAAAAACTTTTCCTTAAAAAATGAGCCTGCCTCTTTATATATCCGTTCCCCATGCCGGAACACGTATACCGCCCGAGGTGCAGGATTTGTGCGTTTTAAGCCGGGAAGATATCCTGGCAGATCGCGATACCGGCGTTGACGCCATCTACTTTCCCCTGCAGGAATATGCTGCGGGATTCAGCGCCACTGATATCGCCAGGTCCCTGGTAGAGCTGAACCGTGCTCCGGATGACATTGGCGGCAGCGGGGTGATCAAGGAGCATACCTGCAGCAACGTTCCGGTATACAGAATATTTCCGGATAAAACACTGATCCGGAATCTGCTGAACCGTTATTATTCCCCCTACCATGAAAAACTGACCGCAGGTGGTACCGATCCAACAATCAGTCTGGGGGTTGACTGCCACACCATGGCAGCCGTCGATCCGCCGGTCAGCCCCGATACGGGAAAGCAAGACCTCTGATCTGTTTGAGCCGCGGCGGCGGCTATATCTGCCGATTACATGCAACTGAATTGCCTTGGATCCAGATTGAAATTTCACAAACCGCCGCATACTCGACGCGACGGAAGAGAGATTGTATACTTGAGGGATTGCAAAGTTTCTGCCAAACTGTTCTAGCGAGAGCCTGACATGAATCCAACCAACCACAGCGAACCCGGACATTTACCCCGCGGTTGCCGTCTGTTTTGTCCATGGAAAACAACAGCAGAGGAGAGTTTCAGATGCAGCGTTTCTTAAAAACGGTTTCCCATAAAACAGGTCTGCCGCCTGGGTCGCTGGTTCATGTCGGCGCCCCTGCGACGGGTGAGGTCAAGATCAGAGGCATCAGGTATTCTGAAACTGATTTTGAAGAGATTGCCGTTCCGGACAGGGATTCCCTTCCTCAACTGCAGGAAAAAGGGGGCATCATCTGGCTGCAGGTGGATGGGGTGCACCAGCCTGAAAAAATAGCCGCCCTCGGCGAAACTTTTTCCCTTCACGGACTGACCCAGGAGGATATTCTCAATACCGGCCAACGTCCCAAAATAGAAGATTTTGACACCTACCTTTTTGTAGTCGGCAAAATTCTCTCCTATGATGAAACGACCGCAACCGTCCAGGTAAACCACTTCTGCCTTGTGCTCATGGAGCATGTCATTCTTTCATTTCACGAGGCCGGAACCAATATTTTTGCCGCGGTTGAAAACCGGCTGCAGAAGTCCAACGGTAAAATCAGGAAGAAAAAAACCGACCATCTCGCCTATGCCCTGTTGGATGCCATGGTTGATAATTACTTCCTGGTCCTGGAAAAAATCGGCGCCCAGATAGAAGAGCTCGAGGAGGAAATCCTGACCGACCCCTCGGGGGAATCCCTTGAATGGCTCCATTTCCTGAAACGGGAGCTCACCGTACTGCGCAAATCGGTGTGGCCTTTACGGGATGTGATAAACTCATTGATCAGAAGCGATTCCGATCTTATTTTAGAAGACACCCTGAAATATTTTATGGACGTCTATGATCATACCATGCAGATCTTAGAGACATTAGAGGCCTACCGGGATGTCACCGCCAGCCTTTTTGACATTTATCTTTCAGCAATAAGCAACAGGATGAACGAGGTGATGAAGGTGCTTACCATCATTGCCACTATTTTTATTCCCCTGACCTTTATTGTCGGCATCTACGGGATGAATTTTCGTTATATGCCTGAACTTACCTGGAAATGGGGGTATTTTGCCACCCTTGGAATAATGTTTTTGATGGGATCCGGCATGGCCATTTACTTTAAAAAGAAAGACTGGTTCTAACCAGCCGCCCACCGGAATGAAAGGAAACACCATGACAATCAACCAGGAACGACTCGCTACTGTTTTTACCACTCTCTGCGAAATCGACAGCCCCTCAAAGCATGAGGGCAAGGTCGCCGCATATCTCAAATCACATTTTGCCGATATGGGTGTGGAGGTTTTCGAGGATGATTCCGCCGGCCGGACCGGATCTGACTGCGGCAATCTCTTTGTCCGTTTTCCCGGCACCGGACTTGACCGGGAGCCTGTTTTATTTAACTGTCATATGGATACGGTGCTGCCGGCCATTGGGGTCAAGGTCAAACGGGAGGGTGAAGTTTTTACCTCTGCCGGCGATACCGTCCTCGGCAGCGACGACAAGGCGGGCATCGCCGCACTGCTTGAAGTGATGCACACCCTGCAGGAAAAAAATATTCCCCACGGTCCGGTGGAGCTTGTTTTTACCACCTGTGAAGAGATCGGACTTTTAGGGGTGAAGGCCCTTGATCACTCAAATATTAAGGCCAAAATCGGCTATGCCCTGGATTCTTCCGGCATAAACAGGGTGGTTGTCGGTGCCCCGGCGGCAAACCGTATTACAATCCATATTAACGGTATTGCTGCCCATGCAGGTTTGAACCCGGAAAAAGGCATTAATGCCATCCATCTGGCAGCAAAAGCCATCGCCCGCCTCAGGCTCGGCAGGCTTGATTCGGAAAGCACCGCAAATATCGGGGTGATCCAGGGAGGCATGGCCGGCAATATCATCCCTGAATCCGTATTGCTGCAGGGGGAAGTCCGAAGTCATACCGTGCAGCTGCTGGCGGAACACACGGAACATATCCGTTCCGTCTTTCAGGAAGAAGTCGACCAATGGTCTGATCCTGCAGGGGCCGTGTCCGGCAGGCCCTCTCTTGATTTTACCGTAATTGATGACTTTCCGGTTATGAAACTGGACCGGGAATCCGCCGTAATCAAAAGGGTGGAGGCGGCCGCCGCCGTTCTCGGGGTTGAGTTGGACTACGTTATTGCAGGGGGCGGAAGCGATGCCAACATCTTTAACGGTTACGGGATCCCGTGCGCCATTCTGTCCACCGGCATGGACCTGGTGCATTCCACCCGGGAAACCATTAAACTTTCCGACATGGTCCGTACCGCCAATCTGATCAAGGCGATACTGACCTGAAATTATTTCCGAATCAGATAATATGTCCTTCATGCATTTTTCGTTTGACTTCTCTTTCACTTTTTTATATAAGACAAAAAATGTCTTAATTGTCTTATTTTGGGCGGGGGATTTTTCATGCGATTGACGAGAGCCGGTGAATATGCAGTACGATGCGTTCTGTGTCTGGCCAGAAACGACGGCACGGAAAAGGTGGTAAGTCGGCAGGTTGTTGCGGAATGCGGCGATATTCCTTCCCACTTTCTGGCAAAGATCGCCCAGCAATTATCCAGGGCGGGCATCATTACCATTATGCAGGGGGCCCGGGGAGGCTACAGGCTCGTTGTTCCCCCTGAAAAGCTCACCCTTCTGGCAGTTATCGAGGCGATAATCGGCGAAATTTTTTTGAACGACTGTGTCGTCAGGCCGGAATCATGCCACGCCAGTTCAAGCTGTGCCGTGAACAGGGTCTGGATGGAGGCCCGCAACCAACTGCGCCGCACCCTGGCCCAGGTTACTTTTGCCCAGCTCCTGGAGGAGGAATCCTGCTGTATTCTACAGAGCAACATTCTCCCGGTGCAAGAGGATACACCCCATACGAGCCTATAAGGAAATTGTACTATAATGCGAGTCGAGAAAACAGTTACCCAAGGGTAAGATTTTTTATACTATACAAACCAATATTTTGATGGAGGTACCGTTATGTGTCTGGTAACCAAGCAGTCTCCCGAATTTGAAGCCGAAGCTGTAATGCCCGATAACAGCTTTGAAAAGATTTCTCTTTCCTCCTTTCGAGGCAAATATGTAGTCATCTTCTTTTATCCCCTTGATTTTACCTTTGTCTGCCCCTCCGAGATTCTGGCATTCAACCGGCAGCTCGATGATTTCAAGGCGAAAAACTGTGAAATTCTCGGAATCTCTGTTGATTCCATCTACACCCATCTGGCCTGGAAAAATACCCCTGTTGACCAGGGTGGTATCGGGTCGATCAGCTTTCCGCTGATTTCCGATTTGGCAAAATCCATCTCAGCAGATTACGGCGTCCTGCTTCCGGACGGCGTCTCTCTCCGGGGGCTGTTCCTGATCGACAGGGATGGGATCGTTCGCCATGAACTGGTGAATGACCTGCCGCTCGGCAGAAATGTTGATGAAGCACTTCGAATCATTGACGCCCTGCAGTTTTATGAAGAGCACGGCGATGTCTGCCCTGCAAACTGGCGTCCGGGCGAAGACGCCATGAAACCGACGCCTGAAGGCGTGGCCGACTATCTGGCTAAACACGGTTCGTAAAGGGGATCCGGAAGTGCCGCTGCCTGAGAATAAGTAAACCCGGGCAGCAGCAATTGCACTTACAACTCACTGCTCAGGGTGAAGTCATATGCGCACGGGAAAAAAGCAGCCGAACATCCTCCTGCTCGGCTCCGATGTTAAGGTACATAATCTACCGATCAAGGAAGTCAGCCTGCTCCAGGAGGGAAGTCTGCCTGCCTATGGTTACAACCCCGGCGACTTCATTGAATTGCTGGCCGGTAAAGTAAGTATTGAAAACGGACGCCTGGAGGAGTGTCTGACCTGGCTGGCCTCATATCTGGTCTCAGTCAGTCTGACCCCAAGGATCCGCACCCTGACATACGGCGAGCAGAAAGAAATTTTCCAGATCTTCCGCCATAAGGGAAGTGTCGGCCACCAGCAGGACCATGGCTGGTTTATGGTGCACCAGTTACTGCCGCCGGAAGGCAGGAAAACGAAACCGGAACCGCTTCCAGTTGATGGAACCAATCTTGAAATACTAAGCAACAACGACGGGATACTCATTATTGACGACGGCGGCTGGCCGCCCCAGGCGGCTGCCCGGATCAAGTCTCTCAACCCGGACAGCTGGGTCATCGGCATGGGCATCGGCATTGCCCATTGGGAGGAATGGGCCGAGCAGTTCGGCAGCTGCTTCTTTCTCTTCTGCCGTCTCTCTGACCTCGAAACAACCCGGATGGAAATGGACAGTTCCGTCACCTGGGAGACCATCGTGGCCATGTCTCTGCGGGCTCTGCGCACGGATGAAATCGGCCTCTGGGACAAAAAAAGCCAGCAATTTCGCTGCCATATTATTGTTGAAATGTTTCCCTACGGCATCCTGTACGGCGGCCCGGACGGTGTTTTTTTCAGATACCAGGAAGGCTGCCTGCCGCAAAAAAGCGCCCCGCGGCAGAAAGGTTCAGTTCCCTGCCACGACACCCTGGTAACCTCAATGATAGCCATGGATTTCCTTGAAATCGGCTGCCGCGATTTCTGCCGCAGCTATTTTTATGATTTTTCCAGACGGGTGCTTGATAACTGGCAGCTTTTGTATGAGCAGGGTTATTCTTTCAGTGACACCCTGGAATTCCCTGATATGCACTTTTCTTCGGTGTTCCCCGGCGGTGTGCCCTGCTCCTATATTGAAGCGGCGACTGATCCGGGATTTATTGAATTGCCGGATAAATCGCCGGATTTTACCCGAAGCCTGGAAATTGTCGCGAGCCAGATATGGAACGAGGATAAAAAAAGGGCGCTGCGTTCCTTTTTTCCTCAGAAACTTCCTATTTCCGTGGGTTCAGGCACATCTTCCCTGGACATGTTTCCCGGTCCGGTTCCGGTAATTCTTGATGTTCTGCATCACTTGAAAGAGGAGGTAGGCTGGCAGAAGGGCTTTGAAGAATTCCGCCTCTTTCATGTCGGAAACCTGCGCACCACCGACCCTGCTGAGCTGGATCCGGTCATCACCTTGCAGAATGTCATGAGCAGTTATGTTTCCCGGGAGACATTTCAACGTCCGCTCTGCATTGGGGTTTTCGGTCCACCCGGTTCCGGAAAATCCTTTTCCGTTAAAGAGGTAGCTCGGGTCGTTGCCAACAAGTTTGATGCCAGCCCCTTTGACTTTTTCGAGTTCAACATGACCCAGTTTGACGGTCCGGAGGAGATCAATGCCGCCATCGAACCGATACGGGCCTCGGTTGCCAGGGGCAAAGTTCCCCTGGTCTTCTGGGATGAATTTGACTGCCGCTATGATAATAATGAATTCGGCTACCTGCGTTATTTTCTGCCGTCCATGCAGGACGGCGTCACCTATGTCCACGGCACCCCATATTATATCGGCCGCTCCATATTCGTTTTCGCCGGCGGCGTAAAAGAGAACTGGGCCGGCATGGAAGAACTGTTGAACCTGGATGATTCCGAGGCAACCCAGCTGGTCAAAACCTTGAAAATTCCGGATTTCATGAGTCGGCTGCGGGTTGTCCTCGACATTGACGGCATTGCCATAGATGATGAGCAGCTGCAGGACTCGGCAACGGAAGAACAGCTCCAGGACCTGCACCGCATCCTGGTGAAAAGGGCTTTTATTATTGCGCATCAGATGGATACCCATTGGAAAAAGGCGGCCCGCAAAACCTCGGGTCTGCTGCTGCGCCTCCTCCTGAGCCACTACAAATTCGGAGCCCGTTCCATTGAAGCGGTAATTGAGGCGTCAAGCGCCTCCCACCGCCTGGTATACGGCCTGCCTGAACTCATCGCTCCGTCTGCGGCCCGCATTCATGCCGAATGGCGCATAGAGCTGGAACAGAAAGTAGACCGCGTCCGCAAAGAACATAAACTGCGGGCCGTCTGGTAAATTGTTGAACAAAACCGACAGGATACTGAAATGAAAGAATCGGCCGCACGGGTTGTATCATTTTATATAAACGGCTTTCAACGCATGTGCCTCGGCAGAACCCTGTGGGCCATTATCCTGATAAAGCTTCTTATCATATTCGGGGTTCTGAAGCTGTTTTTCTTTCCCAACTACCTGCAGAATAATTTCAGCAGCGATGTGGAAAGAGCGGAGCACGTGTCTTCTCATTTAACGCAAATAACGACAGAGAAATAAGAGAGGAGGGTACCATGATTGATCAGCTTAATATTACCATGGTGAATTGGGCCCGGGCGCAATTCGCGATGACCGCCATGTACCATTGGCTCTTTGTGCCGCTGACCCTGGGGCTTTCATTTCTTCTCGCCTTTTTTGAAACATTGTATGTCAAAACCGGCAAAGAGGAGTGGAAAAGAATAACCAAATTCTGGATGATGCTCTTTGCCGTCAACTTTGCCATCGGCGTTGCCACCGGCATTATCCTGGAATTCCAGTTCGGTACCAACTGGTCGAATTATTCCTGGATGGTGGGGGATATCTTTGGGGCGCCGTTGGCGGCAGAAGGCATATTCGCCTTCTTCCTGGAAGCCTCGTTTTTTGCCGTCATGTTCTTCGGCTGGGAACGGGTCTCGAAAAAAACCCACCTTTTCGCCACCTGGATGGTGGCAATCGGCTCGAATCTTTCGGCGTTATGGATCCTGGTGGCAAATGCCTGGATGCAGCATCCGGTGGGCATGGCCTTTAACCCTGATATGGCACGTTTTGAGATGCAGAACTTCTGGGAGGTGCTCTTTTCACCTGTGGCCATCAGTAAGTTCACCCATGCGACCACCTCAAGCTTCCAGCTTGCTTCATTGTTTGTAATTGGCGTTTCCTGCTGGTTCCTGCTCAAAAAAAGACATCTGGATATGGCGAAAAAAAGCATTATCGTGGCCTCTGTTTTCGGCCTGCTTTCTTCCGGTTTTGTCATTTTTACGGGAGATGAGGCCGCCTATTCCGATGCCCAGTTGCAGCCCATGAAGCTTGCAGCATTTGAGGGCCTCTACAACGGTGAGGCTGGTGCCGGCCTCGTAGCTGCCGGCATTATCAACCCCGACAAGAAACCCGGGGATAACCAGGCCCCCTTTCTCTTTGCGGTAAAATTTCCCGGGGTTCTCTCCCTGCTGGCCAACCGCGAGTTCGGTTCCTTTGTGCCGGGCATCAATGACCTGGTGTACGGCAACAGTGAGCATAACATCATGGGGGTAAAGGAAAAAATCGCCCAGGGCAGGATCGCCGTTGAACTTCTCAGCCAGTACAAAACGGCCCGAAAAGAAAATAATCCGGCCCGCGCTGAAACGGCCCTGGCCAACTTTAACAACTACCGAGACTACCTGGGCTTCGGCTACCTGACATCCCCTGAGGAGGCAGCACCGCCGGTGGCGCTGACCTTCTACAGCTTTCATATTATGGTGATTTTGGGCACCCTTTTTCCCATCATCTTCCTGCTGTTTCTGTTTTATGCTTACCGGGATGCCATCAGCCGTAAAACATGGCTGCTGCGGCTGGGTCTGTTTTCCGTCCCTCTTGCGTATGTGGCCAGCCAGGCCGGCTGGATAGTTGCGGAAGTGGGACGCCAGCCCTGGACCATAAACAATCTTCTGCCGGTTAATGTAGCCCGTTCAAATCTAACGGCAGGTGCTGTCCAGACAACATTTTTCCTCTTCCTGGCCCTTTTTACGATCCTGCTTCTCGCGGAAATCAGGATCATGCTGAAGCAGATACAGATCGGTCCCGATTTTTCGGGCATGCCGGAAGATGAATAAAAAAAGACCTCGTAATTGAAAAACTGGAGGAAATAGCCATGTTTGGAAGACTTGATTTAATGCAACTGCAGCAGCTCTGGTGGATAATAGTTTCCGTAGTCGGTTCCCTGTTTCTTTTTCTCACCTTTGTGCAGGGAGGCCAGACTTTGCTTGCATCGGCGGCAAAAACCGACCTGGATAAGTCCATGATAATCAACTCTATCGGCCGTAAGTGGGAATTGACTTTCACCACCCTGGTACTGTTCGGCGGCGCACTTTTTGCCGCATTTCCCTTGTTTTACGCCACCAGTTTCGGCGGCGCCTACTGGGTCTGGATCGCCATTCTTTTTACCTTTGTCGTCCAGGCCGTAAGTTTTGAATACCGAAAGAAGCCCAATAACCTGCTGGGTTCCCGCATCTATGAACTGTTCCTTTTTCTGAACGGCAGCCTCGGCATTCTGCTGATCGGAGCTGCAGTGGGCACCTTTTTTACCGGCTCCCTTTTTCAGCTTGATGATTACAACCTTGTAATATGGCAACATCCTCTGCGCGGCTTGGAGGCGGCATTCAACCCGTTCAATCTCGCCCTGGGTTTCTTTCTGGTCTTTCTGGCGCGCAGCCTTGGCGCCATGTACCTGATCAATAATCTCGACTTCCGCCTCGACCTGATGAAAAATTTGGAAAAACGACTCCGAAAGGCGGCTTTCAACAATCTTCTCGCCAGCCTGCCCTTTCTGTTGTTCGTCCTGGCAAAGCTGGCCACCATGGACGGCTTTGCCATTGATCCGGCTTCCGGAGGAGTGGTGATGGAACCCGGCAAATATCTGCAAAACCTGCTGGCCATGCCCGCTGCCTCGGGTCTGTTGCTGCTCGGCCTCATTCTGGTTCTCGTCGGTGTCTTTTCGTGCCGTTATTCCAGGACCAGCGCTTCCATATGGTTTGCCGGCCTGGGCACCGTCCTGGTCGGACTGGCCATCTTTTTTACCGCCGGTTTTAATAACACCCCATTTTATCCTTCCTCCTTTGCCCCGAACAGCTCCCTTTCCATCTACAATGCCTCCAGCAGCCGTTATACCCTGACGGTCATGAGCTATATCGCCCTCGCAGTCCCCGTCGTCCTGGGATATATTGCTTATTTCTGGCACCTGATGGACCGGGAAAAACTGTCTACCGGTGAGGTGAGTGATTTCAACGCCAAGGAAAATTACTGAAAAAAACTTTAGAAAAAAAATAGCTTTGTGAGGATTTATATGACTGCAGTATTAATAATCGGCTGGTTTGTCCTGCTGATACTTTCCTACAAAATTGCCGAAATAATGCTGGAAAAAAGCGGATCCCTGTAAACGTGCCGGGGGTAAATTACCCATTACGGCACAGAGTTACCATCTAGGCCGGATTTTCTGCAGAACGGTCTGTTTTTTCTATAGCAGCCAGCATAAAAGAAACCACCTCGTCAATGTTCATCTTCGAGGAGTCAATGACAACGGCGTCGGCTGCTGGCTTCAGGGGTGCCAATGACCTGCTGCTGTCATCTTTGTCCCGCTTTTCAATCTGGGCTAAAAGTTCTTCGTATTCCATTGGCATGCCTTTTGCCATGAGCTGTTTCTGCCGGCGCCGCGCCCGTTCACCCGGAGTGGCATCTAAAAAGAACTTGTACTTTGCATCCGGAAAAACAATGGTGCCCATGTCGCGTCCTTCGGCAACTAGGGCCCCGTTGTTGCCGATGTCGCGCTGCATCTTCGTGAGCTTTCGGCGCACCTCCGGTTCAGCCGAAACCCGGGAGGCAACCATGGCCATCTCCGGTGTTCTGATACGGTCGCTGACCTCCTCGTCATCCAGAAAAACCCTGGTTTCCTGACCATTTTCTCCGGGTTTCATGGCTATATCAAGTGTATCCAGCAATCGTGCCAGTTTTTCTCCGACGCTCTCTCCCTGCAGGTTAATGCCTGCCCGCTCCACCTGCAGACCGACTGCCCGGTACATGGCCCCGGTATCAAGGTAGGTGAAATGCATTCTGGCGGCAAGCCGTTTACTGATGGTGCTCTTGCCTGCCCCGGAAGGCCCGTCAATGGTAACGATATTTTTTTTCTCAGACATAGCCCAGTTCCTGCAGGCATGAATCCAGGGCCTTGATAAAACGTTGGTTTTCATCGGCACGCCCGACGGTGATGCGGATATAGTTGGGATAGCCATAGGCCTGCATGGGTCTGATGATTACCCCCTGACGCAGCATGTGTTCATAAAGTTTCCCGGCGTCACCTCTCACATCAATAAGAAAAAAATTTGTCTGGGTTTCCATGGGGCGGCAGCCAATCCTTGCCACCTGTTCGCGCAGCCAGACAATGCCTGTCCGGCTTTTTTCCAGGGTCATCCGGTAGTGTTCTTCGTCGGCCAGGGCGGCCAAACCTCCCACTTGGGCCAGGGAGTTGACGTTAAAAGGCTGGCGCACCCGATTGAGATAGCCGGCCATTTCCTCAGCCATTATGCCATAACCCAAACGCAGCCCGGAAAGACCGTAGGCCTTGGAAAAGGTGCGCAGCGCGGCTACCGGTTTTTTAGCCCTGATATATGACAGAACATCGATGCGAAGCTCCGGGTCCATAAAGTCCACGTAAGCCTCATCAAGAACCACGATTATTTCCTGCGGCAGCTGCCCCATGAAAGCGGCGAAATCATCCCGATTGATTACGGTGCCGGTCGGATTGTTGGGATTGTCGAGAAAAATCATCCGGGTTTTGGCGGAAACCGCTCGCAGGATTCCTTCGAGATCGTGGTGCATGGCATCGGTAAGCTCCACCACTTTATTGCACCCCCCCTGGACCTGCACCAGTTTCTGGTACATGAGAAAGGTGGGATGACTGGTGACAACCTCCTCCCCCGGCTGGAGAAAGGCGGTAATTAACAGCCCGATGATCTCATTGGAACCGTTGCCGAAAACTATCTCATTCTCTTTTACCCCTGTTTTATCCGCCAGGCTTTGCGTCAGGTAATAACAGCTGCCGTCGGGATAACGATGCAGATTCTGCAGGGCGCCCTTGATCGCCGCCACAGCCTTGGGTGACGGACCCCAGGCATTCTCATTGGAGGCAAGCTTGATGGACCCGCTGATGCCATACTCCCGCTCCAGTTCCTCAAGGGGCTTGCCCGGTGGATAGGGGATTATGGTGCTGATGTTTGGTGCAACCTTGAGTTTCACAGACACTCCTTTTGGGGCTGAATTAAAGGGTTTCGGTTCGCAGGTGGGAAATATTCAAGCGCTGCTCAAGGTTATAGGCCGCCCGCAGCAGTTTCTCCTC
Source organism: uncultured delta proteobacterium (assembly GCA_963783905.1). Lineage (GTDB taxonomy): Bacteria > Desulfobacterota > Desulfobulbia > Desulfobulbales > BM004 > BM004. The sequence continues at coordinate 63,350 of CAWAPG010000013.1, read as the reverse complement.
CTGGAAATGGGCCGCCTGGAGCTGCAGGCCGATGGGCAGTCCGGCGCCGTTGAAGCCGCAGGGTACGGAGATGCCGGGTATGCCTGCCAGATTGGCGGATATGGTCAGGATGTCGGAGAGATAGACGCTGAGCGGGTCATCAATTTTTTCGGCCAGCTTCCAGGCAGGCGTCGGGGTCACGGGTGAAGCCAGGACATCACAGGCTCCAAACACCTTTTTAAAATCTTCAACGATCAAAGACCTGACCTGTGAGGCCTTTTTATAGTAGGCATCATAGTAGCCCGATGACAGGGCATAGGTTCCGATGATGATGCGCCGTTTCACCTCGTCACCGAAACCGGCCGAACGGCTGTTTTTGTACATGTCAAGCAGGGTGTCGCCGGACTTGTCCCGGAAGCCGTACCTGACTCCATCGTAACGGGCCAGGTTGGAACTCGCTTCGGCCGGTGCAACAATATAATAGACGGCAACACAATAGTCGGTGTGCGGCAGCGAAACTTCAATCGTCTCGGCCCCGGCCTCTCGCAGGCTGTTTATGCCCTGCCGCACCGCTTTTTCAACCTCAGGATCAAGCCCCTTGCTGAAATACTCCATGGGAATGCCGACCTTCATGCCCTGCAGGCCTTCGGTCAGTGATTGACGAAAGTCGGGTACCTCCTGTTTCACCGAGGTGGAATCCTGCGCATCATAACCGCTGATAATGTTCATCATCAGGGCACAATCCGTTACATCCTTGGTCAGGGGGCCGACCTGGTCCAGGGAAGAGGCGAATGCCACCAGCCCGTAGCGCGACACCCTGCCATACGTCGGTTTCAGGCCGACAACCCCGCAGTGGGATGCAGGCTGACGGATGGAGCCGCCGGTATCGGTTCCCAGGGACCCAATGCACTCATCCGCCGCCACCGCGGCGGCCGAACCGCCGCTGGAGCCGCCGCAGATATATTCTGTATTCCAGGGATTTCTTGGTGGACCGAAGGCGCAGTTTTCAGAGGTCGACCCCATGGCAAACTCATCCATTGCAACCTTGCCCAGAAGCACCGCTCCCGCCTGTTTCAGCTTCATTATTGAAGTGGCATCATAGGGCGGCACAAAATTTTCAAGAATCCTGGAACCGCAGGTTGTACGCATCCCCTCCGTACAAAGCACATCTTTTATGGAGAGAGGGATACCGCACAGCGGGCCTCCGGTCCCTGCCCTGAGCTCTTCATCGGCCTTTGCCGCCCGGGCCATTGCCCCTTCAGGATCCAGGGAGATATAGGCCTTTACCCGGTCTTCAACCTGTTCAATACGGTGGAGTACATCCCTGGTCAGCTCCACGGCAGACACCTGCCGCCCGGCCAGCATCTCCCGGAGTTCATGTATGGTTAATCTATGTAAAGCCATTATTCTCTGCTCTTCTTGTTCAGTTAAAAAACACGCCAACGCGTGTGTTCTCCGGATAACTGCCCTTTTAAATCACCCGCGGCACCATAAAGACTTCGCCGTTCTGCCGGGGGCCATTGGCCAGGGCCTTGTCCCGTTCCAAAGATGGTTTTACTTCATCGTCGCGAAAGGCATTGACAATGGAAATGGCATGGGTGGTCGGTGTTACGTTCTCCACATCCAGTTCATTGAGCTTGGCCACATAGCTGAGTATGTCATTCAACTGCAGGGCCATGGCTTCCACTTCTTCCGGGGACAATTGCAGCCGGGCCAGGTTGGCTACATGGGAAATTTCCTCTGGTGTAATTTTCATCATCGTCCTTTTTGGTCTCTTTGCATCGGATAATTCATAAAACAAACGCAACCTACGCAAAAAAAGTCACGGCCGTCAACATAGCCGAAACACTATCAGTTCGATGCATAAGCCGGATTGACGGGTGAAAATTTATTGGCGGATTGACAAAGGTGGTATATTTACAAACTCCAGTATCTTTTTGCAATGTTTCTCACCTGTTCAACCACGCCAACTTCCCGGTCGGCGTTAATAACAGCCTGCAGCGCTGCTTCGTCCACCTTGCCCGGACAGGCGGGATCACCGCATAATTCCGCCAATACCGCCAGCACTCCGTCCCGCAAACCCCGCAGGTTATATCCTCCCTCCAGAACAACCAGGAGCCGTCCGTCGCACATTTCAGCCGCCAGGTCGACAAGCTGCCTGGTCATGGCACCGTACCCCCGTTCCGTGACCGACATGGTGCCAAGCGGGTCATTGTAATACGTATCAAATCCGGCTGACACCAAAATAAAATCAGGCCGGAATTCCCTGGTTACAGGCAATGCTATTTCCTTAAAAATACGGGCAAAGGCCCGGTCGTCCTGACCTCCGGACAGGGGCACATTGACGGTATACCCCTCTCCTTCTCCGGCGCCGACTTCGCCCAGGCTTCCCGAACCGGGATAGTACGGATAGGCATGACTGGAAAAATAAAGAACCCGGTTCGTGGTATAAAAGCTGTGCTGGGTGCCGTTGCCGTGATGCAGATCCCAGTCGATGATGGCAATACGTTCCAGCCCAAGATTCTGCAAACCATGGCGGGCGCCGATGGCCACGTTGTTAAAAAGGCAGAAGCCCATGGCCCGATCCGCTTCGGCATGATGTCCGGGGGGACGCACCAGGGCTAAGCCGTTGTCTATCTCACCGTGCACTATCATCTCCATGCCGCTGATGACGGCGCCGGCGGCAAGACAGGCGGCATCATACGATTTCGATGACGCCTTCGTGTCCGGATCCAGACTGCTGAAAGCTTTCCCTGCCGTGCCCGCCACCTGCATTATATGCTCTTTGGTATGGTTGAGCTCTAAAGCTTCGACAGTGGCCGGCTCAAATTCGGGATACAGGAAAAGATCGTTCAGCGGCGGCTCCTGCAGCTGCTCATAAATTACCCGTAATCGTTCCGGGGATTCCACATGATTAATATCGGGAATATGCTCCAGAAACAGATCATTTTTGAAAATTGCCGTTTTGCGCATCAAAAAACTCCTTTGTTTATCGTCTTATGTTCACAACTCTTTTTTCCGTAATTAAGATATCCAGGGGCTGGTCATGGGGTTCAACCGGCACCTTATCCACGACCTGCAACTCAAAGGCCAACCCTATGCGCAGGGCCTGCGGGGCATCGTTGACCAGAAACCGGTCATAATAGCCCCCGCCGTATCCCAGGCGGCCGCCATGAATATCAAAAACACTCCCCGGAATGACGGCGGCATCAATTTCTCCACCGTTTATCCTCTGTGATTTCTGCGGATCCGGTTCCGGGATATTATAGTAGCCGGGGGCAAGATCCTCTTCAGGATCGTTAATGAGCAGAGGAATCATGCTGACGGCAGAAGCATCCACCAGGGGAACGGCCACCCTGATTCCCCGGCGAAGACACTCCCTGATCAACTCCATGGTCTCAACCTCGCTGCGGAAATTAACATAGATGAACAGGGTTGACCATTGATGCAGATCCTTCAAACCAAGAAATCGTTGCAGAACGGAGCTGCTTCTTGCCTGCCGGTCATAGGCGCTGAGACCGTCGCGCGCCCCAAGTATTCTTTTTCTTAAACCATGCCGATCTTCATGCATGCCTAAAACCCTCCATCTTCTGCATTTTCATGACGGCAGCACCCAACCAATTATCCATAATATCCTGCGGCTCCCGACCAATTTATTCAGGGCCATAGTCTGCATTGCCAAGAAGAGCATTTTTCGCCTCATGTCTGCAAGGAAAAAACTTTTCCCATGCCGGAGCTTGACAAAATTACCACTTGTAAGTAATAAAAAAATGAATTCTGGCTCATTTTTTGTGGGTTTTCTTTTTTGTTTATGGTAACTAGTCTTCTTCGACCGTTCAAGTGGAAGGGGGTTGCTACGGTGTAGTATTAAGCCTTCCCTTTTCGGTGCAGCCCCTCATGATTTTGAAACCCTGCATCATTGGCCATGGTCAGATTTTAATTTACTAATGCCTGAGGGGATTATAAAAATGGATACCATTAAGGCAGACAAAACCCTGGATGCCAAAGGGTTGGATTGCCCCATGCCCCTGCTGAAAGCCAAAAAAGCCCTGGAAGCCATGGAAAGCGGCCAGGTCCTGGAAATCCTCGGCACGGACGAAGGTTCCAAAATTGACCTGCCGGGCTGGTGTGAACGGGTTGGACACGCCTTTCTGGGAGCAAAAGAAGATACGGATTGTTTTAAGTTTTATATTAAAAAAGGGTAGATGTAAGCAAGTATGATGACCCCGTAAAAAGTTCACCGTCAGGATCGCACCTCGTTAACATCGATGCATTGGGGAGCGCATTGCCTGGCGGCAACAATTTTTTACGAGGCTGACAAACATTAACTGTTGCACTTTCCTGTTCAGCTGGGTGCAACACAATTTCTGTTTAGGAGGTTAATATGGCAAATTTAGGTATTTTTGTAACTAATACAAAAAACATGGCACATGTCATGGGAGTTACAAAGGCGGCAAAGGCGAAAGGCGCTCACGTCACAATCTTTTTCACCTGGAAGGGAACACTGCTGGCCAAAGACCCCCAGTTTCCGGAGCTGTGCAAAATTGCTGACGAAGTAGCGATATGCGCGGACAGCTATAAAAAAATGGGATATGATCCTGAAAATGACATCCCCGAAGGTCTCACCGCCAAGGAAATGTCGACCCAGGCCAAGCACGGATATCTCATTGATGACTGCGAAAAATATATGACTCTGTAAGGGGGAAGCCATGCCAAAAAAAGTGATGTTTCTATTAGATAAAAGCGATGACGAAAAAGACACCCTGGACGCCCTCAGGTCCACCCTGGGGCTTTCCGTTGCCAACCACTACTCTTATGCCGTGGTCATGAACCATACCCTGTCCAAATTCGATGATTACAACGCTGAAAATGTCGAATGGATTCGAGACATGGAAGGGGAGGCCTATACAACTGAGCAGGCCAATGCCGACACCAACGGCTTAACTCTCATCACCCTGGAAGAGGTAGGGCAGAAGCTCAGAGATATGGATGTAATTGTACCCTATGGCAATTAAAGTTCACGTCAGATTAGAGGAGATAATAATTATGAAAATTTTGCATGTATATCGTTCAGCGCCTTCCGATACCACGAAAAAACTGATGGAAATCGTTTCCAAAGACAGAGAAAACGACAGCTTTGATCTTACGGCAGGTAATCCGGACTATGATGCCCTGGTGGATAAGGTTCTGAACTCAGACCAGACCATCTGCTGGTGGTAGAAAGCCTTTACAGGATCGAGAACAAAAGAGGCCTCTTCATCATCATGGGGCCTCTTTTGTTTATTCTCCCCATATGACCAAAGCCAGGATCCTTGAGTTTCAGCGTGGCGCCCTTCATCTCAGTTATCATCCCCAATCACAACGGCGAAAAAACCATCGGCCCCTGCCTCGATGCTGCCTTTTCTTCACAATACAATGACTTTGAAGTTATAGTGGTTGACGACTGTTCAACGGACGACTCCGTCACCATCATTAAAAGTTTTCCCTGCCGTCTCATCCCTCTGACCGAACATGGCGGGGCCTCCAGGGCCCGTAACACAGGTGCATGGAACAGCAACGGTGAGCTGCTTTTTTTCATAGACGGTGACTGTCTTCTGCAGCCCGACACCCTGGCCAAGGCTGCTGCAGCTTTCCGGAAAGAGGAACCAGGGGTGGTCATCGGCGGGACCTATACGCTGCTGCCCTATGACCAAAACTTTTACAGCATCTTCCAGTCCGTCTACATTCATTACTCAGAGACAAAAAACCTTGAAAACCCCGACTATTTAGCGACCCACGCCATGCTGATTCCAAAAGAACTTTTTCAAAAAAGCGGCGGCTTTAATGAAGAGTTCATGCCCATACTGGAGGATGTGGAATTCTGCCACCGTTTGAAGAAAAAGGGAATCAGGCTGCGCATGACCCCGGAGATACAGGTGCAGCATATTTTTCATTTCTCCCTGGCCAGATCCATGCGCAACGGCATCAGGAAATCCAAATACTGGTCGATCTATTCTATTAAAAACAGGGATCTGCTTGCCGACTCCGGCACTGCATCACAGGAATTTAAATTCAACGTGCTCTCGTGTTTTGGTGCTCTGTTCCTGGCAATTGCGGGACTTCTGCTGCAGAACCGGCTTTTTCTTTTGCCGGTGCCGCTGCTTCTGGGCATCAATCTATACCTCAACCGGCATCTTTTCAGGGCTTTTTATAGGGCCGGCGGTCCTCTTTTTGCATTCCCGGCCGTCCTGTATTATACCTTACTCTATCCCTTCGCTGTCGGTATTGGCGTCTTCAGCGGTCTTTTCAGCCAACATTTCGGATTGCGGTCATGACTTTTTCCCCTTTTCGGCATCTGGATTCAATCGTATGGAAAAAACGTCCTATCCAGTTCACATTTTTTCTGACCCGCCGGTGCAATGCCAAATGCCCCTTCTGTTTCTATACTTCAAAAAAGGACCAGACTTTTTCTTCGGCCCATGAGCTTTCCCTGGCTGAAATTGAAAAATTTGCCCCACAGCTCGGCAAACTGCTGTGGCTCGCTTTTTCCGGAGGCGAAATCTTCCTGCGTTCCGATCTTGCTGAAATAACCCGACTTTTTTACAACATCAATCGGCCGGCCATCATACTTCTGCCCACCAACGGTCTGCTGCAGGAGACAATTTATCATGTGGTTGAAACCATCCTGCAGGAGTGCCCCAAAAGCTCCATTGTGGTCAAGCTTTCACTGGATGGTCCCGAGCCTATCCATGATGCGCTGCGCGGGGTTCCGGGCGCCTATCGGAAAACGCTTGCGACCTGCGACTCTCTGGCAGATCTGACCAACAAATATGAAAACTTTGAACTGGGTATCAATACCGTTTTTTGCCAGGCCAACCAGGATCACATGGATGAAGTCATAGACCTGGTTCAGACCATGCCCGGGGTGAGGACTCATACCGTTTCCCTCATCCGGGGCGATGTCTTTCGTAATGACCTGAAGCGGGTGGATCTTGCCAAGTACAAAAAAACCATTGCCCGGCTGGAATCCGACCTGAAGAAAAGAGTGGCTTCGGTTTACAGTTTCCGTGGGGGCAAGCTCAAGGGGGCCCAGGATATTCTCCAGCGGCGGCTTATTTATGAGGCGGCCGGGCAAATAACGCGCTCCGCCCCATGTTATGCCGGCAGGCTGAACCTGGTTCTGACCGAAACCGGCGATCTCTACCCCTGTGAAGATTTTTCAGAATCGATGAAATTCGGCAACCTCCGGCAGAGTGAATATGACCTGCAGCGCCTGCTGCAGAGTGACCGCGGCAGACAAATACTTGCATTCATTCATGCCAGGGGCTGTCACTGCACCCATGAATGCTATTTCATGACCAATATTCTTTTCAATCCCCGCCGTTATCCGGCCCTGTTAAAGGAATACCTGCATCTCCTGTAGTTTTTGCAAAATTTCTTATCCCAGCTTCATTTTTTTCGTGACACAAACTGCCATTATATGTTACTTGGTAGACCTCTGAAAACATACCACGCTGTGGTATATGGCAATAATTTTAACTCTGTTGCCATATTTTTTTGCCGGAGGGAATCCAACATTGACAACATCAGTCCCACCCCAACACTTTACATCCATTCTTTTCTGCCGAAAACTTCCGTCTACCCATAAAATAAACCCATACAAATAAGGAGGAAATCATGCCCTAAAGAAAAAAACAAAGCATTGAACCAAGGTGTTTAAATTCAAGCTCTATTAAGGAGGAGATATGAATTTTATTGTACGAAGAAAAAAGAGTCTTACAGCATACCTGACGGTATTTCTTGTACCGCTTGCGCTTATGCTTATTTACAGCTGCAGCGGCAGCAGCAGTTACACTGTCAGCAGCCAGGATCAAACACCGGTAATGGTAAGCGCCGCCACCCTGAACAACTGGGTGGATAGCGGCTACGGTACCGATGCCAACGGTTATAACAAGCTGGTCATTCTTGATGTTGACAGCTCAGGCGGCTATAACGCCGGCCATATTCCCGGCTCCTATAATCTGGATACGGGAGCGGATCTCCAAACCACCAGATCAAACGGTGTTTCCTTTACGGTAAGCCAGGTACCTACTCAGGTTATGATGGACGATCTCATCCAGCGGACCGGGATAGATGAACATACAGTAGTGGCCTTTGTCGGCAACGGGACGATGATGAACGTCGGCCGGGCCTATTTTAATTTCCGTTACTGGGGCTTTCCCAAGGAACGTCTGAAAGTTATGGACGGCACGAAAATCGCCACTTACGTAAATGCAGCCGGCTATCTTCTAGCCACGACCGCTACCCCCCTGCCGACGCCGTCAACATACAGCGTGGCCTCCCTGACGCCCGATGTTTCGGTGCGGGCTTCCATGGAGGAAATGATAGGATATGCCCAGGATGACGATCCTTTTACCGTCATAATTGATGCCCGGTCCGACGGCGAATATAACGGTGAAAAGAGAAGTACCAGAATTTCCGGTGATAATTATGTCGCTTTTGAAGGGCATGTCAGGACTGCGGCGCATCAGGAATATGTCACCCTGCACCAGGATGGCAACCGCGCCAATCCCCTGCTGCCGAAAAATGAGCTTGTCGCGGCGATGGCGGCAATCAACATGGATCAGGACGGTACCGGCATATCATACTGCCGCACAAGCTGGCGGGCCGCCATCCAGTTTCTCGCCCTTGATGCCGTCCTGGGCTGGAAGGCGAAAATCTATGACGGCGCCTGGATCCAGTGGGGTCAGATGGCGGATAACGATGCGTCGATCGACGGCTCCCTGGAACCCGATTCTCCCTGGCGCACCGACTTTACCGACCGCTCAGAAAGCATCAATTACAACAAAACAGTTGTCACTCCTATTCCTATTACCGAGGTAGAATCTTTTGCCGCCCATGCCAACCTGATCAATGAAAACGACAAGACGGTTTGCGCCACCAATCCTGCTGCACCACCGGACAGGCCTGTCAGTGTCATGGTTGACCCGGCTACCCTCAACGGTTGGGTAACCGGCGGTTACCCCGATGCGGAAGGCTACGGTTATACCAAAATGGTGGTGCTGCACGTTGATTCGGCGGCCGGCTACAGCGCCGGCCATGTTCCGGGTGCTTTTTCTCTTGATACCGCTGTAGATTTGAGCGCCACCCGCAACAACGGCATTGCCGATACCATCTCCCAGGTCCCGACCCAGGCCCAGATGGATGCCCTGATCGGGCGGACGGGGATAGATGCCGATACGGTGATCGTCTTTACCACCAGTCCTGGCAACTTCAACATGATGAATCTCGGACGGGCCTACTTCAACTTCCGCTACTGGGGCTTTCCCAAAGAAAGGCTGCGCATCATGGACGGCAATACTACCCATTACGCTGCTGTTGCCGACCTCAGCACTGTGACTCCGGCAGATGTTGTCTCTGGATACAGCGTCTGCGATCTGCGGCAGGACACCACTGTTGACGAGGTCCGGGCCTCCTTTGAAGAGATGTTTAACGTGGCCGCAGACGATGATCCCGCCACCGTGATCGCCGATGCCCGTTCCGCCGATGAATATAACGGCGTGATCGGCAAAACTTCTGTGGGCGGCGGGGCATATGTGGCCTTTGAAGGTCATGCCAGAACAGCTGAATTCCAGGAATATGTGACGCTTCTTACCGATGACGGCAAGCTCCTGCCGACCCAGGATCTGGAGGCGGCCATGACCGGTATCGGCGCCGGGCCGGACACAACGGTATACACCTATTGCCGGACAAGCTGGCGGGCTGCCGTTAACTTCATGGCGCTTGATGCCGTGCTCGGCTGGCCGGTAAAAATATATGACGGCGCCTGGATTCAATGGGGACAGATGGCAACAAACGACAGCTCCATCGGCGGCTCCCTGGATCCCGACTCACCCTGGCGAACCGATAATGATGCCCATACCGAAGCACTTAGCTATAACAAGACCGTAGTTGAACCGGTGGGCGCCAACTCCTATGCCCCCCATGCCAACGAAATCAACACCGAAGATGCCGGAACAGCCGCATCAGGTGGCGGTGGCGGCGGTGCAGGATCAGGCACCACCCCGAGCGGGCCCACGGCTCCGGGATACAACTAAATATTGCCAGTGAAATAACCTGAAACAATGAGGTATATCTATGAATAAAATAATAAAAATTGTCTTCGCCCCCCTGGCGGTCGGGCTGTTTTGGGGAGCTTTCGCCCAGCAGGCACTTGCAGGACCCGCCATAAGAATGCCCAATAATGTTGGGTGGCTCCAGATAAACTATGAAATGCAGCTGTACGGACAGTGGCGGGACAACGGTTCAGGGCCTGATGCGACCGACTCTACCACTAATATCTATTTCAGAAGAAACCGGGTGAGCCTCCGGGGCATGATGAATGAAAAGTACGGCTTCTATTATGCCCAGGAATTCCAGGGTGACAGATATTTAGGGGCCTTGAATACCTGGGTGACCCCGATTAATGACTTTTATGTGCTTGATGCCTTTTTCATTGCCAACTATAATGACAAGTTCAACCTCAGGGCTGGTCTTACCAAGGATCCCCTGGTCCGGGAACATAATGTCGGTTGTTTTTTCCCGCTCTCGCTGGACCGCTCCCTTTTTGTCTATACCTCTATTCCAAGGGTTTCAAGAGACTACGGGGTCCTGTTGTGGGGCAACTTGATGGACCAGAGGTTGCAGTATAAGGTTTCCGCCATGGAGGGCATTCACAGCGCGGACCAGGCCAGCAGCAGTCTGCGCTATACCGGCCGGGTGCATTACAGTTTCTGGGAGCCGGAAAACCTGCCCCTTTACTTCAGCACCTACCTGGGTGAAAAAAAGGTATTAACGGTAGGTGCCGGGTATCAGTTTGAAAAGGATGCCGCCTATGGCAACCAGGCCTTGTCCACCATGGCAAAGGACTACCAGGCCTGGACCGTGGATCTCTTCACGGAATACCCCACTGCCGCCGGGACCTTTACCTTCGGGGCCGCCTATATGGATTCTGATTTTGACGACGCCTATCTGGGAGGAAATCCATCGACGGCAAGCATCGGCATCGACGGTCAGAAAAACGGATATTATTTCAAGGCCGGCTACCTGCTGCCGAATAAGCTTGGACCGGGGCAGTTGCAGTTTTTCGGCCGTTACGAAAACTGGACCTTTGCCAAACTGGGCTCCATAGAAGATCAGGAGATTGATTGGTATGCATTGGGTTTAAACTATTATTTGAACGGTCAGGACATGCGTTTGACCTTTGAATATGCGGTCAACGATTTTGACCGCGAGGACCCTGCTGATCCTGCAACCGCGGATTTCGATACCGCAACGCTCATGTTTCAGTTCCGGTTCTAGCATATTTTTCCAACCGGTAACCTTAAGTATCCCGGGGTCCTGCACCTTTACGGAAATTGCAGGGCCCCGGGATTTGGTATAATCTTTATGAAGATCAGAAAAAAGTTTCCACTCTTATCGTCGTTTCTGCTGGCGCTGTTTTTTTTCTTTCCGGCCCGCTCCGGTTTTACCTGAGGCGGCGGCTTAAACCATGCTGGAGTCATGGGTCTTGTCCCCGAAGTAATGATTAGTCCGGAAACACTGAATATCTGGCTGCGGGAAGGTTATGGTGTTGACACCTTCGGCTATTACCGGCTGGTCATCCTGGATGTTGACAGCAGAGAGGGCTACCGCCGGGGTCATATCCCGGGAGCCTTTCTTCTTGAGGACAGTTCTGTCGATTTATGGGCGGCACGCTCAAACGGCATCACCAGCATCCCTTTCCAGGTGGTGACCAAGGCGCAAATGGACAAAATTATCCGCCGGGCCAACATTGACACCGATGCCGTTATTGTCATCACCGGGAGCAAAATGACCAGTGTAAGCCGGGCTTATTTCAATTTTCGTTATTGGGGATTTCCCCGGCAGCAGCTGAAAGTCATGAACGGTACCAGTTCCACCTATGCAGCAGCCGGATTTAATTTACAAACTGAAATTCCACCTGCGCCGGAGCCCTGCAGATACGACCTGTGCAGCTCGCAAAGTCCGTCCTCTTTTTCCGCCGTGCGGGCATCGTTTGAAGAAATGGTATCTCAGGCGGAGGACAACAGGGCCGAAACCGTAATAATTGACATCCGTTCTCCGGCGGAATACAACGGAACGCCCGGCAGCACTTTACTTAATAAGGAAAGGAACGAATATGCTGTCTTCGAGGGACACGTGAAAAAGGCGATTAATTTGGACTACAGAACTCTTTTAGTCGGGCAAAACGTGGTGAACCCGCTTCTCCCGCAAGATGATTTAAAGCGGATCATGAACAGACTCCGCGGGGATGATAAGAAGATTTCTATTGTTTACGGCAGCAACGGGCTGGAGGGATCCGTAGCCTTTCTGGCTCTTGATGCTGTACTGAACCGGCCGGTGAAGTTATATGACGGCGGCTGGCGCCAGTGGGGCCAGATGGCCGGCAACACCACGGAAAATGGAGGCATGCTGCAGGATGATTCACCCTGGAGAACGGATATAGCAGCACGTTCAGAAGCCATTACCTATAACAAGCCCCATGGATTCTCTCCTGCTGGGGAAGACAGCTATAATTCCTACGCCAAACATGGGAATGCCATCAACAGAACAGATTTAGATGTTTGCGGAAAAACCGGTGCAAAACTAAAAACAGCCCCCGCAGCGCCAGGTTATTAACGGCTACTCACCTGGAAAATTTGTTTTTTCAGCTGGTGGAGCACTTTGTTTTTTTCCATTCAGGAGGCATGGTTTTACCGATGAAAATTTCCCCCCCCGTCCTTATCATAATTGTTGCAGCCCTATTGCTTCCGGTCACTGCCTGCCGGCAGACTGCTACTGGTAAAAGCAAATCCCACTGGTACCTGCAATCTCCCGGTACCGCCGCAGGTTATGACAGGCCGCCGGTGGATATCGGCACCCCAAAGGATAATTCAGCCGACTCTCCGGCCGCTCCAGATACCCAGGGCAAAACCGCACCGGCGGTGAATGAAGCGACTTCGCAACAACAGGATACCGAAAGCAGCGGGACCAACTCTCCAAAACCCTCCTGGAAGATTGAACCGCCGCCCTCGGCCGCAGGTTATGGCAGGCCGCCGGTGGATATCGGCACCCCAAAGGATAATTCAGCCGACTCTCCGGCCGCTCCAGATACCCAGGGCAAAACCGCACCGGCGGTGAATGAAGCGACTTCGCAACAACAGGATACCGAAAGCAGCGGGACCAACTCTCCAAAACCCTCCTGGAAGATTGAACCGCCGCCCTCGGCCGCAGGTTATGGCAGGCCGCCGGTGGATATCGGCACCCCAAAGGATAATTCAGCCGACTCTCCGGCCGCTCCAGATACCCAGGGCAAAACCGCACCGGCGGTGAATGAAGCGACTTCGCAACAACAGGATACCGAGAGCAGCGGGCCCGCTTCCATTACACCTTCCTGGAAGATAGTCCCGCCGCCTTCGGCGGCTGGGTATGGCAAATAGCGGGCCGATTCTCAACGTTTAAAAATATCATCTCTGGTCTTGAGCCAAAACAGGCTTTTAAGGCCCTGCCAGGCGGCAATAACATCATTTAAACTGCGCAGGGCTAAAAATCTGCGCCAGAGAAACTTTGGCCGGGAATAGAATTTCTTCAGGGCCAACTGCCGCAATTCGGCAATCTCCTCCCGGGTCATGGTATAGGGAATAAAGGCCGCACCCTGGTATGTATAATCCGACAAATCCTCTGACATTGTGCCGTATTTTTCAATATTGTCATAGAGTTCTGTGCCGGGAAACGGCGTGATGGCATGAAAGTTCGCAATATCCGGATCAAGTTCCAGGGCAAACTCAATGGTTTTCAGACCATCCTCATAGGTCTGTCCCGGTATACCGAAGAGAAAGGGAGTATATACCGTTAATCCCACCTCCTGGGCAGCCTTCACCGCCTTGCGGATCTGGGCCGGGGTGATGCCCTTGCGGATGGCATTCAAATCCTTCTGCACCCCGCTTTCAGCCCCGAAAAGAATGGCCCAGCAGCCGGCATCCTTAAAGGCCTGCAGCAAGGGTTTGTCCACCTGATTAACGACAGCGGAGGCAAACCAGGTAAAATCAAGGCCGCGGTTCTTTATCTCCCGGGCGATGGTCATAGCCCTGTCGTAATCGGCTGCCAGGGTATCATCAATAAACTTGATCTCCCGATACCCCTGGTCCAGCACGTATTCAATCTCTGCCATGACATTTGCCACGGAGCGGTATCGTATGCCGCTTTTGCGGTGTTTATCCAGTTGAAAGCAGTAAAGGCAGTGGCGATTGCACCCCCGTGCGGTCATGATGACCGCAACAGGTTTTCTTTTGTAGGTGGCGGGCGGCGGTATATATTTTCCTGCTTCTCCCAACAGATCACGGGCGGGAAAAGGCAGCGCATCGAGATCATCAATAAAGGGTCGGGGGGGATTTTGGGTAACCTTTCCCTCCTGTCGGTAGACAACACCTTCCACCCCATCAAGGTCTTTGCCGGAATCAAGCCTTGAGAGCATTTCGGCAACGGTTATCTCACCCTCGCCGGTGACAGCAGCATCAATGTCAGGACAGTCGTCAAGACATTTTTCCTGCACCGCCACCGGATAAGGGCCGCCCGCGACAATGAAAACATCATCGAGAATCACTTTGAGGGCGGCTGCCGTCATCTTGGCTTTTCCCCATCCAAAGGTGGTGGAATAGAGTCCGACAAATTCCGGCTGAAACTCCCGAACCTGGCTCATTATCTCTTCATGCCGCATGAAGGCGCCGTTATAAAAACGCACTTCATGGCCTGCCTGCTGCAGCGCTGCCGCGACATACAGGGTGCCGAGGGGCTGCCAGTAGTTGATTTGCGACCCCGCCGTTTTAGAGGAAAAAATATCCTCCGGGGCCCAAGACGGTATAATGAGAGCACATTTCATATTTTTTTCCGGTACCGAAAAACAGTTTGAAAAAACTACATGCTATTATAGATACTACCATTCTCCCGGGCAACCTGGAAAGTCTCACCAGGAATATAATTGATACTGCAGCAGCTTCAAATAAAAAGCCAGAAGAGTCGCTGCTGCACGACTCTCCTGGCTGCTTGATCTGCAGAGCCCAAGATACTCTTATTCAGGCTCCGGATAGCTATCTCAATCCTATTTTACAATCAACACCGGTCGGTCGGCGGTATCCGCCACCTCGCGGCTGACGCTTCCCATAAACAGGCGGGAAACCCTCTTGCCCCTGGCGCCTATGAGAATCATGCTGACATCTTCATCCTTGGCGGTTTTGACAATTTCTTCCGCCGGCACACCATATTTCACAATGGTTTTTACAATTGGCACTGGCGAATTTTCTTCCAGGGAGTTTTTATAATACCTCAGTAAATTTTCAGCCTTTTCATCCAGGGCTCTCTTGTACTCTGTTCCTTCAAGAACATTCTTCAGGGTATTCAGTTCGGTGTCCTGGAGCATTTCAACCATGAGGGACCGGCCCTCAAATTTTTCAACGTACAGCAGGATAATTTCTTCAGGTGCCATGCATTTGCAGATCTGAGTACATTTGGAAAAAATTTCTTTCGAACTTTTCGTGTCGTCAACTGCAATCAATATTTTCATAATTACATCCACCATTATCGGTTATCGAGAATCCGAATAACATTATTTGCCCACGTGTTCTCAATTGCTTACCGTCCGGGAGGAGCACCATAACCGCCGGATTGTGGCGGCGGGGCTCCGTAACCGCCGGTCTTGGGCGGCGGGGCTCCGTAACCGCCGGTCTTGGGCGGCGGGGCACCGTAGCCACCGGTCTTGGGCGGCGGGGCACCGTAGCCACCGGTCTTGGGCGGCGGGGCACCGTAGCCACCGGTCTTGGGCGGCGGGGCACCGTAACCGCCGGTCTTGGGCGGTGGGGCACCGTAGCCACCGGATGCAGGTGCCGGGGCACCATAGCCGCCGGATGCAGGTGCCGGGGCACCATAGCCGCCAGCGGATTTCTCTGCGGCCGGTGCCTGAGAGCCAGGACCCGTCTGGCCGTATCCCGTATTCTGGGCCTGGGGCCGTTTTCCTGTCTGACTATAAACGGTAAGGTATCCCAGCACTGCAACAACTATTACTATTATTATTGCCAGAGGTTTATTCATGTGTTGACCTCCTTAGGGCCTTTCTTCTCCATAATGAATACGTAGAGTTATCCCTTCTCGATCATGAAAACAATTTTGCCGCCTTCTTTTGTCTGATCAAGAATTTCATGTCCTGCCTGCTCGCACATCTGAATAATGGTTTCGCCTGACGAAGCATTATCAAACACCAGCTTCAGGGTATCGCCTTCTTCCATCTTTTCCAGTGATTTTTTACAGTACAGCTGCGGGTGGGGGCACACAAACCCACAAACATCCAATTCATAAGTATCATCACCGATTTTTGTAAATTTCATGTCAGCCATTTTAGATTTCCTCCCAATGTGTTTCTGTTAGTTCTGTTATTTCTGTTATTTAAACTTCATTTAAAAGTTTGCCATCTCTTTTGCCATCTTCTTTTCTGTCCACCAGTTAAAGAACTTAACACCAAAGAAGGCGCCTGTAACCATGCCCAGACCAAAAAGCCAGCCGCCGGGATCACCACCGGCGGACCGGATAAAAAAAGCGCCGATATTGCAGCCCAGTCCAGGTCGTGAGCCAAAACCCATAAGCGTACCGCCCAGGAGACCCCAGACGATGAGCTCGCCCCTGGGTGCCTTAAACTTAAACTCGTTAGCAATCATCGACAGGATCATGGCGCCGAAAATAATGCCCACTGACATCCAGAGGGCAGGGTTGCGCCACAGTTCCGGCAAACCGTTGATGACACCGTAAAAAACATTATGCCGCATGTTGAAGCCGATTTTTTCCAGAACCCAGCCGGCAAACTGCGCCTCCTGGGTGGTAATATACCAGTAGCCGGGGTCAAAAACATTACCAAATATACCAGTATCTCCTCCATGGCCCATTTGGGTCAGCAGCTCTCCGAAGTTGGTAACATTGAAGCGCAGCTGCATCCCCTTCATGACAAAGATGTGCCAACCGGCTGTGATGCCGATCATTACTCCCATCAAGGTGGTGCGCTTGGAGGCCAGGACCATATGCCATACTCCTGACAGGTGCACACCGAGCCCTGAATCGGGAAGCGGGGAATCCGGATTCTTCTTATTATGACGCTGGCGCTTTTTAATAAAACCTTTCTTCATATAAAAATAATATATGATAAATATCAGCAGGATGGCAGGAATTATGGCGTTGACCAAAGAATCGCCGATAAAATATTTCCAGGCCCCCGGCAAGGCACCAAAAAACTTGGTGTGGGAAAGCTGGGTCGATCCCTTGTCAAAAATAAAACCGGTGAGATAGTAGTCAAACCAGGAAGTTACATATTCACGGGGAATCCAGGTCTTGGACATGGAGGACTGAACCCAGGACTGTGGAACCAGCAGGTTAAAAGGTCCGCCGGCCGTAACAAAAATTGCCTGGCCGAAAGAAATGCCCATAATAGATAAAATGGAGGTGCCGTTACCTTCCCCGATTTTGTAAAGGGACCCGGAAGCACAACCGCCGGCCAGAACCATGCCCACCCCGAAAATCGTTCCGGCAATCACGGTAAATATCCCGGCAGGAGCAGGATGGAAGGTACTCATGTTGGTCGCCTGCAGAAGCGCCTGAATAAAACTGAAAAAAACCAGGGCGATCAGAATACCTACCGCCATTCTGGGTACTCCGGCGGCAAAAAGATCGCGCGATGCCGATGCAAAACAGAACCTGCCGTACTGCAGCATCATCCCGTAGGCAATCCCAAACCAGATATATACAGTCAAATACATGTAAAACGTATTTGCACTGGCATACAGAACAGTAATCAGGAGCATGGCCCCGATTATAATGTATGCCCTGCGTATATTTTTTTTCTCTTGCTCGTCCATACTTCCTCCCTGTGGTTAAATCATTAAACTGTGATGCATTCAGCAGTGCAATGCAGGATCGCAATGAATAATTAACCGTTACTGTTTTCCCTTATACCCTTTACCTCTAACTTTAAAAAGCTGCCAGAAAAACTTCCGCCTAATTATATTATTTAAGATCAGCGGGTGATTATCGGCAACAAAAAAATGAACCCTCACTCATTTTTATAAACTCGAGTCTATAATTTGTCACATGGTAAATGTCAAGTAAAAAGGTTCATGGTCCATATTGATTCAAAACCCACAAGATTGAAGAAATTTCCCTGCAGGGGACCCGTGATCGGAGAATAATTCGAAGACGGTTTCAACCTGTCATTTGTGGTACACCGTTACAAAGGTTTGGTGCTGAAAAATATTGGAACTCTGCTTAAATGTTTTATGGAAGGGATAAAGTGAAATTTTATTTTCTATGTCCTGCCCAGGGGTCCACTGGGAATCATCTGAAATTATGACCAGCGCATCAATCTTTTCCCTGCCGAAGGAATAGTATCCGGGCAGAGGAAATTCCCAGGTAAAACGCAGCGGCGCCGTTTTGACCCGCTCCAATTTCTCAGGGCTTACCGGTTCATACTGGTATACCAGCCTTTTGTCGGTGTAAATATCGAGCATCGGTATCGAGGTCACGGGGTTGACGACAGCTTTATCGCCGACCCGGGTTAAAACCTCGACCGTGGTTCCGGGAATGGTGTTTATATAGTGTCCTGCAGTCTGTAGATTCCGGATCCCCAGAGATTTCAAAAAGGGCAGAAACCCCAAAAAAGCCAGGACAAAGGACGTGGCGACAACGGAAAAAACCACCTGCCGTATCAGTTTTTTATTTTTTATCCCCCCTATGCCATATGCCGCCATCAGGGCAAGCAAGGGGAAAACCGGGATGGTATACCGGATTCTTTTCACCTGCATAAGCAGGAAAAGCAGAAAAAGAAAACCGACGATTAAAAATTTGAAATCAATCTTTTTTATTGCAGCGAAAACTGCATACAGGGCTGCTGCCGTGATAAAAGGATGGACCTGGAATAAAAAGGTGGAAATGTAACTCTCGCCCCACCGGTTCAGGCCGGGTTTCTGGTACTCCACCAGAAACTTAAGCTGCGGCAGCAATATGTTCCTATAGGCAAGAAAGAAGACCCCTATCATAACCAGGGCCAGCAAAGCAAGCGCCAGTCCCCGTCTCAGTGTGCCGGCTGGATTTACCAAAATATAATATGCATAAATTACCGGGATGACCGTCAGCAGTAACCAGGTTGAATATTTTACATAAAAAACCAGAAATAACGCGAACGCGGCCAGGACAATACGACCTCTGCCGCCATTTTTTAAGGCATCGACAGTGGCGGCAACCGCAAGCATGAAAAAAAACATGGTCGGCACGTCCACCAGCATCAATGGCACCTGGACATATAGGTAAGGAAACCCGAGAAGCAGCAAACCGGCCCGGAAGCCGGTTTCCTCATCCCAAAGGGACTTCCCGAGCCGGTAAGTTAAAACAACCGTTAAAGAATAAAAAAGTGTATTGACAACCTGGATGAAAATTCTCTGTTCGCCCAAAAATTTAAATACCAGCCCGTTCAGAAATGGCACGAGCGGCAGGTCCGTCCAGGCAAAAATTGCCTTGCCCCATTGTGCCGCAAAATAGCCGATCCCGTATACCTGAAGTTCCTTGGCCTGGGTAAAGTAACGCGAACTGTCAACAATGACCTCCGGTTCAGACCAAAAACATGCTGCCGTGATAAAGGCTACAATAAAAAGGAACAGGGCTTTTCTTTTTTCATAAAAGGAAAACAGGCTGATGACCCAGGCAAAAACGAGAGTCAGACCCCAAAAAAGACCGAGGCGGTAAAGGCTGACAAAATCAAATACCCAGTTCCAGCTCGTCAGGCGGTTGTCGTCCAGGTGCCTGAAGAAATAAAGCACAAAAGGAATTGTCAGGCTCAGGATGAAAACAAACAGATGTTGATCCAGATTTATTTCTTTCCCGTTTTTCATGTCATACCGCTCATGCCGTCGGCTGCCGTGTTAATTCTGTCCTGACACAGAGCTGCCTCAGCCAAGACCTACATCTACCGATACACACCCTACATCTATTGTGCTTTGGATTATTTTTTATCATCTTGACATTACATTGCCGATACAGAATAAACATCTCCTTTAGCATATTTTTTAGCGGCCCGGCCTTATTAATTTTAATTCAAGATAAGAGGGGAAAAAATCATGGCCGAGATCAAGTATCTGGTTGAAGGGATTGTCTGCACCGGTTGTGCCATGGATATGGAAAATATAATGCTGGACATGGAGGGAGTGGAAGAGGCGGTTGTTGATTTTAAAGATGGAATTTTTACCATTACCTATGATCCGGAGGCAGTAACAGCTCAAACCATAACAAAAAAAGTAAAAAACCTTGGCTTCAAAACCGAAATACTTACCGGGTAACGTTTATTTTTTTTTTTAATATCAATAAAATATAGACATTTTCAAGAAAAATGTTTTTCCTTGACTACTGTACCACACTGTGGTATCTAATGCTAACTGAATTCTTTTTTTAACATCACGCTGAAAAAGTCAGAGGACAGCCATCTTGATCCTGCTGCGACCACCAAAGATGGTAGCTGTAATACAAAAAAGAACAAGAGGAGGTATAAATATACGTAAGTATTTTTATTGGTCGTGCTCAAAACAATTCAAAAAAACAAAAATTTAAAACGGGGGCAACATGAAAAAAGTATTATCAACTGTTGGGATTTTATCCCTGGTAGCTGGAGCCTATTTTGCATTCAGTACCATTAACACTTACTCGCCGGTAGCTGTTGCTGAGGCGGCAGCCAAAAAAACCTATTCCGCCACCATGTATGTAGCCGGCATGGGCGGCCACTTTTCGGTCGCTGACGTCACCATCGACCCGAACAATGTAGATTCACCCATCACGGTAAACAGTGTCGAAATGCTGGATATCGGCGGACAGGGATATCCGACCCATGACGCCAGAATTGATGCCAGCGACAAAAACACCATGTACTGGTCAACCTACAAACTTGACACCTGGAAGGACAAGGACGCCAAGGGCGGCAATCTGCACGTTGGAAAATCCAACCTGAAAACCGGCGAAGTTATCACAGACATTGCATTTCCGCCGCCGGAAAGAGCTGCATGGACAGGAGCCAACTACTGTGCTTCCGGCCAGACCGCCACTTCCTACATTCCTGTTTCCATGGCCAACGAGGGATATATAGACATATTTGACAAGAAAACCATGGAGTTGAAACATCGGATATTTTTCGATGACCTGGGAATTAAGTCCGGCGAGATTACCTTTGCTCACGGCACCAATACACCGGACATGAAAAAATTTCTCTTAACCGTCAACGAAACCCCTGACGGCTTCACCAAATGGACCGGCAACACCAAGCTGATGTATCTTGACATGGCGGCCCTGGAGCAGGGAAAAATCAAAAAACTGGCCGAAGGCGTTATCACCGGTAAACCCGCAGACGCCGAAGGCGGCACCATCACCTTCAGGCAGTACTTTACACCGGACGGCAAATACATCCTGCAGTCCGGCGCAGACCGCGGTTACCTTATCGATGCTGAAACCCTGAAAGTGCTTGACGAAATTACTCCCTTACCAGGAGAAAATCATGACATTATGCCCACACCTGACGGGAAATATGCAGTCATGACCCTGAGAGAAAAGTCGAAGGATTTCGAAGGAAAGGATTCTGTTGACGGCACCCTGCTGCTTTATGATATAGAAGCCAGGAAAACCGTTGGAAATTCTGCATCTGTCTGCTTTAAATGCCACAAAGGCGAGGGAATCGGCAAGGCCATTCTCTGCGGACTTGATGCTAACTGGAAAATGTAACAGGACATTTTAGCTGTACTTTAAAGCTGATTGTCATTGCTAAAAAAGCGGGCTTCGGGTTAGTTTGATCCGGAGTCCGCTTTTTTTAGCGTCAGTCCCTTTCACAAGACCTTAAACTGATCATCATGACCGAGATTTCTTTTTTTTCCGTAGCCCTTAAAAACCTGAAAAGAAAAACTTTCCGAACGGGGGTGCTTGTTTTTGCCATCGCCCTGCTCGTTTCACTCCTGATTTTTGCCATCTCGTTCACGGTCAGTGTGGCATCGAGCCTGAAAAAATCGTCGGACCGGCTGGGAGCCGACCTTGTTGTCGTACCGGTTGGCGCCCGCGGGTTTGCCGAAGAATATCTTCTGGAATCAAAGAACACCTCATTCTACATGCCGGCCAGCATTATCGAAAAGGTTAAGAAAATTGAAGGAATTGATGTCATCACCCGCCAGACCTATCTTTCTACCATTGCGGGTCTGTGCTGCGATGTTCCCTCGACCAGGATAGTCGCCTTTGATCCTGAGACGGATTTCATCATCAAACCATGGCTGCAGAAGTCTCTCGGCAGGCCGCTGCAGCTAGGTGAGGCGATTGCCGGAGCCGGCACCGCCGAAAACCTTGGCCTGGGCCTCCTGGATATTGAGGCGACAATATTTGACAACCGCTTTAAAATCGTCGGCGAACTTGAAAGAACCGGCACCGGTTTAGATCATGCCCTGTTCATGACCGAAGAAAACCTGAAAAATATCATTGAAAGCGGCAAGTCCCCTTTGAAAAAAGGTGAAATATCAATAATCTTCACCAAACTTAAAAAAGGATACGACCCGGATTATGTGGGAAAGGTTCTGGAGGGAGAAATCCCCGAGGTGGATGTTGTAGCCAGAAGCAATATGGGTGAGAAGTTTATCAACACCCTGGCCGATATAAATAAAATATTTTTATTGACTACAATTCTGGCCTCCATTCTGACAATATTTCTGGTCTGGGCTATTTTTTCAGCCATTGCCAATGAGCGCTCCCGGGAAATCGGCATAATGCGGGCCCTTGGCGCCAAAGAAAACCATATCGTCAGACTGTATCTTCTGGAAGTTCTGGTGCTCGGCCTCCTCGGTTCCCTGATCGGTGTTTTCATCGGCACCTACCTGTCAGTATTGCTGGCCGGATCCTTCTCCCTGCTGAAAAACATCTCTGCCGGACTGACCGGCATTCAGCAGGCCCTCATCGCCTTCGTGGGTCTTTTTATTGGCATCGCCATCTGTGTAATTGGAGCCATGATGCCCATTAACCGTATTAAAAAATTGGAACCACTGCTGGTTATTAAAAAGGAATAACGTGTCCTTTCTGCGCTTAGAAAATCTGACAAAAATATATGCGGTCGGCCATGAACGCTTTACCGGGGTTGACGATATTTCCCTGGACATCAACCAGGGAGAGTTTTTATCCATTGTCGGACACTCGGGATCGGGTAAAACCACCCTGGTTTCCATCGTCGGCGGTATCCTGAAGCCCACTTCCGGCAGGGTCCTGCTTGAAGACGTTGATATCTGCTCGCTCGACGACAATAAGCTGTCTGAATACAGGGCCAAAAGAATAGGTTTCATGTTCCAGTTTGCAAGCCTGCTGCCCATTCTAACCGCAAAGGAAAATGTTCTGCTTCCCGGCATCTTCAGTCCGGAGCAAAAAAAAGAAAATTCCGAAATTGCCCGCAACCTTCTTGACATGGTTGGGATCGGCGACAAGATAAACTCTTATCCTTCGCAGCTTTCCGGCGGCCAGCAAAGGCGGGTGGCAATTGCCCGGTCCCTGTTAAACAACCCGGATATTATCCTGGCTGATGAGCCGACCGGCGACCTCGATGAGGAAACCGAGGCAGAAATAATGCACCTGTTTGAAGAAATAAACAAGAAGCAGAGGGTTACCATCATTCTGATAACCCACAACCTGTCATTGGCGGGAAAAGCGCAGAGAAAACTCAGAATGAGCAAAGGCCGGCTGGTTGATATTTAAAGGAATGATTCTGCTTTTATAATAAAAACCGGGAGGAACAAATGATCCTCACCGGTTTTGTTCTTGTCGTTTTTACGAATAAAAAGCTTTCAGCTGTCTTGTTTTTTCACTTGAATAGCCTGAGGTCCTCTCTGGGTCTGTTCTATCTGAAAATCCACGGTCTCACCCTCCTGCAGGGAACGAAAACCACCGGTATCTTCGATGCCTGAATAATGAACAAAAATATCTCCATCGCTTTCTGTTTCAATAAAACCATACCCTTTTTTGTCATTAAACCACTTCACCTTGCCTTCCATAGTACATTAACTCCTTATCGTTTTGGTGGTTTCAGCCAAAAGGTGTTCCGGTAAAAAATACTAAATCCCCCTTTTCTGTTGCAGCTGCTTTCAATCCCGGCAAAACACCATCTTACCATTTACGCCCCCCGAAAATGAATCTCCATTCATTTAATCAAAATTTTTACTCTCTGCCATAAAAAAATTTTGTCAGGGCCGTGGAAATAATTTTTCCATCACCCTGTCATGGAAATAGGGGCGAAATCGTCTTATTTTGATGTTTTTCCTGTCGGGGTGTACCCGGTTGGTGAGCAGGACGATGACGACGTCCTTTTCCGGATCAATCCAAAATGAGGTGCCGGTAAAACCAAGATGTCCGACACTTTTTGGTGATAAATATCTGCCGCTGCTTGAATTGCCGGCCGACGGAGTGTCAAACCCGAGGGCCCAACTGCTGCCGGTTGTTTTTTCCTGCCGGACTAGAAAAAGTTCCAGGTCTTCTTTTTTTATATTCGGATGGTTTGCAGCTCCTTTCCACATATCAAGGATAAGTCCGGCATATTTCGTCACTGCTGCAATATTACCGAATAGTCCGCTGTGTCCGGCCACACCTCCCATGGAGTAACAGTTATCATCATGGACCTCGCCACAGAGGATTTTTTTTCTCCAGGAACAATTTTCAGTAGCAACAAAATTGTTATTTTGGAGCCCTTTCTTTTTTGCCGGCAGGGGATTATAAAAAATTTTGTCCTCCATATGCAGCGGTTGCAAAACCTTTTCTTCCACATAGTGATCCAGGGGACATCCGGTTTTAATTTCAATGATCCTGCCAAGCAGCATGAACCCAAGATCACTGTAAAGAGAGGCTGTTCCCGGGGCATATGCAAGCCGTTCCTGCAATATGAGGTCTTCGACAAAGATGTTTTTCCCGGGATATGTTTCTCTTAAAATTTTAAAATATTCTCTATGGGCTGGAAGTCCGGAACCGTGACTTAAAAGGTGCCGTATCGTTATTTTTCTCTTCTCTCCCTTTATTTTATTTTCAAAAAAAGTGGGGATTGTTTCATCAAGATAAATTTTTTTATCCTTCAAAAGGCTAAGAATTGCCGCGGTTGTAACAAAAGGTTTTGTTAATGAGGCCAGATCAAAGTAATTATTTTTTTTTAACCTTCTTTTTCCCGGATAAATTGCTGCATTTCCACAATACGCAATAACCATTTTTCTTTCTTTGCCTAAACCAGTTGCAATACCGGTTGCCGCACAAGGAAAAATCCCTTCCTTAATCCCTGCTGCCAGCAGTTTTTTTAATTCTTTTTCCATTATTAAATCAACTTTTTTTTCCTCTTCCTTTTTACCTGTTTTTTATATGTTATAAGTGCCTGTAATTAAAAAATAAAAATACTTATTTTAAACACTAATAAACGTTGTTTTTTTGTTCTATTTGCTCTATAATATGAAAGTAATTTTATTGCCTTTTTTTTTATTTAAAAAAATATTTGCCTTTTTAAAAAAATTCTATTGGGAATCTTTTTTTTATAAAATGTTAATAACTTGCAATCCTCTCTTTTCCACTTCTTTTTATAAATTTTTTATTAAAATTTTTATAAAAATATCAGTATATTAAGTTTTTTATTAACATATTAATACGCTTAATAATAATATTCTTCTTAAATACATAAATAATAATATATATAGAGAGGTAATAAATAATGCCATTATCAATCAATGTATCAAAAGAAGATTTTTTGCCCGCTCTGAATGCATTACAGGGTATCACCGGGAAAAAAGGGACGATGGCTGTTTTGGCCAATGTGCTTATCCAGAGCCAGGACAATTTTATTGAAATTGTTGCAACGGATCTGGAGGTCGGCATAAAAAAGAGTGTTGCCGCGGAAATCCTAAGTCCCGGTGCCATTACCCTGCCGTCAAAAATTTTATATGAAATCGCAAGAGAATCAGGAGCCGATATCATAAAGATTGAAGAAAAGGATAAAAACTGGGCCAAAATAAAGGCGGGCACCAGCGTGTATAACCTGGCGGGAACGTCAAGTGAAGAATATCCTGATTTTCCGGAATACAGTGAAGAAACTCTGATATCATTACCGTGTGAATTTGCTAAAGAACTTATAGAAAAAACAATTTTTTCCGTGGCGCAGGAAAGAGAAAGCAACTACACCCTGACCGGCATTCTCCTTGAAAAGGAAAAAAATGAAGCAGGTAAAGTTTTTTTAAGAATGGTTTCATCGGATGGTCACAGACTTTCCATCATGGAAAAGGAACTGGATAAAGACAGTGAAGATATAGCCATCGAAAAAAACACCCTGATACCCAGAAAAGGGGTTTCAGAAATTAAGAAAATATGTGAGGGACAGAAAAATTTTTCCATCGGGTCTGATAAAAAACAGCTGATAGTTAAAACACAGAATTCTTTGATGATCGTGCGGCTCATGAACGGAGAATTCCCCGACTATAGAAGTATTGTCAATGTTATTGAAAAAAACAATTTTATTGAAATTGAAAGAATAAGTTTTCTTGAATCACTGAAAAGGACCAGTCTTTTTACTGAGGATACATTTAATGCAATCCAATTAAGCGTAAATGAAAAAAGGCTTGTTTTGTCTTCGCAAAATATGGATTTCGGCAATGCCAAAGATGAAATGGAAATAAGCTATACCGGTGAACCCCTGGAACTTGGATTTAACTGCCGCTATTTCATCGATACCCTCCAGGTAATGAGAAGCGATATGATCAAAGCCTATGTCAATTCAGACCAGAGCCCCTGTCTTATTGAGGGAGACGATGATCAGGGGTTTGTCAGTATAATAATGCCGATGAAGATTTAATTCTTTTTGCTGCCGGGTCACCAACCGGGCCGAACAGCTTACATTGTTAACGAGAACAGCACCTGCCGACGGATGGTTTTGGGTGGCCGACAAAATCGAATGCTCTATTGAAATGACCCCGAGAGGGGAAAATCCTTTTTGCAGCACAATAAGGAATAAATGTTTTGTATAAAAATACAGGAAAAAATAAATGGAACTAACTGAAAACAATGAAGTAAAAAATCTGTACGGGGCTGAACAGATAAAGGTTTTAGCCGGATTGGAAGCTGTCCGGAAAAGACCATCAATGTATATTGGCAATACCGCTGAAGAAGGTTTGCATCATCTGGTTTACGAGGTGGTTGACAACAGCATTGATGAAGCCCTTGCCGGCTACTGTTCTTTGATAAAGGTTACCATACATCCGGATAACAGTATTTCGGTAGAGGATAACGGCCGGGGTATCCCGGTTGATATGCACCCGACGGAAAAAATGTCAGCCCTGGAATTGGTGATGACAACCCTGCACGCCGGCGGAAAATTTGACCATTCCACCTATAAGGTGTCGGGCGGGCTGCACGGGGTAGGTGTTTCTGTGGTTAATGCCCTGAGCGAATGGACGCGGGCCGAGATAAAACGTGAGGGGAAAACGTACCTGCAGACTTACAGATATGGGAAAAAGGACAGTGATATCGCTGTAATCGGAGAAAGTACCCTGTCAGGAACAACCATAACATTCAAGCCCGACCCTTTGATATTCAGTGAAACCACGGAATATAAATACGATATTATTCAGAATCGGCTTCGGGAACTGGCCTTTTTAAACAGAAACGCCAAAATTATTCTCAAGGATGAACGGTCCGGGGCCGAGGACGAATTCCATTACAAGGGCGGTATTGAATCCTATGTGGAATACCTGAACCGGAAAAGAAATGTTATAAACCAGCGCCCCATTTTTATGATCGGTGAAAAAGACCAGGTGCAGGTGGAGGTCGCCTTTCAATACTTTGACGGTTATTCCGAACGTCTTTATTCTTTTGTGAACAATATCAACACCAGGGAAGGCGGCACCCACGTGGCGGGGTTCCGGGCCGCACTTACCAAGTGCATTAACCGTTATGCCAGTGATGATATAGTGCCGAAGAACATGAAAGAAAAAATGGGAGGTGATGATGTCCGTGAAGGCATTACCTGTGTCATCTCGGTGCGGGTGCCTAACCCCCAGTTTGAGGGACAGACCAAAACCAAGCTTGGCAACAGTGAAGTCCGTTCCATCGTTGAAAGTGTCTGCAACGAAAAACTCTCCATTTTTCTTGAACAGAACCCCCAGGAAGCCAAAAAGATTCTTGCCAAGGTGGTGGAGGCGGCAAGGGCCAGGGAGGCAGCCAGAAGGGCCAAGGAGTTGACCCGGAAGAAAGGCTCCAGTCTTGATCTTTTGATGGCGGGAAAACTGGCGGAATGCCAGTCCAAAAAACCGGAAGAGCGGGAGATTTTTCTGGTGGAAGGTGATTCCGCCGGCGGTAGCGCCAAACAGGGAAGGGATCGTGCCTTTCAGGCAATCCTGCCGCTGCGGGGCAAAATTATGAACGTAGAAAAAGCCCGGCTGGATAAAATTTTGAGCAGCGAAGAGATTAAACAGATTATTTCAGCACTTGGCACCGGGTTTGGCAAGGGCGAGGATTTTGAGATTGAAAAACTCCGTTATCACAAAATAATTATCATGACGGATGCGGACGTTGATGGCGCCCATATCCGGACCCTTCTCCTGACCTTTTTTTACCGGCAGATGCCGGAGCTTATCGACGGCGGCTATGTTTATATCGGCCAACCGCCTCTTTATCGGTTGGGACGCGGCAAAAGCGAACAGTTTTTCACCGACGATGAAGCATTGAACCAGTATCTTTTTCAGCAGGCGGCGGAAACCATGACCGTGCATGTGGTAGAAGAAGAAGGAAAAAAAGTCGAGGTGAAAAACCTTGTACCCCTCATGCGGAAACTCTCGAACCATTTACAGATAATAGAATACCTTGAGCGCATGAATCTCCGGGAGGACATGGTCTATTTTCTCCTGGAAAACGGGGTTACATCAGCCGATCAGTTCAGCGAAAAGGATTTTGTCGAAGATCTTAAAAAAAAGCTGCACGGCCGGAACATGAATCTTGGCAACATCCGCACCTGCAGGTGGAAGCCGAGCTGCTACGAATTTGATACGGCACAGAAGGACAAGGCTCACATTATTATGACCATAGGGCCGCAGATTCCGCTTATACATGAATATCGGTCGGCGCTGCAACTCTATCCACAGACCAGTGAATACCTGCGCAAAACCTTTGTGATTGACACCGGGAAAAAAGAGATTGAAGCCGCGGACTGGAAGGAAATGCTGACCACGGTAAAAAACGAATCATTTAAGGGCAGTTCCCTGCAGCGCTATAAAGGACTCGGTGAGATGAACCCTGAACAGCTGTGGGAAACCACCATGCATCCGGGAAAAAGGACATTGCTGCAGGTGAATATAGAGGATGCCGAAAAGGCCGACGATATCTTTATTACCCTCATGGGCGAAAAAGTCGAGCCGCGCCGGGAATTTATCCAGAAGCACGCCCTGGAAGTAAAAGAGCTTGATATATAAAGAATTGTACATGATGAAATGACGGCGGCTGAAATGAAGTGATTTTTTCATTCTGCCGTTGCTCTCGATAATAAAATTTCAATAAAATAAAAAGGTTGTATTTCCATGACAGTTGAAAAAGAGATTCCGCCCACCAACAGGATATCCATCGAGAAGGAACTGCAGAAATCCTATCTTGATTATGCCATGAGCGTTATTATCGGTCGGGCTTTGCCGGATGTGCGCGATGGCCTGAAGCCGGTGCACCGCAGGGCCCTTTACGCCATGCGGGAGTTGAACAATTACCATAATCGGCCCCACCTCAAGTCTGCCCGCATCGTCGGTGACGTCATCGGTAAATATCATCCCCATGGCGATACGGCGGCCTATGATACCATTGTCAGGATGGCACAGCATTTTTCTCTGCGTTATCCCCTGGTTGACGGCCAGGGAAACTTCGGTTCGGTTGACGGTGATTCTCCTGCAGCCATGCGTTATACCGAGGCCCGGATGACCAAGATCGACCAGGAGCTCATCGCTGATCTTGACAAGGAAACCGTAGATTTTGTTCCGAACTATGACAACAGCCTGACCGAACCGGTGGTCTTTCCAACAAAAATTCCGAACTTGCTGATCAACGGCTCTTCCGGTATTGCCGTCGGCATGGCTACCAATATCCCGCCGCACAACCTCACCGAGGTAATTAACGGCCTTATTGCCATGATTGACAATCCAAACGTCACGGCCCATGAACTTACCGAGCTGATATCCGGGCCGGATTTTCCAACAGGCGCATATATCTGCGGGCGGGCGGGCATCAGGGAGGCTTACGAAACCGGCCGCGGATCCATAATTCTGCGGTCTAAAACCCATGTTGAAGAGCGGGATGGGGGCAAAGAATCAATCGTTATTACCGAAATACCCTATCAGCAGAACAAGGCTACCCTGGTGGAAAAAATAGCTATGCTGATCAAGGATAAAAAAATAGAGGCAATCTCCGAAATCCGGGATGAGTCTGACCGGCAGGGCATGCGTGTTGTTCTGGACCTTAAAAAGGGAGAGATCGCGGAAATTGTCTTAAACCAGCTGTATAAACTCACTCCCCTGCAGAGAAGCTACGGCATAATTCTCCTGTCGATTGTCAACAACCGCCCGGAAATCCTCAATCTCAAGCAGATCCTTGAGCATTTTATTCTGCATCGCCGCACCGTAGTTTATCGCCGTACCGTATATGATCTGCGCAGGGCGGAGGAGAGGGCCCATATCCTTGAAGGTTTAAAGGTGGCCATCAACAACCTTGATGAGGTTGTCGCCCTCATCAGGGCGTCTGAAAGTCCCAAGGAGGCCAAGGCGGGATTGATGGAACGGTTTGCGCTTTCGGAAATTCAGGCCCAGTCCATTCTTGATATGCGGCTGCATCGCCTGACCGGTCTTGAAAGGGACAAAATCATCAGCGAGTTCGAAGAACTGACAAAACAGATTGCCTGGTATAAGCAGGTTTTACACGATGAAACACTTATCCTGAAGATCATCCGGGACGAGTTTGTGGAAATAATGGAGCAGTATGGTGATGAGCGGCGAACAGAAATAATTGAAGCACCGGATGAGATCCTGCCCGAGGACCTCATCCCGGAAGAAGAAATGGTGGTCACCGTCACCCACTCAGGGTATATCAAGAGAAATCCGGTTTCTCTGTATCGGGCCCAGAAACGGGGCGGTAAGGGAGTTCGCGGCATTACCACCATTGACGAAGACTTTGTCGCCAACCTTTACCTGGCGTCCACCCACGATATGTTTCTGTTTTTTACCAACCAGGGAAAAGTGTTCTGGCGCAAGGTCTACCAAATACCCATGGCGGGCAGAACGGCCCGCGGCAAGGCCATCATAAATCTTCTGGAGCTTTCCGAGGGAGAAAAAATGGCGGCTATTCTGCCGGTGTCAAGTTTTGATACCCAAGAGGAGCATTACATTTTCATGGTTACCAAGCAGGGAAGGGTGAAGAAGACAAGCCTGAGCGAGTTCAGACGCCCTCTGCGCAAAGGCAAGATCGCCCTGCGGATAAACGAGGGTGACGAGATCATTTCCGCCGTGATCACCAATGGCCGCAATGAAATTCTTCTCATCTCGGAAAACGGCATGTCCATCCGCTTTGATGAACGAGATGTGCGGCCGATGGGACGCGTGGCCGCCGGAGTCAAGGGTATTACCCTGAAAAAGGGCGACCGTGTGGTTGGGGTCGAAGTTCTTGCCACCAACTATTCGATCCTGGCGGTGACGGAAAACGGGTACGGCAAGAGAAGTTCCGTCGACGAATACCGGCTGCAGAAACGGGGCGGCAAGGGGGTTATCGCCATAAAGGCCAGCCAGCGCAACGGCAAGATCATTGGCGCCATGCAGGTGGTGGAAGATGACGAGGTCATGCTCATAGCCAGCAGCGGCAAAATAATCCGCATCAACATGCAGAATGTTCGGGTTATCGGCAGAAACACCCAGGGAGTTCGGCTTATCAACCTGGAACCCGGAGAAAAGGTGGTGGCCATGGATATGGTTGCCACCGATGAGGAGGACAACGGTGACGAGCTTAACGGGGAGGAAGGTCAGGAGAAGAGCTGATGTCGGATGAAAAGATAGCTGTCATTGGAGCCGGCAGTTGGGGGACGGCCCTGACCAAACCCATTGGTGATCTGGGTCAGAAAGTATCTCTTTGGGGCCACCGCAGAGAACACGTAGAAGAGATTAAGGCAACACGCCAGAACAAGGCATATCTCCCCGGGTTTAAACTTGCCGATACGGTGAGGCCGGTTTCCGATCTCCGGGAAGCGGTTGCCGGTCATACCATTATTATCATGGTGGTTCCCTCCCATGTTTTTCGGGAAGTATTCATCGGCGTTGAGCCGTATCTGCAAAATGGCGCGTATGTGGTTTCAGCCTCCAAGGGTATTGAAAACGTCTCCCTGCTCACCATGACCCAGGTTATGGAAGATGTCCTGTCATCCTCTGCCAATGCGGGTGAAAAAAATATCAGAACCGGGGTGCTCTCCGGTCCCAGTTTTGCCAAGGAGGTAGCCGCAGGATTACCGACTGCCGTTACGGTAGCTTCGCAGAAAATGGAAGCGGCCGTTTTTATCCAAAGGGCTCTGTCTTCGCTTCTTTTCAGGGTTTATGCCGCTACGGACGTTATCGGTCTGGAGCTGGGCGGGGCATTAAAAAATATCGTGGCCATCGGGGCCGGCATCTGTGACGGGCTCGGATACGGCACCAATACCAGGGCCGCCCTTATCACAAGGGGCCTGGCGGAGATAAGCCGGCTTGGGATATCAATGGGAGCGGACCCGCTTACCTTTTCCGGTTTGGGAGGATTGGGCGACCTGGTTCTCACCTGTACCGGCGAGCTGAGCCGTAACCGCACGGTGGGGTTGAAGCTGGGACAGGGCAAAAAATTAAGTGCAATCCTCTCTGAGATGAACATGGTTGCCGAAGGGGTCAAAACCACCCGGTCCGCCTGGAATCTGGCCAGGAGGGTTGGGGTGGAAATGCCGATCCTGGATCAGGTCTATCAGGTTCTGTACCAGGACAAACCATGCCGGGACGCAGTCCGGGATCTCCTTGCTCGTAGCCTCAAGGAAGAACAATGGTAGCCGGCACATAGAATTACCTCATCTATGGCGTTATCCGGCGTTTTTCGTCATTGCGGCGTACCAGTTGTACGCCTCACTCCTCTAAACTTGGATGCCTTGTATTTGAAGCAATTCTATGTGCCGGTCATATTTAAATTTTACTGAAATACTCGTGCATTATGCAGGTTTGACCTCATTTCCCAGAATGTGCACGCCTAGTATCCGAACTCTTTTTGGTAAATCCATCAGTATCTTATCCTGATACTGGTTCGTTTGTTCCCTCTAAACTTGGATGCCTTGTATCTGAAGTAATTCTATGTGCCGGTCATATTTAAATTTTGTTGAAATACTCATGCATTATGCAGGTTAGTCCCCATTTCCCAGAATGTGCATGCCTGATAGCCAGAACTTTTTAAAGCCATCATCATACTAAAAGGGTATGCCAAGCGGCCGGTGAAACAGGAGAGAGGATATTCCAGCTCATGAATTAAACCATTTTGTCTTCCGACCAGTCATTGTGCTCAAACTGTTTATGGTCGGGTTTCGGCGGCTTGACTTCAGCCTGGCGCGCCTGCAGCCAGAGAAGAACTTTATCGAACTCCGCCGCCACCTCGGCCAGGGCCTTGCCCCGGTGGCTTACCCTGTTTTTTTCAGCGCTTGTCAGTTCAGCAAAGGTTTTGCTGTATTCCGGGCAGTAGAAGACCGGATCATAGCCAAAGCCGGAAGTGCCCTTCGGTTCGGTGGTGATTTCTCCCTCGCAGCGGCCCTCGTATGAAAGGGCGGGACCGGAAGGCACCGCAATGGAGATGGCGCATTCAAAGGCGGCCCGCCGGTTGCTCTTCCCTTCCATTGCAGCCAGGAGTTTTTGCATGTTTTCCTGATCCGTGGCATTTTTACCGGCATAACGGGCTGATTTTACTCCAGGGGCGCCGCCCAGGGCTTCCACCACCAGTCCGGAATCATCGGCGATTGCCGGCAAACCTAAGACCTTGGCGGTAAATAAGGCCTTTTTATAGGCGTTGTCATCAAAGGTTGCCCCATCCTCTTCAACCTCAGGAATTGGACCGAAGTCGGTGAGATTTTTTATTTCCACCGGAAAATCCTGCAGAAGTTGTTGAAACTCCTT
The DNA here is from genome assembly GCA_963783905.1 of uncultured delta proteobacterium. Classification (GTDB taxonomy): domain Bacteria; phylum Desulfobacterota; class Desulfobulbia; order Desulfobulbales; family BM004; genus BM004. The sequence continues at coordinate 29,121 of CAWAPG010000013.1, read as the reverse complement.
GACCTTGCCTGCATTTCTGGTGGCAAGAACAATCATCTGAACCATGGTGTTAATTCTCCTTAAACCGCAGATGGATATATGGGAAGATATTACATCTGCTGTTTGAACTTTCATTAATAGCGGGTAGAATATGCAAGGCCACTGTACTGGAAAAAAAAATTTTTTCAAATCTGTTTCCTGCGCCGGGAATGACTTCCCTAATTTCCGGCAACCAGGAAGCGGAAATATTCGCACCGCGGACTTGTCTCTTTGGCAAATTTACCGTATAAAGCGCGTCACACCTCCATGATTGCGTTTCATGCAGGTGTAGGCTGTTTGTAAAGGCAAACTCCAAAAAGGTATTTTCATAATGGCAGAGATAAAAAGTACCCTTGAAAAAGTGATGGAAAGGGCTGCTTCCATGGGCAGCGCCGACCGTAAAGAAATGCAGGCCGAAGAACGGGTCAAAGAGGGAATGCGCATGGCAGCGGACTATCTGCAGGGAAAAGAAGTTGACTTTTCCGGTATTCTTGAGGCAGCCGATGATGCCGCCCTGGTTAAAAAAGGCGTGGTACAGGTTTTTTTAAGAAATATTACCCTGCCGCGGGATGATGACAAAAAACGAGCCGAAATGGCCATGCAAGGTCTTTTGGAATTGGCGCGGGGCAGTGGCGATCTGGTCTCGGTGTTCCGGGACATGAAAGGGATATTGGACCACTATCAACAGTACAAGAAAGAGGTTCAGCAGCAGGTGGAAGACGCCTTCCGGCAGCAGATGGACCAGGCCCTGGCCCAACAGACGGGACAGAAGGGCATGGGCCTGCAGATGGATCCCAAGCTGCATCCCAAGTTTCAGGAGGAGTGGTCCAGGGTGAAGTCGGACCTGGATGATCAGTACAATAAGGTTTTGCAGCAGCACAAAGAGTTGGTGGCCGGGAGATTTTCCGTCACCCTGTAAAAAGATAGCCATACCATCTACTTTTAGGCAAGTTGAGGCAGCGAACCAAATGGAAATTGAAATCCACCTGGATGTAGAACATGCCCCTCCGGAAGATTATGCCAAGATCAAACAGCGGCTGGCCGAATGGTATGCCGAAGGAGCGGAAATACGGTATGACAAAAACTGTTTCGGTCAGATGGTGGAACTGGAGAAGCCGTTCAGCTACCGGGTAAACCTGGGCAATGTTGATGCTATTGAGGCAATTCGGGATCTGCATGCCAGGGTTTACCGCCTGGGCGCAAAGGCCTATATTTACTTCGTTCCCCTGTAAAAATATGGATCGAATCCATTAATTTCCGGTCTCTCTCAATGTGCATGCAGGCGGAAGGCGCATACCGCGTCTCCCGTTAAATTGTCCAACCTGCACTGGGAACAACATTTTTACATTGTGAAAACACTCGATAAAATCCAGGCTGCAATAGGACGCAAAAACGCGGATGCACTTTTAGTTACCCAGCCCGAAAACAGGCGTTATCTCAGCGGATACACCGCCACCGACCTCTCCATTACGGAAAGTTCCGGGGTTTTGCTTGTGCCCCGGCATGGCACCCCGCTTCTGTTTACCGATTCCCGCTATCAGATGCAGGCCGAAAAGGAGTCACCCGGCTGTGAGGTGGTGCTCTTGCGGAGCAGTCTCATGAAAGCGCTGCAAAAGGCGTTGCCCCGTCTTGACGTGCGCCGCCTCGTCTTTGAAAGCCATTATTTGCTGTACGAATCGGCGGTGAAGCTCTTGGATTTCGGCCAAAAGCAGGGAATTGAAATGATACCGGCCAGCGGCATGATTGAAAAGCTGCGCACCCGGAAAACACCGGAGGAAATTGATAAGATCCGGCAGGCTGTGCTCTTGAATGAATCGGTTTTCCAGGAGGTTTTTGGCTCACTGCAACCGGGCCGGACCGAAAGAGAGGTGGCACGTGCCATTGAATCAACCATGATGCGTAAAGGCGCCGAAGCGCCGGCATTTCCCACCATTGTTGCCGCCGGCCCGAATGCGGCCCTGCCGCACGCAGTTCCGTCCGGCAGGGCGATTAACGAGGGCGAGACCATAATCATTGACATGGGCCTGAAACTTGAAGGATACTGCTCAGACATGACCCGGACGGTTGTTTTGGGTAAGCCCGACCAGCAAACGGTTAAAATTATCCGTTTGGTGCGCGAGGCCCAGCTGGCTGCGATCAATGCTATTCAGGCCGGGATTCTGGCCAGGGATGCCGACAGGGCTGCCCGGGGGTTAATATCCGCGGCAGGATACGGCAAAAATTTCGGCCATGGACTTGGCCATGGTGTTGGGCTGGCCGTGCACGAACCTCCGTATCTCAACAGGCATCGCCGCAATAAACTCCGGCCCGGCATGGTTGTTACTGTGGAGCCGGGGATCTATCTTCCGGGATGGGGCGGAGTTCGTCTGGAGAACATGGTTGTGGTTGAAGAGAAAGGCTGTGCCATCCTCAATCAGGACAAAACCTTTCTGGATATATAACAGTCGTGACGGCGGAACCGCGGAAAAGGTGATGAAATATGCGACAGTATACGATAGATGATCTCAGCCGGGAAGAAAGGGCAAATGTTGAGAGTTACCTGAACAGGACCCTGCAGGCCGGTTCCATGGACGGGGTTTACTGGATTGAGGTGCCGCAGGATTTACTCGGCAGGGAACAGCGGCAGCATGAGGATTGCGGCCCCTTCTTTTTCGCTGTAGTTCTGGAAGCTGATGCGGTAAGCTTTGAAATGCTGGTCCGCAGCCAGACGAATCTGCACTGCTCCTGCATCGCCTACTCCACAGCGGCACAGCGTGACTTTGTGCTGCGGTTTGTTGATAAAATGATTAAGGAGGAAAAAATCCAGGCCTGACGACCCGCCGTTGTCATCTTGATTGATCTCAGCAGACCCGCAAGACCTCCTCCAGGTCGGTGACACCCAGGAAAATTTTTTCAACCGCAGCCATGCGGAGGGTGCGCATGCCGTTTTCAAGGGCCATCAGCCGCAGTTTTTCCGTTGGTGCCTTTTCCTTAATGCCCTGCCGTATCTGGTCCGTACTTTCCAATACTTCAAAAATTGCCCGCCGGTCCCGATAGCCGACATCATCGCACTCGGGACATCCTTCTTTTTTTCTCATGGTTCCTTTTTGATGCAGTTTATCCATCTCGTGTTTCTCGAACCATTCCGGACCATAGGCCTTTTTCAGGGTCTCATATTCTTCTTTGTCGGGCTTGTGCGGCTTTTTGCATTTCGTGCAGAGAATGCGGACCAGACGCTGGGCTATAACCATGGTAAGTGCTTCGGAAAAACTTATGGGATCCATGCCCATTTCAACCAGGCGCACCAGGGTCTCAGGTGCATTGTTGGTATGCAGGGTTGAGAAAACGACGTGGCCGGTAAGGGAAGCCTCGATTGCGGTCTTGGCTGTTTCCCGGTCACGCATCTCCCCGACCATAATGACATCGGGGTCGGAGCGCAGGAATGAGCGGAGCGCCTCCTGGAAGGTAAAGCCTATCTGCGGGTTGACCTGAACCTGACGCAGCCCCTTCTGGGTGATTTCAACGGGATCTTCCGCGGTCCATATTTTACGTTCCGGGGTATTGATAAAACTCAAGGCAGAGTGCAGGGTCGTGGTTTTGCCTGACCCTGTGGGTCCGACACAGAGAACCATGCCCGAGGGCCGGGAGACCACCTCTTCGAATTTTTTCTGGTCCCGGGGCATAAAGCCCATTTGATCCAGGGGTAATGGCTGGGTCTTTGTGAGGATTCGCAGAACGGCATCCTCATTACCGCCAACGGTCGGGGTGGTCTCCACCCGGTATTCAATTTTGCTGTTCTGGTAGCGGATTACGATCTTGCCGCTCTGGGGTTTACGGCGCTCGGTGATATTCAGATTTGACATAATCTTAATGCGGGACAGCAGGGCTTTTTTGTAACCGGCTGGAACCTCATGACTGACATGGCACATGCCGTCTACCCGATAGCGCACGATGAGAGGCTCTTTTCCCATCCCCGGTTCAAGATGGATATCCGATACGTTTTTTTTATAGGCATCCACAAGAATTTTATTCACCAGCTTGATGATCTGTGAATCGGTTTCATCCACAACCGAGGTCTCAAGTGTATCCTTTGAAGACACTTCATCTTCGGTCATCTCGCCGATGAGATCCTGTACCCTTTGCTCATCTCTGGTGTAATATTTTTCAATGGCCGCTGTAATCTGTTCAGAGGGCGCCACGACGAACTTTATCCGCCGATTGGTTATAAACCGCAGAATGTCGCCAACTTCGGCATGTTCAGAAGGTTTAGAGGTGGCAACCAGCAGGTGATCCCCATTGTCAGACAAGGGCATGATCTGCATTTGGGAGACAAGCGAGAAGGGGATGGAGTTTAAGGCCTCAAGGGTCGGGACAAAATCATCAAGAGTGATAAATTCCAGCTGAAATTTAATTGCCAGTGCCGAGAGGAGCTGGTCGGCATTAATATGGTTGCGCTCAACAAGCAGGGCGCCGATTTTTTTCTTTTTATCTTTTACCTGCTGGGCAATGGCGTCTTCCAGTTGTTCCTGGGTAATGAGTTTTGAGGCAATGAGAATATCACCGACGCGGGCACTGGCAGGAGTTTTACCTGCTTTCTGCATCTGGCGGAGGACCTTTTCAATTTGCTCCTGGTTCAGGTTGTGTTTCTGGGCAATAGTCTCCCCGATCCGTTTTTTCTTTATACTGTTATAATCACTTATGACCTCCTGCAGAGTTTCGCGGGATACCATTCCCTGTTCCTCCAGGATGGTGCCGAGAAAATTGAGCTGCCGGCGCGACTTCACCCCCAGGTGGGTAAAAAAGACGGACCGGTAAGGATTTTCCAGATCAAGAAAAGAACCGTAAAATCCGGTCAGGTATTGTTGATCCTTGGCAATCCTTACCAGATGCTGGGAGCCGGCAAGTGTTTCTATTTCCATGAGGTCATGGGGGCTGTCCATGGTGTTCTGATGATTCGGGTCCCCTTTCAGCAGGATGCAGCATACCTCAAACAGAGGATAGGTTTGTTTTCTGCCGTTGCGGGCCAGAATGACCTCAATTTCATTTTCATCGGGATTAAAGGGACGGCAGAGTGTGGCATCTTCCTTGCCATCCAGCAGTTCTAAAAAAATGTTCGGCTCCGAAGAGGGCAAGGGGGAATCTTGAGCGTCTTTTGCGGCACGCTCTTTGCCTGGATTTGACATATCGTAATCCTAACCAATATACGTTGAATTTAAAAAGCAGCCACGGCATCTTGTATTTATCTGCAGCAGGTTAATTACCTATGGAATACAATACCAATTGTCAAGAAGAAATTAGTTGCTGTTACTGGAAAGAACTATCCTGATCGGGTATCGGGATGAATACAGTAAAGGATTATTATAACAGTTCCTCACGATAAATAAAAGACGCTCCTGCGCTCCCGCAAGAGATATCCGGCCTGCTGCAGTGTTTTATCTGACTGTTTCGCCTGTTCTGTTACCATTCCCGAATTTGCCGGGTAGAAATCTCCAGGCAGGCGGAGACAATTTTTTTCTTCCGGGAGCTTTTCTGTTGAAACCCTCTTGTTCTATTTGTTGTCTCGCGCTATCTTTTGGGCCTCAGGCATGATGCATTTGTAAAAAGTCCCGCTACAGGCAACAGGTTATAATGAAATCAAAAAGTTACATGATTAAACCTGATCAGGACGTGATTTTTTCGATGTTGACAACCATAAACATGCCGATCTTTTAAAACAGGCTTTCCCCAAAACACCCCGGCAGCACCATATAAATGATTTATTTATCGCAGGGCGAACCAACGAGGAGCGGGATGCATATCAGACATTTATACCGGCAGGTAAACGATGGAATGGAGTTCTGTTTTAATATTGAAGCAACAGAACCCTTGACCCGGGAAGAAATAGCCAGGCTGCAGTTTCTGCTTGCCGATGGATTTATCCAGGAAACCGTCAGCACGACCTCATGTTTTTCGGGGGTGGAAAAGGAGGTGGTGGAACTCGGCCCCAGGCTCAACTTTGCGACCGCCTGGTCATCCAATATGGTTTCGATCTGCCGGGCCACCGGACTGGGCAAGATTGTCCGACTGGAACGCTCCCGCAGATACCTTGTCAAAGAGACCATGAACCGGCAGAAGTTTATTGCGGACCACCATGACCGGATGACGGAATGTCTGTATCCCGAACCGCTTTCAACCTTTGAAACCGGCATCAGGCCCGAAGCGGTTTACGAAGTGCCCCTTAAGGAAAAAGGCCCGGCGGCGCTGCAGGAGATCCCGGGCATTTCAATGGATGAGTGGGACAGAAATTTCTATTTTGACTACTTCGTGAAAAAGCATGACCGCAATCCGACCATCGTTGAAATTATGGACTTGAATAATGCCAACAGCGAACATTCGCGGCATGGTTTTTTTCGCGGCAGACACGTAATCGACGACCGGGAGGAAACCGAGACATTAATGGAAATTGTCCGTTCAACCCTGGAGGCCAATGCGACCAACAGCATAATAGCATTCAAGGATAATTCGAGCGGCATCCGCGGCCGGGATATTTTTACCATCCTGCCGGACCGTCCCGGCAGCCCTTCGCCTTTTAGGGAGAAGAACCTGACCTATCATATCATCTTTACCGCTGAAACCCATAATTTCCCGACCGGCGTTGCACCGTTTCCCGGGGCTGAAACCGGAACCGGCGGCAGAATCAGGGATATCCAGGGAACCGGCAGGGGCGGACTGGTGGTTGCGGGGACTGCAGCCTACTGTGTCGGCAACCTGCACATTCCCGGCTACGAGCTGCCCTGGGAGGATAAGGGGTTTGTCTCTCCGTCCAACCTGGCATCCGGCCTTGAAATTGAAATTGAGGCCAGCAACGGCGCCTCTGATTACGGCAATAAATTCGGAGAGCCGCTTATCCAGGGCTTTACCAGGTCCTTTGATCTGCGGCTGGCGGACGGCGAACGCTGGGGCTTTTTAAAGCCGATCATGTTTACCGGCGGGATAGGACAGATTGATGACCGGCATATTGACAAGGCCCCGGAAGAAAAAGACATGCAAATTATCCAGATCGGCGGGCCGGCCTACCGGGTTGGTTTTGGCGGCGGCGCTGCATCCAGCATGCTGCAGGGCGACAATGTCGAGGATCTTGATTTCAATGCGGTGCAGCGTGGCGATGCGGAAATGGAACAGAAGATGAACCGGGCCATCCGCGCCTGTGTTGAGATGGGGGAAAATTCCCTCATCGACGTCATCCATGACCAGGGAGCCGGCGGTCCTGGAAACGTGCTCAAGGAGCTGGTGGAAAAGGCGGGCGGCAGGATAGATATCAGAAAAATCAAGGTTGGCGATCCCACCATGTCGGTCCTGGAGATCTATGTGGCTGAATATCAGGAGCGCAACGGTCTGCTGATCCGTCCGGAAAATATCAAAGAATTTCAGGCAATTTGCGAGAGGGAAAAGGTAAATTGTGAAATTCTCGGCTCGGTAACCGGCGACGGCCGGTTCGTGGTAGTTGACGGGCGGGACAACTCCACGCCGGTCGACCTTGAGTTGCATGAAGTTCTGGGCAACATTCCCCAGAAGACATTTTATGACCAGCGGCGGCAGGAACCACCCGGTTCTATGAATCTGCCCGATGACCTGACGGTGTCCGATGCCCTGCACAATGTTTTGCGGCTCCTGTCCGTCGGTTCCAAGCGGTTTCTGACCAATAAGGTTGACCGTTCCGTTACCGGTCTAATTGCTCAGCAGCAATGCTGCGGACCTTTGCAGGCAACGGTTGCCGATGTTGCGGTCATGGCCCAGAGCCATTTCGGGCTCTCCGGCGCGGCCACAGCCATCGGCGAACAGCCGATAAAAATGCTGGCAGACCCCAGGGCCGGGGCACGGATGGCGGTCGGCGAGGCGCTGACCAACCTTGTCTGGGCCAGGATTGACGGCCTCGACGGGGTAAAGTGTTCCGCCAACTGGATGTGGGCCCCGAAATTGCCCGGTGAGGGCGCGGCGCTCTATGATGCGGCCTGTGCCATGCGTGATGCCATGATCGTACTGGGCATTGCCGTTGACGGCGGTAAAGACAGCCTTTCCATGGCCACGCGCGTCGATGAAGAGACGGTAAAGTCGCCGCGGGAACTGGTTATTTCCGTCTATGCCGCCATGGCGGATATCACCAAAATCATTACCCCCGATATAAAAGGGCCGGGAGAAACCGTCCTGATATTCATTGACCTGGCCGAGGGCCATAACCGGCTGGGAGGATCGGCCCTGGGCCAGACCCTGAAGCAGATCGGCAACGCAGCGCCGGACATGGACAACCCGTTACTGGTGAAAAAAGGGTTTCATTTTATCCAGGAATGCATTGATAAGGGGCTGATTCTGTCAGGCCATGACCGCAGCGACGGCGGTCTCATCACCACCCTGCTTGAAATGGCCTTCGGCGGAAACTGCGGCCTTGACCTTGAATTACAGGGAGCCGGCACCCCGATTGAACATCTTTTTTCTGAAGAATTAGGCCTGGTCGTTGAATGCGCCCCGGGCAAATCAGATGAAGTTCGGGAACTGCTTCGTGATAAGGATATACCATTTGCGGTCCTTGGCCGGCCGACCCCGGAAAAGCGCATCCGGATACGGTTTAACAAGGAGCCGGTTCTGGAGGCTTCCATGCAGGAGCTGCGGCAGGTCTGGGAGGAGACAAGTTTCCAGCTTGAGCGGCTGCAGATGAACCCGGACTGCGCGGTAGAGGAAAAGGAGAACATTTATGACCGGCCGGGCCCCCGGTACTTCCTGAGCTTCACTCCTGCTGAAACACCGCCGGAGATTCTTGCCGGCACCGACAAGCCCAGGGTTGCCATTCTCAGAGATGAAGGAAGCAACAGCGACAGGGAAATGACTTCGGCATTTTATGCGGCCGGGTTTGAGCCATGGGATATAACCATGACCGACCTTCTTGCCGGCAGGATAACCCTTGCAGGGTTCAGGGGGCTGGCGGCGGTGGGAGGATTTTCCTATGCCGATGTACCGGAAAGCGCCAAGGGCTGGGCCGCAACCATTCTTTTCAATGAACGGCTCAAAAAAATGTTTGATGATTTCTATGCCCGGTCCGATACTTTTTCACTCGGCGTGTGCAACGGCTGCCAGCTTTTCGCCCTTCTCGGCTGGGTGCCATGGCAGGGCATCAAACCCGCCGAACAGCCGCGGTTTGTCCGCAATGTTTCGGGCCGCTTCGAGTCCCGCTGGTCAACGGTCAAGGTCTTAGACAGCAGGGCGATTATGCTCAGGGGCATGGAAAACCTGACTTTCGGCATCCATGTGGCCCACGGCGAGGGGCGCCTGCAGTTTCCGGATGAAAATATACGCGAAAGAATTAAAGAAGAAAACCTGGCCGCCCTGGTATTTGTAGACGATGAAGGGCTGCCGACCGAAAAGTACCCGTTTAACCCCAATGGCTCTCCAGCCGGTTTGACCGGACTCTGCTCAACCGACGGCAGACATCTGGCCATGATGCCCCATCCGGAGCGCTCCTTTTTGAAGTGGCAGGCCCATTGGCTGCCGGAAGAGATGAAAAAGGAGCTGGCGGTCTCTCCATGGCTGCGGATGTTCCAGAATGCCTATCATTGGTGCCGGGAAACGGCATGAACATCCGGGGGATACAGGCAACCCTTTCCCAGGGGTAACAGCTTCTGGACGGCAAAAACAAAAAAGGAGCTCGGCCGAATCCGGCTTCACTCCCATAATGTGGCGTCCCCGACGAGATTTGAACCCGTGTCGCCGGCGTGAAAGGCCGGTGTCCTGGACCTGGCTAGACGACGGGGACGAGATGATTTTCACTGTGCTGGTGGGTCGTGTTGGACTCGAACCAACGACTCTCTGCTTAAAAGGCAGATACTCTACCGACTGAGTTAACGACCCACGCAGAAAGAGGGATAAATACAATAGGGAACCCCTGATGTCAAGTCTTTGCAAGTTTAAAAGTGAAAGAATTTTGTCGGCCAGGGACAATTCCATATTTGGAGACCGCCAAAAAGCTTGAGGAGAACCCCCGGGTTTGCTATAGATCATGGACATATTACCGGGCCATGCAGTTCTTTAGAATTCCGTTCAATAACTGATTTTTATTTTTACCGGTTTATAAAAGAACCTGAAGCACAGGAGATTATTTATGGGACTGTTATCCCGCACCACAACCTTTGTCCGTTACGCAGTAGAGGGAGAACTTCCCGGCAGTTTCCGGGAATTCGCGGCGGAGCGCATCACGCAGTTTTCCTTTCAGGATATTGATGATACCTTTGATGAATATTCCATCGGCTGGGTATCGGTAGACAATATGTTCGACAGTTCCTTTGCGCATGCCTCATATGCTGTAGGGGATTATCTTGTACTGTCCATGCGGATTGACGAGCGAAAGGTTTCCAACACCCTGCTGCAGAAATATTCCCGCAAGGAGGAGGAGCGCATAAAAAGAGAAAAGCAGGTGCCGCGCTTAAGCAGGAACCACCGGCTGCAGATAAAGGAGGACATCCGCCTGCAGCTCGTAAAAAAATCCCTGCCGGTTCCCTCTGTCTACGATTTATGCTGGAACCTGGCAGACAACACCGTACTGTTTTTTTCAACAAACACTAAGGCACAATCCGCGCTGGAGGATTTTTTCAAGGAGTGTTTCGGGCTGCGAATCATACTGCAGGTGCCCTATCTGGCTGCGGCCCATCTTCTTGACGCAGACGGCCTGGAAAAGCTGCAGAATCTGCAGGCGGATATATTGGTCTGAAATGAGTATAAACTCAGGTCTGCAGCGGCAGACCGATAAAACGTAAAATGGGCAGGGGTTTTCGATCTATGGATCTTGTTGATATAATTTCAGAAAAAAAATTTATAGGCCAGGAGTTTCTTACCTGGCTCTGGTATAAAAGCGAAGAACGGGGCGGTTCTGTTTTTCTGCCCGGCACCGGGGACATTCTGCTGGTCTTTGAAAAACACATGGTTCTTGAATCCGGTGACGGCGAGTCCCTGGAGAGAATAACCTGCAAAGGGCTGCAGACGGAACTGCAGGAAGCCCGCACCGGCCTGTTCATGGGCAAGAAGCTGGAACAGGCCCGTATTTATCTGGCCAAGGGGGAGTATGAGTGGCGGTTGACCTTTGGGGCAACCCTGTTTGAATATCGCAGCGTCAGTCTGCCGCGAACCGTATCACCCAATGAAGAAGCTGCAGATCCAATGGCCTGGGAGGCGAAAGTGCTGGAGAGGATAGGCATGTCCGAGGAGGCGATGCACACCCTGGATGAACTGTTCCGCATGTTTTTGCAAATAAGGACAAGCCCCGAGTGGCAGCAGGAATTGGCTAAGATCCAAAACTGGATTGCCAAGGGCGCTGAGAACTGATGGAGCAAAGAGATGGATTTTGAACCGGTAATCGGGCTGGAGGTCCATGCCCAGTTAAAAACGAAAAGCAAGATATTCTGCGGCTGCTCCACGGCCTTCGGGGCGCCGCCCAATACCAACACCTGCCAGGTCTGCCTCGGCATGCCGGGCGTCCTGCCGGTGTTAAACAAAAAAGTAGTCGAATATACAATGAAGATGGCCCTGGCCACCCATTGCACCATTAATTCGCCGAACCGTTTTGCCCGCAAGAACTATTTTTATCCGGACCTGCCGAAAGGATACCAGATCTCGCAGTTTGAGCTGCCGATTGCCGAGCATGGCTGGCTCGAGATAGAAGACAACGGCTCTCCAAAAAGAATAGGCATAACCCGCATCCATATGGAAGAGGATGCCGGCAAGCTGGTGCATGATGAGCGTAAGCCCGTGAGCTATGTTGATTTGAACCGGACCGGCGTGCCCCTGATGGAGATCGTCAGTGAGCCGGATATCCGCTCACCGGAAGAGGCGACCGCATATCTTAAAAAGCTGCATGCCATTCTCCGCTACCTTGATATATGCGACGGCAATATGCAGGAAGGGAGTTTCCGCTGTGATGCCAATATATCGCTGCGCCCGGTTGGCCGGGAGAAATTCGGCACCCGCACCGAACTGAAGAATATGAATTCCTTCCGCAATGTGCAGCGGGCCCTGGAGTATGAAATAAGGCGGCAGCGCGATGTGCTGCTCGACGGCTCCGAGGTGATGCAGGAAACCCTCCTCTGGGATGCTGACAGGAATGTGACCAATTCCATGCGGGGCAAGGAGGAAGCCCATGATTACCGGTACTTCCCGGATCCGGACCTGATTCCGGTGGAGATTGATGCCGAGTGGATTGAAAACACCAGAAAGTTGCTGCCCGAACTGCCGGATGAACGGAGGCTCCGTTTTATTTCCGACCTCGGGATGTCGGAATATGATGCTGAAGTGCTGACCTCTTCCAGGGAACTTGCCGACTACTTCGAGGAAGCCCTCCAAGTATATCCCCAGGCCAAGAAACTCAGCAACTGGATGATGACCGAACTCATGCGTGAATTGAAGGGCGAAGACTCCATTGATATCGAAGGATGTCCGATTCCGCCGCGCAATCTTGGCGGCCTTCTGGCGATGATTGACCAGGGAACCATCAGCGGCAAAATTGCCAAGGCTGTTTTTCTGGATATGCTGGCATCGGGCAAGGACGCCGAAACCCTGGTAAAGGAAAAAAATCTTCTGCAGGTGAGTGACGAAGGTGAGCTGCTCGCCATGGTCAGGGAAATAATTGCGGCAAACCCGGCGCAGGCGGCAGATTACAGGGACGGCAAGACCAAGCTCATGGGGTTTTTTGTCGGCCAGCTCATGCAGCGGACAAAAGGCAGGGCCAACCCCAAACTTGCCAATCAGCTGTTCTCGCAGGAATTATCCAAAGAGTAGTTAGCCTGGAATATCCTTCAATCGATGTGGTAAGATTTCTCACATCCGTTCGAAATGACTGCCCAACGTCCACCGCTACGTCATCTCGAACAGCCGCAGGCCGGAGAGATCTTAATAAGATTTCTCACTTTGTTCGAAATGATCAAAACAAAATATTCTTCTTGAGGATAAAGGTGGAGAAAAAGGAGTGGCAGGAAAAAGGACGGGGACACAGGCAGCGGTTAAGGGATAAATTTCAGCAGCGGGGCATAGAGGCATTCACCGATGCGGAAGTGCTGGAGCTGCTGCTTATTCTGGGCACGCCCCGAAAGGATTGCAAGGAGCAGGCAAAAGCCCTTCTCGCCCACTTCGGGTCCCTGCCAGGGGTGCTCGAGGCGTCTGCCGCCGAACTCAGGAAAATAAAGGGTGTTGGACCCAATAACAGCTTTGCCGTCCACTTTCTGCATGGGGTGGCCCGGCGATACCTGAAACACCGCATGCAGGAGAAAAATTATTTACACTCCTCCCGCCAGGTTGCCGAATATCTTATCCACTCCATGCGTGATCTGCACCATGAGGTATTTGCCGTAATTTTCCTGGACGCCGCCCATGCCATAATTGATACCCAGGTGGTGTCCCGGGGCACCATTACCGCGAATACCGTCTATCCCCGGGAACTGGTGAAGCTGGCCCTGGAACACAATGCCGCCGCCATGGTTGTGGCCCATAATCATCCTTCAGGCAAGCTGCAGCCCTCTCCCCAGGACCGCCAGCTTACCAGGACGCTCTTCCTGGCGTGCTCCTTCATGAACATCAGGCTGTTGGATCACCTGATCATCGGCCAGGCTGAAAAAACATACAGTTTTGCCGATCACGGCATAATGGCCGCCATCGGTGAAGAGTGCGGCCGGGTGCTGAATCACCGATGATCCCCATCAGTAGAGACACGGAAGAACTTCTTCTCAATCCGGAAACAGCTGAAACCGCTGCGGGAATGTATGTTCATATTCCTTTCTGCCGGTCAAAATGCCCCTATTGCTCGTTTGTGTCTTATCCGGACATGGGCGCAGAGATTAAGGACAACTACATGGAAGCCCTGCAGCGCCAGATGCTGGCAATGGCTTCCCACCCCTGGTCCCGGGCCAGAAAATTTCATTCGCTTTTTATCGGCGGCGGCACCCCGTCATCCGTTGATCCTCCCCAAATGGCTGCCTTTATCGGAGCCTGTCTTGCTGCCTATGATTTTTCCGCGCTGCCGGACCGGGAACCGGAAGTCACCCTGGAGGTCAATCCCAATTCGATTAACGGTGAAATGCTGCAGCGATTCAGGGATAACGGGGTTACCCGCCTGAGTATAGGGGTGCAGTCCTTTGGGGACGATATGCTCAGGAATATCGGCAGAAGGCATACGGCATCGGAGGCCCTTAAAGCTTATGAAACGGCGCGGGCTGCAGAGTTTGCCAACATAAACCTGGACCTGATGTACGGTCTGCCGGAGCAGGATATGGTTGACTGGCAAAACTCCCTGCGGCAGGCGACTGCCCTGGCGCCCGACCACATCTCGGTCTATGAGCTGACGATTGAAGAGAACACTCCGTTTGCCGAGGCGGTCCGCCGGAAAAAGCTGGATCTGCCGCCGGAAGAGACGACGCTGGCAATGTTTGAGATGGCGCAGGAAATTCTGTCGCTGGCTGGATACAGCCAGTACGAGATATCAAACTATGCCCGCAGGGGATTTGCCTGCATCCATAATATAAATTATTGGGAAAACGGCAGCTATCTCGGACTGGGAGCGGCAGCCGTGTCCTGCTTTTCAGGGGTGAGAATAAAAAGCGAAGAAAACCCGGTTCTCTTCACCCAAATGATGAATGCGGGCCGGATGACGTTTAAGGAGGCAGAGTTTCTCTCCCTTGAGGCGCGGTTTCGGGAAACGGTTATCATGGGGCTGCGCATGACGGTCGGGGTGTCGCTTTCCCGCCTGGAGGAGCGGTTCGGCTTGACGCCGCAATTATACTATGGAGATATGCTTCACCGGCTGACAGACCAGGGATTTCTGCAGGAAGAGAAGGACCGGCTTCGACTTACCCGTCAAGGGGTTCTGCTGGCAAACAGGGTTATGGCCCAGCTGGTATGACCGGCTGTTGAAACTGCCGCTATAATTGCCCGGCCTCGTTTGTTTCTTCCATGCTGCTGTTTTCCTGAAAAAAGGGCTCCTGGTTTCTCTCAGATGAAAAGGTATCCTGCGGCATAACATTATCCGGCTCCGCATTCCAGGCGTTATCGGGCATAAATTCTCCGCTGCCGAAGTCATTTTCTTCTTTGGCGGTTTCTTCCGGAGGAGCTTTTATTTTTTGCAGCACCTCAAATTTTCCCTCTTTCCAGACCCCGATTTCCCGGGATTTATCAAAGTAGGTCATCATCCCCTTTCCGGCCGGTTTTCCCTCTTTAAACTCACCGGTATAAACCATGCCGTCCTCACGCAGCACGCCTTTGCCGTCAAAGGTACCATTCGCGAATTCCCCTGTATAGGCGCTGTTGTCCGCAAAGGTATAGGTGCCCTTGCCGTTGAACGTATTGTTGCTGAATTCACCGGTATATTTTGAACCGTCCGCGAAGGTATACACCCCGGTACCGCTGCACTCACCGTCCTTAAATTCTCCGGCATAGCGGCCGCCGGTGCCATATTCCATGGTGCCGGAACCGTTTGGTATGCCGTTTTTCAGCATGCCGGTATAGATATTGCCGTCAGCATATTCTATGGTACCCTCGCCCTCAATTTCACCGTTGGCAAACTGGCCGGCATAGCGGCCGCCCTCGGGAAAAACATAGACTCCGTAGCCGTTGGTACAGTCACCCTCGAGACATTCACCAAGGGTTATGGAAGGAGAGATGAGCAGCAGAAGACAAAAGAGGAGGAATAATTTTTTCATGGCGCACCCGTTCAGGTTTTGGATAATGCCCCGGAAAGAGTTTCCTGCGCCTCTTTCAGGGCGAGATTGTTGATTAATACCGTTTTGTAGCGGCCCTGTCTGCCGCTTTTTATCGAGACAGACGACTTGGGCACTCCCATAAGATCTGCGATGAAAGCAATGACCGCTTCATTGGCCTTGTTTTCCACCGGCGGAGCAGTTACGCAGACCTTGACCGCATTGCCGTGCATGCCCACCACCCGGTTTTTAGAGGCCCGCGGCTGCACATAGACGTGCAGGGCCAGAGATTTGTTCTGCAGACTGGTAATGCACTTCATTCAGCGTAATAAAAATTGCGGGTTTTTATTTTTTCCGGGAGGTATCTTTTCCGCCTGGTTTATGTTCCTCCAGGGAAAAGGTTACCTCCGGCTCGTGATCATCTGCGGTTAAATCATCTTCCAGAAACAAAAGGTCTGCAGCCGCATCTTCTCCTTCATGGCCGGCGTGACCTTCATCCGGTCCCTCGTCCAGAACCGACTGGAAAATGCCCCGGAGTTTGTCCACGTCAAGAATGTCATCTTCGCTCAAAAATTCCAGGTCGCCCTCGCCAGCAGCCTCCTCGTCTTTCCGGAAGTCCGGAAGGGCGGTGCCTTCTTCTTCCCGGGGTTCTGCGTCAACTCCCTCTATGATCTCTGCCGCCAACAGTGCTTCTTTTTTGCCGGGTACGGCGGTTGACTCCTTGCCGCTGAAGGTTGAAAATCCGGTCCCAAGGGTTTTGAAATGAGAAGAAAGCTGGTTTTGGAGTTCTGCTTTTATCTCATCTCTCATCCCGGCAAGGGCGGTAATTTCCTGTTTCAACCCTGCCAGTTCGGCATTGACAGAGTCGTTTCCCTGCTTGATATTCTCCAGGGTTTTCTGCAGATCGCCAGGAATTCCAGCATCACCCTGGCGGGATGTGAGTGTGGCGGCAGCATCCCTGGCTGCCTTGATGGTCTCGCCGAAATTTTGCCTTAACGATTCAAAGGCCTGCCGATTCTCTTTCAGGGCGTCCAGTTCGGCAGCAATTACCGTGGAATTTTGGGCAAACTCCTCCAGCTGGCCGGCAAGGTCAGCCGGAAGCTCCACCTGGGGTCTGGATCCAATTGCCGCACCGGTTTCCCGGACCGATGCAATAATTTTTTCCAGCTTCGTCTGGATGACATCAAAGGCCTGTCGATCCTGCTTCAGGGAAGCAAGAACAGCGCTGATGGCCCCGGTATCCTGTTTCAGGTCCTCCAGGATATTTTCCAGTTCTGCGGGCAGCTCAAACTGGCCCCGGGCTTCGGTAGAGCCGATGGTTTCCAGCTCCTGCTGCAGGGAAAAAACCTTTTCGTTCAGCAGGGTGTTCTCTTCGGTCAGCTGGAAAAAAGTTTCAGCCACCTCCTCCAGAAAGGCGTCAACCTCCGCCATGTCAAAACCCCGGAATTTTACTCTGAATTCCCTATCAATAATGTCCTGCGGGGTGATTTTTATCTCGGTCTTTTCCATGGGATTATCCTATTGCAATAGCCATTTGCTTGAGGGTCGGCACCAGAAAACTCTGCAGGAATATGATGACGAGTATGACAATCATGGGAGAAAAATCTATGCCGCCGGCAAAGGCGGGAACGAAGCGCCTGATTCTTGAGAGCACCGGTTCTGTCACTTCATGCAGAAAACGGACAATCGGATTGTAGGGATCCGGGTTAACCCAGGACAGGATGGCCCGCCCGATGATGATCCACATATACGCTGCCAGAACAAAATCCACCAGTTTGGCCACGGCAAATAAAAAATTACTGATCATAAACATGCAGTCATGCTCCTGTGAGGTTGTGTTATGATATCTTGCTGCCGGGAGCGACCCTGTCCGTGAGGGTTGAAAGGGTCAGCCTGCCCTGCGCGTCACGTGCTGCAAGTATCATACCATGTGAGGTTACGCCCATCAATTTTGCCGGCTTCAGATTGGCAACCATAACGACTTGTCTGCCCACCAGTTCTTCCGGCTGGTAATATTCGGCAATCCCGGCAACAACGGTGCGTTCTTCAGGTACTTTCACCGTTAATTTCAGCAGCCGGTCCGATTTGTCAATTTTTTCCGCTGCGGTTATTTCAGCAGCCCGCAGGTCAAGATTTTTGAAATCGTCAAAGCTGATAATTCCGGGCCCGTTTTCTGTCTCGGTCTTCTTCCCCGAATCTGCATCCGCTTTCCGGGCCTGTGCTGCTGGTTCAGATTCCTTTTTTGCCTTGTCAAGCCTCGGAAAAAGCGAATCGCCGAGCTTTACAGCGGCACCGGGCCGGGTAATTCCCCATTTTCCATGATCGATGAGGTTATGTTCTTTAAAGGCGTCCGGAGTAATTCCCAGGGCTGCCGCCATCTTGCCGCTGGTTTCCGGCATTACCGGCAGGAGGACCAGCCCGATGAGCCGCAATGTTTCCGCCAGGTGGTAGAGGACGGTATTGAGCCGGTCTGTTTGCGCCGGGTCCTTGGCAAGCACCCAGGGTTCACTTGTGACGATGTACTTGTTGGCCAGACTGATAACGGACCAGACCTCCTGTAGGGCACGGTTAAAGGCGAAGTTGTTCATGTGTTGGAAGTATACGGCCACCATGGCGGTTGTCGCCCCGGCAAGCTCCCGGTCCTGCGGTTCCGGATCGGCAGGGGCGGGAACGACCCCCTTGGTGAATTTGTTGATCATGGTCAGGGAGCGGCTGAAAAGATTGCCGAGGTCATTGGCCAGGTCTGAATTCCGGCGGGCGATGATGCCCTCATCGCTGAACGATGCATCCAGGCCGAATGACATCTCGCGCATGAGAAAATAACGCACCGTGTCCACCCCGAAATCCAGGCGCAGTGTTTCCGGCCGCACCACGTTGCCGACGCTTTTGGACATCTTGGCCTCGTTGATATTCCAGTAGCCGTGAACATGGAGACGCTTATACGGGGCCACGCCGATGGCCATGAGCATGGTCGACCAGTAGATGGCATGCGGCTTCAGGATGTCCTTGGCAATGATATGCTCCGCCACGTCCCAGTAATGCCTGAACGCTTCCCCGTCCGGATAGTCGATGCCGGAAAGATAGTTAATGAGGGCGTCAAACCAGACATAGGTGACAAAATCAGCATCAAAAGGCAGGGGAATACCCCAGTCCAGCCGGCTTTTGGGCCTTGATATGCATAAGTCTTCAAGCGGTTCATCAAGAAAGGAAAGGACCTCGTTCCGGTAGCGCTCCGGGGTGATGAACTCCGGATTTTTCTTGATATGATGGATGAGCCACTCCTGGTATTTGCTCATACGGAAAAAATAATTGCTTTCCGAGATCGGCAGCGGCGCGGTCTGGTGGTCCGGGCACTTGCCGTCCACCAGCTCCTTGTCGGTTAAAAACCGTTCGCAGCCGCGGCAGTAAAGTCCTGAATAGCTTCCGAGGTAGATGTCCCCCTGGTCGTGCACCTTTTGCAGAATTTTCTGCACCGTGTTGATATGGTGCTCGTCGGTGGTGCGGATAAAGGCATCCGGCTTGATGTTCAGGGGGGGCCAGGCCTCCCGGAACAATTTGCTGATGCCGTCGGCATACTCCTTGGGCGGTATGCCCGCAGCCCGGGCCGCCTCGGCAATCTTGTCCCCATGCTCGTCCGTGCCGGTTTGAAAACGGACATCCTCCTTGCAGAGCCGCCGGAAACGGCTGTACGTGTCAGCCACAATGGTCGTATAGGCATGACCAAGGTGCGGCCGGGCATTAACATAATATATCGGGGTGGTAATATAGAGGCTCATTTGTCTTTAGCTGCAGAGGGGACCGCGGCCTGCCATTCGTCTTTGCCGAGGGTCATTTCAACTCCTTCATCATCAATCACCACGATTGACTCCTTTAAGACATTGTGCTGGCGCACCTTGTACTGCCGGTTATGAAGGGTTATTTTCTTGCCTACCTTGGGCATGCTCCTGCGGATCGCCTTGTAAGTCTTGTACTCGTAGTTCAGGCAGCAGAGCAGCCGGTTGCAGGCACCCGATATCTTGGCGGGGTTCAGGGGCAGGTTCTGCTCCTTTGCCATTTTTATCGAGACGGACTCGAAGTTCTGGATAAAAGAAGAGCAGCAGAGTTCACGGCCGCAGCAGCCCAGGCCGCCCACCATCTTGGTCTCATGGCGTACGCCGATCTGGCGCATTTCTACCCTGGTGCGAAACTCCTGCACCAGGTTCTTGACCAGTTCCCGAAAGTCGACCCTGTTTTCCGCCGTAAAATAGAATATTATTTTGCCGCCGTTAAAAAAGCGTTCGACCTTGACCAGATTCATCGGCAGGTTCAACTTTTCAATGAGCCCGGAGCAAAGCCTGAAGGCGTTATGCTCCATGTCGTCTAATTTTTCATACTTGACCATTTCGTCCCGGGTGGCTCGCCTGACAATGGTGAAGGGCGGACCTTCTCTGGTTGTTTCCTTTTCCGGCCAGAGGGGGACTATGACGAGAACCCGGGCGGGTTCCAGGCCGTGGTCCGTCTGGACCATGACCACCTCGTCCTTCTGGAGTCCCTGGAGCCTGGTGGTGGTGGACATGATCTGTTCGGCGGGGCGGAACTGTACCTTGTAATGGTTTATTACCGGTTCTTTCTGCCAGTCTTCCTCGGCAGAAACCGGGTCGTTGTTTTCCTGCTGCTGGTTCATTATCGTATCCGGGTTGGTATATAAGATTACACGACGTTAGCTATTTTAGCTGGAGATGATTGACACGCACATGAATCCAGCGTGTCAATCGCCTGTCAGTCGACATTAAAATAAATTATTGTTCTGACAATAAAAATTTTCCTCAAAAAAGCCATTAGCCTTTATACGGCACATGAACAAATCATTATACCATTATATAAGGTCAAAAAAAAGGGTTTCAAGTACCGAGGTGCGGCTGCAGTTGCGCAGAAGCTGCCTTTCAGCCAGATCAAGGCGATGAAGCTTTTCGTGCAGCTGGTCCAGGTTCCAGTGCTGTGCCGCCGCCTGCAGGGATGAAGCCAGGTCCTTGTTGACAATTGCACCCTCCGGTCCCGCGGCAGCAACCAGGACGAGATCGCGGTACCATAACCGCAGCAGGGCCAGAAATTCACCCATATTCTCTTTCAGGGCGGCAATCTTTTCACTGATGAGTAAGATCCGGCCGATGGTTTCCGGCCGGTCATGCTTCCCGAGGAGCAGTTCTTCCACCGCCTCCTGCCGCAGGCTCAAAAGGTTTTCCTGCCGCAGCAGTTTTGCCCGGCCCAGGCTGCCCTCGGTCACCGCAGCCAGGGTTCTGGCCGTGGCTTCCTCCATGTTTTCCTCCTGCATCAGGACCCGGGTCATGTTCTCCTGGTCAAGGGGCCCGAAAGAGAGTACCTGGCAGCGGGACAGGATGGTGGGCAGGACCCTGCCGCCGGCGTCGGCGGTCAGAACCAGGAGATTGCCCGGTGCCGGCTCTTCCAGGGTTTTCAGCAGACTGTTTGCCGCCTCCCGCCGCATGGTATGGATATCTTCAAGAATGATCACCCGCATTTCGGCCTCAAGGGGCGAAAATGTTAACCGGTGTTTGAGCTCCCGGATCTGGCCGATCTTTATCGCCGCTCCATCCGGCTGGATCAGGATCAGGTCTGGATGGTTGCCGGAAAAATATTTGCGGCACGATGAACAGCGGCCGCAGGCGTCATTTTCCTGTGGATTTTTGCAGTTCAGGACGGCAGCTAAGGTCAGAGCGGTTCTCTTTTTCCCGACCCCGTCAGGGCCCCTGAACAGATAGGCATGGCCCAGTTTTTTTCTGGCGGCCGCCTCCCGCAGGAGAGCCGTGGGTTTTTCATGGCCGAGAAGATATGCGAAACGAAGATCGGATGTTTCCATGGGGTCTAAAAAAGATTCTGCTGCCTGGAATCCGGCGTGTCGTGTTCCGTCGCATTCTGCTGCCCGTTGGTGCCGGGATTGTCCCCTTCAGCATGCGGCCTTCCCTTGACATAGAGAAATCGCTCAAGGGTGCGTTGAAAGTCGGTCCACTGGTATCCCGGTTCCGATGCCTGCTCCTCCAGGCGTCCCAGAAAGTTAAGCTTGGCATCGAGGTCGTCGAGAAAGTTGAGGACAAAGGCCTCGCTTATCATGGGAAGGGTCGGCGAGCCGAACTCATAACGGCCGTGATGGCTCAAAATCATGTGCAGCAGCCTTGTCGCTGAATCTTCGGGAAAATCGGGGATGGTCTTGATTTTTTCCCGGATCATCTCGACCCCGATAACCAAATGGCCCAGCAGGCGCCCCTGTACCGTGTAGTCAAAGGGAAACGCATCAAATGCCAGCTCCCTGGTTTTGCCGATATCGTGCAGCAGGGCTCCGGTCATGAGCAGGTCCCGGTCCAGGGTTGGATAAAAACCCGCAATCATATCAACCAGTTTTGCCAGGGACAGGGTGTGTTCAAGCAGTCCGCCCAGGTAGGCATGATGCATTAATTTTGCCGCAGGCGCCTGTTTAAATTCCTCAAAAAAAGAGCTGTCCTGGAAGAATTTCAACAGCAGCTTCCGGTAAAACGGATCCTTGACGCCATGGGCCATGGTAATAATTTCTTCCGCCATGTCCCTGATATTTTTTTTCGAGGTTTGCAGGAACAGTTCTTTATCCTCTTCCCCTTTGTCCTTCTGCTCCACATTGTCTATCTTGAGCTGCAGGACGCCCCTGTATGCCTGCGCCTGGCCGTTGATCCGGACCAGGCTGCCGGGTTCGCATGCTCCCAGAAAGGCATCGGCATTCTCCCAGATACGGGCGCCGATTTCGCCGGTACGGTCTATGAGGGTCAGGATGAGATATGGCTTGCCGGAACGGGTCTCGGCCCGGCTCATGTCCTTGACCAGAAAAAGGTCATCAACCGCCTGCCCCTCTTTAATCTGATTGACGAATAATTTTTTTTCAGGAGCCATTGGCGGTTATGTTGTTTGTATCTATTTGATAACGTTTCATTTTTTTGTGCAGCCCCTGCCTGGTGATGCCCAGGGCTTCGGCGGCCTTGACCCTGTTGTTGCTGTTTGCCGCCAGGGCCTTATGAATCAGTTCGATTTCCAGGGCCTTGACCTGGTCCGGTATGGACAGGCTGCTTCGGGATTTTTCCTGCCTGCTGGGTGCCGGGTTCACGGCCAGCAGCTCCCGCGAGCATTTTTCCGGACCGATGATGCTCTCTTCCGGGGTGAGGGCCACCAGGCGTTCTATCTCGGAGCGCAGCTGGCGGACGTTGCCCGGCCAGGAGTAGTCTTCGAATAAATTCAGGAGCTCTGCTGAAAAGCCGGTGATCTTCTTGTGAAAGCGCCGGCTTATCTCTCCCAGAAAGGCAACGGCCAGGGGCACGATATCCTCTTTCCTCTCCCGCAGTGGTGGAAGCTGGATCTCTACCGAAAAGAGCCGGAAAAAGAGATCTTCACGAAACCGTTCTTCGGCGAGCTCCTGGCGCAGGTCCTTGTTGGTGGCGCTGATGATCCTGAAATCGTACTTGATGAGCTTGTTGCTCCCCAGGCGACTGCCTTCACCCTCCTGGATGGCGCGCAGGAACTTGGGCTGGATGGCCGGGGGCATGTCGGCAATTTCGTCCAGCAGGAGGGTGCCGCCGTTTGCCTCTTCAAAGCGCCCCTTTCTGCTGTGGTCCGCCCCGGTGAAGGCCCCCTTTTCATAACCGAAGAACTCGCTTTCCATGAGATGTTCGGGAATGGAGGCGCAGTTCACTGCCACAAAGGGCTTGTCGCGGCGGTCGCTGGCCTCATGAATCATGCGGGCGATGAGCTCCTTGCCGGAGCCGTTTTCGCCCTGCAGAAGAACATTGACCGGGGTTTTGCTCACCAGGCGGGCCAGATCAAGGACCTCGCGCATGGCCGGGCTTTCGGCAATAAAGAGGGTATCAAAGGAGAATTCCTTGTCAAAGCGCTCAAATTCACGGTTCATCTGGTCGGAGATCCTGAGAATCTCCTGGTTGATGATAATATTTTCTATGGAGAGCGCCAGGTGGGCGGCCGCCTCCTCCAGCTGCTGCAGATCCTCCCTGGAGAACGACCCTTTCAGCCTCTTGTTGAGCACCTGGACAGCGCCGGTGATGCCGTGGGTGGTGGCGCTTTTAATCGGAACGCAGATCATATTGTAGGCAATGTAGCCGGTTTCCGTGCCGGTATGGCTATGGAAGCCTTCCCGCTTGTCAAGGTCATTAACGATTATTCCCTTGCCGGATGAAATGACCTCGCCGACTATGCTTCCCTCCCGTGGCGGCTCAATCTGGCGCTCCTCCAGGCCGGTGCCGTACATGGAGCAGATCTTGTCGGTGGCCATTTCAATAATGTAGATGGTGCACCGTTCCGCCCCCATGATCTTGGGCAGGATCTTGACATAAAATTTCGTCAGGGTCCGGTAGTCCTCCGCGGTCCAGGACTGGGCCACCCTTTCCAGCCGCAACTTGAGTTCGGCAATACGTTTTTTGCCCAGTAAAGCTTCAGCAATATCAGTATCTTTCTTCATGTCTGCAAATCCGGTTTACTTTAAGAAAACAATGTTTACGCCTCATTTTTGCGCAGTATTGCTTAATTGACAAAAATTGTCAACACTGTTTACGCATACTGACATTTTTTGGTGCAATAGTTTGTTTTTTCGGGTAAAATCTTTTCGCAGGCCGATTCTCGTTTACAGATCATCTTATTGGGCATGAGATTTCAAGTAATTGATTTTTATAATAAAAATTCTGTTTTATAACATTGCCGCCTGTTGGGTGAAAAAGATGCAGTATCGGGCTTTTTCCAGGCATAAAATTTGCATAAATAATCAAAGGGATTCTCATTTTCCGGGCAAAGCACTTATAAAACACGACCACAATATCATGCCAAATCCATATTTGAAATATTTTATTGCAAGATGCAGAAGCAACCGGGGCTTTACCCTGGTTGAACTTATGGTTGTCATGGTAATTGTCGGTATCCTGGCAACCGGCGTGGTTTTCATGTTCACCGACCCGACCGCCAAGGTCAAGGCCGCCGCCTTTGAAATGCGGGGCGATTTGAACCTGGCCCGGGCCGAGGCTGTCAGACGCAACCAGAATATCCTGATGGATTTTCTTTTTACAGCAGAAGCAGATTGCAGCAAAATAGATAAAGATAGCTTCGATGCCTGTTATGGTGCTGGCAGCAATCAAGGCTATGTAATCTGTTTTGATGAAAATGGCGATAATGATTGCGAGGATGAGGTTAGGTCGTCGCCCCCTGCAACAGCTGAAGAAGTTGCAGGAGACCTACAAGAAAAAATTATTAAAACCGTTATTTTCACCAATTCCGTTAAATATTATGCAGAAATAGGTGGCACTCTGCCTTCTTCACCGACTGGGCCAACTCCAAGTATTGCCCCAGTCGGAGGAACTCTAGCGTCAAATAATGGCATTACTTTTGGGGATGATTTTTTTTATATGATATCTAATGGTACCAGCAGTGATGATGGGTCCGTCAGTTGTATATCTCCCGTCAGAGGATTCAGATCTTATAGTTAGGGGCAAACCCTATGCCATTGTTGTTGACAATACAAGCACAGGAAGAGTCCTGCTGGAACGCTGGCGTGCAGACCTTGGTGCTAGCGGTGAATGGGCCCGCAAATAAAAGGGATTCGCAACAAATTTAAGTAAAAATGAGGGAATGGTTCACGGACAGGGTTTAAGGCCCAGGGACATCTTAAGCTCACTTTCAACGTCAATACATGGATCTTCTGAATCCGTGATTAGGATTTTATTATCCTTAAGCTTTTTGTATTTGCCCAAAGCATCGGCACTAAATTCCGCCGTAGAAGCAGAGAGGATATGATACGCATAGTAAGTGGAATCAGCTACATCAAAACTCAACAGGGCCGTGAATGTGCTACCATCAGCAAAGGAGCCATACCTGTTATATTGGGAATTAAACATTTCCTCGGCGGCCTTGATATCTAATAGGTTGTGATAGGCGTCGGCTTGCCGGCTGCGGAGAATATGATTGAAGTAAGCCGGGACTGCAACAGCAGCCAGGATACCAATAATAGCAACTACAATGAGAAGCTCGATAATGGTAAAACCTTTGGAAAATTTATTGTTAGTCATGTCAGGAATCCCTTTTGAAAAGAATTGTGAAACATTGATCGGAGTCGCCACACCTGAAATAGTATAATTTTATGAAAATAGATGCAATCATTTATCGAAAAGAAAGCAATATGCATGCCATGAAAACTAAATCTATTAATAATATACACGGTTTCACTCTGGTAGAACTCATGATCGTGGTCCTGCTGACAGGTATAGCAGTAATTGCAATCTACCGGGGTTACACTGCTTTCTCGCAATCCGCTGACACCCAGGAACAGATAATTGAGATGCAGCAGAACCTGCGAATCGGCATGCAGCTTGGTAAAAGATTTGAGGCGGGCGGGCATGAATGAAGAGGACACCGATGAAGCTGGTTTTGAAGTCGATACTTCAGATACTGAGGTGACTTTTTCAATGGATCTTTCAGGTGCGGATGATGGTGAAATAAATGGTATTGATGATGACCTCGATGGCGATATTGATGAATCGGGTGAAAGAGACGGGGTAGATAATGACAATGATGGTGACATTGACGAAGAGGATGAGATTAGAATAGGTGATGGACAGGTTGATGGTCCTGGTGAAAGGATACGTTACTTTGTTTCGAATGGATTTCTTATCAGGGATGACCTGAATGATGCAGTTGACTGCACAGGTACACCTCTACCTCAATGTCGGTTGATAGACAATATCGATGCTCTCAATTTCGTTTATTTCGATGGTGGTGATCCAGCAGCTTCACCGCCTGTTCCTCCTCAAAGAATTGCAACTCCTGTTGTTGGCGGTAATCTTAAAAAAATTCGCAGCATTGAAATTACCTTGCTCGTGCATACCACCAATGAGGATTATCGATACACTGACAAAAACAAATACTATAATCTCCGTGGTGAAGAGATTTTTGATGCTGTAACTGATGCTATTGGAGACGATAGGCATAAGCACCGGCGAGTGGCAACATCTCTGGTAAAAATACGCAATATGAACCTGTAATTTAAGGTTGTTACCAATGAGAATAAACAAGAAAAAAAGGCTACTCTTAAATAACAAAGGGTTTTCTCTGCTTGAAGTACTGCTTGGAATAACGGTCTTCATGATTGGTATGCTTGGCGTTACGGCGTTAAATATTTCTTCGCTCAAAAGTAACACATATTCCGGTAATCTTTCTGAAGCTACACTGATTGCTTCATCAAAGATTGAAGAGCTGATGTTAATGGATTTTGATGATCTTGATATAGATGATGATGGTGACGGTTATGGTGGTGATGCTGTTAGCTTGGGTCGAGATTTTGATAACGATGGACTTGATGATGATGATCCTGATGACACCGATGCGCCAGCAACCAATAAGGATGGTGTGCTTAACTTTGGCCTGGACGATATTGGTGCTGATGCCGATGGTGAAGAATTAGGGGTGGGGCGTAATTCAATGTATGACGTATATTGGAATGTGGCGGATAATGAGCCGCTTACAATTCAAACGGCAACACCAAGAATTAAGCGCATAAATGTCATTGTGCGCTGGGAGATCAAAGGCGTCCCTCGGCAGATCAGCATCAGCACAATTCGTATGAAGGAATAAACAATGAAATGCGTCATGGTGCAGTTTTTTACAAATCAAAAGGGTTCGGTCATCAATGTAGCACTTTTGATCCTGATCCTAATTTTTCTAGTCGGTATTGGCTTGCATAAGATAAGTACTACGGACATTAAAATAGCAGGCAACATAAAGCAGGATGTTACAACCTTTTATGAGGCTGATGCCGGTCTAGATGCAACTGGTGAGATGATTGAACAGAATATTGACTGCATCACCGGATTTTATGACACACCAAGCGACGGACTGCCAACAGGAGAGGAAATTGTCGGCGGTTATTTTTATGTTCGCGAACTTGATTTTGCTCAAAATTTCCGCAAAGCGGCCTATATCCCCAATGTTGACAGTAGTGATGCCGATTTTTATATCCTCCCAATTACGGAGATGAAACCGACCCGCACACGAATATCAAGTTAGGAGGCGCCAGCCGGTTTCAAAGAGGAAGCGCCATCCAGATGGCGGCCGGCTATGAAGGTCTTGGGAAGGGGGCAGCAGGCGGCGGCGCCAGTATTATCTTTGAATGTCTCATGCCCAACGCATAGGCAACAATAACAGCTCATCTATTCATTTCATGCAATGGGTTCATGTTTTGGGTTACGTCGGGAGCTGCAATTTTTAATTTATGAATAAAGAGAAAATCAGCCTTTTAATAGAACATTTATTCTATTTTTTGGAAATGAAAGAGGAGGGCAAGGTCATGGTACCCACATCAATAAAAGCAACAGCAATTGCATCTTTTTTTATGTTTTGTGTTTTTGGGGTGGCACGACCCAGACCTGTCTTCAGTGATACCTGTTCCAACGGTGCCGGTGTCCCTCCCTTTCTGGGTGCGGAAACCGGTAAAAGCCCAACCTTCTGCTTATGATTGACATCCCTGTATATGTATGATCTGAGTTACGTGGAAAATTTAAGCAGCTGCTATGATGACAGTTTTGCGCCTGCTTCCCAGAAATATGCGGGTTACTATTTGACCAGGAAAGAATATGAGGATAATGCTGAGATCTGGGTATGAATACGAAATTGAGTCCGGCTCCTCCGGTAAATTTAAACGCACAAATTCAGTAGGCAGTGATTGTGATGCTGGAAATACATTCACAACAGGTACCTTGACTGGTGCAACCAAGGTAAAATATGACTCGGATGAAGTCTGCGTCATAGCAAATGAAACATACCTCGCTGATAACACCCTTGATGAACAAGAGATTTTATATTTTGCCGCTACGCAAGTTTCGAACTGGCTTGTCAGTTCAAAGATGGACATGCAGAAACTGGCCCTGACCGGAGGCAAATTTAAAGAATTTGATCCTGATGGTACCCTTGGTAATAGTGATGATTATATTGCACTTATCCCGGAATCACGAAATTGCGACGAGCAGAAAATGATAAAAGAAGTAACGCTTGACAAGAACGGGAGCCCCACGAATCCCATCACAAGGCTGACCCTGGCCGTCAGAAGCGATGACTAGTTGGGTGGTGAGGATGACAATGGCGACGGCTTTATGAATGACACCTTTATTGATAGTATATGGTGCCACCCAGGGAGGATTTGATAATGAGAGCTGTGAACGTGCCCTGGGCAAGTTTTTGGCAGGTGGCGCTCCGGGTACCTGGGAAGGGGGACCTGAATGACTGCCTTGGTTTCGATAAGACCGACCCAAACGAATTGATCAGTGCATATAACGAAGGTACCCAGGAGTGCTGGCAGATATTAAGCAAGGGGTGGCCCTCCTCCGGATGGCACCTAGCCTGACAGACGTCGCGGCAACCA
>CAWAPG010000012.1:0-148944 GCA_963783905.1 uncultured delta proteobacterium | reverse complement strand
TGCAGCGCATGCTGCGCGACGAATCCGACGGCTACCTTTCGATCTGCCGTAGCCCGGATCCGTCGCTCGCGCCCGAAGCCTGCATCGAAACCGTCGCATCGGTGGTGATGGACCTGGGCGCGCGCGTGATGCACATCGCGCCGGATGTGCCCTCGCGCGTGGAGTATCTGCCGGTGGCGCTGGGCGAGGGCATCCCCGCTTAGACTCGGTTTCGAAACGAAGGGGGCCCCTCCCCTCGTGCTCCCTCCCCGCGTGTCGCCGTCCGCAGGCGGCCGTTCAGGCCGGGTGCTTGAACTCGAATACATCCGCGGACGGAATCCGCGGAATCACGATCTTGAGAAAATGCGTGGCGTCGCGCTGCAGCCAGCGATCGGGCATGATTGCGCTCCCTGTCTGCAGGCCTTATGGCAATCCAGAATGAGGAGCATGCCGAATGTCCCCGTCCGCGCGCCTCGTTCTGGACGAACTCAGGTGCCGCGGCGTACACTTCAGCGCTGCGCCGACGCCCATCGGGCATCGATATAAGGGGAGAGCCATGGGAGGATGGATCGTTCTTGGACTTATCGTCGTCGCGGTCCTGTACGCGATAATGCTCTATAACGGCCTGGTCACGGTCAAGAACAACGTAGCGCTCGCCTGGGCCAACATAGACGTGCTGCTCAAACAGCGCCATGACGAAATTCCGAAACTGGTGGAGATCTGCAAGCAATACCGCCAGTTCGAACAGGAAACCCTGGAGAAGGTCACCCGCGCCCGCTCCGCGGTGCACGATGCCCGTGCGGCGCAGGACATCGGTGCGCTCGGCCCGGCCGAGACGGCGATGCGCTCGAGCCTGGGGGGGCTGTTCGCGGTCGCCGAAGCCTACCCGGATCTGAAAGCCAACGAGAACTTCAAGCAGCTGCAAAGCCGGATCACGCAGTTGGAAGACGCGATCGCGGACCGGCGCGAATTCTACAACGAATCGGTCAACGTCAACAACGTGCGCATCGAACAGTTCCCGGATTCGATTATCGCGAATGCCTTTGCCTTTCGCGCGGCAAAGCTGCTGCACTTCGATGCAGCCGAAGTTACCGATGTCAACGTGAAAAAGCTGTTTTCTTCCTGACGCGACGGTGCGCACGGTGCTCTGGCGCCCGGCGCCGGATTCGGCATGAAATCCGCCCTCAGACACTTCTACCTGCAGGTACTCCTGGGAGGCGCGCAGCTCGTGCTGCTGGCGATCGGCGTAGCGCTGGCAAGCCGCGAGGGATGGCTTATCAGCTGGTCTCTGATCGCAGCGATCAGTCTGGCTGCCTGGATCGGAGTCTATCGTCGGCTGCGGGTCGTCGACGATACCCCAACCTCCAACATCGCTACTGCCGCCCAGGGTTACGTCGAATTGTCCGGCCGTTGCGAAAGCACGCCGGGGATGATCTGGCATCTTTACTCAACCGTTTTCAACCCTGAGGTTTATCCGATGAACCCGAGCTGGCTGACCGGGAAGATGCCGGAGGACATGTACCGACGCGAACACCCCGAGCATATAGACCAGGCGATCTCTGAGACGGACGACGATGATCTCATATCATCACCCGGAGAATCCCGGGATTAAAAGGGCACCGTATCGCTATGGGCACTGGCACCAACGTGGCGATGGAGAGCGCCGGTGTCACACCGGTCAAAGGGGACCTGCGCGGAATCGTCCGCGCCCGGCGCTTGAGTCGCGCCACCATGCGTAACATTCGGCAGAATCTGTTTTTCGCCTTTATCTATAACTCGCTAGGCGTACCGATCGCCGCAGGAGTGTTCTATCCGTTTTTTGGCTTGTTGTTATCGCCGATTATTGCCGCTGCCGCCATGAGCTTTAGCTCAGTATCGGTGACCAGCAACGCCTTGCGGCTGCGCAGGGTGTCATTGTGAGACTGCACGTCAGTAAAGCCAACGGATGTTGGCGAAGGAGGTTATATGGCTTGTTGTTATCGCCGATTATTGCCGCTGCCGCCATGAGTTTTAGCTCAGTATCGGTGACCAGCAACGCCTTGCGGCTGCGCAGGGTGTCATTGTGAGACTGCACATCAGTATAGCCAACGGATGTTGGCGAAGGAGGTTATATGGCACAGAAAATTGTAATAGCAATTTTACTTGTTTGGGCAGGCACGGGGTTCTTGCTGATAGGGCATGACCAGACAGCCGCCGGTCAGATGATGGGTGGTGGGATGATGGGCGGCGGCATGATGGGACAAACGCCGCAGGGCAATAGCAGCCAACCCCTACCGGATCAACAATCAAATGAAGCGCAGTTGTATGAACAAGACTGTAGCCAGTGTCATGCCCTTCCATCCCCTTTTGCTCACACTGCGCAGGAATGGCCTTCGGTGGTAGCCCGGATGAAAAAGATTATGGCGACCCGGGGCATGGCGCTACCGGATGACGAGCAACTAGAGGAAATAATGGGGTATTTACAGCAGCACGCGCAGTAAATACCGTGACGACAGTTAAGGGTATCTACGCTGTATGCTAGGACAGAGACG
This sequence comes from uncultured delta proteobacterium, assembly GCA_963783905.1. Classification (GTDB taxonomy): domain Bacteria; phylum Desulfobacterota; class Desulfobulbia; order Desulfobulbales; family BM004; genus BM004. Next base: position 146,434 of record CAWAPG010000012.1, on the reverse strand, counting down.
AAGCAGAAATAACACGCACTGCCGTCCCGCTAATATTCGATAAATACAAGCGTCCCGACGGATATTTCTGTCAACATAAGGGAGACGGATAATGTGTCATCTCATATTGTTGATGCTGGAGCTTGGATTGGCGGTTTTCTGGATATGATCGCTTTATATTTTGTTTGCGTGGATGTTGAGACAGAAAAAATTATTTGCGGTTAACCTACTTACAGGTATAATTACACCCTTTTTTGACTGTGCCTAAATTGTGCCCATGACGGTCAAATGTGACCTATTTTTTACTAATTTTCGGCAAACGGGGATAAAAGTTAGCAAAGCGGGTATCGTTTGGTTATCGCTGTAATAGCAGGGCATAGGAGACAAAAGAATAAATTGCCGGAGTGGTGAAACTGGTAGACGCACGGGACTCAAAAAACAGTTTACTTGTAAGAATTAACTTTTTCGTTATCCAAAATATTTAGTAGTAGCATGGGATTCAGCTTCACTGGCTGAGTCCCTTTTTTAATGTTGGCTGAAATTGTGCCTGGATTGTGGCCGTACAGAAGATAAAATCTCCCCATATTTGCCGGGATTTTGAGGCAGTTTAGGAATGGTATCTTGTTGATCAACCGGATTTTAACAGGGTGTCCGGCAATTCATTATTAGTTATTTGTGTGTCAGGCATTGGGGTGGATTTGTGTGGTCACCCCGAATTTTGGCGCGGGCGGGAAAAGCAATTCCTTTCAGCTTGACATCGTCACGGCCGTGTTTAAATTGAAATAAAAAAGGGAAAAAACTTTTCAAACAAAAGAGGCAGCCATGCGAAGATTACTCACCCTCCTGACACTCCTTTTGTCTTTCTCACTCATCACCTCGGCCCAGGCGGGCCTGTTTGACGACATTCTCTCCCAGACCAAGAAGGCCGCGGAAGAGGCCGTTAACGAGACTATCAAGCAGACCGCCCCCCAGCAGGAAACCGAGACGCAGCCACCCCCTTCCGGCACCGAGCAGGCAGCCGCGCCTCTCCAAACCACCCCCGATTATTCGCCCGCTCTCGTCCGGCAGATCCAGGAGAGCCTGAACCAGCTCGGCATCAATGCCGGTCAGCCGGACGGGCAGTATGGTCCCGGCACGCGGCAGGCGATCGAAACCTTTCAATCCCAGCACGGCCTCACGGTGACGGGCCTGCCGTCGCAAGGCCTGCTGACGCAGGTCAAGAGCGTCCAGACCACAGGCACGATGGCCACGACCGCCACGGCGCCGACAGCCGTGGATGGCCCGCAGACCTCAAGCAGACAGATGGCCCGGGCTGTGATCGGACTGACTTCGCCGGCCTGGCTCCACAAACAGGGCGACTATGAGTTGAAGAATCTGGTGCGGATCTTTTATCCCGAAGAGAATGACAACATTACAGACCAATTCTACTGGCACAACCACAAGGATGACCTGATTCAAAAGATGTTCGCCGAATCCCAGGGATCGCCCACGACCTTCACGGTGGCGCCGTGGCTGGACAACGCCTTCGCCAAATCCATGGGGGGGAGCCTCAATAATTTTCACGTCGAGACCGGTCAGTACGATTTTAACCGTCAGGCTATCCCGGTCTACTACAGGCCCCCCCAGATTCCATGGATGACCACCCACCAGAAATACGCCCCCATCGGCTACCGATTGATGGGGGTCAAGGACAAGCCTGAGACCTTATGGGTGAAAATACCTCCCGACAAGGCCGAGGCTCTCTATAAAAAGAACCAGGGCGGTCTGCGCCTGATCGGCCGATATACCTTCACCCTCAGCAAGGTGGTCGGCCTCGATCCCACCACCCATCCGGACTATGAGAAACACAAGAAAGATATTGCCAAAGGCGGCCAGTATGCCCAGTATGCCCACGAAAAACTGAAGCCCCTCGCCCTGGTCGGGATCGAAGGGAACAAGATCGATCTCTACCTGAAAACCAAACCGGGCAATATCATCCATGCCACTTCGCCGGATGATTTCCTCTATGTCGCCACTCTCGATATTTCGGCTCCCGAAAAGGCCGTCGCCGTGAAGCCGCAGGCCCCTGCCAAGCCGACCGGGCCGCAATACCATGTACCCCAGGGAATCACCCTGCTGGAAGGAGATGCCCTGTCCGACACCCTCCTGGGCAACACGGTGGCGGGCAACAACTGGGCCGCCTATTTCGGCAAGGACGGCCAAGTGGAAACCCTCTGGCAGCGGCAGCCGAACCAGGGGTCCTTCACCGTGAAGGACCCGCTGATCTGCTTTGCCGAAGGGGCGAAAATTGCGGTGCGGGATTGCATCGCCGCCGGCCGGGATGAAAAAGGCATGATCGACTTTTACGCTTATTACAACAAACCGGAACTGACCCCCTATCCTATGGTCAAAGGACCTTTTCGCGGCCCGGCGAAGCTGCTGACCGGCAGAGTAGCGGCGCTCCTTGATCCCGAAGGCATCCTGAAGGTCGCCGACGCCGACATTCTCGGCATCAAACTCGGCATGACGGCGGCGGCGGTCGATCGGCTGGTCCATGCCCATCGTCAGGACATGCAAAAGGTCAGCTACGACGGCCACACCAACCAGAACATCAAGCCGTGGGATCCCGGCTATGTCCACATCCGCTTTGAAGCACCGGACAAGCGCGAGGTCATCGGCGTGCAATTTGAACCGCCCACGGCCGGCGACGGGGCCACCTTGGTCTGGCGGTCGATCACCTATGACGTGAACAGCGGCGCTCCCAAGGCGGCGGGTCTCCTCAAGGCCCTGTTTGACAAATATGGCGGCGACATGCCCGAGCCGGGGGAACACCCGGGCCGCTCAATCTACAACTGGGTGAACAACGGCGGCGGCCTGCATCCCGACCTGGGCTGCTCCGCCCGGCCCAATGAGTTGTGGTACGCCAACCTGTACGATTCCCTGCAGAATCCCGAGATCGCCAGGTGGGATAAGGTGAAACCCGCACCGGCGATCGCCGGTTCGCTCAACTATATCGATACGAAATGCGGCGAAACGGTGACCGCCGACGTCGGCCTGGATAGCGGTTATGTAAAGGCCGTGACCGTCTACCTAGTCAATCAGGCCAACCTGGCGGCAATCGTCAAGGCCAATGAAAAGGCAGTGATGGCAACGAAGGGGAAGGCGATTCCCAAATTCTGAATAATGGCATGCAGACCGAGGCAGGAATTCTCAGCAACCGTCGACGCAACGCCGATGGTTGCTGAGCTTTTTTTTGTCTTCACGAACCGAGGGAATAACCGTCCGCGACCCCGATCATGCTGCTGGTGCGTTGAAACATCTGAGAGGAAACATGGAGGGATGCATTAACACGGGAGGGTGATTTCTTCTTCACTGATTGCCTGCTTAATCATAGCCCTTAACGTGGCATCATTTTCCGTTCCATGAGCAAACTTAGGGATTTCTTTTCTTTCACTTTCTGAGGCTAACTCGGCTTCCTTAAAAAGGTTATCAGCAGTTTTTTTCGCTAATCGCATCAACATACCATCAGCATCTTTCTGCCAATGTCGACCGATCCAGTTACTTTTCCATATTCTTCGTCGTGTTCATCCCTGTGGGCGAAAGACTTTGTATAGATAATAACTGCTCCTTGGTATATTGCTTCCCACAATACTCACACTGAAAGTATGGTTCCTGGTTTGGCATTTGCTACCTCTATTGGTTGGTAGTTTATGGGACACGCTGGGACACAGCACAACTTATTTTTATTACGATACCTACATATATTAATGCGACTTTTAAGGAATAATGGAGTATTTCAGTGTAATTTTCGACTATTTTTCTGAAAAAGAATGCGAATTTCATTACAGCCCCATACACTTACTGTAATGGCTGTACGTCTTTTTATGACACAGTTATTACAGTTTGATACAGCTTGGTTTTTTTATGTAATTACACTTTACAGTGTACTAAATACACACGCTTTTCAATGTTATCATTTTGGGTGTGCTGATACAGAAAAATTATTGCTAATAGCCTGTGTCCATGTATAATTACACCCGCTTTTGACTGTGCCTGGATTGTGCCCAGAGGGGGCAAATTGTAACCACTTTTTTTTACAAATGTTCAGCATACCGGAACAAAAGAATACGAAATGGTTATCCTCTTGTTTTTGTGAGTTTATTGAGATGTAAGAGGGTGAATTAAAGATTGCCGGAGTGGTGAAACTGGTAGACGCACGGGACTCAAAAAACAGTTTACTTGTAAGAATGAGTTATTCTGTTTTTTGGAAAATATATAGGAATAGTAAGGGATTCAGCCTGATTGGTTGATTCCCTTTTTTGCTGGAAAGTTAAAATTGTGGCTGAATTATGCCCATAGTCAAGATTAAAAACTCCCTCAAAGTTAAACGTTTATCATGTACAATGGATATCTTAATATTTTGAGAATTATTGGCAATTCCAAATAGATAGACATTGAAAGTCGGATATTTAAACATACAGTATGTATTGTTAAATTTTCGGGTAAGGCAGGAAATTAAAAACTTGTTACAGTTATCATTAATAACGTGCTTAACGGCCTGCGAAAACCACACCTGGCTCCAATTTTAATACCGGGCGAGCGCTTATGGCTGCGGCAATGAGACTTATTATCAAAACCCCGGAAATTCCAAACAACGGCGTGAACCACATCATGCGGAATGGATAGCCTGCTAACGCTACGATTTTTCCAATAATGGCACATAAACCTATTCCAAGACCTGTGCCCACAAACGAACATACCCCGGCCTGGAAGAAAATCATGGCCAAGAGCAAACTCCGAGATGCCCCCATGGCTTTTAATACGGCGTATTGTGTCAGATTTTCGTAAGTGAACATATAGAGCATAACACCGGTAACCCCGAAACCTACCGTCATGGCTAAAATCAACATGGCACCCATGTCTCCGACATCTTCGGAATTGATAAGATACCAGTGCACGGTATCTGCCTTGAACTCTTCCGACGAACGTGCGCGGAGGCCGGTTCGTTGTTGAATACGATGCGCCAGTGTTTGCCCGGAAATGCCTGGCTGTGCACTTGCCAGCACAAAGGTCAAGGTGGTTCTTTCCTGTGGCAGGATATGTACGGCGTTCGTGTAGCTCGTAAAGATTAATGGTCGAGGTGGGAACCTTGGCAGTGTCTCGGAAAGGCCCACTATTTTTATGCGTCGATCATTGACAAGGAGTTCATCGCCTGCCATCAACTCGCGTGTCGGGGCATCAAGACGTACGCCCTGGTGGGGCCATTGATCAATTTTGAGAATGGGGGTTTGCAGCTTTCCGCTTGTACCACCTGGATCAACAATGACCGCATTGGGTGCACGCAACACGGTCGGAGAACGACCATCTCTTAACATGGGGGCCCCTGCCAGCGTGGCATCATCCACCCCGATTACTTGGAACGATTGAAATCGTCCATTAGGAAAACGTGCATCAACTGTTCCTATCGCCAATGGTATTGCGTATCGCACACCCTCTATGCTGCGCACCCTGTTCAGGGCAGAGGTCGGCATATTGATGGTCAGCTCGACAGAATCGACGGCCGGGTCCATCACCCATACATCTGCTGAACTATTTTCTGTTATAAGGGAAAAGCCACGTGTCATAAAGCCTGCAAAATAGGAGGCAGCAAAGGTTACGAGAAAGGCGGTAAATGTGATCCCCAGAAGCAACCCTATAAATTTGGCTCGATCACCCATAAGTATTTTTAAGGCAATGTAAAACATGTCTAGGGCCTCGTTGCTGTCTCATTCTTTGCCGGCGTATTGATATAGACGTCCAGTTGTTGACCCATGTAAACAGGCAAGACATCAGGTTCAAAGCTATAGATTATCTGCAAAACCCGGGTATCGGTCCGTTCCGCACTCTGACCTGTAAGTGAAGTTTTCGGCACCATGTATGGCTCGGTATATTCGTACCGAAGTGGTATCTTTAGCTCCGGCTGTCCCTGCACAAATGCAAGCGCTTCAGATCCAGGTTGGATGCGCCAGGCATCATGCTCATCCACGTCAACACGTAAATTCATCCTTTTATCACCGCCAAGCAGTAACAATGGTGAGGAAACACTGCTGCCTTCCACGAATTCACCCTGATGCATTTGCACCTGTAATATTTCTCCTACCGTGAGAGCACGGACAGTATGTCGCTCAATTTCCTTCTCAATCTGTGCCAGCTGAGCCTTGGACAGTTCAAGTGCAGCTTTGGCTGAAGCAGTATCAGCAACAAGATCAAGGTAGTCCTGTTCGCTGATAGCCTCAGTATCAAGTTTCTTTACTTTCTTATATAGTTCGAGACTTTGTTTAGGTTTTTGCAGTGAAGCGGCTGCTTCCTTGACGCGGGCATTGGCTGTCAGTCGCTTGGCTTGCAAATCACGATCGTCAATCTTGAACAACGGATCACCCACCTGCACATGATCGCCAACCTTTACATATATCTCCATAACAATGCCTGAAACAGGAGTACCTAAGGCGATATTGCCGGTAGTAGCCTCCACGATACCGGCTCCGACAACATAAGATTCATAAGGAGGCTGAAAAGGTAAGATTGTCTGGGAATGTTGACTGGCAGGTTTATTGCTTAAAATTATTGTACCAATAGCGATACCTATACCTATGATTGCCAAGACAGGTAGGATATAAGCTCTTTTCATAACAGTTGTCCTCCTTCCTTACCCGTGCTGATTTCAACGATTCTGCCATCATCCATGCGGGCGACTCGATCAGCGAAGTCCACAATACGATTATCGTGGGTCACAATAATCAATGTTCTGTCACTGCTTTGCGCCACACCACGGAAAACTGTCATCATCTCATGACCGGTTTTGTGATCAAGGCTGCTGGTCGGTTCGTCGCAAACGATCAGCTTTGGGCTATGAACAAGTGCTCGCGCAATTGCCACGCGTTGCTGCTGTCCGCCGCTCAGTTGTTTTGGCAAGGAATCCGCACGGGATTCCATTCCTACCGATTCAAGAACCGACAGCGCCTGCTCCATGGCAGACTTGCGGGGTATGCCATGGAGCAGTAACGGCACAGCAACATTTTCCAGTGCGGTCAGGGCAGGCATAAGGTTAAATAACTGGAAAACAAAACCGATCGATTCCCCACGAAAACGAACCTTCTCATCCTGGGCAAGGGATTTCAGATCATGTTCTAGTACTTCACATTGTCCTTCGTCCTGTTCGATTATAGCTGAAATAATCGAAATAAGGGTGGTCTTGCCACAGCCTGATGGTCCTACCAGCATAAGTAGTTCACCCTGGTATACGTCAAGATCAATCCCTCTCAAAGCAGGAACTTGCGCAGGACCTGTTCCATAGGTCTTGGTCACACTTCGGCAGTGAACAGCAATTGCATTTTCAGCAGTTGAAATCACTTATGTGGCCACTCCGGAATAAAAATTTTTTAGTCAGTTAGTTGACCTAGGCTTGTATTGGTTTCTTGGAACTATATGGGATATTATCTTAAATTTTTCAAAAGTCTATGTATCTTGCCATAATCTTGAATTTTGATTTTAGAAATACCAGTCAAGATTTCCACAGGCAATCTGAACGTAAATATTAAATCCCACTGATCTGGGCAGGGTTAAATATTTCCAAGAGATATCTTGATATTTCAGACATTATTCACGACTGTTAATGGAATAGCAGCCATTGAAATTTTTCCAGCTAAAAAAATAACAAATATGGTTGGGTATATAATTTAGTTTTTCCTTTTGTTTTTTTGTGCAAATCAAAAATCTCATCCTAAGATATCATTTAGGCATTGTTTTTTCGCCGTTACAAAAACACCCGCTTCTGCTGAAATCCTATTTTTTGTTCTTTTGTAGAGAGATAATTGTATTTAAATTACAACCCTTGACCCTTTAGTATGGTTTAATGTTTATAGTTATACTAAAGACCAATAAATGAGCGAAGAAAAGGAGGTTAATTTTATGAATGGACTTACCATTGGAAGATTGGCTAAACAGGTAGGTATAGGCATTGAAACTGTCAGGTTTTACGAGAGGCAGGGCTTGATTGAACCACCTCCACGAACCGATTCAAACTACCGGATTTATCCAGAAGAGGAAGTATCACGGCTCAGGTTCATCAAGAAAACGAAAAACCTTGGATTTACCTTAAATGAAATAAAAGAACTGTTGTTTCTGCGCCATGACCCGCATGCCACCAAGGCAGACATAAAAAATCGGACGCTTGACAAGATAACTGACGTAAAACAAAAAATAAGCGATTTAACAAGAATCCAAAAAGCACTCGAACACTTGGCTTCATCCTGCGATGGACATGGTCCGCTTGAGGATTGTCCTATCCTGAAAGCCTTGGATTCTGAAAATATTGAACACTGCGGACACTAACTAATGGAGGTTATTACAATGACAGGATTTGGAAGTTTATTATGGATTATTGTTATAGGAGCCCTTGTTTACTTTATGGTGAAAAAGGGCGGAGGCTGCTGTGGTGGTAGCCATGATCATAACAAAGACCATGAAATCAATAAAGACCAACCGAAAGGTGGTTGTTGCGGTTAATCATTAGAATAAGCACATATTTTCAGGAATTGCAAAGGGGGGCTTCATGGAATCTCACCATCATGAAAATGCAATAATAAAACTGCCCAAGGAAAATGGTTCAGCCATAGACCCTATATGTGGAATGGATGTTGACATAACACCAACATCTCTTCAACATGAGTATAATGGGAAAACCTATTATTTTTGTTCGGAACACTGCCTGAATAAATTCAGGACAGATCCTGAAGGATACATCTCAAAAAAGAAGCAACAGTCCACTGATGAAGAGCCTGTGGCAGGCCGGAGCTATACATGTCCTATGCATCCGGAAATTATCCAGGATGTGCCCGGTAGTTGCCCCAAATGCGGGATAGCCTTGGAGTCAAAAAGTGTGACTGCTGAGGAAGAAGCAAATCCTGAATACGAGAACATGAAACGGAGATTTATCGTAGCCGCAATCTTATCAGTCCCTTTGGTTCTTATTGCCATGGGAACCGGTACTGATGTGGCTATGAAAAGCGCCGGTGTCACCCTGGTTAAGGGCGATCTAACAGGGATTGTCCGGGCACGCAAATTAAGCAGAGCTACAATGAGTAATATCAGGCAGAATCTGTTCTTTGCCTTCATCTATAATTCTCTGGGTGTTCCAGTTGCTGCCGGTGTGCTCTATCCAATTTCCGGCATTCTTTTAAGCCCAATCATCGCGGCAGCGGCCATGAGCTTAAGCTCAGTATCGGTTATCACTAATTCTCTAAGGCTCAAAACATTAAATGTGTGAGGTGACATTATGACTGAAAAACTGAATTCATTAGCGTTTGGAATCTCTGCAGCAATAGTTGCTGCCTTGAGTATGCTGATTCTTGGCATCTTAGGGAATATTGGTGTCTACAAAGGAGCTGTGGAAATGATGACCAAATGGCACATGTTCTTTACCTTGTCACCACTTGGCATCATTACTGGAATGATTGAAGCTGCAGTTATCAGTTTCGTATTTTTCTATATTTTTGCGTGGATCTACAATAAATTTGTATAGCAAAATGTTTAGTATGCGTATTGGAAAATAATTGACGACTGTTATGGACAGTTATCTTTTTGGTCTTATTATCTCAACATAATCTATCTTACATTTGATATTTTTCTATTAACGTCTCTTCCAGCTTGTACATAAGTCTATGCATAGCAGGACAAACGGAATGTCTATCGTGAGACACACACATAATATTCATAGGGGTAATATATAGTATGCATTGGGGCGGTGATTTCGGCATGGGTTTCGGGAGTGGCGGGATATTTATGATCCTTTTCTGGGTTCTTATAATACTGGGAATAGCGTACTTGGTGAAGATTTTTTTAAGTGGGGCATCTACAGAAGGAAAAAGAAGTGAATCCTCACAGGAAGTACTCAAAAAAAGATTTGCCAGGGGCGAAATGAGCAAGGAAGAATTTGAAGCGGCCATGGAGCTATTGAAGAAAAGCGGGAAGTAAAAAAACGTATCAGTGCAGCATCAGAAATTTTTATGAATGGAGGGCAACACAAGGAAGAAGGTAATTGTGTTGACAGGTTTGGCTATGTTGCTGGCAGCGGCTCCGGTCATGGCCCAGCAGATGATGGAAGGCGGCCAGCAACAGGTCCAAGTGAGACAAATTTCAGCTCTTCTATGGAACAATGCTCATTTTACAGAATATTGTTCAACTCTATGGGCATTATTCTCGCAATTTTCTGCAACTATTGAATACATTGACCAGTGGCAATTCTCGACATCTACTGTTTTTTCCTGCAATATCTTTGAGTTAATTAAATTTCATTCAAATTGGTATACTTTTTGTAATAGAAAGGCATACCCATAATTCTTTTCTTCCCCTTCCTCATCTGTCGGGACTGGAAATATCTTATAGGGTGTTCCAGTTCCGATAATGTTGAGGATCCTGCAAATTGCGAGGTTATTATATTGGGAACAAAGTATCCGCCTCCAGTACCTTTTTTACATTCCTCTTATTTTTAATCTCTTTTGTTTCAGCTGATGAGAAAGAAGATTCCGATGGATATAATCGTGGCCGAACATGGAATATTAACCAAAGCTTCTGCCCAGTATAATTACAAACCTGACAATGGATCATAATTGCGGCTGAGCCCAAATAGTTCTGTATGGGCCATTAGATGCTGCGGAGCCACCAAAGCATCATGTTAAAGTCTGCTGCGTAAATACTTCCCTTAGAAAAACATTCTTCGTGCTGAACAATCTAAAACTACCTGTCCATACTTTTATCAAAATTGGGCTAATTTGTATAGCAGTCAGCTCAATCACTATCTTCCATTACTTAACTGCACCTGAAGCCGGGATACAGCATGTAATTTTCAGAGAGCTGTATTTCTTGCCTATTATTCTGGGTGGCTTCTGGTTCGGTTTGCGTGGAGGATTATTAACAGCTCTTGCTATATCGATTTTATACGGTCCGTTAGTCTTCGGGGTTTCCGGGGGTATCTCCACGCATGATTTCGGTAACATTCTGGAGTTGCTTCTGTTTAACCTTGTGGGAGGTTTGCTGGGCTGGTTGAAGGACAGGCAAACCGAGCAGCAAACGAGATTACGTGAAGCTGAAAGTCTTGCTGCTATGGGCAGAGCCACTGCTATGATTGCCCATGATCTCAAAACGCCTTTAGTTACAATCGGCGGACTTGCTAGACAGTTAAGCAGGAAAATTTCTCCTGAAACTTTGGAAGGCGAAAAGGTCATGATTATTCAGCAACAGACCGGCAGGCTGGAACAACTTGTTATGGATATGCTCTTTTTTGCCAAGCCCATACAACTTGCCCCGGAGCCAAACAACCTCTGTTATTTGCTGGCAAAGGCAAGAGAAACTATAAGTGAAACAGCGCTTCACAATAAGGTTGATATTATACTTCCGAAAAAAGAATCCTGTACCTGCCATGTAGACTCCGAAAAGATGCTGCTTGTTTTGATCAACCTGTTAACCAACGCTGTTGAAGCATCCCCACCGCATGAGGTAGTGTCGGTTTCGCTGCGTCATTATGAAAAAAAAATGTGTATTGATATTTCTGACAACGGGACAGGCATTCCTGAAGCCATCAGGGAAGAGATCTTTGAACCATTTATCACCGGTAAGAAAAAAGGGACCGGTCTTGGACTGACCATTTGCAGAAAAATTATTGAGGCTCATTCAGGAAACCTCTCATGCTGCAACAACCCTGGTGGCGGTACAACTTTTAGCATATCATTACCTTAATTCACCGGGCGCCCTAAAATTTATTCCCTCCCCTTATGTATTAAAGACTATTCAACAATATAAGAATTGGTTCGGGTAAGAATTATACATGATCCAACAGGCAATTTTCGCAACTCTGTACCTATGTACAGTGCAGATTAATTTATTAATATCAATGAAGCTCTTAAGTGATAGAAAATGTATAGAAAAAATAATTGGGATTTTATTGACATATAAAAGTTCATATAGCTTGCCAACAGTGTGCCACGAACGTACCAAAGGGTTTTATACCCCCTAAAGTGCGGTGCTACACAAGAGATGAGGGTAGGCTCCTCGAAGCCGCCATGGAGGTCGAGGTTTCAAACCACCTTAAGATGCGCTGGTAAAGAGTCAGGGTGGAGAGCGTTAAGGAAAAGGCCTCCCATGATGGGGTCAGGTAGGATTCAAGGAGGCGAGCGCAAGCGAACCACTGATGAGGTGTCGAAAAGCTAAAGATGACGTCAAAACCGGAGGCTGTTGGTACTCCGGGATAAGCTCAGGGGAATCCTGTTTACTGCCTGGGCGGCGTCCGGCATAAAGGTGGCGCGACCTTGAATCAGGCTCTTGTGTGGAACGTGGGAACCTGTCGCTCCGATGATAAGGGAGAAATCCAAGTGGAAGACCCATTAGGATGAGAGTACCGATGCGGAGCACAGGGGCGGAACAGTTCGTAGTAGTGGTGAAGCTTCTGTAATGGAAGTGGAGCGAAGGGGCTGTGTCATCCAGTTTTGAAAATCGGTCAACCAGAAATGGGAGGAGCCAATGGACAAAACAAGGCCATTAGCAGTTGGCTGGATGATGGGAGCCGGATGACGGGAGACTGTCACGTCCGGTTCTGAGAGGGCCTGGGGGTGAAATTCCCCCGGGCTACTCGACGTGTGCCACGAACGTACCAAAGGGTTTTATACCCCCTAAAGTGCGGTGCTGCACAAGAGATGAGGGTAGGCTCCTCGAAGCCGCCATGGAGGTCGAGGTTTCAAACCACCTTAAGATGCGCTGGTAAAGAGTCAGGGTGGAGAGCGTTAAGGAAAAGGCCTCCCATGATGGGGTCAGGTAGGATTCAAGGAGGCGAGCGCAAGCGAACCACTGATGAGGTGTTGAAAAGCTAAAGATGACGTCAAAACCGGAGGCTGTTGGTACTCCGAGATAAGTCCGGGGGAGACCTGTTTACTGCCTGAATTGTGCCCTAATAAAGATTAATTTGAGGAGAAACAACAGCCGTCGTCTACAAACTGTCCACATAGCTCGACCGGCTTATTCCGTTTCTGTGGGTCGTTAAATAGAAGAAAGACCGCTTATAAAGCGGGAGGTTTTTAGGGAGAACAATATGACCATGAACGCTATCCGCGTCAATGCTTATGGTGGTCCGAAGGAACTGAAATATGAAAGTGGCGTGGAACGCCCAGAACCTGGCCCGGGTGAAGCACTGCTGAAGATGGAAATCGCAGGTGTCAATTTCATCGATGTATATGTCCGGGCCGGTGTCTATAAGACGTCCGTGACCTACCGGAACATCCTGCCTTTCGTGCCGGGAATGGAGGGCGGCGGTGTCGTAGAAGCCATCGGTGAAGGAGTTTACAACGTCAAGCCGGGCGACCTGGTTGTTTATTGCCTTATCCTCGGCAGCTATGCCGAATTTGCTACGGTTCCCGCGTGGCGTCTGGTCAAAGTGCCGGACGGTGTCGACATGCAGAGTGCAGTGACATTGATGCTCCAGGGCATGACCGCGCATTACCTGAGTCATTCGCTCTTTGAACTCGGTTCTGGTAAGACGGCTCTGGTGCATGCCGGCGCCGGTGGCGTCGGTCAGTTACTGACGCAGATCGGGAAAATACGTGGTGCTCGCATGATTACCACTGTCTCCACACCCGAGAAGGCGGGAATTTCTCGCTCGCTTGGCGGCGAACCGATCATGTATCGGGACGAGAACTTCGTCGAACAGGCACTGGAAATGACAGACGGTATCGGCGTCGATGTGGTCTACGACGGCCTAGGACAGACGACCATCAAGGGGTCAATGAAGGCTGCCCGACGGCGAGGCACCGTGGCGCTATTCGGTAGCGCATCGGGTGCCGTTAAATCGATTGATCCTTTAGACATCGCTGAAAACGGCTCGCTGTTTTTCACTCGGCCGCACTTATGGGACTATACCCTCGACGCCGATGAGATCGCTTGGCGCAGTGGGGACCTGTTCGGATGGGCAGCGGAAGGCAAGCTAAAGATCACAATTGATCGGATATTCCCTCTCGCTGATGCTTCCGTCGCTCATGACTATATTCAGGCTGGGAAAACCCACGGTAAACTATTACTTCGTGTGTGAGTACGAAACGGTTCTTAACCAGGAAACAACTGAAATAATATGCCAGTCAAACAAAGATCGTGGCCTAAATCGTGCTTATTATCTTTAACTATATGAAATCCGTAAAAGTCTAAATTCATCGATAATAATCAAAAAAAATGCTTTAGGTCACAAGTGGATGAAGCCCTTCCAGATCATGAGGATACCAAGGAAGATCAGAACCCCGAATAATAATCGGCGGTAGCTTGTAGTCGGTATATGAGAATAGAGCTTGCTGCCGGCTCATACTCCTCCGAACATTGGAAGTAAAGAGACAGCAAGAAGTCCTATCAAGCGTATGTCGGTGAGACCAACTACGGCATGGGCCAAAGCGGTCATGGCGTTGCCGACCAGGAAATAAGCTACCAATGCCGCTTTTATTTCATCTCGGGACCAATCCATTATAGCAAAGTAGGTAGTGATGATGGGTCCTCCGCCTCCGAATGCCGCTGTCACGGCTCCGCTAGCTATTTCCACGGGTACGCCCCCAGCTATGGTGAACCTGTCGAGTAGCGATCATGCCATAGAGTGAATTCAGACTGAACACAATAAGTAGAACACCCATTGCTATTACATCATTTCTGTAAATGTGTTTTCAATATAGCTAGTAGTCTTTTTCCATAATTTCCTGCCTATTTCCTACCAATAAACGATAATAAACAGTTAATTCCAAGCAATTAAAAATCTGTACTGCTGCAGATACGATTACACTATTTTAACGACAAGTGTTTTATGTAATGGACTGTAATTACAATATTATTACACTAGGTATCTCAGAATTACACTTCCGTTACAGTCTGTAATCACACTTTTCTGGTACATAGTAAGAGACACATTTACATGGCATAATTATTGTGTTTTGCTACAGAAAAAATTAATTGCAGATAGCACACTTACATGTATAATTGACACCGTCTTTGACTGTGCCTAAATTGTGCCCATAAGGGGCAAATTAGACCCAAATTTTACATGTTTTGGGCACCCAGAAACAAAAGTTAGCGAAATGACTATTTTGGGTTTTTTGTTGTAATATCAAAGCATAGAAGAGATAAGGACAGATTGCCGGAGTGGTGAAACTGGTAGACGCACGGGACTCAAAATCCCGCGGGGGCAACTCCATGTCGGTTCGATTCCGACCTCCGGCACCATTTTTAAATCCAAGAGCTTCCCAAAAGCTCCTTTAAGCCCGTAGACAGTAATGGTTTACGGGCTTTTTTGTTTCTCTGCCCTTCCATTTTTATCCATTGACATCCACGAAAAAAGCGGGTACATAAGTGGGTATATTAATTCGCAACCGAATACCCACCTTGTTTGTACCCGCTTTTGGAGGTCTCACCATGTCTAAACTTAGTGCTATAGCTGTTCGCAATGCCAAACCAAAAAAGAAACCTTATAAACTCAGTGACGGTAAAGGCCTTTATCTCCATGTTGCCAATAGTGGGAAAAGAACATGGCGGTATCGTTTCAAACTGGCCGGGAAAGAGTCAACTGTTGTCTTGGGCGAATACCCCAAGATGTCTCTTGAACAATCCAGGGCCGCCAGACTTGAGGCTCGGGAACTTGTTAAACATGGCAAGAACCCTGCTCAGATCCGCAAGGAGAAGAAACAGGCGGAAATTGACAAAACAGAAGCAGCAAAACTACTTAACAAGAACACCGTTGAATTTGTTGCTCTTGAGTGGATAGGTCAGCATGGGAACAAGTGGAGCCAAGACCACGCAACAGCCGTTCTTGATTCGTTGCAAAACAATGTGTTCTCCATTATCGGTAGCCATCCGGTGGACACAATTACCCCACCCATGATCCTGCAAGTAATTCGACCTATCGAGAAACGTGGTTCTTTGGAAATCGCCTCAAAGGTTCTGCAAAGAATGGCGGCTGTTTTCCGATATGCCATACAGACCGGCAAGGCCACCTATAATCCGGCAGCGGATATGCGAGGCGTGTTGAAAACAAAGAAGGTTACGCATAGGGCGGCTCTCCAGAGGGAGGACCTGCATGAGTTTCTGCAAAAATTAACTGCGGGAGATATTCACGAAACAACAAAACTTGCTCTAAAGTTTACTATCCTTACAGCTGCCCGAAGTGGAGAAGTCAGGGGTGCTACTTGGGATGAAATCGACATGGAGAACAAACTGTGGAAGATTCCTGCTGAAAGAATGAAGATGGATACCCTGCATACAATCCCATTATCAAAACAAGCTTTGCAAATTCTGGAGTGTATGGCTAAGCGATACGGGCAAGAAGGTTTAGTTTTTCCAGGGATTCGAGATAATAACAAGCAACTTTCAGAAAACACTCTGCTCTATGCGCTGTATCGCTTGGGATATCATTCAAGGGCTACTGTTCATGGTTTCCGTGCAACATTCTCCACTATTGCCAATGAATCCGGATTTGATGGTGACGTTATAGAGAAAGCTTTAGCCCATGAAGAGCGTAACCGGGTAAGGGCTGCCTACCATAGAAGCGAATACATTGAACAAAGGAAAGAATTAATGCAGTGGTGGGCCGACCTGCTTGCTCAGTTGGAGGCCGGGGCAGAAATTATTCCCATCGGCAAAATGGCTTGAATTTAACAAGGGGAACAAGGCATGGCAAAAATTACATTACCACCTAAAAAATATTATCGTTTACAAGATGTTGCAAAATTATGGGATTGTAGCGTTGATGATCTTTTAGACTATGCCGAACAGGGAATACTGACAATATGTGTTAAGCCTTTAGAGGGAAAGTTGCTGGCCACAAATCCAGCAATGGACGAGTGGCATATAGACATTCATAATATAGAAACTGGCATTGTTGATGGATTATTTCCCATAGGCCGTGATTTGCTGGGAAGCGTGAGATACGAAAGCGGCCCTTTTCCTTTTATTTCATGGTTCAAACCATCCTTAAAAACCTACGATGGAGATCTCATAGAATTTATACATGGGTATTACCGTAAGGAGCAAATGTATATAACCGCCGAAGAACTTGAACGATTTAAGAACGAAAGCCAAGGTATTCACAATCCCCCTGAAGAAGAACAGGCCACCATGCCGGAGGAATTAGCATACGCTATAAAAGCATGGCAGGCCCTATACAGAGACAAAGAGATAAATAATAAAACAAGCCACATTGATCAGATAAAGAGGTGGCTTAACGAAAACAACCCATCGTTTTCAGGTGAAGCCAAAAAGCGCATCGCTATAGTAGTAAATATGCGCAAGAAAGGCGGTCAACTGAAAATTGAATAATTATTTCATTTTAACCTGCCGACCATAAAAAATACTTCATTCC
Source organism: uncultured delta proteobacterium (assembly GCA_963783905.1). GTDB lineage: Bacteria > Desulfobacterota > Desulfobulbia > Desulfobulbales > BM004 > BM004. The sequence goes on along the minus strand of CAWAPG010000012.1, from coordinate 129,069 downwards.
AGAGAGTTACGCCAAACCCACCTACCCCTTTGTAGCCGTTGCCACCCCATCCTTCCATCTATTTGAATCCATTTTTTTCCCGTATTGTTCCTACAGATACACCAAAAACCATTCACCTATGGAGGAACATTATGACCAAATTATTAAGACTGCCTGTGGTAACTGAAATCACCGGCCTGAAACGATCAGCAATTTACAAGAAAATGGACGAGGGAATTTTTCCCCGGCCAGTTCAATTAGGTAGCCGGGCTGTTGCCTGGCGAAGTGATGATATACAAAAGTGGGTTAACGAGCGGCCTGTTGCTGGAGGGGAGCGATGTTAGAAAAAGAAACCGCCCACAATTCCGATGATTTGAGTAGGCTTGCAGGCGGCTTAAACTCACATTCCAGCAATACAATAACTCCCCAACTTTCTCAAGACCAGAAAGACCCTAGCCGAGAGAGAGGCGTAGCCGATGACCTGTCTCCTGATTATAAACAGGCAAACAGATTTTTTGATGTTCTGACTGGCAGCAAGGCTGATCCGCTCACCTTCCAATTCTTTCCTGACAAAAACAAGAATTCTGGAAAAGCTTCTTTTCGGCACTTGAAACGGAGTCCAGCATATGCCTTTCTTCATAAAAAACAAAAACAGGGCTGCGGTGTCTACGTCATGGTCAACGCAGGAGATGGCAAGGGGCGGTCTAAAAAAAACGTGGTCAAAGTCCGGGCTCTCTTTGTTGACTTAGATGGATCTCCCTGGGAACCTGCTGCAACATCGCTTAAACCGCACATGAGAATCGAATCATCTCCTGGGCGGTGGCATCTCTATTGGTTGGTGAAAGATTGCAGCCTGAGCCAGTTTAAACCTATTCAGCAAGCTATTGCCAAAAAGTTCAACGGTGACAAGTCATGCTGTGACCTCCCTCGGGTTCTTCGTGTACCAGGATTTTTTCACCTAAAAAAAGAACCTGTCATGACAAAGCTGTCGGAGGTCAACGATTTTCCACAATACTCGGCACTACAAGTCATTGAAGACCTGGGACTTGAGTTGACGGCAGAGACGAAGATACCAACCAAACAACAGAAGGAGAATAATGCAGAGCCGCCCCTATTCTATCTGGCCTTTGCCTACACAGTCCCAGAGACCGGCGAGGTAATTGACCTGACAGAATGGGCATCAAGGAACCCTGACTTTGATATAGTTAATGCTATTAAACCAGAATATACATTAGGAGCGATTGTTGAAGGCAAGCAACACATTTGCTGCCCTTTTGCGAATGAGCACACAGAAATCGGGACTGACCTAGCTAGCTTTATTGCAAACGCTGACCGGGAGAATCCCTCGTTTACCATTCATTGTATGCACAGCCATTGTGCCGCCCGAGACCGGTTGGAATTTTTACAGGCTATGCTTGAGGGAGGATGGCTGCTGGCTGATACGCTGGTACCTCCTCCCTTAGAATTACGAAACCCGTTATGGGTCTCTTTTCCAGTGAATGAGATTTCGTCCTGCACTGAATGGTCAATCCTTAATCCAAGCGAACGGCGTATTGCTCTAGACTTGACGTTTTTTGCATGGAAGTCAGACGATGGCACTATTGAGGACAATGATTGGAAAATAGCCAAGTATCTTGGACTGTCAGACGACGAATGGCAGGAGTATCGTATTACTTTGGATAAAGTAGGCTGGTTGACAAAAGAGCCCACAGGGCGATTGACAAATCGTATCGTCAAGCGAGAGTTTGATGCTGCACAAATAGCATATTCAAAATCGTGCGCAGGGGGCAGGAAAGGCGGGAGGAAGACTCAAGCAAAAAGGAGGGCTTCAAGCCCCCCTTCAACCTCCCCTTAATGTATGATTAAAGCATTTTGAACTTGATATAGAAGTTGATTTTGAAGTTGATTTTCCTCCAGTAGTGAAGAGAGAGGGGGGACGGTGACGCCGTGGGGGGCTAACGCTCTCCCTTGAGCACCAGATAATAAGGAGAAAAAAATGACACAAAGAAGGAAAGCCTTACCCCAAAAAAAGGCTGAGAAGGGAGACGCAGTATATGAACCAACACCAGCGGAGGGTGAAGCAATAGAAGCCTTCAAAGCCAGGGAAAATGCAAAAGCACCAACCCCGAAAATTAAACTGACCGAATCTCGTCCAGGTGTCTTCAGTATTTCTGTTGACCATCCCGACCTTGGAACAGGATGGTTGCTGCTCTCCCAAAAACTGGCAACAAATTCCATCGACTTCGCCTATGATATCCTTAAACAGCTTGTCAATGCTGTGACGACAGGCAAAAAACCAGACCAAGGAGAAGTAAATTTTGCACTTGCCATTATCAATGGGATTGAGCCGAGAGACCAGGTTGAAACCTTGCTGGCTGCCCAAATGGCTGCGGTACACATGGCAATCATGACTTTTGCCCGGCGTCTAGCCCATGTTGAAAATATCCCTCAACAAGATAGTGCGGAACGTGCTTTCAATAAACTCGCCCGAACCTTTACAGCTCAAATGGAAGCTCTTACCCGGTATCGAGGAAAGGGCCAGCAAAAAATGACCGTTGAACATGTCCATGTCCACCAGGGAGGACAAGCAATAGTCGGCAATGTAAATCAAGAGGGGGGAGGGGTAAAGAATGAAAAGTGAAAAACAACCCCATGAGAGACGGCGTGGATGGCTCAAAAATGGGAATCCGCCGAGCGACTTCACGAAAGCTCCGAGATGCGAAGCCAAGACGCGACGAGGGACATCCTGCCAATGTCCGGCCATGGCGAATGGCCGCTGCCGTTTGCATGGTGGAAAGGCCACCGGAGCCCCGAGAGGAAACCAAAATGCCCTGAAAACCGGAGAGCATACCGCAGGGGCAAAAGCAGACCGAAAGTTTTTTCAGCAACTCTTAAAATCAACACAGGAGTTAATTGCCAGCATTTAAGGGGATAATCTTATTGGCATGTTCAAAAGGGCAGTCATCTTTCTAATCAATTGCACAGAGGTTTTTTTTCTGCTATTTTGAGTTTGGATCATAATTACAATTAACAAAGGTGAGGAAAGATGAGGATGGTTCATCGTTCAAAAAAAATAGCAGTACTAGTGTATATATTTTTTCTTTGCGTAGTACCTCAAACACAAGCCGAAACTGTAACAGACGGATTATTGGCGTATCTCCGAGAAGATTATTCAACTGCTATAGAAATATTGAAACCTTTGGCTGAACAAGGAGACATGACATCGCAGTATTATTTAGGGGTGATGCATGCCATAGGCCAAGGGGTGCCACAGGACTATAAAAAAGCGGTAAAATGGTATACCAAGGCCGCTGAGCAGGGACATGCTGGATCTCAATTTGAACTAGGTGTGATGCTTAAAAACGGAGAAGGTGTTCCCCAAGACTATAAAGAAGCAACGAAGTGGTATACAAAAGCTGCTGAGCAGGGGGATGCTGACGCTCAAGGTAATTTAGGTGCGATGTATTTCAATGGATATGGTGTCCTTCAAGATTATGTACAGGCTTATGCGTGGTGGAACATTGGGGCATCTCAGGGTAATGCATACGCAAAAATGGGCAGAGACCTCATTTTAAAGAAAATGAGTCCAGACCAGATAGCCAAAGGACAGGAGATATCCAAACAACTCTATAAAAAGATTTATGGTGAGATTAAGGACAGGAAGGAGCAGAAGTAAATCTAACTGGCATCGCCCCTTAAAACCCGGGCCATTGCAAAAAGTTAGTTACATCTGCAAAAAGCGGGTACAAAAGCGGGTATATTATAATTTCTCAATAGTTTTTGTTATAACATTATATTTAATTACAATAATTTAATTGATTTCGTGTGGTTCCGACCTCCGCACCACAACAATAGCAAGGGATTCAGCTTCATTGGCTGAGTCCCTTTTGGGGTTGTCTCATCAATAAAGCCGGACAATGCAGCCTGTGCCGTCCGAAAAAAATCAAAACCTGAACAATGAATCTTAAAGTGTCAGATGTCCAGTTGATATCGTAACTGGTAATTTTCTTTTATATAGTTTCTATTGTGGCAAGAAATCTATACCTCTCCTGATAAACCAAGAATCATTCCATACGGTTTGTTTTTGTTGACTCTCAAATGCTTTTCATATTAAACGATGAGTTACAACTTGCTTTGTTTCCCATTTTCCATAAGAGATCTTAACCCGAATACAACAATTTCTTAGACAAGGTAGGTATGAAATGGCCGACAACGATAAAGAAAAAATTCCACCACCAGAAATTGGTCCGTTTGTCTTCCCAACATTACTAGCGATTTTTGGCTTGTGGTGTTTCTATGATGGATGGTTAACCTTTAATTCCGATATGCAGAATTATCTTTTATTAAACAGGGCTGGAAGTCTTATTTTGTTACCATGGGCTATATTGGACTTTATTCGTACTTGGAGAATTGAAAAGGCAGACAGATTATCGACAATCAATTCTGACTGTGGCCAAAAGGATGATTTCTAATCGTAAACTTTTATTACCTTACTTTTTGCCATATCTTACTTATGTGTTTATTGCTTCAGTTTTTGGTAGCTATTTATCAATTGAAGCTAGTTACATACTTCGTTTAATTGTAGTGCCCATTTTAATTGTATGGGCTTGGCGATGGTACATTCCAATAAAAGGCCCTAAAAATCCTTTAGTTTCTATTGTAATTGGCATAGGCGCAGGGTGCATAGGTGCATTTATTTGGATTCTCCTTCTGGGCCCATTTGTTCATCTTGATGATAATCAGCCGTGGTCAAAGATAGCTTTCGTTCTAAGATTGATTTCTGCCGGACTTTTAGTGCCTGTTTTTGAAGAACTTCTGATGCGAGGGTATGTTTTTCGTTTTGCCTTACAATGGGAAAATACTAGAAAAGAAAACAAGAAAGAAGCTTTGCACATTGTAATGGATGAAAGATCTATAAATAATGTCCAGCCAGGGGCGTGGTCATGGTCTGCTATTGCCATCTCGACTGCCGTATTTACATTCGGGCATAATTTGCAAGAATGGCCTGCTTCTGTTGTTTTTGGTTTACTTATGGCTTGGTTATGGATTTTACGAAAAGACCTAATAGCTTGTATAATGGCTCATTCAGTAACAAATATTGCTCTCGCTGTTTATATTTTTAAAACCGGCAATTGGAATCTTTGGTAATTAAAACAAGGTAATTGCCAGCAATTTTATTTTCACATAAATGAGCATGATCGGCAAGGCCAACATAATTGTAGAGATACTTGAATTAAGAACCAATTCCAAACACTGAATCAAATATTTAAAGTACCTTAATTTTACGGGCAGCACCGAGTAGCATATAGCTGCTGATATGTCTGACAGTGTCAAATAGAAAAGACCGATCCATCCCCCCTGTTTCATGGGTGGTTTTTCATTTCATATGCAGTCCATAAGCTACTTGCGATTCCTGCAATTTATACTTCATGAATTATTCCCAAAGTGTCAAGATGTCCAGTGGATATGTGGACTTGATAAAGGGTTGCTTTTATTCCCTCACTATTATTGAGAATCGGCATTTCTAGTTGATGCCAAATTGCTACTTATATGAGATAAAACAACAAAAAATAACAAAAAGGATTAGGCAATATCTCTACTAACCCTCTTTGTTATTGTTATATTTTTTTGTACTTTGTTTTATAGTATTTATCTCTTTGATAAGACTCAAAATCCCGCGGGGGGCTGACCGGCCCAGGATTTGTATACCAGTTTGAAAGTTAGGCTTTTCCTCTTGATTACGCAGCATTTCTTTTTTTCTCTAAACACATATACATAAAAGTGGCCGGAGTTTTTCCATCCAGGGCACCATGAGGTCTTTCATTGCTCGTATTTCCAAGGGACGCACTGTGCGTGAATTCATACTCGGCGTCATGGTTATCCCGACGCTCTTATCCTTTGTCTGGATGTCTGTTTTCGGCGGTTCGGCCATTTACCTCCAGTCTTCAGGCACGGCCAATATTGTTGAAGCGGTCAATGCCAATGTTGCAACGGCTTTATTTGTCATGTTCAGGTACTTTCCATTTACCCAGATCCTCTCGCTTGTCGGCATCGTCCTGGTAACTGTGTTTTTTGTCACCTCGTCCGACTCCGGATCACTCGTGGTTGACCACTTGACCTCCGGCGGCAAACTTGATTCCCCGGTCCCACAAAGGGTTTTTTGGGCTGTTATGGAGGGGGTTGTGGCTTCTGTTCTGCTGATTGGCGGCGGACTTACCACCCTACAGACTGCAGCGGTCAGTACCGGTCTGCCCTTTGCCGTGATTCTACTTCTGATAATTTATGCGCTTTATGTAGGCTTTACCCAGGAACTGTTTGTTGAAGATGCAGTAAAGCGCAAACTCAAGCAGGTTGAAGAGGAACACCGCTTTTCCGTGGCAATAGAGAAAGCAGCAAACGAATAGCTGGAAACAGCTGCATTACAATAAATCTTGCTCCAAAACGGGGGTTGGTCCCCATTATGGTCAGCCTTTTTTGTCAGGGCATGGGCACCCGGCGCTTGATCTGGATATAGAGGGGACGGCTAAATCAGCTGTGCTGCCATATTCCCCTGCGCGTGGGGCGGGAGATGCTTTTTGCCAGGATCTTCCGGAATTCCGCGCCTGGAATTTCCCGGGCCCCGAACTGCATGAGGTGGGCTGTTTTCATCTGGCAGTCGATGAGATCGAAGTCCCATTCAGCCAGTTTTTTCACCAGGTGAACCAGGCCAATCTTTGAAGCATTGGACTTTCTGCTGAACATGGATTCCCCGAAAAAAGTTCCCCCCAGTGAAATGCCGTAAAGCCCTCCTGCGAGTTCCTCATCCTGCCAGCATTCCACCGAATGTCCATAACCCAAATCATGAAGAAGACTGTATGCTGCAATCATGTCCGCGGTAATCCAGGTACCCTTTTTCTGGCGTTTATCAACCGTGGCACAGGCGGTTATGACCTGCCGGAATGCTTTGTCCATGGTGATGGAGAATTCTTTTTGCCGCATCTGACGGGAGAGCCTTCTGGGAATTTTGAATTCGTGGGGAAAGATTATGAGCCGTGGCGAAGGAGACCACCAGAGAATGGGATCTCCTTCGGAAAACCAGGGAAAGATGCCGTTGCTGTAAGCAAGCACCAGTCTTTCCGGGGAAAGATCACCGCCGATTGCCAGCAATCCGTCCTTTTCAGCAAAGTCCGGTGGAGGGAATACAAGTTTTTCCGTTAGTTGATAGACAGGCATAGCTTTTATCAGCGTAAAAAATACTGCAGCGACTGATAGAAAATGATGCCAAAGGCCGCAACGGTGATTACACAAGGGAGAATCAAGGAGTAAACCTTTAACAGTGAAGCGCTGAAATAATCGACGGTGAGCAGAAAGCAGAGATGCACCGGCGAGAGCATCATGCCGGCGTAACCCATGCTGAAGGCCAGGACAAGAGCGGCCATCGGCTGCAGACTGATTTCCCCGGCGGAGATGAAACCGACGACAATGGGAAAGGCCGTACCGGCAAAACCGATGGCAATGCCGGTTACCAGACCGGCAAGAAAGGGAAGAAATGCAATGATCAATCCGATGGGAACCCGGCCGTTGGAAAGCTCACGGCCTGCCAGCGGAATGAGCCCGGAAGAATTCAACAACGACTCGAAAATCATGACGCCGGCCAGGGTAATAAAAATATTCCCGGTTTTCCGGGAAATAAGATCGGCGAAAATTTTTCGGGAATGTTTTTTCCGGTTGAGCCAGATGAGCATCAGGCTAATAAGGAGCCCGACCAGCATGGACATGAGTTTCCAGGAGGCCGGGTTGAGCCCGGGCAGCACGGCATGGAATAATCCCGGCAGCAGGAATGTTGCCAGTACAATGATGACAATGGGCAGAAGCACCTGCACCATGCTGGGCAGATCCTGCTCCGCCGGTGCATCGGTAAAGGAAAAGGTCTGGCGCCGGAGCAGGAAAAAATATCCGGCGCCGAGACTGACAAAGGTGAAGGGGATCTGCAGGAGCATTAACTGCCAGGTCTGGAGGGTAAAAATAGAGAGGGTGACGATAACCACCGGGTAGAGGGGCCACCAGTATTCAAGGATGTGCCGAAACCAGTAATTGACCGCCGCCTTCCATTCCGGAGAATTGGTGCTGTTCTGCGAAGTCTGCCCGACAAGGGGGGCGGAAAAGAGTGCGCCGCCCGGCATGGGGACCATGCCGATGGCAGCGGGAATGAGAACCAGGCTGATCGCCTGTCCGTGCCTGCCGCCATAACGGCGGGCCAGCGAAACGATGGCCTTGCCGTTCTCATCCGAGGCCATGAAGTAACCGATTTCCATGATAAGGGTGATGGTTATGGTCAGAAGCCACAGTTCGGGGCGGATGAGGGCCTGCCAGAAGTCAGCGGCTAAAACCTGTATGGTTTTGTCGGCCCAGAGGTCAAGGATGAGGCCGCCGGAAATGAGGCCGACACCGAGGGGGATCCGCAGACGACTGGAGGCAATAACACCGAAGAAAATAATCAGGATCTTGGCTACGGCTGAGATTTCCATGGTCAGTAACCCAATTTCAGGCTTGGCAGATAAAGATTTTCAGGTTGCAAGGTTATTGCCGACGCTGGGTAAAAACTTAATAAATCTCAAATCTAACCATCAGCCAGACTGGCGGCTCCCAGCTATGTTATGCGGGAGGTTAGTAATAAATCAAGTGATGGATCGGTTTATTAAATGTTTTTAAGACATTTTTTTGTTTGCCCGAAATAAAAAAAACAAATAAAAAGGGATTAACCGTGAGCGGCTAACCCCTGAAGATAACAGACACAAAGTAAAGCAACAATACTAGAAAGGCTGCATGACCCAGATGCCGCAGGGACAGGTGTCCCGGCAGAAACCGCAGGCAATACACTTTTCCGGATCGGCAATGTATTCATAGCCGACGTCCGTGGGAATTTCCCGGCGGGAGATGGCGCTGGTGGGGCACATGGTTTCGCAGAGATGGCAGTCCCGGCACTTGCCGCAGGAAAGACAACGGTACGCCTCACCTTCAACCGTGACCCCGCATTGGATATCAGGGAAATAATGGGTCGTGGTCAGGGTTTTTAAATCGATCAGATTTTTGTCAAAGGGTACCCATTGCTTCCCCTGCACCTGGGATATGATAAAGTCAGCCGCTTTCTTGCCGCCGCCAAGGGCATTGGTTGCGAGTCCGGGGCGTTCAACGTCGCCCACCGCCAGGACCTTGGGATCGCAGGTCCGGCCGGCTGCGTCGGTCTTGATCCAGGCCGCCCCGCCTACGGTGGCTTCCACCGTGTCCGGCAGAAATTTGAGGGCCGGCACATCACCGATGGAGATCATTACCGTATCGGCCGGATAGAGTTTGCCGTCCTTGTCGATCAGCCCCTTCTCGGTGACTTCGCGGGTGATCACCGGCCAGGGGAATTTGGCGCCCAGCGCCTCGGCCGCCGCCTTTTCCTTGCCGAAGGCCAGCGGTTTCTGGATATCGATCAGGGTAACCTGTTCGGCCCCGTGCGGTATGCTTCGCAGGCCACGTCGCAGCCGACGTTGCCGGCGCCGATGATCAGCACCTGCTTGCCGACCTTCATCGGCTTTTTGGTCTTGGTGGTCTTCAGGAAATCCAGGGCGGTGATCACCCGTTCCGAGCCGGGGAAGGGGATCTTGCGCGGCTCATGGGTGCCGACCGCCACCACCACGTAGTCATAATCCTTCTGCAGTTTGGCAAATTTCTGCCTTGGTCATATCGTACGCCGAAATTGACCTTGATGTTGGCCATTGATCATGAAGCGGGCGATCTCCTCTTCCCACACCGCTTTCGGCAGCCGCTCCCAGGGGATGACCTGGGCCAGCTTGCCGCCCAGTTCCTGGCCCTTTTCGAAGATATGGGCCTCGATGCCCTCCCGGGCCAGCTGCCAGGCGACGTTCATCCCGGCCGGACCGCCGCCGATAATCGCCACCTTCTTGCCGGTGGCCTTCTTGGCCGTCTTGGGCGGCTGGGCGTCCTTGATGGACCGCGGCCCAGCAGGGCGATATCGATGCCCTTGTCCACATTCTGCCGCGAACAGTTCTGCACGCAGAGGTTGGGGCAGATCGCGCCGCAGACCGAGGCGGGCAGCGGCGTGTACTGCAGCACCAGTTCGTAGGCCTCCTCGACCTTGCCTTCGCGGATGAGGCGCAGCCGGTCGATGGTGGGAATGTGGACCGGGCAGTAGAAGGTGCAGGGCGCCGCTGTTTCCTGGTTGGCCCAGTAAGGGTTGGCGCCGGCGCAGTTCGCCGGTGACGATGAGGCCGATCGGGCTGCGGTCCAGCCCCGGGGCCAGGTCGCGCAGGGGATCGCCGCCAAAGGCCTTTCCCATACCTTGGCGCGGAACTCCGCCATGGGCATGGGGCCGGAGAACATCAGGGCCCGTTCCTGCGGGGTGATGGCGATGAGCATCTTCCATTCTCTTCGCGGACGGAGAGCTTCTTCAACAGATCGGCCCGGCCGATGTCTTTCAGATAATCGGGCATCCGGTCCATCAGCCACTGCCACTGCTCGTCGTCCGGGCAACGCTTCTTGACGTTGGTCCGGGAGTAGGAATCGTCGGTTTCGCCGCGGTAGTATATCCAGCCGCCGACCATGCCGACGCAGGGCCGGTAGCCCAGGACGTTTTTCGGATTTTGGCTTCGATGCCGCAGACGACGCCGATGCCGCCGCAGTTGAATTCGGCAAAGGTGTCGCCCACCGAGCCCAGGACCCAGAGCTCCGGCCGCTCATAGTCGGGGTTCCATTTGGTCATGGTCAGGCCGCGGGCGCCGATGGAGCCGCCGATCATTACCCGGCCCTGGGCCATGGCGTTGCAGACGCCGTTGGTGGCATCGCCCTTGACCATGATGTCGGCGCCGATGTTGAGATAGCCGACGTCGTCGGAGGCCGGTCCGTCACAGACGATCGTGGTGCCGGGCTGGCCCATGCAGCCGAGCCGCTGGCCGCCGGGCCCTTGATATCGAGCTGCATGGTGCCGCCCTCGCGGTGCAGCCGGCCGCCGACATTATGCTGGCCGTATGTTTCCAGGACCAGATTTTTGGATTTTTAGCGGCGCGCCTGCACCATTTCCTCGAAGTTCTTGGAATTGATGCGGCTGGCCGTTTTATCGAGTCCCTTGACTGTCAGGTTTTCTGTTAGAGCCTTGCCTTTTTGCGGTACTCTTCATTGCTCGGGACTCACGGTTGTGCTCCTTTCACGCGTAAAGCGGACATATTAGCACATGTATTTGATCTGCAGCCGCTCGGCGTGCAGCCTTGTCGTCGATGCCGAGGGCGTCGGACATGCCGATGGGCAGGCTCTGGGAGCGGCCCAGCGGCGCCATGATCTTTTTCATTTCGGTGCGGATGGCCCATGAAGGTCTCCACCACCCGTTGCGCCACCTCGTCCGGATCGAGACGGCGGTAGAGTTTTGGGTTCTGGCTGGTGATGCCCTTGGGGCAGATGCCGAGGTTGCAGACGTTGCAGCGGTTGCGCTCGCTGCCCAGGCAGCCGGCCGCCGCCTGCATGATGTATTTGCCCATATGGACTCCGGAGGCGCCGAGCATGATCAGCGCCATGCCGTTCTGGGTGACATTGCCGTTTTTGCCGACGCCGCCGGCGGCGAACAGCGGGATCTCGTTCTGTTTGCCCTGGGCGACCAGATCGAGATAGCACTCCCGCAGGTTGGAGGCGATGGGGTGGCCGGTGGCGTCCATGCTGACGTTGTAGGCCGCCCCGGTGCCGCCGTCGACCCCGTCGATCAACAGCGCCCCGGCATAGGGGTTTCGCACCAGGTTGTTGAGCACCGACTTGGCCGAGGTGGAACCGGAGATCTTCGGATAGACCGGCACCTTGAAATCCCAGGCCATGGACAGGGTCTGGATCATCTTCATGACGCTCTCCTCGATGGAGTAGAGGGTCTGGTGCACCGGCGGCGACGGCAGATCGACCCCTTCCGGCACGCCGCGCAGGCGGGCGATGAGCTTGCTGACCTTGAACCACATGAGCAGGCCGCCGTCGCCGGGCTTGGCACCCTGGCCGTATTTGATCTCAATGGCCGCCGGATCGCACTGCATCTCGGGGATGGCGCGGATGATCTCGTCCCAGCCGAAATAACCGGAGGCGATCTGCAGGATGATGTATTTCAGAAAGGGGCTCTTCAGGACCCAGGGCGGACAGCCGCCCTCGCCGGTGGCCATGACCACCGGGATGCCGAGCACCTCGTTGCAGTAGGCGACGCCCTGCAGCAGGCCCAGCCACATGTTCGGGGACAGGGCGCCGAAGGACATGGAGCCGATGATGAAGGGAAAGATCTCCCGGACCGGCGGAATCCATTCGCCGGCGGCCTTGCGCCTGAGATATTCCTCCGGAGAAAGGACGCGGCCGAGCAGGGTATTGACGTAGAATTCATGACGGCCGGCATCGAGGGCCGGATCGGTGAGCATCGAGATGCGGTTGAAGATGATCTGGTCGAGCAGGCTCTCGCGGTTGTTGCGGCGGCCGCCGCGTTTCCAGGCATCGCCCTTCTGTGGGTATGGAACCGGGCCCGCGGCTCGTTGGGGTTGGGGACCGGGCCGATGGCCTCGTTGGGGCAGACAATGGCGCACATGCCGCAGCCGATACAGCGGTTGCTCGAGGTCGGTGCGCTGCCGGATGCCGGTGAAGGTCCGGTATTCGCTGCCGCGCTTGTTACTGTTCAGGATTCGAGACTGCGGCATGCGCTGCCGCCGGTAGGTCAGATAGATCGCCTCGTTCGGGCAGACGGCGGTGCAGCGGCCGCAGAGGGTGCAGCGGTCTTCCCGGTGTTTGATGATCCAGGGCAGATCGAGGTAGGTCAGGCTGCTTGGGGTAGCGGGAACGGATCGAATTGGGACCATATCTTATACTCCTTTCGGTCTGGAGGGATAATTACCGTGTTTTCACGCATGGGTTGGAAATCGAGGGATCTGATCCCGGTCCGGGACCATGGCGTCGACGCCGCACATCTCGGAGGCCATGGCCCATTCGCCGGGTTTGCCGCCGATGGTGCCGGGCCGCATTTTTTGTGGTCCATGACCAGGATGCGGTCTCGTCGGGCAGGGAGCCCATGACGCAGTTGGGGCCGTCGATGATCAGCCGCCGGCAGACGTCTCCGCAGGCCGCTTGAGAAATTCGCCCTGGGGGTGCTCAGGTCAGCTCTTCGGTCTTCAGCGGCGTGATCACGTGCTTGTAAGCCTCCAGCGGCAGTTTGAGGCGTTTGAGGGTGTAGTGCAGGATATGGGCGAAGACCTCGGAATCGCTCTGGTAGCCGATGTAGCCGGGATAATGCGAGCCGGCCAGCCATTCCTTGATCGGCACGAAGGCGGTGTTTTCGCCGTTGGTCATGGTGGAGATCCCCTGGATAAAAAAGGGATGGCAGGCGTAGAGGTTGATGCCGTAGTTGGTGTTCTGGCGGCCCTGGGCCATGACCACCCGGGACTTGATGCGGTTGTCGTTCAAGTGGAGGGCGTTGCCCACCCCCAGCGGCCAGCCGACCTCCTTGATCATGGCCACATCGGGCCAGAAGGAAAAGACGGTGAGGTCCGCTCGTGTTCTTCGCCGTTTTGCCGCAGATCCAGACGGGTCAGCATCAGCTGCTGTTCGATCTCTTCCTGGTCATAAGACTTCCATGATGCCGGCAGTCTATAGACCCGCAGAAAATATTTATAACGGTCCTTGGCCTCGATCTTCTTGGAGTCAACCTCAAATTCGTGGTCATATTTGAGCTGAAATCCCCTTTCCTGCATGTAGGCGTCCAGGCGGTGCAGAGCGGCCTCGGTATGGGCGATGCCGGAGAGGATCGGGTCTTTGGTCTGGTAATTATAATCGGCAAATTTTAGCCCCGCAGCATCAGGCCGAGACCACTGCCGTCATATCCTTCCTGCATCGCCTCCATGGCCATGAGGACGCTGTAAGGCGAAAACGGTTTGCTGGCGGTTTTAATTGCTAACCGGCACATAATTTTCTCCTCTGGATGAATCTTCCTTGTACGGGTGAAAATTTTTTCTGTAAGGGACAGTCAACACGGCCAATTTATTACAATTTTGTAAAAAAATGAAGGTGTTGATGTGACAAACTCGTCTGTCTACAACGAAAGGTTTTATATGTCAAGAATAAATAGCCTGCAGAAGTGCTGGTGGACTGCAAGAGTTGTTACTGGACCGTTTCAGGATTGAGACAGTTTGCAAGCAGTGTAGTTATGGAGAATTGGAGAAAGGGGTATAAATAATTTTGTCAGGTAATTTATACCCCTCCATTACTCCGATCTACCTCCCGCACCTTCTATGCCAGCGCCGAAATAATGGCCTTCATAAAGGCCGGCAAATCATCGGGCGACCTGCTGGTGATGATGTTGTCGTCAACCATCACTTCCCGGTCAACATGGTTTGCGCCGGCATGCACTAAATCGTCCTTGATGGCAAAAAACGAAGTAACGGTTCGGCCCTGCAGGATATCGGCGGAGGCCAGCATCCAGCCGGCATGACAAATGGCGGCCACGATCTTGCCGGATTCAACGCAGTCCCGCACCAGTTTTACCATTTCAGGATGCCGGCGCATATGGTCCGGGGCATACCCTCCGGGAATGATAAGTCCATCGCAGTCGGCCGCGCTAACATCGGCCATGCCGGTATCGGCCTTTACCGGCAAACCTGCCTTGCCGTTATAGATTATACCACCCTTAGGACCAACCACGATTACTTCGGCGCCTGCCTCTTTGAGGCGATAGTAAGGGTACCAGAACTCCAGATCGTTATATACAGTTTCAACCAGGATGAATACTTTTTTACCGTTCAATTTCATGTGTTTCCTCCATTTGTTGGTGGTTAAAGATTATTTTCGGTCCGAAAACTTATCGCGCCGATTGTGCCGCAGCAGTCAGTCTAAATTATTTCTGTTTCTTTTCTTTAATGACGATGAAAGACTAACGCAATACCTGAAAGTAAATTAACGGCAACGTTCGGGGGTCACAATCGGAAAGCGCATGTATTTATTCAGATGGTTGTATGCTGTCAAGGGAGTGCTGCAGCCCAATCATCCGTGTATTGCCGCCCGCGGCAAAATAAAATAAATTGCAGCAGTCCGCTTTAGTTCATAAGATGACAGCAGCATATCGGATGGGGACGCAAATCGGCCTGGTCCTGATTTGCTGAAAAAAAGATGGTAATCCCCAATTATACGGATAAGATGTATTTTTTCCCTGTGGAAACCCGGGACAAAAATACAGCGACAGGAATACATATGAAGATACGTGCAGTGCTCCTAGATTTTGGCGGAGTGATAGCCGAGGAAGGATTCCAGGAGGGACTTTACGCCATAGCTGACAAATTCTGTCTGGACCAGAAACGATTTTTCCAGCTTGCAAGCGAGGCGGTATATGATTCCGGATATGTGACGGGCACCGGCTCGGAAAAAGAGTACTGGAACGAGGTCAGGAAACACAGCGGCATAATGGCGACTGATGAGGAACTGCGGCAGGAGATACTTTCCCGCTTTATTCCGAAGGACTGGATGCTGAAAACAGTCAGATCATTGCAGGAGCAGGGATTGAAAACCGCTATTTTAAGTGATCAGTCAGACTGGCTGGACGAGCTGGAGTCACGGTATCATTTTTTTCAATACTTCGATGCTGTTTTCAACAGTTTCCATCTCGGTAAATCCAAACGCGACCCGACGATTTTTGGTGATACACTGCAGGAATTAAAAGTAAATGCGCCGGAGACGCTTTTTGTGGATGACAATATTGAGCATATTGACCGGGCGGCGGCTGCCGGATTACAGACGCATCACTTTGGGGGGCGCGAAGGTTTTATGAAGAAACTGCAGGAACTGGAACTGCAGTAACCCTTGTTTTCCCCCTGTTTGCACCCCGATAATTCACCCCGGGTCAGGCATACTTCTCAAGAAGCCTGACAAGTTCCTGCTCTGGAAGGGCACCGGTTACCTGATCCACAAGTTTTCCATGTTTAAAGAAGAGCAGGGAGGGAACACCTTTTATTCTGTATTGAGCTGCTGTTATTTGATTACGGCTGGTGTCGAGCTTGGCAATGATGATCCGGCCGTAAAATTTTCTTGCCATGGTGTCAACCGTTGGGGCAAGCATCCTGCAGGGGCCGCAGGTCGGTGAGAAGAAATCGACCATAACCGGTTTTGAGGCCTTGTTAATAAATTCCGCGAAGCTGGAATCATCCAGTTCTACTGGTACGGCCGTAGATGCAAGCGAAAGGACGGTTTTGCATTTTCCGCACCTCGGCCCAAGATGCTGTTTATCGGCC
Source organism: uncultured delta proteobacterium (assembly GCA_963783905.1). Classification (GTDB taxonomy): domain Bacteria; phylum Desulfobacterota; class Desulfobulbia; order Desulfobulbales; family BM004; genus BM004. The sequence goes on along the minus strand of CAWAPG010000012.1, from coordinate 112,825 downwards.
GGTATCCTGTTTTTTGTGCCGCAGTTGCCGCATGCAACGACGATGGTGTTCATTGCTGTCCTCCTTATACAGAAATTTCCAAGGTAATACTAATTAAGGTAATACTAACATGGTAGTATATAAGAATTTTTATTTTCAGTATACCCGGAATTTATTTTCAAGGTCGGGCTCTCCGCGGTCTATTAATTCTCCTTTCGCAGGTCGGCAAAGCTCCTTATGAACGTTGGTAAATAATATGGGCCTGCGCCCAGTACAAATGCATTAGCAATAATATATGAAATCAGCTAATGTAATTATATGATATTCCATCCTTGGAAGGGGTGGTAGATATGATTGAACTACAGAGTGAAAAGCATTTTCATGCCCGAATGCAGGTAAGGGTGCCGGTCAGAAAGTTATGCGAATATTTACTGGCAGCAGGTGCCTGTGACGAGACGGCGATCATGTATGCCCTGGAGCGTCAGGACAATCTTCGTTCAAAGGGCTATGATCCACTGATCGGCATGCTGCTTCTCGATGCCGGTGCCATTACCAAAAAGGACTTGGCTCAGGCTCTTAAACTGCAGGACATTGACCGCCTTGCCAACTCGGACATTTTCTCGTCGCTTCCCAAAAACCTGATCGAGGATGTACATTCGAGATCCAGGCGGCTCGATTATAATTCCAACGATATAATCTTCAGACAGAAAGAGGGCAGTGATTATGTCTATGTCATCCTGCTCGGCACTGTCCGTCTCTACCATAAATCAGAAAAAAATAAAGAGATAGACCTGGCCGTGCACCGTGCCGGTGAAGTCTTCGGTGAAATGAGCCTTCTGACCGAAAGTCCCAGGTTTGTGACCGCGAAAGCCATGGAGAAAACCAGCATCCTGGCGGTTCCACGGACAGTATTTCTGACGTTATACCGTGAACATCCGGAAACATCGCAGGCGGCCATCCGGAAATGGTTCAAATCCATCCTGGAGGGCCGGGGGCAAAGCCAGATTTACCAGGACCACCATTATCGGGAACTCATGTCAAAAATGGAAACCCGTCCATGTCTCCCCCTGGTGGGCAGTTCCAAGAAAGCACGAAAACTCAGGACACAGATTGATGCGATCTGCAGCACCACCGATTCAATTCTGCTCCTCGGCGAACCGGGCTCCATGAAGTCCAGGGTGGCACAGCATATTTATGAACATGGTGGTGACAACGAAGGGTCCTATATAATTTTTGATCCTGATACGATACCGCATTTTGTTTCCAGGGTGCTGCAGCATGAAAAAGAGACGGTCTATTATCGCGAGCTTGAACAGATTGGCGCTCTGTTCGGATATGATATTGAGACATACGGCCGCTCGTTTATGCCCTGGCAGGGATTTTTAAAACTGGCCCATAACGGCACCCTGGTCATCAAGGACGGGGCAAAACTTGAGCCCAAGGTCCAGCGGCTGCTGCTTGAATATTTTACCTCCGGCATGTTTTATCCCCTGGGGGCTGAGCGCCCGACCCAGGCTTCAACCCGGGTAATCTTAAATGTTACCGATGATCTCAACCTGGAAAACTCCCTTTACGAATATCTGGCTTCCGACCAGGTTCGGCTGGAACCGCTCCACCGCAGGAAAAGAGATCTCAAGGAAATAATCAGTGTCCTGCTGACGGAAATAGGCCGTGAAAAAAGCAAAATCGCGATGCAGTTCGAAACAGAGGCGCTGCATAAAATGATGGCGTACGACTGGCCGGGAAATTTCCGGGAACTTGAAGAAGTTGTTGCCCGTTCAATCAGTTTTGCCAAGGGAAGCATTATTGCGGCAGAGGATGTTTTCATAGGAAAAGTTCCGATTACCGGGAAAAATGCATTTAATCTTCTTTCGATAAAATTTATCAGGAATTTTTTCCAGAGCCCGTTTTATCCCATTGGACCGCAGATTGTTGTCGCCCTTATGTTTGTTTTTGTTGTTGTTCTGGGCATATGGGGCAGTCCATCTCCCGAGTCCAATATTTCGCTGCTCCTGGTGTGGGCCAACTGGGAGCCGCTGTTGATATTGAGCTGCCTGCTCCTGGCCAGAATATGGTGCAGCTTCTGCCCCATAGGATTTTTCAGTGACCTGGTCAGGAAACTGAAAATCAAACGGTGGAAAATTCCTCCCAGATATCTGAACAGGGGGTTTTTTATCAGTGCTCTTGGTCTGGCCCTTGTTTTCTGGTCGCAGGCCGCGCTTGATATGTGGGATAAACCCTCAAAAACTGCCTGGCTGCTTATCGCCATGCTCCTCTCGGCTGTTCTTTTCGCCCTGTTTTTTGAAGGCAAAGTCTGGTGTCGATATTTCTGCCCCCTGGGCCAGATGGTTGCAACCTTTGCCCGCGCTTCAATAATTGAAGTGAGGGCTAATTACAATTACTGCAGTCATGAATGCTCAACCTTTGACTGCTTCACCGGCCGCGATGATGTCCCCGGCTGCTCCATGGCAAAAGGTCCATTTGCCATGGATTCCAACCAGGATTGCGTGCTGTGCGGCAACTGCATGAAAGTCTGTAAAAATGCCGCGGTACGGGTCAATCTGCGGCCGCCCGGCTGGGAGCTCTGGAATATGCAGGCGGCTGATATTGCCATGATCCTTTTCGTGCCGCTGATCTGGGGAACCCAGATCTTCAGGGGACTTGCCCACACTTCCTTACCGCAACGACTGGAACCGTACATCGGATCAATGGAGTTCGCATATGGGGTGCTCATGTTTATTGCGGTGGTTTTCGCCTATCATGTTGCCGTTGCCGGGGTAGCCTTTACCGGAATGGTTGATACCGATGCCGGCAAAAAGTTTGGTTCAACTTTTTTTATGGTCATGCTGCCCCTGGTCTATGCAAATGAAATTGCCATCCGGCTAGTGCCGCTTTTAAACCATGCGGCTGATTTCTTCGTCATACTTGAGAATCAGGTCGGGTACTCTTTCCCGCATATCGCGTTCAGGCTTGATACCCAATCAATATATATTCTGCAGATTGTCATTATAATTATCGGGCTGATCTTTTCTTTCTTTGTTGCAAACAGGCTCACGAAAACGCTTCCACCTGAAAAGGTGGCACCGCCGTTTTTCCGGTACCTCCCCCTCATTGTCATCGCTGTGGTTTCAGTACTCCTTTTCTGATATACCGGCAAAATCCCTAACACCTTTTTGCATTACAGGGTCTTCGTGGCTTGCGTTTTCCGGCCATACTCCTCCACCAGGACAACAATTTTTTCCAGGTCGAACGGCTTGGTAATAAATTCATCTATTGAGCTGGGCTTCTGGAATATGGCCTCCGTTTCCGTCTGCCATCCCGTAATAAGCAGCACGGGTATTTCCGGTTTTTGTTTCTTGATGCGGAAGGCGGCATCGAGGCCATTCATGACGGGCATGCCATGGTCAGTGATAACCAGGTCAAAATTGTTTTCACGGAAGCAGCGGACCCCATCTCTGCCGTTGTTTGCTTCGGTCACCACATGGCCTCTTTCTTCCAATGTCTGTTTTAACAGGCTCCGGACAAGGGGTTCGTCGTCGATGACCAGTATCTGCAGTTGAACCGGCGGCAACCCCTTTTTTACCCGGTCGGTTTTTTCCTGATCATGCACGGCAAGCAAGGGGAATTTAATTGTAAACGTGGATCCGGCTCCTTTGATGCTCTCCACCGTGATTGAGCCGCCGTGCCGCTCAACAAAACGTTTGGCAATGCTTAGACCAAGACCGGCATGACCTCTGCCTTTGGTGGTAAAATAGGGATCAAAGATATGGGCGGCATCTTTTTTTGACAGCCCGATGCCGTTGTCCTGCACCACCAGAAAGACCTTTTCTTCTTCCTGTTTTACGCCGAGATGGATATGGCCTCCTTTGGGCATGGCGTCTACGGCGTTGAAGATCAGGTTGGTCAACATTTCCTTTAAATCAGACCCATTAATCTGCAGAACAGGAGAGCCTTCAACCTCAAGGGTAAAATCAATGGTGTACCCTTCTTTCTGGGGCAGGTCTTTCCATCTGAAGCGGGTAAGATTCCTGACCTCCTCAAGCAGGGGTTTCAAGGCCAGCAGTTCAATAGTTTCATGGGTGGCATCGTCAGCGGTACGGCTGAAACCCTGCAAACCGGCAACGGTCTCCGCACCCTGCTGGACAGCCCTTTCAATGGCGTCAAGTTTTTCGGCAACCGCATTCTCAACCCCTGCCTCTTTAAGCAGCTTCAGATTGCCCAGGATAGTTGTCAGGCTGTTGTTGAAATCATGGGCCACACCACTTGCCATCTCTCCCAGGGAGCGCATTTTTTCCGAGTGCAGCAGTATCTTTTCAGTACGTTTTCTTTCGCTGATTTCGTGAAAGACGGCAAAGCCGTTGAGTTTGTCTTCAATCATTGCTGAAGACAAGGTAATTTCAACCGGAATAGTGATGCCGTCCCTTCTCAGGGCTGAAGTTTCAAAGGTGATTTTCTGTCTTTTTTTCGGTTCCGGTCCCTCCATGAATGTTCGGAATTTTTGCGTCAGGGTCTGCTGGAAATCAGCGGGGAACAGCATTTCGATCTCCCGGCCCTGGACTTCTTTGGCCAGCCAGCCAAAAAGCTTTTCCGCGGCGGGATTCCAAAGGGTTATGCGCCGGAGATTATTGAGGCCGACGATGGCATCACCGGTGGCATTAAGGATGGCCTCAAGCTGGGTGGCAAGTTTGGCAGCTTTTTTGTCCGTGGTCAGGCGCTGGGTGGCATCCTGCCCCAGGGACAGGCAGAGAGAAATTTCTCCCTTGTCGTCGAATTGATAAACATTATGGTACCATTCACATGCGATTATATGCCCGGAGGCGGTCCTGTTTTCAGCCAGGGAATAAACCTCACTCTGTCCCATTTGCAGGCTGCGCATAATTTTTGCAAATGTTTCCTGGGATTTGCCGCTGGCAAAAAAATCAAAAAAAGGTTTTCCCATAACCTCAGCCGCCGGCCGGCCGAAAAGAATTTCCGCATTGGTATTCCAGCGGCTGATTTTTCCCTTAGGGTCCCAGCCGACAACTGCCAGGGGTATTATTTCAATGAGCTGGTCGATTTCACCGCGGATACTGCTTATGTTCTCATTGCCTTCCACCATGGATGCATAGAGGCTTTCCATGCGGTTTAATATCTCCATCCACATGTTGTCCTTGAGGCGTTCCTCTTCAATGCGGCTGGTAATATCCCGAGCGATGTGCAGGAAACAGGTATCATCCTCTTTGACGCTAAAAACAGGATAGATATCGATCTTATAGTGATGGGGAACTTTATCCACCATCACATCCTGATGGGTGACACTGACAGGTTTTTGGGTGGACTGAGCTTCGTATACAGGACATTCATCGGCTTGTTCCCGGCAGAAGGTCATGCAGCTTTGCAGAACCTCATGGCATGTTTTCCCTTCAATATTATCGAGGCTGAGATTATTGTGGAGCAGAAATGTCTCGTTGGCACTTATGATTTTAAGGTCCCGGGAAAGGATGACAACAGCCTCCCTGAAACCTGTGCCAAGTATCTCGGAGAATGTTTGTGGGCTTAACATCTTACAGCGGTAACTCCGGGAATTTTAGTGTCTCTTTCGGGGATGGTTGAAACCCCTCGCCTTCAGGCGAAGAAAAGTTTTACCTTGTCCCAAAGGGACTTTATAAGGATTATCCCCCGTCTAAAGACAACGGGTTTATCCTGATTCTATAAACTACCACCGCCTGAAGGCAGTGGTCTTAAATAGGCGGCGAATATTCAACTTCAGTTGAAAGCCGCCCGAACCCCTCGGCTTATAGCCGGGGGTAGTTCAGTTAATGAACGGTGCAGGACATACATGGATCAAAAGAACGAATGACGTGGTTTACCTCGACAGGATCATTCGGGTCAACTACATGGGTGCCGGCAAGGGCCTGCTCAACCGGCCCGGGTTGCCCGTTTTCATCCCGGGGTGACATATTCCAGGCCGATGGTGTCACAACCTGGTAATTGTCAATAAGGTTGGAGGAAATTTTCATCCAGTGCCCCAGGCTGCCGCGCGCCGCTTCCGTCAAGCCGATGCCGTTTGTTGTGAACCTGCTGGAGGGAATTGCATAAAAGGGTTCAGCCGGGTTGATTTTTTCAAGCCAGCCGGACATCTCTTTTGTCAGCCTGCACATCTCCCGGAGCCTGGCAAACATGCGGGTCATCACCGAAGAGTCTACCTGGTGCAGCATGTCGGTCAACAGAGGATCATCGGCAATTATCATGCGGGCCAGGGGGCCGACCTCAACGGTTTTGCCGTCATAACGGGGTGCTTTGGCCCAGCTGTATGCGCCACTTTTATCCGCCAGAGGGACGGTAACTCCCTCAAGGGGGTGCCGTGCCTCAACGGCATCCCTGAAAAAGGATGATCCGATATGCTCTTTGATGAGCGTCTGGTCAAAGGGAAATGTTCTCCCGGCATAATATCCGGCCGGCAGCCAGGTGGAGCCATTCGGCAGATCGTAAGCACCGTAACTCATGTACCTGTCCGGTCCCTTGCCGATCCTGTCAAAACCCGCTTCAAGACTCAAGGTCAGAAACAGGCCCAGGTCGCTTTCACTGTGGGCCGCATCTTTCTGCCATTGCAGGAGCTTGTCAACACTGTCTATATCAAGCCATTCGTTTAAGGAGCAGCCCAGGAAACGCTTTTCAAGAAAATCCTGGAATTCCTTCAGGATGCCGATTGTCCTGGTTAAAGTGCTGAGATTCATGGTGGAGGTTGTGCCGGTGGGATGTATCGCCAGACTGTTAGGCCATTTACCCCCTACCAGTCCCATGATTTCCAGGGCGCTTTGTCTGGCCTTTAAGGCAAGTTTGACTGACGAGCCGCTCATTCCGGTAAATCGCTGATGTACGGCTTCAAAAACATGTACATTCTTATAACGAGGATGGGCCAGATCAGGGGCAAAGAGAAGATAAAAATGGCTCAGGTGGCTCATGACCACCTCGATGCCGAGGATAAGGTTTTTCATGTAAAAACCATTGTCGGGCATCTCGGCTCCCTGGGCCTGGGCCAGGGCCTTTGCCGCAGCCACACCGTGTGAGCCGCTGCAGATTCCGCAGATCCGGGGGGTAATCACCAGGGCGTCCATGGGTGATCTGCCTGACATAATCCGCTCAAAACCGCGGAACATGATACCTGAGCATTTCGCGGAAAGCACCGTATTGTCTTCAACTTCAATTTCAATACGCAGATCCCCTTCGATCCTGTTAAAAGGGTCGATTGCAATCAGGGTAGCCATGACATCTCCACGGGTTAATTAGAAGAATTCCTTCTTTCTACGGCAGTATGGTTATATAGATCAGCTTATCCATTTTGTGGAAACTGCATTTTTCTTCAATCTCTCAGGGCAGGCAAGCTTTGACATGCCGGAAATTCCGACAAACCATGCTTTTGGCACATCAAGGGGAAGGGTAACTGGGACGTCGCCTATTTTTCTAGTACTGAAATATGGACGCTGCCGGTCGGGAAAGAGCGGCGATGTGCAGGCAATGCATGGAAAGCCGCCCCGGGTACAGCTTCCGGTCCGGCCCAGCCACAGTCTTTCATTGCAGTCCGATTCGCAGAGAGTCCCCTTGCATCCCAGAAACTCAAACAAACAGCCCTGCTGGGAATAGCGGACAGCTGAGGCTTTGAATTCATAATACTCATTACGGGGGCATCCATGATGGGCAAGCTTGCTGAAAAAAACCTTCGGCCGGTGGAATTCGTCAAGATCTTCCATGTTGAGCCAGCCTTTCACAACAGCGGTCATGGTTTCAACAATCCAGTCCGGGTGTGAGGGACAGCCGGGGACATTAATCACCGGCAGACCTTTATTTGCGGTATACTCTGTGCCAACCAATCCACCCTGTTGGTTGTGGAGAAACTGCAACCCGCTCATTTCATTGATATTTTCATGTCCGGTAACAACCCCGCCAAATGCCGCACAGGTACCGACAGCCATGACCGTTCCCGCATGTTTGCAGAAATCGACAAGCCAGTCGCGGAAGGGGCGGCCATGGAGCATGAAAAACCTGCCGGTATTATCGGGTCCGTGCGGAATTGCTCCTTCCAGAACCAGGATATCCAGTTTTGTTTTGCCGGATAATATATTTTTAAAAATCTGCAGTACATCGTCTCCCTGCTCCCGGCTCAAGAAGGGATGCCAGAGCAGGTTGATGTCCAAAACTTCGAATGACGCAAGGGCGGAGGGTTGCTCGGAATTAAGGAAAGAGATGGTGTCACCACCACAGCTAGCTCCCTGCAGCCATAACAGATTATGCATGTGAAGCCTCCAGGGTTGAGAGGAAAGAAGATCAACCGGTACTACCACATTGTACCATAAAAACCGGGATGGGTACAATTTTTTTGTTGCCCGGAACGGTTAGGCTGCAGCAGGGATTAAAGGTGGCGGTGAAAGTTCAGGAGTGTTTTTCCATGGTATTTGCTCTTGGAGTAATGGGTTGACGGGGTTGCCCTAAAATGTTGTCAGTCAGCCAGTTCAACAGAGATTTAGTTTACAAAAAGGTCTTTATTTATAGGTTCATTTTCTTTGTCGGCAAATATGCTGCTGCCAACGATTATCGGGTAACGAAACAATCCGATGATTGGCAGACAACGTGCACATAGAAAACGAATCAACGTCAAAGGCAACTTAAACATTAAGGGGAAAGAAAATATAAACATAGCAATTTCAACCATATCGTCAGCCGTAGCGTATGCTGACAAAAGAAAGTGCAGTCGATCACCAGGGTCGACCCTGTCGAGCTGTGCAAGCTGCGTGAAATGGCAAACGAAAAATCTGCGACTTGTTTTCGGGCAAATTCCATCCGTTTTATGAATAAGCATTTTGGGAAGATTATCAGGAAGAATAAATACCTTCTTCACCCTGGAGGATTGCCGTGGCCTTGGCCACATCAGCTTTGCAGCCGATAAAAAGCGGCACCCTCTGATGCAGTTCAGTTGCTCTGACATCGAGGATGCGCTGCCTGCCGTCGGAGGCCGTACCCCCTGCCTGTTCAACTATGAAGGCCAGCGGGGCAGCCTCGCACAGCAGCCGGAGCTTGCCCTGCGGTGTGCGGGGGTCACGGCCGTCGGCCGGATACATGTAGATGCCGCCGTAGAGAAGGTTGCGATGAAAATCCGCCACCAGGGCACCAATGTACCTGGCGGTGTACGGTTTGTTGCGCTCATTTTTTGATGATTTAAAATAGTTGACCACGGCCCTGGTGCGTTCATCCCAATACTCGGTATAAGATTCGTTTACCGAATAGATTGAACCCCGATTCGGTATGGTTATATTCTGGTGTGAAAGCAGAAATTCGCCCACCGACGGGTCAAGGGTAAAACCATGCACCCCTTTGCCGGCGGTATATACCAGCATGGTGCTGGAGCCGTAGAGGAAATACCCCGCCGCCGCCTGTTCATATCCATAGCGCAGAAAATTGTCCAGGATGGAGGTCCCGGGCTTTTCAACTTTCCGGTAAATCGAGAAAATGGTGCCGATACTGGCATTGGCATCCACATTGGTGGATCCGTCCAGGGGGTCAAAAACCAGGACATAGCTGCCTTTGGGCATATTATCAGGTATTTCGATTACCTCCGCGTTTTCTTCTGAAGACATGGCATAGAGCAGACCGGTTCTTTCCATTCGGTAAATAAGGGCCTGGTTGGCAAATTCGTCAAGCCTGCGGACTTTCTCTCCCTGTACATTAACTGCACCGGTCATGCCGAGGATGTCAGCCAGGCCGGCCTTATTGACCTCCCGGGAGATGAGTTTGGCACCGATTATCAGTTCGCTGATCAGCCTGGTAAAATGCCCCGAAGCTGTCGGAATTTCATCCTCGCACAGGAGCAGGTGTTCCGTAATGGGGGTGCCGAGCCGGTAACTCTGGTTGGCGCGCTGAATATCAATAGACTGCATGATCCGTCTCCTTCGATCTTTAGCAGGTTAAATGGAAACAGGCCCCTATTTCATTTTGGCCTGCCATCCGGTTATAGGTTTCAACCGCCTTGGAGCTTTTCTCAGCAATGAAGTCGATATTCTTTGCCGCCAGATATTCCCGCAGTTCGGCGACAGGCCGCATTACTCCCTGGGCCCCCGTACCACAGACGATTACTTTCGGACCTGCGGCAATCAGTTCCTGCAGGTCCTCTTGGACAAGCACATGCCCCTGTTTGCGCCACCACGGACTCAAGATGCTTCCGTCCGGAAAAATTATGACATCCTTGGTATAGAGGTTACCGGAGATTGTCATGCGCCCGAAGCGGTATGATTCTATGACCGGCATCATGAGAATTGCACCATTTCCCGGTGGCCGAAGGAAACCGTGTTATCCAGATAAAACCCGGTTATTGGTCCGACCTTGAAAAGCACCAGATCGGGATTGGGCTCCATCTTTGCCATAGCGGGAAATTTCTGCGCTAACAGGTCAAGAAGCCTTGTGGCCTCGGTTTCCATGGCAACCAGAGAAGCCCTGCCCTCCATCTGGACCCCCTGAATGGCCAAGACATCCCGGTAATTTTCATCAACCGCATAAGCCACGACAGGATTTTCAAGAATGTTCAAGGCCTTGCGGCTTTTCCTGTCGGTGACAAAGTAGGCGGTGCAATCCTCGGAAACATAGCCGACCGTATGCACCTGCGGGGTGTTGTCGGCGGTTATGGTTCCCAGCCTCAGGTACCGGTGGGACGCCAGATATGCTGCAATCTCGGTTTTGCCTACCGGCATGATTCTCCTCGATGGTTAAATGAAAATATGAGGTGTGGCCTTATGATTTTGCTGCTGTTTGAAAAAGCAGGTACAATGAGTATAAAGAACTGACAAGTAAGGTTGCCGGTTTCGTAAAAAGCACGCTGCGGACAGGGCAATATGTCCGTAAAAGTATAATTTTACTAGGCCCTGCTGCTGAATGCGAGACATTTTATGAATCGGGCAGGATTCAGCGGTTTTTCCAAAGGTTTTCCTTGTTGCAGGTGAAAGGATTTAGAAAGTGGTACAGAGAGAGGAAATGCCCGGTATTATTGGAACCGTTATATGTATTGTCGCTACGGTGTATGGTGGTTTCTGCCTCTATCTATATCTGATGCAGGGCAGAATGATTTTTTCCCCCGCTGTCGTAATTATAGTATTGAGAAATCAAAGATTTTTTTGATACAGTAAGAAAAGCAAGTCATTTATTTGCTTTGTTGCGGTCGGAAAAAACCGGGATGGTTACCCTGTAATTTTTATCATTTTATAAAGGAGTGTAGGCACTATGGGTTTTCTGGGTTTTTTTAAATCGGTTCCAACAATGAGCCCTGATGAAGTACGGGGTTTTCTCGCGGAGAAACAGCCTGATGAGTATAACCTTGTTGATGTGCGGCAGCCGCGGGAATATGAGAGGTCTCATATCCCGGGTGCCAACCTTATCCCCATGGCGGAGCTGAAAGACAGGATGGATGAAATTGATCCTGACAAGCCGACCATTACCTACTGAGCCTCCGGGGTACGCAGCCGGTCGGCTGCAACGCTGCTGCAGGGCGCGGGGCTGAAAAATGTTTACAGCATGAAAGGAGGCATAAAGGCCTGGGAGGGAATGACCGCCCACGGCGCGCCGGAATCGGGGATGGCCTATTTTTCTCCTGCGGCGGATGTCGAAGAGATTGTCGGCCTGGCCTGGGCAATGGAAGAGGGGTCTAAGTCATTTTATCAGGGGGTTTCCCAGCAGTTTGAAAATGACAGGGAGGCGGGGGATATATTCCACTGGCTGGTAGCAGCCGAAAAGAATCACGAGAAGAATTTGTTGCAGACCTATGAATCTTTAACCGGGGAAAAGCCCGATTTTTCAGAACTGCGGTCGAAATTCGGTGACTCCTTAAGCGGATCGGTCATGGAAGGAGGCATCCCGGTGAAAGAGGCCCTTGCCTGGTTACAGGGCAAGGGGGTTACCGATAGTCTGGAATTGGCCATGTCACTGGAAGTAAATGCCTTTGATCTCTATATCAAAATGGGCCGGACCATAGAAGATGAGCAGGCGCAGCAGGTTTTTGCAAAATTGTCCGAAGAGGAGCAGGTTCATCTCAAAAAGCTTGCCGACCTGCTTGATAAAAGAATCTGAACCGGGACTGGATAAATAGTAAACACGGAATATTCGGGTTGGGTAATTTTTACCCGGTTCGGTTGCCGAACAAAATAGAGAAGCGCTGTTAAAAAAAAGAAATCAAGGACTACTATGTGAATGATTCCAGGAAGTTGTTTTTTTGCGGGTTATTCTGGCACGGTTTGTGAATATATTTAAAACAAAAGCGCAATTGTAAAATGTGCCTCTCTCCTGTTTGTACTTTCTCTTCCTAAAACGAAACCCCGGCCTCTTACTCCAGGCCGGGGTTTTCGTTTTCTGCCGCTCCGTCAGTCCGGCCTGGATTTTTCGATATCGCTTGCAGGAACGCGAGCATTTTGGCGGGATCAGTAGTGGGGAAACTGCACTGGAAATTTGTGCATACATATGCAGTTGCCCGGTTGTCGATGGCGTGCATGTATTCAACAAAGCCGGCATATTTGTTTATGGACGGGTTCTGTACCGCCGCAGGCTTAAAAAGGACCGCTGCATTAGGCAGGTAGGTTTGGCGTAGGGTTTGCAGCATTTTTTCGGTGTCATCCGAGTTTTTTCTGCCGACAATGACAACCTCCTGAGAAGGGGACAGGGCAAGATCAAGTGCGGTCAGAAGCATTGGGAACGCAAGAGGAGATTTTGTCGCGCCGGTTGATGACAGGGAGCTGATTTTTGCTGCCTTTTCGATAAATGACCCGTTGCCGGTCAATCTGCCGAGCCGGAGAAGATTATACATGGAAGCGCTATTGGAAGACGGCAGGGCGTTATCTACGGTTTCCTTAATCCGGGGGAGCATTGATTTTTTATTGTCCGCGGTCAGGAAAAAACCACCCAATTTATCATCCCAGTAATTTTTGATCTGGAGTTTGGTCAGGTCAAGGCTCTGGTGCAGCCATTCCGGATTGAAATCCCAGCCATAAAGTTCAAGTAGTCCCCAGACCATAAAAGCATAGTCTGCTGCTGTTGATTCAAGTCCAGCCCGGTCCTTACGCCAGCGATGCAGCAGTTTCCCATCACCGGAACGCAGGTTGCGCAGGATGAATCGGGCTCCATGTGCTGCCGCCTCACCATACCTGGGCTGATCAAGAACCCGGGCGGCTTTGGCGAATGCTGCAATCATAAGACCGTTCCAGTCTGTCAGGACCTTGTCATCTATTTCAGGCCTTGATCTCGTATTGCGGGCAGCAAGCAGTTTAGCGCGGATATTTTCAAATCCGGCGATTTCCCGGGGATCCCGGTCAACAAAAAGAATATTTTTCCCTGTTTTCTCCCCGGCAACAGGGTCAACATAATTGCCGTCTTCCATGATATGGAAGATCTTTAAAGCCTGGGTCGCTTCCTGCTGATCTAGATATTTTTTTACCTCGGCTGCGGACCATAGGTAGAATCTGCCTTCTTCCCCTTCACTGTCAGCACTTATTGCTGTGTAAAACCCGCCGTTTTTTGCCGTCATATCCTGTAGAACAAAATCCAGAACCGTCTTGGCGGTGCGGGCATATTCATCGTTGGCAGTTGCCTGGTAGGCTTCCAGATAGGCAATTGCGAGTAAAGCCTGATCGTAGAGCATTTTTTCAAAATGGGGCTGGCGCCATCTTCGGTCGGTTGTATAGCGGTGAAAACCATAGCCGAGGTGATCGAATATGGCGCCCTGCCGCATAGCAGTCAGCGTTTTTTCCGTCATGACCAGGGCATCCCGGTCACCGGTACGATGCCAATACCGCAGCAGGAACAAAAGACTCAAGGGCTTGGGAAACTTGCTGCTGCCGCCAAATCCGCCGTAGTTTGAGTCAAAGTTCCGGGAGAAATCGGTAAATGCGCCATCAAGCTGTGAAGCGTCCATTTCGCCGCCAGGCAGTTCAATGCTCGAAGAAATAATTGCGGCATTGATGCTGTCGGCGGATTTCATTATCGCATCACGTTCCTGCGTCCATAGCTCTTTTACTCTGGGGAGGAGATGCATAAGGCCGAGTCGGCCGAAACGATTTTCTTTCGGAATGTAGGTTGCGGCGTAAAAAGGTTTGCCGTCGGGAGAAAGAAAGAGGGTAAGGGGCCATCCGCAGGAGGTTGACAGGAGACGGCAGGCTTTCATGTAGACCTGGTCTATATCCGGCCGCTCCTCCCGGTCCACCTTGACAGGTATGAAAACATCATTGATAAGCTCGGCAACCTGCGGGTCGGCGAAGGATTCCTCCTCCATGACATTGCACCAGTGACATGTTAAATAGCCGATGGACAGAAAAAGAGGTTTGTTCTCCTTCTTGGCGGCTTGAAAGGCTTCTTCACCCCAGGGATACCAGTCAACCGGGTTCGTTGCATGTTTTAAGAGATAAGGGCTTGCTTCATTCTTGAGACGGTTGGCCGGTCTATCAGCAGACCAGGCGCTGCCGGCCTTAAAGCTCATAAGAACAACTGTGAGACTGACAAAAACGTACAGGGATTTTTTGGGGGGCATGTGATTCCTGATGATTTAATTTGCTGCGGTTGTAAAAGGTCTTGCAGTTACCCACCAAGCCCATAAAAACATGGGCTCAAATGGTAATACCTGTCAGGTGCGTGTTTTTGCGAAACCGCTGATAATTTTACTTTTCCTCAACCTGCTCTCTTTTGTTTCTGTTGTCTGATTTATTTGAGGGTTTGAAGATATTCAAGGGCAGCATGAAGGTATCTTTGACCAGATCCAGAAGGGCATCGCCTATGGCTCCGGGATGCATGGGTGTTATTGCCGGATCAGCTATCGGTCCTCTAATTGCAACCGGGATGCTCACCCTGCTTCCGGATTCACCCACAACCGATTGTCCAATCATCGGCACCCTGGAAACAATGTTGCCAAAAGTCTTGAGAGGAGCGATGAGCAGTGTCAGGTCAGCATCATAATCGTCGAGGTGGATTTGCCCCTCGGCAAAGAGATCCAAACCTTCGCCCCGGATAATTGCCCGGTCGATAATAAGGTTGTTGGCTTTAATATGCGAGTCAATATCCATTTTTGAAAAAGGGAATCCGCGTTTACCGGCATTTCCGACATTTTTTTCAAAAAGGTCTGTAATGTTGACAACCGCGAATATTCTGGAAAGTGTTTTTAATCGCAGGATACGGCCCTGGGATGATTTGATGTAAATATTGCCACCGTACCAGGTATCCGCCTCTTTCAGAAGGTCGGCCTGCAGGGAAAATTCTCCTTCAATGATGTCCTGCTGCACGCCCAGGCATGGCAGAACATTTTCCAGGCGCATTGTTTCATGCGGGGTCTTGAGCTGAATTTTTTGGCCCAGGTTTTCGTCCGAATACCAGACCCCCTTAAAGTCCAAACCGCAGAGTTTTGAAGAGAAGATTTCCGTTTTGGAAACTTTGTTCGCTGCAAGCTGCAGGTCGCCGTGGACATCATAAAAGGTATAGTGGACAGTAGGAGCTGCATCATATGGTGTGGTTATTTTGCGGCTGAGCTTAAAAGAGTCGAAATCAAAACCGATGCGGCCGGTAATATCCCAGCCCCGGGCCAGCTGTTGCCCAGGAGATGCATCTGAATCGCTACTGGAAAAGACTTGAAATGTTTCCTGCCCGGCCTGTGACAGTCTGGTGAGAGATTTTTTCGTCAGAAAGGAAGAGGCAAGCGAAATATCCAACTGCAATCCATCTCGTTCTGCGGCAAGCTGTCCCGAACCGGTTACGATTTCAGAACCGATATGCAGTTCCAGGTTTGGAATCCTGAGTTGCCGGCCCATTCCTTTGATGTCGAGATTTTTCAGCAATATGGGATCTTCGCTGCTCCTGGTCTTCAGGTAAAGATCCCCGGCTTTCAGCAGACCATTAAAGCGTGTTGCCTCGGGTTTGTCGGCAAAATAGCTGATAGTAAACGCGCCGGTAAAAGTGCCGCTGGAGAAAGAACTGTGGTGAAACAGGGTATCAATGGTAGCGGCATTGACATAACCCTCCCAGGAAACAACAAGGCGAAGCGGTGAAAATCGCCAGAAGTCGAGCTTTAAACTGCCACGCTTTTCCGGGGCATAGAAGGTCAGCTCATTAATACGCAGATGTTCAGGACTATTTACAAAATCTATTTTTGCCATCGGCAGTCTACCTCCGGCTGATCCATGAAGAATAATTCCTGAAACTGCAATGGTTGCTCCCTGCCATTGTACTTTGAGGTTTTCCATGGTGCAGGGGATCTGCGGCTGCAGTTTTTCAGGGAACCACCCCTTGCTGCTTATCCATTCTGCCAGTTTAGCCTGTACAGGCCCATCATATATAATGAAGCCATGCCAGTCTTCCAGTAGATGATGCTGAAGTCTGCCTTTGAGGTTGAATCCTTGCTCAAGGAACCGGAATGCTCCCTCCTGAATATTCGCCTCTTGGCTGTTTATTTCGGCGGTCAGCTTTTCAATTCTTGCCTGTTCCGGTAGCAATGGACTTGTAAAGGCCATCCCCTTTGTCGCGAACATGATATCGTAGCTCCAGGCCTCGGGTTTCAGGGCCGGTCCCTGCAATGTCCCCCTGTTGACTGTGACGGTACCGTTTAAGGATGAGAGCACCCTGCCGATTTCCTGCTTCATGTTTCCTGTCTGCTGCAACATGGTAAAAAGTGACGCCCCTTCCAGCCGGGCCTGCATTTCTTCGATATGCAGCATTATCTCCCCGGCCGGCCAGGTTGCTATGCCGGTCGTATTGCTGATCTGCTGCCGGCCGATACTCCCTTTTATCTTTTCCCAGACGACCTTGTCCGGTCCAATGCGCAGGACACCGCTGGCAACAGAAACAGGTTGGGGAATCGGTTCATACCTGGTTGTGAACTCCATGCTGTTAACGCTGACCCGGGTGATAATATGGTCCAGGGTGTCACCCAGGTGAAGGGTTCCGGTAGCTTTACCGGAGACCGTGGAAAATTTGCTGAGTTCCCGTTGAAAAACATCATTATGGTTTACAAGATGCGTCAGAATCTGCGGCAGGTCCGCCAGGTCTGCATCTATATCAACATCGAGATTGAAGGATTTGTCATGTCCTTCAAGATCCAGGAGCAGATCCCCATTGCGGCCGAAACTATTTTCAAACCGGGCGCTGAGACCGTGTCCGGTCAGGGTGGCATCCTTGATCAGGATAGGACCGCTTGCATCTGTCAGGTCCAGTTTTGTTTTCGGAATATGGATGTCTGCGCTGAGGGCGTCAGCTTCTATGGTTATGGCGGCCAGGTCGTTAAAATCTTCTGTGGTGCCTGAAAAACGGTAGGCTGCAGACCGGGCCCGTCCGCCAATAACAATATGGCTGACGGTTTTTGCCGTAGAATTATCGGGCCAGAGGGTCATTACTTTCTGACGGATAGCGGTCAGATCCAGATCACGCCCCGTGATATCGAGGCTCCATACAGGTTCTGAATCCATTGATTTCTCTTCACTTTCCGGCCGGGAAAGTTTCCGTTCAATGTATCCGGCCAGGCTTGCCTCGGGATCCAGAACTTCAAGGTTATTAATTTCGAGACGTAGAAGGGGCCCGGATTTGCTGAATTTCAGACGGGCGTTTCCCGGGGTAAGGGGTATTTCATGATTCTTCAGTTTCAGGAGAAAACTGGGCAGGGCGCCATGCAGCTCCCCTTCGATATATTCCCTGCTCCGGCCGTTGACGGCAACGGTAAGCCTGGGTGAGGATGTTACAGGTATCAGACGATCCCGGAAAAAACCCTTGACGGTATTATGGAGGGTAATATTGCGGCAGTCCAGATTGAACCGGTATATTTTATCATGGAGGTAGAAATTGCCCTGCAGACTGATTTTTTCGCTGAAAGGGGAAGAGGCCCGGATATCAACTTCGACTTTCTGCGACTGCAGTCTGAGTTCTCCGCTGATGGAGCTGAATGTCTGGGTATCGGCCAGAAGAAAATCTTTATATTCTTGCGGAGATTCAACCTCCAGATTGCCGTTTTTGATAATAACGATTAACTCGGGCAGGTTGAATTCCGATGCTTCGCCGGCTAAAAATGCGGTTTTGCGGATAAAAATTTCAGGCCGGTCAAGGACGATTTTTGCAGGTTTGCGGATTTCACCAAAAATGATATGCCAGTCGGGATAAATTTTTACTTTGGCCAGGGCGAGATCATATTTGGCATTGGTTATTTTCGTGTTGGAGAGAGTAAGATGAGGCAGGGGCAGCCAGGCCCAGTGCATCTTATTTATGGCAACCTCGCTGCCGAGATTTTTGCTGATCTGTTCGGTGATTGTCCTCTGAACTTTATGGAGAATTAAAAAACGCGGGGCCAGGCCGAGAAAAATAACAAAGAGGATAATGAAGAAAAATATATTCCGGGAATTTTTTTTCATAGGATGCGGAACTCAGTTTAGAACACCCAGCGGAACTCAGTTTAGAACACCCATTGGTTATGCCGCTGGTTGGTTGATCTGCTTTTAATGAGAATGTTACTCCGGTCCGGATTGGGCATGGGCAAAAGTTACAGATCGCGTAATAACGTAATTCGCCGTCGGTGTCGGTGCAGAAAGCTTACAATCTTAATGCCGGCGAATCTTTGTTTATCTTAAATTTTTCACTGGATTATCATTCACACCTTCCGGTCTGGCGTGTATGTGGATATTGCCGTAAAAGGTTTACAGCAGCCATTTTTGCAACAAATTATTGATTTTTTTGGTTCATCCCGCGTGTTTGCAGAGAGACGGAACCGGGACATACATAATAGTATAATACGTAAAAAAAGGGTGATTAAATTATTTTAATTATAAAACAGTATGGAGTAATCCCATTATAAATAAAACAGACAATATTTGATAAAAAGGTCTGAACAAAGACGGGGCAATGTTAGACGGGATAGCGCCGGTTTATAAAAAATGTTGTTGCCAGGTGCAGGACATGTAATCATCTGATGCGGTTGATGCTGTTTGCGTCCGGGAGTCAATTTGCCGGTTTATCGGAGAGAAACATGTACTTTAAGCGGCCCATATGGTATGAATACACGTTTTTTAAGACTGCAATCCATGACAAGACATCGGCCATTTTCAAGTTCCGGCCGGAACGGTTCCGTAAAAAAGGCAAAAAAAATTGAAGGATAATACGATGGATAAAACTGTAACCGAAAAAATACTGGCATCTCATCTGGTAGAGGGAAACCTCGAGAAAGGAACGGAAATAGGTATTCGCATCGATCAGACCCTCACCCAGGATGCGACCGGAACCATGGCCTATCTCGAATTTGAGGCCACCGGAATTCCGCGGGTGCAGACAGAGTTGTCGGTCTGCTATGTTGATCATAACCTGGTGCAGTCGGATTTCAGGAATGCCGATGATCACCGGTTCCTGCAGTCGGTGGCCAGAAAATACGGGCTTTATTTTTCACCTCCGGGCAACGGTATTTCGCATCAGGTTCACCTGGAGCGCTTCGGGGCCCCCGGAAAAACCCTGCTCGGCTCCGACAGTCATACACCGACAGGCGGCGGCCTTGGAATGCTCGCCATAGGGGCCGGCGGCCTGGATGTTGCCATGGCAATGGCCGGAAAACCTTTTTACCTGGTAATGCCCAAGATTTTCGGGATCAGGCTGCACGGCAGGCTGCCGGCCTGGGTATCGGCGCGTGATATCCTCCTCGAATTGCTGCGGCAGTTGTCGGTGAAGGGTGGAGTTGGCTATATCATGGAATATTTCGGGCCCGGAGTGCGTGAACTTTCGGTGACCGACCGGGCGTCCATAACTAATTTCGGGGCGGAACTGGGGGCGACCACGTCGATTTTTCCGTCGGATGAAAACACGAAAAAATTTCTGGAGAGCCAGGGCCGAAGCGATCTGTGGTTGCCATTAACCGCTGATGAAGGTGCGACATATGATGAAGTTATCGACCTGGATATGTCCACCCTGGAACCTCTGATTGCCTGTCCATCTTCACCGGATAACGTGGTCAAGGTATCGGAGGTGGCCGGCAGGCCGGTCGCCCAAGTACTGGTGGGTTCCTGTTCTAATTCTTCCCTGCGGGATTTAATGCTTGTTGCCAAAGTACTGGAACGGGAAGAGATAAACAGTGATGTGAGTTTTGAGATCAATCCCGGCAGCCGTCAGGTTCTGGAAAACGTGACAGCACAGGGTGATATGCTGACTCTGGTGCAGGCAGGTGCAAGGGTGCACCAATCAGGCTGTCTGGGCTGCATCGGCATGGGGCAAGCCCCGCCGACCGATGCCATTTCACTGCGCACCTTTCCCCGCAATTTTCCCGGGCGCAGCGGTACGGTCAACGACCAGGTGTACCTGTGCAGCCCGGAGGTGGCGGTAGCTTCAGCGGTGAAGGGTAAAATCACAGACCCGCGGGATTTGGGGGAATATCCTCATTTTGAGCTGCCGGATAAATATTTGCCGGGAGACGAAAGAATAGAACGCCCCAGGGCCCGGGCCGAAGAGGTGAAAATTATTCGGGGTCCTAATATCACACCCTTTCCTGAGTTTGAACCCCTGGCAGATGCCTGGCATGGGACGGTACTGCTGAAAGTAGGTGATAATATCACCACCGATCATATTATGCCCGCAGGCGCAAAGATCCTGCCCTTGCGCAGTAATATCCCGGCAATCAGCGAATATGTCTTTAACTCCGTTGACCTGGAGTTTATAAAAAGGGCCGGGGATGCTGCCGTCGGCGAACTGGGCGGCATGATAATCGGGGGTGAGAACTACGGCCAGGGTTCATCCAGAGA
The DNA here is from genome assembly GCA_963783905.1 of uncultured delta proteobacterium. Lineage (GTDB taxonomy): Bacteria > Desulfobacterota > Desulfobulbia > Desulfobulbales > BM004 > BM004. Next base: position 92,099 of record CAWAPG010000012.1, on the reverse strand, counting down.
ACATGCAGCCCTGGCACCACGTTTTCTGGGAGTCCAAGTCAAGCTGGTTAAAAGTTTTGCCCGTATACACAAGGCAAACCTTATTAATTTCGGCATTGTGCCGCTGACCTTTGCCCACCCTGATGACTATGAAGATATAAAACAGGGGGCTGCAGTTGAGATCCCTGACATCCGCTCAAAAATTGCCGCCGGCGAGAAAGGACTTACGGTGCTGATTGACCAAAAAACCATTGAGACGATACTTGATGTATCCGACCGGCACCGTGAAATTCTCCTTGCCGGAGGCCTTTTAAACTGGGCCAAGAGGGCCTGAGCCGGAAGCCGGATTATTTTTATTTGCGGTTTTCAGAGAGGAAAGGCATAGGGTTGGCAGGCTGGACAACTCCCCTGATATAAGAATTTTGACCAATTTTTTTTGTTCGGGTACAATTTTTTTTAATTTCTTTATCTATTTGTTATTGTTGAGTAAATATTAAAAATTCGGGCGCATGCCTGTAAAGAGCGCTCAAAAAGTATAAAAAATTGTACAGACTTGTTTTCAGTATAAAAAACGGCAAATGAGCTTAACCCGCACCCATGGTGAATTTTTTAAAAAAATACGGGAAAGAGAAAACTGGCATGGCACTTGCATTATACTTAAGTAAGAGTGATACTCTTATCTCCTTTCTCCTGAAAAAGGTCTGCTTTGTCCCCCAAAGCGGGCCTTTTTCTATTTTGGCCTTCCGCTGCGGACGTTGCATGTTCCAGGTGACTTTTCGATGCTTATTCAGTCGACTTCAGTAGCACTGCTTTCCTGTTCCGGCTATGATACCGCAGCTATAACTGAAAAAATCGATCAACTTTGTACCGCGGCAGGATTCAAGGTGAATAGCGGCACCAGGGTTTTATTAAAGCCGAACCTGCTGACCGGCAGAAGCGCCGGTCATCTGGCCTGTACCCATCCTGCATTTGTCGCGGCTGCGGCGGAATGGTTTGTGAACCAGGGGGCCAGGGTTTCCATAGGCGACTCCCCGGGTTTTGGCACTGCAAAAGGGGTCATGCGGGTCACAGGGATCGAGGAAGCACTGGCGGGATTGCCCGTTGAATGCATCAACTTTGACCGATCCACCACGGTCAGACTTGCAGGCGGGGCGAAGGTGGCGGTCTCCCGTGCCGCCCTGGAATGTGATATGCTGGTCAACCTTCCAAGAATGAAGGCTCACATTCAACTCTATATGACCCTGGCAGTAAAAAATTACTTCGGCACAGTGGTGGGCCTGCAGAAACCATGGTGGCATCTGCGATATGGTAATCATGCCGACCAATTTGCATCACACTTGGTCGATTTGCTGCAGGTGCTGCCGGACGGCATGACCTTGCTCGATGGTATTGCAGCCATGCATGGCACCGGGCCGATTTCCGGCCGGCCTTTTCCTCTGGGACTTGTGGCCGGATCCGTCAACCCGGTTGCTCTCGACACCGGACTCCTGCAGATTCCCGGTCTGGAGCCGCTTCGCAGTCCTGTCTGGCTGGAATGTGCCCGCCGGGGTCTAGCTGGAACGACCCCTGATGCGCTTGATTATCCTCTCTTAAAACCGGCTGGATTTTCATGCAGAAATTTTATTGTCCCGGAAATTCTCAAGCCTGTATCCTTTAATCCTCTACGGATGCTGTCCAGTACCTGCAGACGTTTTGCGGCCAGACTGAAAGAATCCCCTTGAAAGCCGGAAAAATAGGGGGTATTCTGCACCCTGTTTCCATTCGGGGAAAATCAACCTGCTTCAGCATCATGTAATACAGCGGAAAAAAGTAAAAAACTATTCTCGGAGTTTGTCTTCCAGGCCGGAATAGGGGAGAATTTTCATGTTTCATCTCGATGGCAAAGTGGCGTTAATTACAGGTGGGTCCAGGGGGATCGGACGGGCAATCGCTTTAAAATTCGCCCGGAACGGCATTCATGTCGTGGTCAATTATGTCCGTCACCGCCGGGATGCTGAAAGCACCGCAGAGGAGATTGAAAGCTGCGGGGTAAAATGCTTTGTTGTCAAGGCGAACGTGGCAAATGACGAGGATGTCAAAGCCATGTTTGAACACATTGCCAAGGAATTCGGCGCTCTGCATTTCATGGTGAGCAATGCCGCCTCCGGGGTCCTGAAGCCGGCGCTGGAATTAAGTAGCCGGCATTGGAACTGGGCCATGGATATTAATGCCAGGGCGCTGCTCTCCCTCGTACGGGAAGGTGTTGCGCTCATGCAGCAGGGCGCCAGGATTATTGCTGTTTCCAGCCTTGGCGCGGTGCGGGCGATTGAAAATTATACGGCGGTGGGTGCTTCCAAGGCAGCGCTTGAATCCCTGGTGCGCCACCTGGCGGTCGAACTGGGTCCCAGGGGCATCAATGTGAACACCATCAGTGCCGGCGCTGTTGACACTGAAGCCCTGAAAAAATTTCCCAACCGGAGGCAGATTCTGGATACGGCGATTTCCAAGACGCCTATGGGCCGTTTGACGATACCTGAAGATGTGGCCGATGTGGCCCTGTTCCTGTGTTCCGATCTTGCTTCCATGATCCAGGGACAGACCATTGTAGTTGACGGCGGCTACTCCATCCGCGGCTGAAATGCTGCGGAGTGATCTATCTGCAATCGGACTTAATCAATCCTGCATTTTTGGTTGCCGGCCCTGTCTATTCTGTGGGAAATGATTATAATAATGATATGGCAAAATGTTTCGTGAGGCTGCGTTAAATTTACATGCCCCTTTGCCTTCTTTGCTGAGCGGCCGGGGAAATGTGAATTTTTATTGGCAGTTCAGAAAAAATAGGGTATAAATTAATCAAAACCCCACACGCTTCCGACATATTTTAAAAAGCAATAAAAAAGCAAAAGAGGGGAGTAAGCTGGGGTTATTTTTTTGCCTTTTTTCCCCTCATAGTTGTCCAACAATCTCAACCTTTCAGCCTTCAGCCTAACCTTCTGTTTCACCTTTCCTCTCCTCCCAGCTCAGGCGGATAGTACGGCTTGTCTTATCCGTGATCCTGAAACGATTATCAATGCGCAAACCGGGCAAAGCAAGAATGGAGTCATCATCACAGAGGACCGGGACCAGTTTTCTTTCACCCCTCACTATTTTCTGATCACTGAGAAAATCGAAAACTTTCTTGCTGCCGGGCGCACCCAGGGGATGAAAGCGATCTCCTGCTTTGGGCCCCCTGAGAGTAAGTGGAAAAGAGAAGAGATCGCCATCAAGATATTCACCGGTGGGATGAGGAACTCCTGCGTCGAAAAGAAAATCTGCAGTCTCTTCCACAACCAGTCTTTTATTCAGGGCGGGAAATTCGTAAATCCCGGGTGCGGGGATTGCGGTTTCGATCAAGGTATTTTCATTGCCGGTCGTGAGATTGCCGCGAAACGGACCGCTCCCAAAAGGGTAGGAAAAGGTGAGATGCCCTTTGCTTTTCTTAACTCGCAGGCCGTCAGCAAGGTGGAGGGTGGCGGCAGAAGAACCGGATCCGCCGTGTTGCAGAAGCTGTTCTATCTGCCGGGAACGGGGGGTACAGGCCATAATCCAGCAGCATTTTTCCAGAATCCTTCTCTGGATTGCACGCGGCTGTTGAGATAAAAGATCAAGACACAATTCCAGGATTTGTGAACACGAATCAGCCTCCGGGTTGCTGTGGCCATGAGTCGGTAAGGTTTTCGGGTTAATAACAACTGTTTTGGCAAAGGCGGTTTCGGTCATGGATTCCAGCAGCTCTTCTTCGTCCTGCAGGATGGCTGCCGTGCGGATCAGCGTCTGCCGGATACCGGGATTGTATCTCTCCGCCAGATATGGCATAAGCTCGTTTCTTATCCGGTTGCGCAGGTAAACATTTTGCGTGTTGGAACTGTCAAGCAAAAAGGAAATGGAATGATCTGCAAGATATTGTAGGAGATGCGACTTGGGAAAACGCAAAAAAGGACGGATAAACCCAGTAGCGCGAAGGGTTTTCATGCCGGACAGTCCCTTGCGGGCTGTACCCCTGACGAGGCGCAGGAGAATTTCTTCCGCCTGGTCATCTGCTGTGTGGGCTAAGGCAATTTTTGGGGCGCCATACCGGTGGGCGGTTTTGGCAAGAAAATCATAGCGCAGCAGTCTGGCGGCGTGTTCGATGGATAATTTCCGGCCTGCTGCCAATCTTTTGACATCAACGGCGCCGGCAAAAAAATCAATGCCGAGATGTCCGGCTTCGTCGGCGACAAGACGTTGTTCTTTTTCTGCTTCCCCGGGCCTGAGACCATGATTGACATAGGCGGCTGCCGGGGTTATATCTAAAACTGGGGCTAAACGGATAAGGACATGCAGAAGTGCCATTGAATCAGGCCCGCCTGAAACTCCGATTACCACTTTTTCACCGGCCAGGAGCAAATTTTCCTGCCGCACCGTCAGCAGGGTTCTCTTTTCCAGAGGATGCATAATCAATCAGATTTTGGAACCCGGTTATCCATGAAAAACCAAGTACAGGAATATTTGCGTGCATTGTCAGGATCAGGGGTTGAGCCTGAGTTTGCTTCCGTAACATGCAGATACCGGAAATTTGCCATCTACTGTCTCATTGGTCCCGAAGAAAAAGTGCTGCAGGTAACTTTCGCACCGGCAAAGCATGAACTGCTCCAAAAACAGCTGCAGAATCTGGACGCCAATGTGTGCATCAGGAAGACGCGGCAGAAAGATACCCACCTCGATTATATGTTTGCCGAATATTTCTCCGGCCGGCTTACCAGTTTCCCGATCGACGCAGACTCACCCTTGATTGCTGCAGGAACGAATTTTCAGAAAAGGGTCTGGGGCCATATTAAAGCCATACCCTATGCCGGTGGCATTACCTATCAGGAACTGGCTGAACTGGCCGGTTCTCCCAACGGCGCAAGGGCGGCCGGCACGGCCTGCGGCGCCAATCCAATGGCCTTGATAATCCCATGCCACAGGGTGGTTGCTGTCCACGGCCTGGGAGGTTTTGGCGGCGGTATTGCCATGAAAAAATCCCTGTTGGCCCTGGAGCGTGGTACAAACGAAAGCGATACATAAACAGGCACAACAAAATAGCGACGCACTGTTTCTGCTTTGTTAAGGCAGTGATGTTTCAGGACTCATGGCGGCTGAATTTGCCTGCTCTATTTCTTCCAGCAATGTCGGGTCATAATTCTGCATCTGCACTTCAAGTATGGCGATATTTTGTTTTACCTTGTCCAGCAGGTCTGTCTGCGGATACTTAACCAGGATGTCGCTCAGCAGTTTATGGGAGGCCAGAAGAAGTTTCTTTTTCTGTTCCGGGTCAGAAGTTTTGCCCGCTCTGATAAAAAGAGATGCCGCATCTTTGCGCATCTGGCCGGCAGCCTGGTTGGCAGCCACGGTAATCTTCATTTTTGCCTGTTCATCATACTCGGTGCCCAGCAGGGTTTCAAAGGCGGAAATGGCACTGTCATAGCGTTGAGAGTCCAGGAGTTTTGTGGCATTATCCCACTGTTCGCTCATTTCCAATACCTGCCTGCGACGTTGTATTTCCATTTCCTGGGTCTCTGCCTGGACGACATCATAATAGGTTTTTTGCACAACCGACTGGAGCTCGGCAGGAAGATAATAGCGGGTCATGCTTTTAAGAATTTCGCTGGCGGCATCATATTTTTTCGCTGCCAGAAGTGCATCTATTTTCACAAGCTGACGACCAAACCATGCCTTCAGCTGATTGACGGTAAAAGTTTTAAGACGCAGGGCACTGTCCGCTACGGGGCTGCCGGAGTATCGTTTCACAAAATTATTTGTCGCTTCATTTATCGTCGGTGCGTCAATCCGGTAATCATACAACTGAAATAGACGCAGAAGGTTCATGTAGGCGAGCATTTCCTCGGAATCGGGATCTGCGGAGCGCAGAAAGGCAAGCTGTTCTTCGGCCCAATTTTTTTCCAGTCTTAAGGAATCGTACCTCCCGATAATGGCCTCATAAGAGGCTTCCGCTGCAGCGACATTGCCGCCCGCAAGAAGAAGATCGGCGATCTGCCGCTGCAGGCTGAGGGGTTCGACGGAAAGATCATCCGAGTCAAGGAGGTTCTGTAATTCTTTTGCAGCTGCATCAATCTGGCCGGTATATTGAAGGGCCAGACCATAGTTGAGCCGGGTGGCAAGGGCCGGCTTCCGGTCAGGAAAATCGCGGACAAGACGGCCATAGGCAAGAAGCGCCTCCTGGTAATTTTTTTGTGCCATTTGGACGGCAATACGTTTCTGAGCGGCATCAAATGAAAGTTCCGGGACCGTTTCGGGCCCGGCTTCATACTTGGTCGGAATATTCATGACAAGTAAATCGTTGCATCGGCTTTCCAGAAAATCAATATCAAGCTGCTGCAACTTTTCCGAATCTGCCATTGTCGTCTTCTCGTCAGTGACGGTCTCGATCTGCTGCATTTTTCCCAGCAGGAGATTATACCCGGTGAGAATCTGTTCAAGTTTTTGGACACATTCTGTTTCCAGGGCGGTAAGCTCCCCTGCCAATTCTTTATCCCGGGCCATTTCTGAAATTTCCAGCCAATGCTTGAATTTGTTTTCGTATTCATCCAAACGGCTTTCAACAAACGCGATATTAGCATAATCAGGTTTTGCTGTAACTGTTGACCGGGATGGAGCTTGGGAAGGGACTTCCTCTCTTTGCTCCACCTGGCCGGTAGAGGGAGATGCGGCCGGCGAATTTTGGAATACAGGTGCAGGGGTTTCGGCCCTGCCGGCGGAAGACTTCCTGTAGGTTCCCCCGCAGCCGTTTAGCAGGAAAGCAAGGAAGGCAGCCATGATAATGAGCTTGGATGTGTTGTAAGGCAGCATAATTACTCCCGGTACTTTATTTCGTTAAACATGACCCAGGGATTTTGTCCGGATCAGGATTTTGCTCCGAAAATAGTAATGCTTAAGCTATAAAACAGAATTTGCCTATTTTGCAAGAGGTAAGACCGGCACCGGGATTATTTATGGCAGCAGGAAAAGGTTGGAAAGTAGATTCAGATTTATGAAAAAAGGTCGCGGCTGATCAATTCTTCCAGAAAGGCTGAAATGTCCTGGCTGGCTCAATTTCTCCGTTGGGAAGAAGCGTGCCGAAGGTTAAAACTGTGGTATCTGCAGAGTTGCCGGAACCGCTGCCTTCGTATCGGGAACCTGCAGGCAGACCGTTGCCCGCATTCACCGGGATCATTTTCTGTTGAAGATCCGGCTGAATCAGACGTATACTGGTTTCGCCAGTGATTGGATCAACGGAAAAAGCCAGATCAACCAGGTTCAGTTCTGCTCCGAATTCTTTTTCAAGAAGAATTGTATTTGCCATTCTGGTCCAGACTTGCAGGGCGCCGCTGGCACCGGTTATGTGAGTGCTGTTGCGAACCATGGGGTCATTGTTGTCAAAGCCGACATAGGATGCAACGATATAACCCTCTTTGGTGGCAAAGCCATTCTGCTCGCTGTGAGGTCCGGGAATGACGCCGGCAAAAGCAGAGTTCGTAAAGCGGTTTGCAGTCCCAGTTTTTCCCAGCAGCGGCATCGGCAGGTTGAATAGTCTCAACTGCTGCTCAATTTCAGGGTCATGACTGTGGAGCCGGACATTTGTATGGGCATACCGGCCGGTGCCGAATTTTATTACATTTTGCAGGATGTCACCCACCGCCATGCTTGTCCTGGCATCAACAACGTTGATATTTTTTCTTTCAGGGACAAATATGGTTTCCCCTTCAGCGTTTTCGATGCGGTCGATAATTGCCAGTTCATCAACATTCTCATCCGAGCCGCTCACTGTTATATGACCCATGGTCATAGCCTGGTAGGTCATGGCGGTTTCAAGAAGAGATATCACATTAGAACCAAGTGGAAATGACAGAACCGGCTCCAGTTCACTTTTTATATTAAAAGCCCTGCCCAACGCCGTTACATAACGCAGTCCGGCCAGAACGCGGAAATCGGGTATGCGCGACAGTACCTCGAAACTGTAAGGCGGCAGAGAAGAGAGATCCTCAAATTTCGCCTGGACAACATTTTTGAGGGTCTGCATGGTTGTCAGGCTGACCTTGTCTTCAATGAGAATATTGTCCCAGAGATCATCCTGGAAATTTTTTCTGAATCGTGCCATTGAAAAGGGGTGTAACTCTTTTTGGATGTCGGCAGGGCTCAGCAGCTGCCAGGATGAATTTTCACCTGGATCGCTGGCATAGATAAAGGTGTCGTTGATGGCATCATGATAAAACCGGCCTGAAAACATCTTTTCTGCTTCAAAATCAGTCGGCTGCAGTTTTCCCGTGAAGCTGGCCCGCAGGTATTCAAGCTCTTCCATGAGCTTTACATGGAGAAGATAATTTTTCCGGAGGATCTGCTGCCGGATGTTTTTTTCTATCCGGATCTGCTGCTGGCGCGTGGATTTGGATTCATAACCGGGCCCCTCGAGAGTGTCCACCTCTTCCAGGAAACTTTCAAAGTCAGCCCCGTATTGCATTTTTTTCAGGTACTGGTATTCACCGAATTTCCCGTTGAAGATCAGGTCAGGTTCCAGATTGATGACCGCCTGCCGGAATGCCGCTCGGTGGAGTTCCTCCTGGTCCACCAGGATGCCGAGGGTATCGCGCAGGCGCCGTCTGTATCCTGCTTGAGATTCATTGTCGCGCCGGTCCAGATCAAGATGGGCGATAAGTTCCTTGAACTGGGCTGGTGTAAGGTGATCGCACAGGTGGTAAAGGAGCCAGACAGTAGCCACGTTTTCGGAATGGACCCCGGCCCAGTTCATAGACACCAGCTTATGCGGACTTTTGTGATCCGGCCGCGGGAAATATGCCTGTTTCTGGTAAACAAACAGGTTTCTGTCGTTTTCAAGGGGATCAATGCTGCTCCAGCCAAGCTGCATAGCCGCAGTATAAACCAGGGGTTTAATGACCGATCCCATGGGACGTTTGGCCGCGACCGCCCGGTTGAAGAAGTGATTTTCCATCCCTCCCACCATGGCCCGGATGGTTCCATCTCTGAAGGCTATCAGGCCGCCCTGGATTTTTGGATACTTTTCCAGGTCAAGCTGGATAGAGTTGTTGTCCCGGTCAATTTCCCGAACACTGACGTAGAGTTTATCCCCGACCTTGAAGTCGGCAAGAAACCTCTGCAGATCCGCCTCCGTTGGTTCAGTCCAGCGCTGTTTTTTCCATTTGACGAGGGAATCAACCACAGGCATGATGCCGGCGTGATCGATGACTCCCGAAGGGTTCCGGCTGGAGCCTGGTTTTCCCAGGGAAACCGTAATGAACGGCTCGGCAGATGCGTCGATGGAGGATACCGTGCCAAAGAGAAATGTGCCTTTATGAAGATCCCAGTCACTTGTCTTGGTCAGACTGTCATAGTACCGGTGCAATTCTTCATGATCATAGCCATTCAGGCGGACGCTCAGCCGGGACAACTCTTTACGCAGATCATAGAAAGCCTGGCCCTGCAAATCCTTTTCAACAGTGGTGTAGATTTTTATGCCCGAAGTGGCGATATTGTCAATGCCGTTTTCCGCCAGGGCTTCTTTCACCTCGGGAACTGAAAGACCTGCCTTGACAAAATCCATAAGCGTATTCAGGGGAAAGAACATCTGCCCCTGCGTGAAGTCGATTTCCTGCGCCTTGTATTCTTCATACTGGGCATGGGATATCATGCCAAGCTTCAGCATCTGGTCCAGGACATAGCCGGAACGCTGCTTTGCCCGTTTTGCTGCCAGCTCTGCCGCCTCTTTATCAGCCTTGATAAACGGGTTGTAGTAATTGGGTCTTTTGACAGAGCCTGCGATAAAGACGCATTCCAGGGTGCTCAACTCCGAGGCCGGTTTATCAAAATAATACTGTGCCGCTACCCCGAGACCATGGCCGTTGCCGCTGACATAGAACTGGTTGGCATAAAATTCCATGATCTTTTCTTTCGGGTAATGATATTCAAGCCTCAAGGCATAAAGCAGTTCAGTCAATTTGGCTTTCAGGGAACGGTCCTTTCTTTTAAAAAGGTTTTTGGCTGTCTGCTGGGTGATGGTGCTGCCGCCCTGGACAATTTTTCCGGCCTTGATATTTGCCGCCATGGCTCGCAGCACTCCCGGAATATCAACGCCGAAATGGTCAAAGAAGTTATTGTCCTCAGCAGCGACAATGGCATTGATAAAATCCTTGGGGATTTCATCATATTGGATATACTGCCGGTGCGCGTCCTGGAAAAAAACTCCTATTTTGTTTTCACCGTCGTTGTAATAGACGGGGCTTTCCATCGAAAGGATTTTTTCTATATTGTCCTGGTTGATCTCCTCGCCGGGATAATAAACAACCAGCCAGAAGTAAAGACCCAAACCGACAATAATCGTCAGCCCGGTGAAGGCTGTCATAATGTATAGAAATTTTTTAAGCATACACTCCGTTCCGGTATTCCGGGCACCAAGAGCCGGCATCAATTTTAAAGCATAAGATATTAAAATAAAAAAGAAAATGAAAATAAAAAAGCAATTTTTCTGGCGCAAAACAGCCCATTATTTTTGTCCAATTTTTCCTGCAGTCGGAATTGCCCCTGAAAAAGACTTTATTTTCCACTAAAAATTTTGCAAATTCAAGGCCTACCGGTTTTTTATTGCAGCAGCAAGGAACTTTATGGTATTTACTAAAAAATTTTTCCGGTGTTTTCCGTATCAGAGATTGCCATAAAAGGAAACAGGGCAAGCCGGATCTCCCCTTTTCACGATGCCATTATATATCAAGTTTATTATTTTAAAAATTTCATTTAGTTCCGGCATATTTCTTGCTTTTCGATAGTTGCAGGAAAAAAGTTGTTCCACAAACCTCTTAAAAGGGTATGCATGAGAATCAGCAAGTCAAGCATATACAAAATCCTTATACCCTGTTTTTGTGTTGCGGCAGTCTCTGCCTGTGCTCCGGTTAACACGGGGGATCTGGGCCGTAAGTATAATGAGCAGAAAAATGTTGCAGCAGAACTGGACCGCGACTCCACCCGGAGATCATCGGACAATTATATTGACTATATCGACCCCGGGAGCAGTGAAGAACATGAAGGCAGACTGCAGGGCGATATAGAACCGGAACCTGAGCAGACCAAAAACCAGGAACTCCAGGACCTCAAGCGTCTCGGCAAATGGGAGGAGGGTATTCCGGCAGTCCCGTATGCCGATAACGTAGTCGAGTATGATTTCCCGCTAACTCTCAATCGGCAGGTTCAGTATTATCTTGATTTCTTTACGGGGAAACACCGTGATCACTTCGCAATTTGGCTTTCCAGGTCCGGCCGCTATCTTCCCATGATTCAGGAACAGCTTCACGCTGCCGGACTGCCGGAGGATCTCGTCTACCTGGCCATGATTGAAAGCGGTTTTAATGAAAGGGCGTACTCGCGGGCCAAGGCAGTCGGTGTCTGGCAGTTTATTCAATCAACAGGACGGAATTACGGTCTTGAAATCAATACATATGTTGATGAACGACGCGACCCGGTCAAGTCGACCCGGGCCGCGGTTTCCTATCTCAATGATTTATACAATGAGTTTGATTCCTGGTACCTGGCGGTTGCCGCCTACAATGCCGGCGAGGGCAAAATCAGAAGGGCGATCAATAAATACAATACGGTGGATTTTTGGGAAATTGCCCAGGGCAGATACCTTAAGCTGGAAACCAAGCGGTATGTGCCCAAGCTTATAGCGGCGATCATGATCGCCAAAGAACCGGAAAAATATGGTTTTGACAATATAGACTATGAATCGGAGCTGGCATACGAAACAGTGGAGGTGCCGCGCTGGACCGCTTTCAAGGCCGTTGCCCTGTCCTGTGACATGGAGCCGGATGAACTGAAAAAATATAATAATGAACTGCGAAAAGAATTCACCCCACCGGATAATGCAGCATACCCGTTTAAAGTCCCGGTAGGCAGGAAGGCGCAGGTGGAGAAAAACCTGCCCCGGGTGCAGGCTGTCGTCTCAACCGGATTCAAAACGCATACAGTCGGCCGGGGAGAAACATTGGATGGAGTCTGCCGGAAATACGGGCTGACGAAAACCGTGATTTTAAAATCGAACAACCTTAGATCTTCCGGATTACAGGCGGGACAACGATTACGCGTTCCTTATCAGACCGTGTCCTATGAAATGCTTCCTGAAGGGAGAATGGCCAGGGGTTATCTTGCTGCAGAGGCGGCAGACGGTAATTTTGTTTTGCACAAAGTACGTCCGGGTGAAACAGTATCTGAACTGTCCAGGCTTTACAATGTGCCGGTCTACCTGATTGCCGCCTGGAATGATCTCGATGATATCAGCAGAATCAGGGCGGGACAGAAGCTTGTTTTCTATGTGCAGAGCAGCGGTAACAGGATAGCAAAGGCCTCTTCCGACAGAAATCAGGTGCAGCTGTTCACTCCTGAAAAAAATAAAGAAATTGTCAATAATCAGGAAGGATCACAGCAGGTTCAGGTAAAACTTGCCGCAATTCGGCAGGATTTGCACCACGAAGACGCAGATCAATATTACCTGGTAAAGGAAGGTGATTCACTCTGGGAAATTGCCAGGAATTTTGATCTGGAGGCCCGGGAATTACAACAGCTGAACCACCTGTCAACAAATGACATTTATCCAGGCGACCGGATCTTGGTGGCAAACCGGCAGCCGACAGAAACAGAATTTTATTATCACATACACAGAGGCGATTCACTGTGGACCATTGCCCAAAAATTCAATGTTTCACCGGATGAGATCAAGAACTGGAATAATCTTCATGACAACCTGATACATCCCGGCAATAAACTGTTACTCAAGGTTGTGGACGCCGAGGAGCCGATGGTTGAAACCTTCTATCAGGTCCGCAGTGGAGATTCGCTGTGGATCATTGCCAGAAGACACAATATTTCACCGGAAGAGATCAAGCGATGGAATCACCTGAAAGACAATACGATCTATCCCGGCAATCGTCTGCTTTTGAAGCTGGCCAGCGGCGGTTGATTTTACCCGGGTAACCGGTATCTCCGCAGATTGAACAACCCTCCTGAAACTTCTCCAGAATCCCGGTTGATAGCTGAAATTGAGTCTTGAATCTAGTCAGGCACGCCGTGTCGGTTTACTGCTGCCAGGGATCAAGTCGTTCTTTCTATTCCTGTGCTTGTTTTTTTAGACGATTAGGTTTAGAGAGACATATTCGTTCCCGAAAATGGAAATTACAACATTGCTGCGTATGGTTTAACAGTAAGCCAACTGGAGTAAGATGGGAAACAACCATTACATAAAAGAACAGGAAGGAGTTAACCAAGTTTACGCCGATGATGTCGAACGTCTCATCCTGGGAGAAAAGGAGATAATCCTGGTGGGGACGGCGCACGTGTCCCAGGAGTCCGTTGATCTGGTAAAGCAGGTAATTGCCGCGGAGAAGCCGGATTGTGTATGCATCGAACTTGATGATAAGCGCTATAAGGCACTGTCCGGCAGGAAACGCTGGGAATCACTGGATCTGAAGGAAATAATCAGGAAGAAGCAGCTGTCAACCCTTCTCGTTAACCTGGTTCTCTCTTCCTACCAGAAAAAACTGGGCATGCAGCTGGGCGTGATGCCCGGAGCGGAACTGCTGGAAGCCGCACGCGAGGCTGAAAGGCATGCCATCCCGGTTTCACTCTGTGACCGGGATGTCAGGGTGACATTGCGCAGAGCCTGGCACGAAACTTCTTTCCTGAAAAAGGGATATCTGCTGGCGACCCTGTTGGTGAGTCTTTTTGACCGAACGGAGATCACCGAGGAGAAACTGCAGCAGCTGAAAAAAAAGGATGTATTGTCAGAACTGATGTCCGAGTTGGGTGCGGCAATGCCCGAGTTGAAGAAGGTGCTGATAGACGAAAGGGATATTTATCTGGCGGAAAAAATCAAGATGTCGGCCGGTCGAAAACTGGTAGCAGTTGTCGGGGCCGGCCATGTGGCGGGGATTAAAAAAAGAATACGGGAAGACCACAGCCGTGTCTTGCCTTCAATCACCACCTTTCCCCCCGTTTCTTCCGCATTTAAAGCCCTGGGTTGGGCCATTCCAGGCTTGATAATCGGCGCCTTCATAATCATCGGCATCCAGAAAGGCAGTACGGCTGCCGGTGCCAATCTGCTCTATTGGATCCTGGCCAACGGTATTCCTTCAGCGCTTGGCGCCATGTTGGCCTGGGGCCATCCGTTAACCATAGCCAGTGCCTTTGCCGCCGCCCCGGTAACCAGTCTCACCCCGGTAATCGGGGCCGGTTATGTTACCGCCTTTGTCCAGGTGATGGTACGTCCCCCTGTCGTGCGTGAATTTGAGACGGTAACCGAGGATATGGCCAAATTCACCGGTTGGTGGAAAAATAAACTTCTGCGCGTGTTTTTAACATTTCTGCTGCCGGGATTGGGAAGCATGATCGGCACCTGGATCGGGGGTGTGAAAATCATATCAAGTCTGATACATCCGTAAAAAATCCTGCTCCAAAAGGGCAGGAAAATATTCTGCATCATTTTCGATGCGAAGACTTTTCCGTAATAAAAGACCGAAAAACCATATACATGGCATGAATTTATGCAAACAAAACATACAGAGAAAAAACTCACCGCTAGACAGATGCGTTACCTGAGAAGTCTGGGGCATCATTTAAAGCCGCTTGTCATGCTGGGCCGTGACGGTATAACCGAAAATGTCATCAATGCTGCTGCTGCAGTACTACAGGCCCATGAACTGTTAAAAGTAAAGATAGGCAACGGTTGTCTGCTGGAGAAGGGAGAGGCCGCCAATACCATTGCTGCGGCGACTGATTCAGAAGTTGTCGGCATCATCGGCAGAACTTTTCTGGTTTTCAGGGAGAATCCCGACCGGAATGATGAACAAAGGATCAGGCTGCCGGAATAGAATTATTACGTCGGCCGGAAACAGTCAGAAAAACGATACCTGCAGAAAAATTCCGGGGAGTAGTACTATGGCGCGGGATACCTATTTTAACACCAAGACACCTGCAGAGAAGTTCAGCTTTAATGAAGGGGTGGCGGAAGTTTTTGATGATATGCTCGATCGTTCCGTGCCTTTCTATTCCCAGGTTATTGAAATGACCGGCGAGATCCTGGACCGCTTATTGGAGACAGGCGATACCGTTTATGATCTGGGATGTTCAACCGGAACGACACTGCTGTATCTGGCCAGAATGCTGGAAGGAAAAAACCTGAAGTTTATCGGGATGGATAATTCGCAGGCCATGCTGGACAAGGCTTCGCGCAAAGCCAGGATGTTTTCCATGGCTGACCGGATTCTTTTCCGGCATCAGGATATAACCAGGACCGAAATTGCCGGCGCCGGCGGGATAATATTGAATTACACCCTGCAGTTTATTCAGCCCGCCTTGAGACAGGAATTTCTCAGCGAAATTCATGGGCGGCTGCGCAGCGGCGGCGTCCTTATTCTCAGCGAAAAGGTGGTCAGCTGCGATCAGGGATTCAACAAACATTTTCTGGATTCATACCATCAATATAAGAAGCGGCGGGGTTATTCTGAACTGGAAATCGCCAATAAGCGCGAGGCCCTGGAAAATGTGCTGATCCCCCTTTCGACCAAGGAAAACCTGGACATGCTGGCGCAGGCCGGATTCGACAGGGTGGAACCTTTTTTTCGGTGGTTTAATTTTGTCTCTTTTTTAGCCTGTAAATAACCGTAACCCTTTATTCCTATGCACTATCTTGATCTTTTACTCAATGCAGATCGTGAGGCGATACAGGCCATTTTGCTCCAAAAAGCGCAGTGGATGGCTCTCGGCAGGAAAGGGGTGGAGCGATTCCGTCGGCCCTTTGCAGGTGTTCAGCATATCAGGGCTGAACAATCTGATTTTTCAGGCGATGTGGTGAAAATAGGCGGCAGGGATGAACTCTCTGACCGGGATAGAGAAAAGGTATATCAGGCCATGCGCGATTTTATGCCTTGGCGCAAAGGACCTTTTGAAGTGTTTGGTATTGAGATTGACGCCGAATGGCGTAGCGAACGGAAATGGCACAGGATCCTGCCTGAACTTCCCGATCTGCGGGATAAAATCGTGGCGGATGTAGGAAGCAACAACGGCTATTACATGTTCAGGATGGCCCACCATGCGCCAAAGCTGATCGTAGGATTTGAACCGTATCTGCAGCATTATTTTACCTTTAAGACCCTGAATCAATTTGCCGGATGTGAAAATCTGCACTGCGAACTGCTCGGTGTCGAACATATCGGTCTGTTCAGGCAAAGCTTTGACGTGGTTTTCCTGATGGGAATTCTCTATCACCGTTCAGCGCCGGTTGATGTCCTGCGGGAGACCAGAACATCCATGAAGCCTGGGGGAGTCCTGCTGGTGGAAACCCAGGGCATACCAGGACAAGAGCCGCTGGCCCTGTTTCCGGAACAGCGGTATGCCAAGGTCCCGGGCACCTACTTTGTGCCGACCGGTGCCTGCCTCGCCAACTGGTTGTCCAGAGCGGGGTATGTCGGGATAAAGATATTCTTTTCCCATCCCATGTCCAGCGGGGAACAGCGGCGAACGGCATGGATGGTTTTTGAATCCTACGATGATTTTATTGACCGGGATGACCCTTGTTTGACCGTGGAGGGCTATCCGGCCCCGATCAGGATTTTTGCCAGGGCTGAGAACCCCTTGTAAGCGCTTAATTTCATTTAAATAAAATAAGTATACATAGACAAGGCCCGTTAGTTTTGCGTTGACTCTTGCCAGGATCAGTATTACTTTGGTCAAAATTTCGCATAATGTGTTCGTAAAACTGGAACTATAATTTTTTCATAACGAAAAAATAAAAGGTGAATCGAAAATGAAACATACACTATGCGAGCGTCAATCCAACCCGGATATAAACAAAAAAATGTTGGGTTTTCGCTTGCGAGCACGCATATCTCTGCCGGTTGTGCTGCTCTTTATTCTTTTCCTGGGCACGCTGACCGGTATAGGATTTTTCCTGAAGAGTATGACGCTGCAGTATCAGGTCACAAGACTTGCAGCTGAAAATGCGCAGCTTGCCGAGTTGTCAACCGTAAAAATGAGTAATGAATGGCTGAAAAACAGGGTTGCCGTGCTTCAGAAGGAAAAGGCGGTACTCCTTGATAATGCGGTGGCGGATCTGAACGAAAAGAGCCGGATTATTGAAGCAATACTGAGCAGTGTGGGGGTTGATGTCCCGGTTGAAATCAGCAGCAGCAACAGTGGCGGACCGTTTACAAGCTCTGCCGGCACCTCCCGCGATGAGCTGATTTTAAGGACAGACAGGTACCTGGATACGATTCAGAATGTTCCCCTCGGGGCCCCGGTTCCCGGGGTGATTACCTCAAAATTCGGCAAACGTATTGATCCCATCAATGGTAAACAGGCATATCATCGGGGTGTGGATATCAGGGGGCGAATGGGTTCGGATGTCAAGGCCACTGCTGATGGTACCGTCATCATCCAGAGCTACGACAAAAGAAACGGCCGGTATATAGTACTTGACCATGGTAATGGATTCCGAACCAAGTATGACCATCTGAAGAAAAGCCTGGTGCAGAAGGGGCATAGTGTCGGCCGGGGGCAGGTAATCGGCCTGGTAGGCAGCAGCGGCCGCAGTACAGGCCCCCATGTGCATTACGAGATCCAATATGAGAATAAGATTGTAAATCCCATCCGGTTTGTCAGATTCGCAAAATATCTCAACGAAGAAAAAAAGAAGAAGTAAGCACAGGATTTGAAACTGTTATGGAAATGGGATCCGGAGTCAAGGTGGAAACAATCATGCCTGAAGGTGAGATGTATACCTGCCCGAGCTGCGGTTACGGCGACGGGTTCCATGTATCCTTCAAGGTCGCGGGCAATACCGGGCAGGCCGAAATATATCTCATTTGCCCCAACTGCCATAAACGGTTCCGTATACACTGGCAGGCGGACCTCTCCAACATCTGACTCCAACCCATTTTGCTGCCGGATAAAGAAATCCTTGGATGACATTGCTGCGGGAAGACAATGTGGGCAATTATTTTGAAATTTTGCAATGTGTCGGCAGAAATCTTCGGTTTTGGTTGCTATGATTGATTTCAGGTTGTTGATTAAATTTGCATGTAGAAAGGAGGGGCTGGGATGAATTTTGATGTAAATGCAATATGGTTGTGGCTTACGAAGTATTCCCTTAATATTGTCGGGGCCGTCCTGATTCTCATCGTGGGAAAATGGCTGTCCCACAGGATTTCCAGAATTTTATCAAAGCTCCTGGAAAAAAATAAGGTTGATCTTGCCCTGGTTAACTTTTTGACCAACATCACCTATTATACCCTGCTCGTCCTGGTGGTGGTTGCCGCCGCCGGCAGGATCGGCATCAATACCACCTCCTTTCTGACGATTATCGGTGCGGCGGGACTTGCCGTCGGTCTGGCCCTGAAAGATTCCCTGGCTAACTTTGCCGCCGGCGTCATGCTGGTGCTGTTCAAACCTTTTACCATCGGCGATGTTGTCACTGCCGCAGGTATAACCGCCAAGGTTGAAAATATCTCTATTTTCAATACGCTCTTCATAACCCCGGATAATCAGTTGATCATTGTGCCCAACAATAAAATCATGAGTGAAATCATCACAAATATTAATGCCAAAGATACCCGGCGTATTGATCTTACGGTCGGGATAAGCTACAGCGATGATATGGCAAAAACCAAGGAAATTCTCGCCGGGCTGGCCCGGGAGGACAGTCGGGTTCTGACCGATCCCCCCCCCTTCATCGCGGTTGCCGAACTTGCCGATTCCAGCGTGAACCTGGTCTTTCGGCCCTGGGTAAAGACTGCAGACTACTGGAATGTGCGGTTTGATTTGACGGAAAAAATTAAGAACAGTCTTGATGAGGCTGGGATTTCCATCCCCTTTCCCCAGCAGGATGTGCATCTTTTTGTCGATAAGGAAGAAGTTGCCGCGGTTATGTGATCCCGGAGCAGAACCTTATTGACACTCATGCACGGAATACCTATACATAATAAAAGAAATAAAAGAACCTCCGGTGGATTTAATTCACGGCAATGATAATGGTTCAATAAGTAAGAAGCTGGAATCAGAAAGTAATCAAACAAAGCCCCCACAGCTTATGGCTGCCGGGGTTTTGTTTTTAAATTCAGACATGTAATAGGGAATACTGACGGTTTTCCATAAGAAAACCGTAAAATACAGGAAACAAACAGGAGTAAAACATGACACAGGCAAAAGAAGGCGATACGGTAAAAATTCATTATACAGGCAGGCTGCAGGACGGCACAATGTTTGATTCATCCAATAATAGAGAACCGCTGCAGTTTGATATCGGCAGCCGTCAGGTCATCCCCGGATTTGAGGAAGCGGTCACCGGTATGACGGTCGGCGAGAAAAAAACAGCTCAGATCCCCAGTGATAAGGCCTATGGCGCACGCAATCCCAGCATGGTGATGGTGGTTGACCGAAATCATGTGCCGTCGGAGATAGATCCCGAGGTCGGTCAGCGGCTGCAGGTAGGCAGTCCGGACGGGCAGCTGCTGGCCGTAACTGTTATTGCAGTTGGCGATGAAAATATCACTCTTGATGCAAACCCGCCATTGGCTGGAGAAGACCTGACCTTTGATATTGAACTGGTGGAGATCGTCTGATCCCATCCGGAAATTCATTGACACTTACTGAGTGCACAAGGTAATTTAGTTTCCCCCCAAAAGAATGATTTGCCTGACAAGTGTCGGAAATCATATATTGAGCAAGTTGATGTCTTTGATAAATTATTATGCCTGTTTATGAATATACGGCACTGGATCGGGCCGGGAAAAATATAGTTGGTATTATTGATGCTGACAGTACTGTTGCCGCCCGCCAGAAGTTACGGGCAGCCGGTAAATATCCTGTTCAGGTCAAGGAAACAGCAGCCAAGTCAAGATCCGAGTCCGCTGCAGATTTTTCTCTGCCGTCGATTTTCAACCGGGTTGCGCCTGATGATATTCATGCCCTGACCCGCCAGCTAGCCACCCTGCTCAATGCAGGCATTCCCCTGGTCGGCGCCCTTGATGCCCTCATGGAACAGGCTACGAGCCCGCCACTGAAAAAGATCATTGCCCAGATAAAGGAATCGGTCAACGAGGGCAACAGCCTCACTTTTTCCCTGACAAAGCATCCAAAACTCTTTTCAAATATTTTTATCAACATGGTTCGGGCCGGCGAGGCCTCCGGTTCCCTCGATGTTGTACTGGAGAGACTGGCCGAATTCGGTGAGCATCAGCAGGCATTGAAGGGACGTTTTCAAGCGGCTTTGGTGTATCCGATCTTCATGGCAATAATTGGCACAGGGGTTCTGTTTTTTCTTTTGAGCTTTGTGGTGCCCAATCTCACTCGGATTTTTACGGAAATGAATCAGGTTCTTCCTCTTCCAACCACAATACTTCTCTGGTTCAGCGGTTTTATGCGTTCCTACTGGTGGACCATCATTCTTTTGATAGTGGCAATTATCTTTGGCATCAGAGAATTTATCAAGCAACCCAAGGGCCGTTACATCTGGGATTCATTAAAACTGCGCCTTCCTGTAATCGGCCAGATTAACCGGAAAATCGCCCTGTCTCGATTCGGCAGGACCCTTGGTTCCCTTCTGCAGAGCGGTGTTCCTCTTATCACCTCCCTGCAGATTGTCCGTAATATTGTCAACAATGTTTTGATCGGCGATGTCATCGATGAGGCCATGGAAGACATCCAGGCCGGAAAGAGTTTAAATCTCGCCTTAAGCAGGTCTCTCTGGTTTCCACCGGTTTTCCGGCAGATGGTCTCGGTGGGGGAACAAAGCGGTGATCTGGAAAACATGCTGCAGAAGGTTGCGGAATCATATGAACGGGAAGTGGAAACACGGATCACCGGCATGACCGCTCTTATTGAACCGATAATGATTCTGGCGATGGCGGTAGTTGTCGGGTTTATCGTCATTTCAATTCTGCTGCCTATTTTTGAAATGAACCAGATGGTTCATTGATAACATTTCCGGGTGCAAGAGAGATGTATTGCATGATGCGGTATATAAAGATATGATCATTTTTCAGCGGAGGAAACGGATACAGCCGCATGCAACAGCAGTTTTTTTCTATAATACTCCCTCAAACAATAAAGGTAGATCGAACAATGTATAACTTTAAAAAAAGAATAGATAGCCGGGGTTTTACCCTGATAGAAATTATGGTTGTTCTCGTAATTCTTGGTATTCTGGCCGGACTCATTGTGCCGCGAATCATTGGACGGCCGGATGAAGCCCGGCGCATGAAGGCAAAGATCCAGATTCAGAGCCTTGAAACCGCACTGCAGTTATATAAGCTTGATACCGGTGATTATCCCACCACGGAGCAGGGTTTAAATGCCTTGGTGGAGCCGCCGGCAACCGGTGAATTGGCTAAATCCTGGCGCGAAGGCGGATACCTCGAAAAGGGCCAGGTTCCGAAGGATCCGTGGGGTAATGAATATATTTATCTCAGTCCGGGGACCCAAAGTGATTTCGATATCATCTGCTACGGTGCGGACGGCGTCGCTGGCGGCGAGGGCAAGAATGAGGACATAAATAACTGGGATCTGGAGTGATATTAAGCAATTTACGCATCCCGGCTTGTCTCGGTAAATCTTTTTTGACCGGGTTGCCATCAGTCAGGAACTTCAGCTTGTTACCACTATTTGCAGATTTTCAGCTGCATGATGAAAAGAAATCCACTGTCAATGCCAGAGGCTTTACCCTGATCGAATTGATAGTGGTGCTGGTCCTGCTCGGCCTCATGCTGGGACTTGCCGTCCCTAAATTCCGTCAGGCTGTCCTGACTGACAGTCTTAATGCCACCTCCCTGCGCCTCATCGGCCTAGTGCAGGATCTGCGGGAAAAAGCGATCAGCGACCAGGTTTCCTATGTGCTCCATCTTGATCTCCGGAAGAAAACACTCTGGGCTTTTGCCACGGATGCCACTGAAGAGGAACAGGGAATTGCCAAGGAAAGAGCCTACCAACTGCCGCCAGATGTCAAAATTGAAGATATATGGTCCTGGTCCAGCGGCAAACTGTATGATGAGGCGACAATCCTTTTCAGTAAAAAAGGGTATATCGAACAGTCCATGATCCACCTGGAGGCGCTTGACGGGCGCCAGTTGAGTCTTGAGTTAACCCCGTTTCTCGGTTCCATAAAAATACATGACGGCTATGTAGATCTTGACCGGGGCTGAAGTATGCTTGCTGCCATGAAAATTGAATAATAAGGTCCTGATGCCGAAGTGCTTTACCCATAAAGGATTCACCCTGTTGGAGGTTATGGTTGCCGTTGCGATTATCGCCATTGCCTTAACCACTCTGATTGGTTCCCAGTCGCAAAGTGTCTCCTTTGCAAACAGTGCAAAGTTTGAAACCATGGCGGCCCTGCTGGCCCAAAGCAAGATGAGTGAGATCGCAACCTTGAGTAAAGACAGGCTTACCAGTGACAGCGGCGACTTTGGCGATGATTATCCCGGCTTTACCTGGGAAGTTACGGTGAGTGATATTTCCGTCGGCGGCATAACCAATATTTCAGACTATCTAAAACAGGTGGATCTAACCGTGGCCTGGGGTGTTTACAGCTACGATCTGAGACTTTATCATTATGTGGCTGAAAGCAATCAGTAATATCCATCCGGAAAAGGTCTTCCTACGATTCCCGGGTTCACCCGACAGCAAAACCTGTACGTCTTCTTTGAAGACACTACGACGTAATTTTTCGTGTTCGGTATCGCCGGTGGCAACAAACAGTGGATTCACCCTTCTAGAGGTTCTGCTGGCCTTTTTTATCTTCTCCATCCTCTTCATTACAATTTACTCCAGCTACTCGGGTACCTTTAAAACCATAAATACAACGGAAAACAAGATGGAGCTGTACCGCAAGGCGGCAATTACTCTGGAGAGAATCAGCGAAGATCTCCGGGCAAGTTATATCAGTTCCCAGGCCCAGAACCAGTTCGGGCAGCCGGCCGACTATACCCGCTTTCTGGGCGAAGATGCAGAATTCAGCAACAGAGATGCCGACACGCTGAGTTTCTTTTCCAGAATTCCGCCCCTTTTCAGCAAAGAAAGCGAGACATCCAGCGGCCAGTTAATTTCATATAGTGTGATCCAGGGGGATGATGAAGACGAGCTTATTTTGCTGCGTTCAGAAAATCCTGAATTCATAGATGAAACCGGAGCCAGGCCGGGTATTGTCCTTTCTGATGGATTGCAGGCCGTCAATTTTACCTATTTTGATGATAACGGAAATGAGCACGAGAATTGGGATTCGGAGAGTGAACAATTCAGCGGCAGGCTGCCGAGCAGGGTTTTGATTGCACTTGAATTTATCAATGATGAAAACCCGGATGTTCCTCTTCTGGTCATGACGAGCGTTGCTTTGCTGGTCAACTTTAAACCGCAGTTGTAAAAAAGAATAAAGGCACAGAGGCCTGTAAATGGAGAATGCTGCAAGCAGAATGAAAAAAGAAAAACAAAAGGACAGCGGGGAGAGAGTGTATTTGCTGTTGGGACAAAAAGCATAAAAGATGAACTGCATGTTTAAAATTCTAAACAACAACCGCGGAATGGCCCTCCTGATGACCATTCTTATTATCAGCCTGATCCTGATCATGACCCTGCGGTTCAATACATCAATGCGCTCCAGTCTCACCAGTGCCTCGAACCTGCAGAATAATATTGCCCTTGACTACATGGCCCAATCGATTTTCAACGCTGCCAGGGGAATTCTTTCAGTCGATGCGGCTGAAAGCAGTTTTGACAGCCTGCAGGAGGATTGGGCCAACCTGGGCGCGGCCTCTGGGTACCTTTCCTATTTCTTCCAACGCGGGCGGGGCAGTATAAACATACTTGACCATTCCGGCAGGCTCCAGGTAAACAGTCTGATCATGAAAAAAGAAGACGGATGGGTGGTTAATGAAGAGCAGCAGAATCTCTGGATAAACCTTTTGAGTTCCGCAGAATTTCAGCTCGGCGAAGAGGAGGCGGCAGGTATTGTTGAAGCTGTTATTGACTGGATTGATGAGGACGATGAGGTATTAGGATTTGGCGGAGCTGAAAGTTCTTATTACCAGGGGCTTGAAATTCCATATGCACCAAGAAACGGCCCCATGGAATTCATCGAGGAACTGTTGCTGATCCGCGGCATTACGCCCGAACTGTATTACGGGACCGAGGAAACCACAGGCCTTGCAACCCTTGTGACGCCCTATGGCAGTGACGGCAAGATTAACATTAATACGGCTGATCCCCTGGTGCTTGGCGCGCTTTCCGAACTGATCGATCCGGATATGGTTGAAAGCATGTTGGCTTATCGGGACTTTGCAGATAGTGAACTCTCCAACCCGGAATGGTATAAATCCGCCCCGGGTTTCCCGGGTGATGTTATAATCCCGCCGGAACTCATTACCACATCAAGTATTTATTTTGAGATTGTTACCGAAGTTTACATGGACAAAATGAGAAAAAAAGTAAGCGGTATGGTGGTTCGTGGGCCTGGAAGCAAAACAGAATTAATTTCCTGGAAAACAGACTGACACCTTCGCACAGCCCTATTTTAGTGTTTGCTGATATGTTGTTTGAAGTGTATGGTGGCAGGGATTTGCTTACTTTGATACCGGGTGGAAAAATGTTTGGTCATTAATTTGTTTAATGAATAATATGCGTTATAATGGGATGTTAAGTTTTAGCGATTTTATTAAGGTCCATGACAGGAGATGCGGAGCTGTATCTGTTAAATGCGGTCATGGCCTTTTTTTATAATTTTAATACATGAACGATCCGTATGCCTCGAACAATAATCGGCCTGGACATAAGTGAAGATACTGTTTCTGCAGTACAGGTAAAAAGCCTTATGCAGGGTTATCAGATAACCGGCTGCATTGCTGTGCCGATTACCGAGGCTGGCGGGATCAGCCCTGCCATGCGTGCGACGTTTGCCGAGATCGATCAGAAGGGATCCGCGTGCAACAGCGTTATAGAGGATGGCCATGTCTCATTCAGGAACCTGAGCATGCCGTTTACCGATCTCAAGAAAATCCGGCAGACGCTGTTCTTTGAACTTGAGACCCTGATGGCAATCTCAATGGAAAAGCATCTGGTCGATTTCATTGATGTTAACCGCAGCGGGAATCAGACCGATCTCATTGCCGCCACCGTCAGCAGGGAATATATAACCCAACATTTATCCAATTTTACCACATTAGGGGTTGAACCTGAGATCCTGGATGTCCGAAATCTGCCCCTGGCCAACCAAATCCTGATGCAGCCGGGCACCCCTGAAAATGGTTTGCTGCTCTGTCTCGGCTCAAAGAAATGCTCCATCATTCTGTTTCTCGGCAAAAAGATTGTGCTTGTCAGGCAACTGTCCTTCAACGGCAAAGGGTTGGCCGCAGTGGCAGCACAGGCGGCAAAAAGAGAGAATGAGGACCAGTCATTTGACCGTGAGGGCTATGAAAAGGAATTGACCGCATTGTGCAAGTC
Source organism: uncultured delta proteobacterium (assembly GCA_963783905.1). Lineage (GTDB taxonomy): Bacteria > Desulfobacterota > Desulfobulbia > Desulfobulbales > BM004 > BM004. The sequence continues at coordinate 66,608 of CAWAPG010000012.1, read as the reverse complement.
GATCAATCTCACCCTGCGTGGATTTCAGGTGGAGACCGGCAGCAAGCTTACGCCTGAAAAGGTATTTATTACCGGGCCGGGAGGTTTAATAGCGGAAACTGCAGAAATTATAACCAAAAATCTTGAACTACCGGCCTCTCTGTTAAACCTGCAGGAAACCGCCGGCAACATCCAGTTGAGCGAACCTTTGGCAAGTGTTTATAATCCCGCTCTCATGGATAATGCCCTTGGACTGGCAGTCAGGGAAAGTAAAAAGGTAAAAGGATTTAATTTCAGGCGTGAAGAGTTTCAGCTCAAAACCAAGCTCGTAAAGATCAAAAAAGAACTTATCCATGCCGCAATTTACCTTGCCATTATTGCTGTTCTGCTTACGGTTAACTGGTTTGTGAATTACCAGGATCTGAAGAACAGGACAGCAGAACTGGACAACCGGATAAAAATGATATTCAGCCAGACCTTTCCAGAGGTAACCAATATTGTTGATCCCGTATACCAGATGAATACCAAAATAAATGCATTGAAAACTGCAGCTGCCGGTGCTCCGGGGATGGATATGGATAATACGGTGCTGGAAATTTTGAATGATATATCGGAACGGATTCCGAAGGACCTGGAAATACAGGTTGAAAGAATGGTGATTGATCAGGACGGCATACAGATGAGGGGAACAACGGATACCTTCAATACGGTGGACTCCATCAAGAAGGGGCTGGAGGCTTCAGAAAGTTATCAGAATGTCGTGATCGCCTCGGCAAATCTTGACCAATCCGGCAAAGGGGTGCGGTTTGACATTAAAATGGACCGGGCCCGGTAAGAACAGACAAGGCAATATAATTACAAGAAGTTATCTCATAACTGAAAGTATATTCAGATAAATAGAATTCATGCAGCTTGCCAAAAGAGAAAAATATCTTATTGCCTTGGCGGCCACAGTTATTGTTGCCGCCCTGGTCATCCAGCTGGTGATAATGCCCTTTATTGAGAAAAGGGAGCGATTTAGAAATAATGTGACGGTAAAGCGGGAGAATCTTGAACAAATGATTGTTCTGCGCCGTGAATATCTTTTGCTGCAGCAGGATTCCGACACCCTGGCCCAGAGACTTGCAAGGCGGCCGAATAACTTCACCCTGTTTTCATTTCTGGAAAAGGCAGCAGGAGATTCAGGAGTGAAGGGTAATATAAAGTCGATGAAACCGTCGGCTTCAACAGGAAAAGGGCCCTTTAAGGAATCGCTGGTTGAAATGAAACTCGAGAAGGTTACCCTGGGACAGATGGTAGGATACCTGAAGCTTATCGAGTCACCGGAAAATCTGGTGAGCATCAAGAGGATTTCCATTCAGTCCAATAAAAAGGAAACGCAGTTCCTGGATGTGGTGCTCCAGGTCCTGACTTTTACCCAGTAGCGGCGAATATTATTTGTTCCGGAAAAGACAAGAACCGCAACATATAAATATACAAATTTACAATTCATAAGACATCATGGCTTTTGCCGCAAAAAACAAAAAATGGCTGGGATACGCACTCTATGTCGTCCTGGTCACCTTATTGCTCCTTTACTATCTGTTTCCGTCACAAACCGTTGCGGAGTTTGTTGACAACAGTGTCGGCAGAATAGATCCGGCAATCGGATTCAAGGCCGGGAAGATCGGGCTGTGGATACCTGCCGGCATAAGGATCAGTGATGCGCAAATTTACCTGAATGATTCCCCGTCTCCTGCTGTCTTTAAGGCTGACCGTATATATATGAAACCGCAGATCCTGCCGCTGATAACCGGCAAATACAGCATTGACCTGTCGGGCAGCGCCTATAATGGAGATATCAGCGGCTGGCTTGATGCCAAAGACGAGGATGTAAAAACATTTGAAAGCGGGTTGATCTTTAAAAATATTGATCTTGCCGAATATGGATTCCTGAAAAGCAATTTCCCCCACAGTTTCATGGGCAGGTTAAGCGGCGATATCGAATACAGCAATAATTCCGCCGGCGGCAACGGGAAGGGCGACCTGCGATTGTCCGATGGCCAACTGCGGTTTCAGGCCCCGATATTCGGCATCAGCGCGGTTGACCTGCAGAATATTGATCTGCAATTGGAATTGCGGCCTGGAGAAGTCCGGATTGTAAAAGGGCAATTATCCGGTTCGGAAGTAAATGCCACCATGAGCGGATCTATCCTCTTGCAGGAAAATGTAAGCAACAGCGTTCTCAATCTGAAAGGAACCCTGGAGCCCCTGGCTGAATTTTACAAGAATTATCCGGAGATCAGAGAGTTGCTTAAGTCGATGCGAAAACGGGTGAAGAGGGGACAGTATTTCTTTGTGATTACCGGGACGGTGAATAAGCCGGTATTCAGGCTGCTTTAAAATAATAATAACCAGGCCGGTGACCGCAGCTGACATTGGCAAAAAACACGTTGCTAAGATAAGAAAAAATGCCGAGACAGTATCACATACTTTTTAATCTCGTTGCCCTGTTTGTCATCATGTATATCGTGGTGGATAGCTTTTACAGCATAGTCGGTATTCAGCTGCACCGTGCGGGTGGACAGGAAATTGTCATGCTTGAAGATGTCACCGGGGATACGGCTAAACCCTTGATCCCACATGCATATGATATGATAGTTCAGCGCAATATTTTCGGCGCCACAGAAGAAAAAGCGGAATCCCTTCCGGCTGATGAAAGGATCGTGAACGAAGAGGAAGTTATTGAAAATCTTGAGGAAACCACTCTGCAGCTTTCGCTTCTGGGGACAATCGCCGGTGATGCCGTCAACGCCAGGGCTATCATTTTAGACGAGAAGGAGAGAAAACAGGACATTTACAGGATTGGCGACTCGGTTCAGGGAGCTGAGATCAGGCAGATTTTCCGGGGCAGGGTTGTGTTGCGCCAGGGAGATAAGGATGAGATTCTCACCATGGCTGAAGCTACTACCAAACCTCCTGCCGTAACCGAACAAAATACAAGATACCGGCGGGTTAACCGCTCTTTGAGAGCTCGCGCCAGCCGTCAGCGACCAACGGTTGCGGCTGAACAACCGGAAGAGCCGGCTGTAGACAGTGGCGATATAGAGGAGGAAGTCATTCCCGTTTCGCAGGATGAGCTGCAAGACTCCATAAACAACCTGAATGAGTTGATGACCCAGGTGCGTATAAGGCCTTATTTCAGGGGCGGCGAAGCAGAGGGGCTTATTGTCAGCCAGATTCAGGGCGATTCAATTTTTGCAAAACTGGGCTTGATGAATGGCGATATAATCGCTAGTGTCAATGGCCAGCCGATGAACAGTCCCGAAGAGGCCTTTCAGCTGTATAACAGTCTCAATTCAGGAGCCCAGGTAAGCATTGAATTAACCCGCCGGGGGCAGAAGAAAATGCTCACCTATGATATTCAGTAATTATCGAAAATATATACAATTTGCATGTAACGCAATATTCAAAGGTTAGGGATAGACGTCATAAAAACACAAGCCAGGAGATGTTTTCATGGGGGCAACAATAATATGAAAATTGACAGACATATAAAATTCTTTCTCAGTTCCATTTGTATCAGCTTGTGGCTTATTGCCGGCATTTCTCCAGTTCTTGCAGCATCAAATGATGCTCCGGGCGGGGTTAAGACAGACATTGAGTCTGCCAATCCTCCAGGTGCTGCAGCAGGAGAACAGAGTTCCCCTCCCGGATCAGAAACGGTACAGCAGAACGGTGCTAAAAATGAGGAGTCGCCCGAACGCTTTGTAACCATTGATTTTCAGGATGTGGATATAAACCTTTTTATAAAGTATATCAGTGAAATAACCGGTAAGAATTTTATTGTTGATAAGGCGGTTCGCGGTAACGTTACCATTATCTCGCCGACGAAGATCTCGGTGGAGGAAGCCTACAAGGTTTTTCAATCCGTCCTCGAGGTCCAGGATTTTACAACCGTGCCTTCCGGCTCCGTCATCAAGATAGTTCCATCTGCCGATGCCAGGTCAAAAAGCATTGAAACCGGCGTCGGTGAAAATCAAAATGATATAAGCGATAAAATCGTCACCCAGTTAATCCCCCTGAAATATGCCGATCCGGATGAACTGAAGAGGCTTTTTACGCCCCTTGTTTCCAAGAACAGCGTTGTCATTGCGTACCCATCCACCAATCTTTTGATTGTGACGGATGTGCTTTCCAACATCAACCGGCTTATCAAGATCATCAAGCAGATTGATGTGGAGGAGAATGTCTCTGAAATTACAGTGATACCGCTGCAAAATGCCATTGCCAGCGATGTGGCAACAATCCTTGATACCATCTTCCAGGGATCCTCGACCCGGCGCGTAACTCCCAGGCGAACTGTCAGAAGGAGGGCAACACCCCAGGTCCAGGCCGAGGACTCTCCGGCCCTGGGTGAGGTAAGCATTATTGCCGATGAGCGCACCAACTCCCTAATTATTATTGCCGCTGCATATGATACGGTAAAAGTAAAAAGCCTGGTCAGCATACTGGACAAGGAGATTCCCCGGGGCAGCGGCAACATCAATGTCTATTATCTCCAGCATGCCAATGCCGAAGAGCTGACCAGTGTCCTTACCGCTCTGCCGCAACAGACTGACAAGGCGGGAGGGGCACCGGTGGAAGCCGGCAAGGCTCCGGTTATTTCCAAGGAGGTGCAGATTGTCGCGGACAAGGCGACAAACTCCCTGGTCATCACCGCCAACAAGGCTGATTATGCCGTATTGGAAGATGTTATTAAAAAACTGGATATCCCTCGCCGGATGGTCTATCTGGAAGCACTTATCATGGAAGTCAACGCGGATAAGGATTTTTCCGTCGGGGTTGAATGGATCGGCGGTTTCACCTATGGAAACAACGACGGTATAGTTTTCGGCGGCTCACGGGGAGGAGACAACAGCACCCTCCCCAGTCTCGAGAATCCGTCGCTGCAGAAGGGATTTACCATGGGCCTGGTCAACGATTTTATTGAGATAAACGGTCAGACCTTTCCCTCCCTGTCCGCCGTGCTGAATGCCTACAAAAATGATGATGATGTCCATATTATCTCCACCCCACAGATTCTGACCACCGACAATGAAGAGGCGGAGATCAAGGTGGGTGAGAATGTGCCCTATATCACGAGCCAGAACACTACGGCCGCGAACCAGGATTATACCAACTACGAGTACAAGGATGTGGGGACAACCCTGAAGATTACGCCGCAGATCAACCAGGAGAATGTTCTCCGTCTCGAGGTTTACGTGGAAGTCATCAGGCTGAAAAGTGCATCGGTAACCAATACGCCGACCACGTTTAAAAGAACGGCCCAAACCACGGTAATTATTCAGGACAGCAATACCCTGGTTCTAGGCGGGATAATTGGCGACGATACCCAGGACAGCACATACAAAATACCCCTCCTGGGAGATATCCCGGGTCTCGGCTGGCTTTTCAAGTCGGAAACCCATTCTGTTTCACGGGTGAATCTCTATATTTTCCTTACCCCCAGGATTATCAGAAACCCATCCGAGGCCCTGGCGGTCACCAAGGAAAAACGGGACGACGCCAATTATCATCATGAAACCCCCGCCTGGGAAACAAATACCTTTAAACAGAAAGAAGATAACGGGGGGGAGAAGAACGTGAAGGGTCTGCCTATGGAGCTTCAGGATCTGCAGAAGGCGGGTGAAGAACAGAAAGAACCACAGGTGATTAAATAAGAATATCTTTGGTAATGGACTACCGGGCGAATTCTCATGCTGAATTTTTTTGCCCCCTTGAATCCTTGAACCCTGAAATCCTAGAATCCTATTTATACAATGCGTTTAATCGGTGAAATACTGCTTGAGATATCAGAGCTAGACCAGGCAAGCCTGGAGAAAGGGCTTGCCCTCCAGCAGGAGAAGGGCGGCAGAATCGGAGAGATCCTGCTGCACCAGAAGGCAATCCAGGAAATCGACCTGGCCCGGGCATTAAGCATGCAGCTGGATCTTGAATTTATGCAAGCCCTGCCTTCGGATATCAATACGGATTTTACCGACAAGGTGCCTATCCATTTCCTGAAGAAATTTAGGATGATTCCCCTGGCCGGACCCGAATCCAATAAACTGGTGGTGTACGATCCCTTCCTGTTTCAGGCCCAGGATGAAATCCGGCAGCTCCTTGGTTGGGAGGATGTGGAAATTGCGGTGGGGCCGCTCAACGCAATTCTCAATGCCATAAGTTTTTCTTATGACATCAGCCGGGATACAGCTGAGGAGGTGATCCAGGACCTGCATGAAGAGGACCCGGATCTGATTATTTCGGCGATTGAGGAGACCGGTGACCTTCTTGACGACACCAGCGACGCCCCGGTGATCAAGCTGGTTAACCTCATGTTCTCCCAGGCGGTCCGAGCTGGGGCCAGTGATATCCATATCGAGCCTTATAAAAACCGGGTGGCAATCCGACAGCGGGTTGACGGCATCCTCTACGACATGTTTACTCCTCCGGCCCACGTCCAGGCGGCACTGGTTTCACGCATCAAGGTCATGGCCAAGCTTAATATTGCGGAAAAAAGACTACCCCAGGACGGCAGGACCGAGATCCGAATTGCCGACAAGAACGTGGATGTCAGGGTCTCCACTCTACCAACCGCTTTCGGTGAACGGGTCGTGCTCAGGCTGTTGGATAAGTCCAGCGTACTGCTCAAACTCACCGATCTCGGCATGACGCCGGAACGGTTAAAGCTTTTCAATAATCTTATCCATTCAGCGCACGGCATCATTCTGGTAACCGGACCGACAGGCAGCGGTAAGACCACCACCCTTTATGCGGCCTTAAGTACGATAAACAACACGGATATCAATATCATCACGATTGAGGACCCGGTAGAATACCAGATGGAGGGTGTCGGCCAGGTACAGGTAAATCCCAAGATCAACCTTACCTTTGCCAATGGACTCCGTTCCATTGTCAGGCAGGACCCCGATGTTATCCTGGTCGGCGAGATCCGCGACCTTGAGACCGCAGAAATTGCCATCCAGGCCGCCCTTACCGGACATCTGGTTTTCTCCACCCTGCACACCAATGATTCCGCCAGTTCCGTCACGCGCCTCATTGATATGGGCATTGAACCCTTTCTGGTGACCTCGTCGGTGAATGCCATCCTGGCCCAGCGGCTGGTGCGCAGGCTCTGCAAGACCTGCCGCGAGCCCATTGAACCGGAGCAGGAATCGCTGCAGAGCATCGGCATCACGCCTGAAATGCTGGAAGGAAAGACAATTTACCGTGACAAGGGGTGTCCCGATTGCCTGCAGACAGGCCACAAGGGCCGTGAGGGCATCTTTGAACTGCTGCTGATGGATGATGATATCAAGACCACCATTCTCCGCACTTCGGATGCAAATGCCATTAAGAAAGTGGGGGTAAAACACGGCATGATTACCTTGCGCCGGGACGGAGCCCGCAAGGTCCTGGAGGGCATCACCACCATCGAGGAAATCTTTAGAGTTACGGAACAGTGATTAACATTGAAGATTTGAGAAATTGAAGATTGAAGATTATCGACATACGAAACTGTCGATGATTATCGGATAACTTAACAAACCGAAGATTGCCAGACAAAGAAATTGAAGATTGGAGATCTGTCGGCATTCGAAACTGTCGATGATTATCGGATGACTTAACAAACCGAAGATTGCCAGACGAAGAAATTGAAGATTGGAGATCTGTCGGCATTCGAAACTGTCGATGATTAATCGGATAACTTAACAAACCAAGATTGACGGCTATTGTTTTGATCTGGCGGTTTTTCGGGACGTATAAAATATAGCCTTCAGTTCACCTGCCTCATCTATAAGAGAAACTACTGATTCATCGCTGATCAGATTTTCGTCTCTTATGAATTCCAGCCAGAAAGCTGATTCATCTATTTCTTCCAAGACAATGCTTAATTTAGCAATAAAACTTGCTTTTGAATGCGCCAGACAGGCAGCCCGATAATTGGCAGCACCTGATGTAGAGCAGCGAATGAGCTGCTTGGCGAGATGGTTTCCATGAATTGAAGAATTTATTGACAGGGCCAATTTAACACAGCTATGGGCAAAATTCTTTGTCCGCACTTTCAACATTTCTTCTTTCACCGCAATACCTTCCATAAATTTTCAATCTTCAATTTTTCTGTCAGTCGTCATCTTGTATCGTTAGATGACAAATCTTCAATTTCCTGGTCGTCCCATAAATTTTCAATCTTCAATTTTTCAAATCTTCAATTTCCCCAAGTGGTCTCGTCTTCCATCGCCGGTGCAGCCAGAAGTACTGTTCAGGATATTGGCGGATAAAACTCTCGAGGATTTTAACATGCCTCTGGGTCAGGGATTCCACCGTATCGTCTTCCTTGATTTCAACCTGTTGGGATAGGATTTTAAATTGACCCGGCCCGGTTCGAATGGCAGCACCTACAAGAATGGGGGCGTTGAATTTAAGCGCAAGTTTTGCCGGGCCGGGTTGGGTGGCGGCTATTTTGCCGAAAAAGTCCACAAAAACGGCATCCTGACCGGCATTCTGGTCAGCAACAAGGCCGATTGCCTGTCGGTTTCGCAGGGCTTTTAACAGAAGTCGCATGGCTTCTTTACTGCCTGCCACCTGCATGCCCATTGCATTCCGGCGCCGGGTTATAAACCGGTCGATAAAGGGATTGGACTGCTGCACGGCTGCGACGGTAAAAGGTTCATCCATGGCTGTTGCCGCGGCTGCGCCCTGCAGTTCCCAGTTGCCGAGATGGCCGGAAACGGTGATAAGCCCCTTTTCCTGCTGCAGCAGCCCTTGGATCAGGGCGACATGTTCCGGTTTAAGCATATGTTCTATCCGGTTCTGCAGTTTCGGGGCAATCAGCAGCTCCATGAAGGACATACCGATCTGCCGGTAAGATTCGGCGGCCAATGCGTCACATTGGGATCGGGTCAGTTCATTACCAAAGGCAATCCGCAGGTTGTCCATAACGGTCTGTTTTCTGAAGCGCAAGACATGAAAGGCGAAATTTCCAATACCCCTGGCCAGGGCATAGGACAAGCCCAGGGGCAGGATGATCAGGAAGGAACAGGCAACACGCATGACCAGGTATGACAGAAATTGAAAAAATTGTTTCATGGCGGCAAATTATACCATAATACGTTGGGGGTGCCAGCACTTCAGGAGACAAAAAAACCCCTGCAGGATTTCTCCTGCAGGGGTTGAGGTGTAAGTTTAGAATTTTTAGGTGTGCAATTAGAAGCTCATGCTGAGGGCATGGGCAACGAGGTAAATGTCCTGGGTGTCATATTCTCCACCTTCTGAAAAATAATCGCCGGTCCACAGGTAGGAGAAGTGGGCGCCGTAGGTCAGGTTGTCCATGACCTTGTAGGAGAAGCCGATACCGGCTTCAATACCGTAGTCGGAATCATAGCCTGCAGGTTCGGCATCGGCCTGGGCGTATCCCACGTAACCGTTGACGCTCAGGGCCGGAGACATGGCGAATCCGGCATAGCCTTTCACCGCGAGAACACCGGCATTGCCGCTGCCGATCTTGATTGCATTGTTGATGGAGTTGCCGGCCAGCGGGTTGTCGCCGTTCAGGATGCCCATGTAGTCGCCGGTCAGGATCTGGAAGGGGTTGAAGTCCTTGCCGGTACCGTTGACGTTAGACATGGCGGATTCAACGTCGCCGTCAGTAGGATCGTCGTCGCCAGAGGCATAAAAAGCCATGACGCCGAAATTCCAGTCCTGCATCTTGTAACCGAGGTCACCGTACAGGCCGAGGGATTTCTTGTCATCCGTGGCATTGGCATCGCCGAAGCCCCAGTCAAGTTCCCATTCAAAGGAAATAGCGCCGAAGGTATAGTCGCCGTAGCCCCAGAAGTTGGTCGTGGTGTAAGGATCAGATGCGGTGTTCTGGGCATTTCTGACAACCCACAGGGCGCCGATGGTCTTGCCGAAGGGAGCCGTGTAGCTCAGGTCAACATAGTAAGCATCCCGGTCATCGTCGGATCCATAGGTGCCGGCATCCTGCTCGGTCAACTTCTCGAGAAAGATCAGCGAACCCCAGTTTTCCGGCAGCATGTTGGGATACCATTTGATGCGGTCACCCTGGCGGGTGCTGTTGAAGAACTTACCGGCCCAGGTACCGGCAGGGGTGCGGCCTAACTGGGTTTTACCCCAGGGAGACATCCACTGCATGTACAGGGTGTAGGTGTCAATGACACGGCCGCCGAGATCATCAGCGGTTGATACAGGATTAAATTGCGCTCTATCGGTCAGACCGAAGACGTCGCGGTCAGCGAAGCGGAACTCGCCGTGCATGGAAATTTTATCATTCACCTGCAGGGTGGGCAGCAGTTTGAATGAGTAAATGTAGAAGGCGTCGGCGCCGGGTCCGTCACCGGTGAGCGATGCATTTCCTGGTGCGCCAAGACCGTCGCTCAGGTAAGCGCCGGCCAGGACCCACTGTCCTGATACGGACCAGAGGGAAACACCGGGGGCAGTGGGCTGCGCCGGCGTGGTTTTGCCGATGGCCGGAACCTCTGCTTCCCTGCCCGGAACGTCAAGGGCCAGGGCACTGGCGGCAAATCCGGCTACCAGGCCAAGGGCTGCTATTACAGCTATAAATTTTTTCATCTCTTATCTCCTCTTCTTGTTTTTGGTTGATATTTACCAACATTCTCCAAACTTACAACCTCAACTGCTCTTTATCTCCTGTTCGTTTTCCCTCCTGCCCCGATCGCATTCGTAACGCTGGAGCCGGTGGAATTTCCCCCCAGAAGATAAAGTTACTGTCTCTAACAACTATTTTATATTTTTGTCAAGTTTTTTTTAGTTTTTGCTCTCACCTTCAGTTTCTTTTTTACCTGCCAATTCAACATCATAGAGAAGGATCGTGCTTTCGCCTCCGGTAAAAGAATTGGTCCAGCCGGTGGAGAGCACCAGGCCGACAAAAAGTTTTGCCCTGTTTTCCGGCTCCGGCAGGCGCAGAAACTGGAAATCCGGGATATAGCCGTCAATCTTTTTTGTCTGCCATATTTCGGTCAGTCCAATGCCGTTCCAGCTCATGGCGTATATCTCGCTGGTTTTGAACCGTTTATAGTTTTCAATATGGCGGGAGGCATAGGAGAGATTCTTGTTGACGATCACGTCGTCTTTGCCGTCACCGTTGACATCCAAGGTTATGATCCGCGACGGGATGTATATTCTTTTGCCGCTGTTTTCCCGGCCGATGACTTCCGACGGCGGGGCGGAATTGACATCAAGACCGGTGCGCCCGATCAGTCCGTAATCTTCGCCGATATAGCGCGAGGTGCCGCCGTAAAAATCATCCGATACCCAGAGGACCGAGCCGTCCGGCCTGACGACGTACATACGGTCGGCACTGTTGATGGCCACTATCTCGCGTCTGCCGTCGCCGTCCACATCGGCAAAGGCAAAATCGAACAGGTTGATATAATCGGGCATAACAAGCCGCTGTTGCGGCTGCACCGCGGCGCCGCTTTTCATCAGTCTGAAGATGCCGTTCAGCAGCAGCGAAGTTTGGCCGCCGCGCTGGCCGATGAGGGTCCGGCCTTCATCCGGCATATCAAGCACCCGGATGTACCAGGGAATGTCTTCAAGTACCACCTCCAGGTGGCCGCCCTCCCACTGGTAGGCCCAGGAGTGGGGATTGTAGTCATCGGCAGCGCTGATATAAATTTCGGCCCTGCCGTTGCCGTCAATGTCGCCGAGGCTTATGGCATGGATCTTGGAACGGGCCGGCATTTCAACGGAACCGATTTCTACCAACCTGTTGTTGTCTAGATGGTAGGCATATACTTTCCGGGTATCAGCCATGACTATGTCGATCAGGCCGTCACCGTCCACATCCCCGACATCCATCCCCTGCAGGAAATAATCGAGGTTTTGGGTTTTGGTAAAGCCTTGCATGGCTTGCACGGACCGGGCCGTGATGATGGGAGACGCCATGGAGGTCGATTGGCCGGGAATTTGCGTTTTGTAAAGTTTGTCCGGATGCTCGGTCTTGAAGGCAGCCATGGCGTCATCCGCTGCCGGGGGAGCGGGTTGGGCCGCCCGGGCCGCTGCAGCCGCAGCCGGAGGAGAGGCGCCGAAAACCTTAGCCGCTATATCCCAGGACAGCTGGTTTATGGCGTCGATGACCCCATTTTCCTGGGCGGCCGAGGCAAAAAAGGTTAAGGGCGGCGAGCCTGCATCCCGGGAAATAACCTTGGCATCAAGACTCATGGAGCCGCCCAGTGATGTCAGGCTGCCGGTGATGATATAATCGGCGTCAAGTTGTCGGGCCAGGTTTGCCGCCTCCGGCTGCGGCAGCGGTTTTCCCGGTTCCTGCAGCAGGCTGTCGACCTTGTTTTTTTCAACAATCATCGCCCCGCCGTTTGCCGCCAGCCGGCTGGCCAGCATGTCCCGCAAACCTTCCTGCAGATAGTCCATGGAACTTGGGGCATGCATGGCGAAGGGCAATATCGCCACGGATTTCCCCCCTTGGTCCGGGGTTGCTGCAGCGGCACTGTGTGCTGCTGCAGAAAACGTAAAGATCAGCGCCAGCATGGAGAAAATTTTTGCAATGGATCTGGTTGCATGTACCATTTTAATATCCCTGTTAAGTATTAAAAAAATATGATGAATTCACATAAAATCTTGTAATCGGCACCGGGGTGTAAAGAAATCAATAATTTACATAGGCAAACCCTGTCCGTCGAGTGTTTTTTTGCAAGTCCGGCACAATAAAACAAAAAAAATGAAATTTCATGAAAATTTCCCGAATCAGCGGGGCTGGATCGTATTCAGGGGGCGGGCAAGAGCCGGAGCGGCTGCGGGTTTGGCCCAGCGGGGAAAGGCAAGCCGGTTCAGCCGATGCAGGGTGCCGGTATGGGCCGCGGGAAATGCATCCATATCGGAGTACCTTTGATAAATAATCTGTAGCTTATTGATACTAAAATAAAAAAATGATAGGGTAAAATAAAAAAAGCAGATAAAATGGATCCTGATGTTTATATGTATTTCTATAAGGACAAAGAAAAATAATTTTAAAAAAATTAACGGGAGGGACAAAATGAAAAAAAATCTGATCACGTTACTCGTTATTTTCTCGGCTTCTCTGATTATCAGCGGCTGTGCGGCCCAGCGAGGCATGGAAACAGCATCCTCAACCGAGATGGAGAGCCATACGGTTACCATAGCTGCCGGCCAGTTTCATGAATTCTGTGAACAGTGGGGTGTGGGCGATACCGTGAAATTTGCTTTTACCAGTAACAAGCCCGTGGTTTTTAACGTCCATTATCATGTAGATAATGTGAAACATTATGCCGTTAATGATGTGCTCACCAGCGATTACTCCGGCAGTTTCGTGGTCCAGAATAAGGATATTCACTGCGGTCTGTGGCAGAATAATAATGATGAGTATGTTAAATTAACCTTTAACGTCGAAGTGACACAATAATAATCGGTTCAGTCGTAAAAAGCCGATAAATTCGGCACAGATAAAATTCCGGGATGGATCATTCCGTCATTCCCGCCGGCGCGGCAACGACGGATCGGTTTCATCCCACCGCTGCATCCGGCATGTATTTCTCCTGTTCCGCTGAACACGAACGAACCGAAATGAGTTATACATCGCAACCAGGAAGCAAACGTAAAAATCGCGCGGTTAAGCACCAGAGAGTTAAGAAATCATGAGATTATACCAAACCTGTCCGGTGTGTTGTAACGAGACTGAAAATTAATGTGGAGAAGAACAGCAATGAGGAATGGTTTGTATGAAAAAAGCAAAATAGTAACATTTTTTCTTGTCATATGGTTGATTCCCGCCATATGTTTCGCCCATGCTGGAATGTTGAATTCCAATCCGGACCAGAATTCCATTCTTGCTTCTTCGCCGACGAAAGTAACCATTAAGTTGAGCGCCCAGGTTGAACCGGCATTTTCCGGCATCGAGGTCTTCAATCTCGATGCCGAAAAGATTTCCGGCAAGACCCGGTTCCGCAAAGAGAACAGGATCATGGAAGCCGGCCTGCCCGACGATTTGCCTCCCGGGGTGTATACCGTGAAATGGAAGTGCATGAGCCTGGACGGCCATACATTGAGCGGCGATTACACGTTTACTATTGAAAAATAATGCGATCGTAAAATATCGCGGTCATCAACAGCGCCTCATAAAATGATCAGGGTGCAGGCGCAGTACCTGTCCGTCGAGTAATAGGTGCGAGACCGACCATAATGGATCTTTTATATTTTATGATGATCCTGTTCTACTGGCTGTTCCTCTCCGGGGTTATCTTTCTGGCAGGCGCTTATGGCTCGCGGGTTTATGTTACAGGACCATCCGGCGCTGAAATCGCCGTCACCGGCGGCACCGCGACATTTCTGGGGCAGACCGTTACCAGATATATACTCCTGATATCAATCCTGACGCTTTTAGTCAATGCAGTCCATTTCGTCCTGCATTGCGCCGTAATGACGGAGACGCCTCTGCGGGAAATTTTCTCGATCCTGCCGGCTTTTATCACAAAAACAAAATACGGCCGGTTCACCATCGTCAGATCGGTGCTTGTTGCCGCATTAATCGGGATCTCTTTTGCAGCGATGCGGAAGGAGGGGAAATGGGCGGTTTTTTCAGGGGCCGGATTCTCTCTGCTGCTGCTTGTTGCAATTGCCATGTCCGGTCATCAGGGGGTCAGGGGGTACATGAATTTCCCCTTCTTCCTCGACGTCCTGCATCTTGTTGCGGTATCCCTTTGGATTGGCGGAATTTTCTTTGTCCTGATTTTTTTATCCGGTTTTGCCAAAGGGGGGTATGATGAATTCTGGGGACAACTGACAGCACTCATAAACAGATTTTCCCAGCTGGCGACATACTGTGTTTTTATAGCAGTACTCTCAGGTATTCTGCTGGCGCAGGCCAAAGTCTGGAGTTTCACGGCCCTTCTGCATACTGATTACGGCATCGTTCTCCTGGTAAAAATGATTCTGGTCTCTATTATTGTCCTCATCGGCGCCACGAATAAATTCTTCGTTATTCCCGCCATCAACCGTAGAGGAAAAGGGAAAAACCCGCAAGCAACCCTACTTGGCAAAAGACTTTCTACCCTGGTAACGATTGAAGCGAGTCTCGGGTTTTTCATTTTACTGCTGACAAGTCTTCTGACCCATCTTTCTCCGGAAGGATGACACGCCCCAGCCGGCTGCTGCTGCTGCCGGTGAAATGCTGGACGAAGGGATCCGCTCTTCATGCTGGTGTCTTGCCTTTGCGAATTCACCATTCTCCATTCACCATTCAGCTTTGAGCTTTGAGCTTTAACCATCCTTTCACATCTCTATCTTTCCTCTCTGATATCATCACTTCTATGACCAGCAGCAGGAAGGCCAGGCCGACAAAAATCTGAAACTTTTCTTCATATTTTTCGATGGTTTCTTCTCCCAGTTCCTTTTTTGCCGCTGAGCCGATGAGCTGCATATATACCTCGCCCAGATCTATGGTGCCGGTGGCGACGTTAAGATACCTGGAGCCCGGCGCTGCCAGGGCCATCTGCCGCAATGTGTCCGCATCCAGCCGGCTCCACACCTCTCTCCCCTGATATTTCATGAAAGTTCTGCGACCCGATTCATCGACAATCGGGATGCGTTTACCTTCGTTCTCATCACCGAGACCTATGATAAGCAGACGCACCCCTTTTTCAGCCGCTGCTTTCGCTGCTTCAACCGGAAAACTCTCCTGGTCTTCGCCGTCGGTGATCAGCACGATATCCTTGTATTTCTTTTCCAGGTTATCAAGCATCTGGTCGAGCACAACCCGGATGGCATCACCGATCATGGTGCCGCCCCGGCTGATGCTGTCCGTATTGATATTGTCAAGCATCATCCTGAAGAAACCGTAATCCAGGGTAAGGGGGCATTTTACAGCAGCAGTGCCGGCAAAGACCAAAAGGCCGACCCGGTCGCCCCGGAGCTTGTCAATAACATCGGCAATGGCGAGTTTTGCCCGTTCCAGGCGGTTTGGGGCCAGATCTTCCGCCAGCATGCTTTTGGAAACATCAAGCACAAAGACCACATCGCGGCCGGTGCGCGTTATCTTTGTCTGTTGAAGGTTCCAGGCCGGCCGGGCCAGACCCAGGACGATCAGGATAAAGCCGGCAATCATCAGTGCCGCTTTCCACCTCCGCCGTATAGGATTGACCGCAACAAGTCTCTGCTGCAGGTCGGCATGAATTAACCGTTCCAGAAGCCGTTTGCGCCTTTCGGCGCTAAAAAGAAAAAGGATGAAGAGCAGGGGAACCATCCAGAGAAGGGAGAGCATCCCGATATTATACAGGTAGATATGGCTCAAGGTATCCTCCTGAAATAGGTGGTGCGCAGCAGAATTTCCAGGGTCAGCAAAAACAGGGCGGCAAGGACGTAGGGAACAAACCGCTCCCTGTAATCCACATAGCGGACGGACTCTATCTCGCTTTTTTCCAGCTCGTTTATCTCGCTGTAAACCGACCGCAGGGCATCGACGTCCTCGGCCATCCTGAAAATGCCACCGGTTTCCCCGGCCAGCAGGGAAAGCGTCTGCTTATCAACTCCGGGTCCCCTTTGCATAACCTGGGTACCGAAAAGGGTGGGAACCCGGATCAGTGATTCCCTGCCGCCGATGCCAATGGTATAAATTTTTATGTGCCATTTTTTTGCCAGTTCTGCAGCCTCCCGTGGTGTCCGCTTGCCGGCATTCTGTTCCCCGTCGGTAAGCAGGATAATGATTTTACTTTTGATCTCGTAGGAGGGCTTCCGGTCATCCGCGGTTAATGCCTGCCGCTTGAGGGTTGCTTCAGCTTTTTGCAGTCTGGCGGCAGCAAGGGCCAGTGCATCCCCGATCCCGGTGCCGTCCTCCTTTTTGCGGCTGACCAGTTCAATGGGTTTGACAAATGAGGCAAGGGCCCCATGGGCCAGGGTCAGGGGGCAGGCGGTATCGACGTAGCGGGCAAAGGTGATGAGTCCTATGAGGTCATTCGGCCGGCCGGGAAGGTCTTTGCCGTTGCCCTGCACAAACTCGAGCAGGACCCGCTTGGCCGCCTCGAGGCGATTTAACTCTTCACCGGCAAAGATCATCTCGGCCTTCATGCTGCTGGAACGGTCCAGTACCACCTCTATGGCAATACCTTTGCTGCTGTCATAGATTTTCTCCGTGCCTGCCTGGGGGCGGGCCAGGCCGACGATCAGCAGGGTAAGACACAGCAGCCGGAGAATAAATGGCAGGTGTGCCATTCTGCTGCGCAGGGAAGTGCCGGCTCCAGCGGCATGAAGCGCTGACGGGAATTGGACCTTGCCGGTTCGCAAACCACAAAGGGAACGGGAAAAATAACGGTAAATGATAATGGGCAGAACAAGCAGCAGGACAAATGCCCATGGATTTGCGAAGGTCATATTATCAAGTATCTGAATTTATTGAAATCATCAGGGCAAGAAAATAAAAATTCTTCCAGTTTCAATCTTCAATCTTCAATTTTTTTTGTTTTCTCAATAAATTCCCGGCAGATAAAAATGGTTTTTTCACTTTCCGCCACGGTTGGTTTGTGCCGGGCGAATTTTACCAGGTCGCACTGGGTCAGAAAGTCGGCCAGTAAAGATTTATGACCGCCCAGAAGTGCATTTTCTGAGGAATCTGTCCGGAAAAGTTCCAGGAGAAACTCTTCGGTGGTGCGTTCAGGGGCTTTGAGACCGAAGCGGTTTTCAATGTAATGGCGCAGGATATCGGAAATGCGTCGGTGAAAAAGCATTATTTCTTCTCTGGCGAGCAAATCATCTGCGAGCAGCAGCTCCAGTTTCTGCAAGGCAATTTCATCCGGGCCCGGCAAGGCTGCGGCGGGCAACTTTCTGCCGCTCTTTTTTTTCCAGTATAAAAGACCGGCAATAACCAGGGCCGAAAAAAGAAAGATCAGGCTGCCCGCCAGGAGCTGCTGAATCCTGTCCGGCGGCATGGAAACAGGAGGCTTTATATCCCTGAT
Organism: uncultured delta proteobacterium; assembly: GCA_963783905.1. Lineage (GTDB taxonomy): Bacteria > Desulfobacterota > Desulfobulbia > Desulfobulbales > BM004 > BM004. The sequence goes on along the minus strand of CAWAPG010000012.1, from coordinate 48,648 downwards.
CGAGACATTATCGGTATTTGCAGGCAGAAGCGAGGCAACACCAATTTCAATTTTTTCCGTCGTAATTAAAGCAACGGTTTCGTCATTTTTGCCGTTGCGGAAGATTACGGTCATGGCGGGAATGGTATAGTCGCCTGCCAGATACGGCGTCAGGATATAAGTTGCCTGATGGATGACACGGACACCATCTTTGGATCCGGTCATGCGAACCGGGGCAATGCGGCTATCTTTGAGGGTAAAATCACCCAGGGCGGCAGCATAGCTGGGAAATTCAACTTCAGTATTTTCCGGAACCGTGGCTTCAAGCACCAGTTCGAGCTGGTCGGCAATCGTAATTTTTCCGGTGTTTGTTTGCAGTTTTACAGTGAATGGCTCTCGAGTATAAATCCGTGAGATTGATCCGTTTCCGATCTCTTTGTGATCCGGTGGATTCTTAGTGCAGGATACCTGCGGGGCAATAACGACCAGGCAGAGAATCATTACCACCAAGAAGCTCCTGTTGCCGTGATATCGCGGTCCTGTCAGAAATAAAAGTTTGTCCATGACCATATATGTTGTATAGCGGTTAATCGTGAAAGCACTGCAAACAAAATAAAAACGGTGCCGGGTCAAGTCAAGTTCGTGCAATTATGAAATGATATTTTGCGGTTTTGAAAAGGTCAGGGATGCCGATTCAGTGAGAAAAGGCCTGATCCTCGTTTCCCCGGTTCTTGATTAACTCTTGGTTTTTTCCTGTTTACGCAGTAAATTCTTCTAGCTGCTGTTGTGATATTTGTTTGAAATAATGACAATTAAATCAGATTGGCTTGACCGGACTCGACCGTATTTTCCGTGGTTAATATATAAATCAGGATAATTTTATGCCGGAAACCGATAGATTTGAAAAAACAACAGTTCAGGGGCAGACTCCTGCTCCCGGCGGGGTCTGCGAGTTAGCCGACCCGGGCTCGTTTACACCCTGCACCCTGGTTATTTTCGGTGCTTCGGGCGACCTGACCGCCAGGAAACTGATCCCTGCTTTTTACAGCCTCTATTTAACGGACAGCCTGCCCGAACCTTTCGCCGTCGTCGGCTGTAGCAGGACAGAATTATCCCATGATGATTTCAGGGAAAGTTTAAGACAGGTTATTGCCCGGGAGAACAAGGTTGATCTTGCCCGCTGGAACGGTTTTGCGGCTAAGCTTTTCTATCATCCGATAGCCTATGATTCAGGAGAATCATACCAGGAGCTGGTTGAATATCTCCAGGACCTGGATCGGAAACTGAACACCGGCGGCAACAGAATATTCTACCTGGCAGTGCCTCCCACCCTGTATTCGGGAATTGCCGGCATGATCGGCAAAGTGGGGCTGTCGCAGGAAGGCCGAAACGGTAACGGCTGGGTGAGAATAGTTGTTGAAAAGCCTTTCGGCCGTGACCTGAAAACCGCCCTGGACCTGGACAAGGTTTTACATGGAAGTTTCCGGGAAAACCAGATATTCCGCATTGACCACTACCTGGCCAAGGAAACCGTGCAGAATATCCTGATGTTTCGTTTTGCGAACACGATTTTTGAACCCATCTGGAATCGAAACTATATCGAATATGTGGGTATTCTCGCCGCGGAAAATATCGGGGTGGAGAACCGGGCGGGATATTATGAGCAGGCCGGGGTGCTCCGCGATATGTTTCAGAATCATATGGTGCAGCTTCTGGCGCTCACCGCCATGGAACCGCCCTCCCTTTTTGAAGATGACCGGGTGCGGGACGAAAAGGCCAAGGTCGGCAGGTCCATAAAACCCCTGGCCCGGAAAACTCTCATGGACAACCTGGTGCTTGGCCAGTACAAGAGCGGCATAATGGACGGCAGACAGGTGGCGGGCTACCGGCAGGAAAAGGGAGTGAAACCGGACTCCATTATCCCGACCTTTGCCATAATGCGCTTTTGGGTGGACAACTGGCGCTGGCAGGGGGTTCCCTTTTATGTTGCCTCCGGCAAACGGCTGGCCCGGAAAGAGACAAAAATTGTGGTCCAGTTCAGGAATGTCCCCCATTCCATGTTTCGGGAGGTGTTTGATAAAAAAATTACGGCCAACCGCCTGGTTTTGGGCATCTATCCGGAAGAGGAAATAACCATGACCTTCCAGACCAAGACGCCGGGAGCAAGGTCATGTCTCCGGCCGGTAACCATGGATTTTAAATATTACCAGGGATTCAAGGGGCCCCCGCTGGATGCTTATGCCAGGGTGCTGCTCGATGTCATCCTGGGAGATCATATGCTGTTCTGGCGGCAGGATGCTGTTGAGCTTTCCTGGTCGTATCTGACTCCGATACTGCATGAGTGTGAAACCTGCGCCAACCGTGAGGCGCGGCTGCATCCTTACGGGGCGGGCAGCTGGGGTCCGGTGGAGTCGCTCAAGTGGATGAGCCTGATAGTTGATGGGTGATATGGGGCACAATCCATTGTAGCTCCTGATATTGTAAGAGTGATTAAATAATGGGGTGCAGCATGATTGCCGCACCCCGTTATCGGTTTTTATGATGAAAAAATTATGTATTGTCCTGCCGGTTGAGCGGATATAATAAAGTAATATGAATAAAATTTTAAAACGGGCGGGTTTTGTGTTCCTGCCGTTAATTATTTTGCTTATTGCCCTGTTCCTGTACCGGGAGCAGGTAAGCTATTATATATTGAAAAATATTGCTCAATTTTACGCCGGCCGGGAGCATATTCATCTTTCTGTCGGCAGGATCAGCGGCAGTCCTTTTTCAGGAACGAATTTTTCTGCAATTACCGTCCGGCCTGAAGACGGGCAGCCCCAGGTCTATCAGTTCAAAGCGCAAACCATACGCTGCAGCTATAAGCTCTGGGATCTGCGGCAGGGCTTTAAGCCTTTTCTGCAGGGGCTGCAATGTACGGCAGAAGTCCCTGAATTTGCATATGATTTGAGGATTGCTGCGGCGCAGGATAGATCCGAAGGGGCAGCAGAACAAATTTCCGTTCCCGCAGTGCTTCCCGGACTGTCCCTGCATAACGGTACAGTCGTCCTGCAGAATTTCGGCTGGAATATCCAAATCAGAAATGTGAACTCTACGCTGCAGCATGATGCAGAGGGAGCCCATGAATTGCAGCTGCAGGTTGAGAATTTTCAATTCATTCAGGATGACGCCACAAGGATTGCAACAGGGTTTACCTCCGTGCTCCGTTATGTTGATGAAAGACTCGTCATCGATTCCTTTGTGGTTGGAGAACAGGATATTGCCGCAACAGGTTTTATCGACCTGGCAAAGCTGGATAAGGGGATTGGCGGGTTTGCCGCCGATCTTGCCTTTGGAGAAAGTCAGCTGCATGTATCCGGAACCATGAAGAACCAGGTTTTCCAGGTGCGGGCCAAAACCGAAAACTTTAATATCAGGGAACTGCAGGAAAGGTTGGGCGGCACCGGGTGGGATTTATCCGGCAAGATCAGAGGAACCATCGATCTGGCGTACGACCTGGGGTCGAAAAAAGATGTGGCCGGTTCTTTTGCGCTGAATTTGCAGGATGGAAAGGTACGCGGTGTAAAGATGGATACTGTTTCTTTGGCCGGCAGCCTTGATGCCGGGATTTTGCACGTGTCACGGGCAGAAGCGAGGACCCCCGGCAATCATGTCCTTGTCAGCGACGCATCGGTACCACTGTCACTGCTGCAGCAAGGAAAACCCTTAAGCATCCTGGCGGCATCCAAGGCCAAATTCGATATGCAAATCAAGGACTTTGAATCCCTGCTGGAACTCGTCGGGGCGAAACAGGATGTCCCTGCCGCGGGTTTCAGCCCTGAATCGTTGACAATAAAAGGTTACCTGGAAAAGGGCGACTTGTACCTTGATGATGCCGGGGCAGAAATTTTTAATTCACGACTCACCATTGGCCGAGCTGAATTTTCAATTCCTGCCGCAGGTGAAGATTTTGCCGCGCAGCCGATTAATGTAACAGCAAGATTTGTTGGCAATAATCTGGAAAAATTGACCGGGCTGTTTACCAATATGGCTCTGACGGGTCAGGTCGAGGCTGATTTGCATATAACTGGCTCTCTAAAAGAGCCGCAAGCTGACATAACTTTTGCCGGGAAAAACATACAATACAATGAGTTGTTGTTGGGTTCCCTGGCAATGGAGGGGAAACTGCAACTCTTACTGGAGCCCTGGGGCAGGGTAAAGTCGGCACAATTTACAGCTGCGGAGTTGATCCAGACTAACGAATTCGGCAGAATTACACTTACAGCCCCTACAACAGCCAGGTGGCACCCCGGTACCTTTTTGCTTTCTGCCTCCCTGCAGCTGGACAACCAGGGAGAAGCCGACCTGAAAATTGAAAAACTCGAACAGGAGACAGCAGCGGAAATTATAACGCACGGGGTGGAAAGTACGGGGTGGATGAGAAATTTTATTGATAAAGATTATGTTTTTCATGATCTGGACATTAAGGCTGTATTTACCGGTCTGCCTCAAAATCCGCAACTTCAGGTGGCAGGCACGATAAGCAAGGCCGGAACTGCTGATTTTGATTATCCTCTGAGCGGCAGATTTAATCTGCAATACTCATCCAAAGGCATAAAAATTACAAAATTCACCTGGAAATCAGAGAATAAAAATCAGCTGACTGTAACCGGCTTTCTGCCATATGATCCCTTGGCGACAGAACCGTTTCTCGACGGCCCCATGAGGCTGAAAGGTTACGTTGACTTCCCATCACTTGATGATATCAGCAGTCTTCTGGAGCTATGGGGTATGGGCCGGGGATCGGTTGTCCTGGACATGGATATTGCCGGATCATGGGATAAACCCGAAGGCAGTATTACGCTGCACGCTGAGGACATAGACCCTCCCCTCTTTATACAGAAGTATTTTGACTCGACGGTAAACGTTGACGGCAAACTGACCGCTGAAGGAAATTCCATCGTTTTGCAGGGCGGCACGGTTGAATCAGGCTCTTACTTTGTGCAGGCAACCGGTTCCTGGCAGCATGCATTTTCAATCAAGCAACTTCTGCGGAATCGCAAAGCGGAATTACAGGGAGCGGTGACGGCTGACGCCACCATGAAACTCAAGGATCTGAATTTTCTTCAGAAAAAGTTTACCTGGCTGCGGCGGCTTGAAGGAGAGATGACGGCCGAGCTGCACATATCGGGGCCGGTTGCCGATCCGGCCGTTACCGGGGCCTTTTCCCTCAAAGACGGGGAAGTCGTCCACACCTTTAATTTACCCAAACTTTCCAGGGTCAATCTGCAGGGCGAATTTGATGCCGACTCCATAACCATTAATACCATGGCTGCCGAGATGGGAGGCGCACCGGTCAATTTCAGCGGCAGTATAAGCAGAGAGGATGAAACCATTGCCCTTAATCTGCGTGTCACCGGCAAAAATATCCTTCTTTTCCGTAATAATTACATGCAGATGCGTGGTAACGTCAAACTGGATATTTCCGGTCCGGTGGAGCAGCTTGCCATTAATGGCACGACTGGTTTGACAGGAGGATATTATACCAGAAATATAGACTTTCTCAGTAAGATCGGCTCAAGAGCAGAACCTGTCGCCAAGAACGCAAGTTTCCTCTTTTCATTTACCGAGCCGCCGCTTAAAGATGCTGTGTTAAATATCAAGATTACCACGATTGAACCTTTCAGGATACGCAACAATCTGATTCGCGGTACCCTGCGCCCTGAACTTTCTCTGAAGGGCACCGGAGAACTGCCGTTCCTGGTCGGCACGGTCTATGCCGATCCCTCGCGGGTTCTGCTTCCTTCCGGCAGGCTGCAGATCCAGTCAGGTTTAGTGCGATTTCTGGAAGGCGAACCTGACCGGCCGCAGCTCGACCTCCTGGCCCAATCCAAAGTCCTGGGATATGATATCAATGTTGTCATCCGGGGTCCGTTAGATGATCCGGTTATCACCCTCAGTTCCAGCCCGGCATTGCCCAATGATGAACTGCTGCTGCTTCTGCTGACCGGCCAGCCCCCGCAACAGGATCTTGCCGGAGGTGCAAAGAGCAGCGGCACAACAAATGTCATGGTTTACCTGGGCCGTGATTTTCTCGGCAGATGGCTGGAAGAGGATGCGGGCACAGGCGATGAATCCATCCTTGACCGCTTTGAAATCGATTTCGGCAGGGGAGTCACCAAGAGCGGCGAAAGGACAGTGGAAGCCACATTCCGACTCTCGGAGCTGGAACCCGGGAAAAGGAAGGTGTATTATCTCACGGCTGAAAAGGACAGGTATGATGCCTATAATTATGGACTGAAACTGGTTTTCCGCTTTGAATAAAATAACAATTCCCAACATATTTGTTGTCATGATCAGCATCCTGCTGGCCGGGATCGTTGCCGGCGGCAATATCTCCCATGCGGCCCAGGGTGACCGGCAACCGGAGGTTTCCGGGATACCTCCGGCGCCGCAGGTCGAACATGAGAAGCAGGCTTATACCCTGACCATGACCGGTAATTCATATTTTTCGGAAAAAGAACTCTTGAAAATTGCCGCCCCTGAACTGCAGGAGTTTAAACAAAAAGACTACCGTAAAGCTGACATAGATGATGCCGCTTTCCATATGCATTCCGCATATCTCCAGGCGGGATTTGCCTTTGCATCTGTTGACTATACCTATGAACGGCAGGAAAACCTTATTCGTGTAACATTCCAGGTCAAGGAGGGTCCCCGGGTATTTATTGAATCCGTTAATTTTGCGGGAAACAGAAATATCGGAACAGACACTTTGCGCGGATTTTTCCAGAAAAAAACCGGTCCCTGGTCCGGGGAGCAGAAAATAGTTTTCAATGAATCCGAGGTAAAGGATGTAGTCAGCAGGATACGGGATTACTACAGGGGGGAAGGTTTTGCCGATGCGGTGGTAAAGAGCCCGGAACTTTCCTTTACTGACAACCGTTCGCGGGTGAACATTACCATCCCGATTGAAGAGGGACAACGATATTTCATCAATAAAGTTATTTTGCATGGGGATGTCGTTCCTGAACTGGCTTCCGAGCTTAAGAAGATAAAAAGTGATCTGGAGGGTAAGACCTACTATGTCAGGCGCAGGCTCCTGTTGCGCACGAGTCTCGAGGAGGCCTATGATGCCATGGGATATGCCGATGCCAGATTTGATATAGAGGCGGTGCGGCTGGATGAACCCGGCAGGATAAATCTGAAAGCAAATATAACGAGCGGAGAGATAGTCAGGATTGCCGCGATAGTTATTTCCGGCAATGAAAGCACGCGTGAGTCCTTTATCAGGAACAGGCTGCAATTCAAGCCGGGCGATATCTATACCAATGCCAAGCGCAGGGAAAGCTTTAGAAAACTTTTCGACTCCGGACTTTTTACCAAGATCGACATTAAACTTTCCGGTCCGCAGACGGATGCCGGCCGGGACCTCGATGTAACCGTGGGAGAACTTCCGACCCGGGAAGTTTATATTGAGCCCGGATGGGGATCATATGAAGCATTAAGGCTGAAGGTGGGGGTGTTTGAGAAAAACCTTTTCGGCACCGGCAGAAATGCACGGATCGAAGGATTGATTTCCACCAAGGCCGAGAATATCACCCTAAGCTACACCGATCCATGGCTGCTGCAATCAGATATCATCATGAATGTTCCGCTCAAATACGATCACAGGGATGAACCATCATATACCTCAGAGGAATTAAGTCTGTCGGTTTTTTTTACCAAACAATACAACAGGAACCTGACCCTTACCACCAGCTACCAGTACCAGATGACCCAACTTTATGACCTGGCCGATAATACTGTCCTACAGAAAGAAGAGGAAGACTACAATAGGGGTTCGGTGGGCATCCAGGCGACCTGGGACACCCGTGACGATATTTTCTATCCGACAAAAGGTTTACGCCTTGTATCCGGTTTTGATGTTTCAATACCGACCCTTGGCAATGAAATAGAATTCAGTCGTATTACGTTCGGCTGCCGTTATTTCATCGAACTGCCGCAGGAGTATATTTTAGGGCTGCGGGCCACAACCGGTCTCATCGTGCCGCTTCGCGACCAGGTATTCATCCCCATCAGCGAGCGGTTTTTCAACGGTGGCGACAGCACCGTAAGAAGCTATAAACACTCCGAACTCGGACCGAAAGATGAAAACAATGAACCCACCGGCGGCCTGGGGTACAATGTAATCTCAGTGGAGCTGCGCAAAAGATTTTATAAGAATTTTGCCGTTTCGCTTTATATTGATGCCGGAAATGTTTCACCAAACAGCTCTCTTCTGGAGAGGAATTTTGCTCCTTATACCAGCCGTTCAGAACTTCTGGATGACACCCTTAATGATTATTTCAATGATTTCAAGTACGGTATCGGGATGGGCCTGCAGTACCTGCTGCCGGTCGGTCCCGTCAGATTGGACGCTGCCTACAATCCTGACCCGGAAGAGATGTGGCACGAGGATACCTGGGTCATTCATTTCAGCCTTGGAATGGCGTTTTAATTACATTTTTTTCTTCAGGAAGTATTATAAATAAAAAAGGGAATACCCCATCACAGGCAGGGGGCAGACAATGAAAAAGTATTTTTCCTCCATTCTGATTGCTGGAGGTATTTGGGGATCGTTTTTACTTATATCCATTATTCTGACGGGATGCACCGGAATAAAGGTAACTTCCGTCTGGGTTGATCCGGAATATCAGGGAAATGGCATTGAAAATGTTTTTGTTGTGGGAATTTCCAAGGACGGAGGCCTGCGAAGAATATTTGAGGATGAATTTGTCACCCTGTTCAGACAGGAGGGGATAAAGGCTACAGCCAGCTATCGCGTTCTTTTAGACGAGGAACTTCGGCATGAAAAAAAGCTCGACAACATGGTCAAAGCATCAGGAAGTGATACGATCCTGATGACGCGGCTCATAGATGTCAGAAAGGAGACGCAGTATATTCCACCCGATTATATCTATGGGCTGCCGCCGCATTTCGCCGACGGGTGGCACACTTATTATAATAGAGCATATCTTGTAAGTCCCGGTTATATGGTGGCATATGATACGGCCGTGCTCGAGACCAATGTCTATGACCTGAAAACCGATACGCTGATTTGGTCGGCCAGGGCTGATATTCCAGCCGATGACGGGATGGCAAAGCATATAAAGAATTTCGTCCGCGCCATTATGAAACAGTTGGCGGATGCGGGACTGATCCCAAACGATTAATTCTCCATGACACGTTTACTTGATGAGCACTTTCAAAAATATCAGAAAGAACGCCAAGTATTCTTTGGTGATCGCTGCGATAAAAATAATGTTGGTAATAATCAGGCTGCTTCCCCGTAAAGTTTCCATGCGGCTTGCAGCAGTCCTCGGGGCTTTGGCTTTTAGGTGCATGAAGGAAGAGAGGCATAAAACCATCAACAATCTTACCATAGCTTACGGTGGAGAGAAAAATATAGCTGAAATAGCGGCAATGGCCAGGGATGTCTGGATAAACCTGGGAAAAAGCGGGACCGAGTTTGCCATCAAGTTGGGGCAGGAAAAGCCGGAAGAGTTTTTCAAAGATCTTGAGGTCAGAGGTATTGAACACCTGCAGAAGGCCATGGGGAAAGGCATGGGGATTTTGGGCCTGGTGTCCCATATGGGCTGCTGGGAAGCTATTGCCCTGAGTCTCCCCATGCTGGACATTCCCACCTATGCCATCGGCAAGAGACTCGGTAATGAACAACTCAATGCCCTGCTATTTGAGTCTCGCGGCAAAAAGGGGGTACAAACCCTGGCACGGGGTTCGTCCTACAAAACGATTCTGAGGACCCTGAAAGAGAACAATCTGATCGGCATCCTGATTGATCAGGATACTGAAGTGCGGGGAGTGTTCGTTGATTTTTATGGTAAGCCTGCCTATACACCCATTGGCGCGGCCATGCTGGCCATGGATTCAGGTGCCCCGGTATTGCCGATATTCTACCTCAAGAAAGAGGATGACACCTATGTTTTCGTCGTTGAGAAGGAAATTCCTCTGGTTATGACCGGAAATAGAAGACTGGATATGGAGGAAAATACCTGCCGTTTTCATGAAGTGATCGAGAAATATATACAGAAATACCCAACCCAATGGGTTTGGATGCATAATCGTTGGAAGACTACGCCGGAGATGGTTAAAGAGAAAAAGAACGAAAAAGAGAAAAGAACCTTGAAAAGCAGTAAATAGATAGCCGAATTTTGTGTGATATAATAGAGTTTTCTGAAATAAATGGTGGAATTAAATGCCTGCCGATGCCTACATTTTCCCTTAATTTTTCTCAACCTGTGCCCCATACACAAACAACGCCTTCAGCTTGTCCCAGAATTCGTCGCCAAGCACAAAGAGACTGGAGACAAAAAGAACGTCGTTCAATCTTGATTAGGATGAAAATCAGGGGTAATTGATGTAAATTTGTCATTAACATTGCCCGGTACCGAAAGGATAGAGAGTTAACTGTAGTATTTTAATGGTTACGGACAGTGTCGATTGGATTACAATGTTTCTTGGGGCACCTTGAGTCTGGTACTACTTTTAAAATACTGACTTTAAAGTGAAGCCCCAAGCCTGCATCACACATAAAACATAAATATGTAAATATTTGCGTGCAGATTGTTTGATCCAATAAATTTACAGAATACTTGAATGAGGAAATGTATAATGGTGAAAAAAAATGTATCACTGCTGGTAAAATCTTTGTTACTGGGGCTTACATTAATAGTCAGCTCAAACGTGGCATTGGCAAAATCCGCCGAGGAGATTGATATCGGGGTTGATGTCACACTGGAACAGTTTAAACAGGATGTAAAGGGCGGCAGAGAATTTTTAAAAAGCGCCAAGGGGGTGCTTGTATTCCCCAGTGTTATCAAGGCAGGCATCGGTATTGGTGGGGAATATGGAGAAGGCGCCCTGCGAATAGGGGGTAAGACCGTTGATTATTACAGTACAGCAGCTGCCTCCATCGGTTTTCAGCTCGGAGCCCAGTCAAAACGGGTTATTCTTGTCTTCATGGATGAAGATGCCCTGAAAAAATTCCGGAAAAGTCAGGGCTGGGAGGCTGGTGTTGACGGTTCTGTAGCTCTCATTACCCTAGGGACCGGAGGATCAATTGATACCAGCAACATTCAGGATCCGATTGTCGGTTTCGTGTTCGGCAACAAGGGGTTAATGTACAACCTGACCCTGGAGGGCTCAAAATACACAAAAATTGTTCGGTAAATATTTTATTCGTTGGTATTTTTTTTGATCTGGCCTTTTGCCTCGTTATACTGGACGTGGTCGCCTTCTTTGAACTCGCCGCGGTACTTTATCCGCATATTTACATCAACTTTTCCGTCTTCGCCGACCTGCAGCGTTACACTACTGTCGGTCATTTTGATAATTTTGGCCAGTTGCCACGGGGATTTTCTCAATCGGTGTCTAATGGAGTCATACCGCACAATGTCTCCGACTTTTATATCACCCGGATCTTTCTTGATAAGGGACAGGTTGCCCTTGGAGTCCTTGACTACTATTCCGTCACTGCGAAGCTCAGTAACTTCATATGACATATAAGGACTACTTGCATAACTGTTTTGGAAAATTACAAATACGAAAAGCAGGGAAATTGCAGACAGCAGCAGTTTTTTCATTTTGTCCTCCGGTTTAGTTGCAAATGAGGCATGGATAGTATTTATGGATAAATTATAAGGATAGTCTAATAGTATAACAAGGATGGAATCCTTTCTTTACTTCTTCATCCTCTTGCGGAAGAACTTCACCAGATCAAGAACATAGTCGCGGTCCGTCAGGAGCTGGACATAGTCAACCCCTGTCGACCGGAAGAGACTTTGCAGCCGTTCAATTCTCTCTCTGGCAATCTGCTCGTATCTGGCACGTACTTCCTTGCTGCCGGTATCAACGAGCTCTGTTGTGCCGGTTTCCGCGTCCTGAATTTCCAAAAGACCTACATCCGGTAAAGTATGTTCACGGGGATCCAGGATGGATACGGCTATAAGGTCGTGTCTGCGGGCCAGGACTCCCAGGGGTTTTTCAAAATCTTTATCGAGAAAATCCGAAACCAGGAAGACGACCCCGCGTTTATGCTGCACCCTGCCGAGGAAATCCAGGGCCAGTTTAATGTCGGTCCCGGTTCTTTGCCGTTTCCCGCGATTAAAATAAAGAAGTTCGCGAATCAGGCGCAGAACATGCGAGGTGCCCTTGGCAGGAGGTATGAAGAGTTCAATAACGTCTGTAAAGACAATGAGTCCAACCTTGTCATTGTTCTTGACGGCTGAAAAGGCAAGCAGGGCGCAGAACTCCGCCGCTATTTCATTTTTGAATTTTCCCAGGCTGCCGAAAGCACCGGATGCGGAAAGATCAACGAGAAAAAAAACCGTGATTTCCCTTTCCTCGACATAACGCTTGACGTAAGGATGTCCGGTGCGGGCAGTGACATTCCAGTCAATGGTTCTGATGTCGTCCCCGGGCTGGTATGCACGTACCTCGTCAAATTCCATGCCCCGGCCTTTAAACACACTGTGATATTCTCCGGCCAGGACATCGTTGGCTGCCTTGCCGGTATATATCTGGATGTAGCGGATTTTTTTAATCAGTTCCCTGGGAATCACGGTACTTCAACGTTATCAAGGATCTGTCTGACAATATCATCACTGGTCTTTTCTTCCGCTTCGGCCTCGTACGTTACAATAACCCTGTGGCGCAGGATGTCCGGGGCTATGGATTTAACATCCTGCGGCGTCACATATCCGCGGCCTCCCAGAAGCGCAGAACCACGGGCTGCATTGGCCAGGAAAATTGTGGCGCGCGGCGAAGCCCCGAAACGGATAAGGTCGTTGATTTCCAGGTTGCAGAGCCTGGAATCCCGGGTTGCTGCGACCAGGTTGAGGATGTACTCCTCTATTTTTTCATCCATATAAATAGCGCCGGTTATGGAACGGAGGCGCCTGATATCAGCCGGAGCAATGACCGGATTCACCGGAATTTCTTCAGTTACTCCCGCCATGCGCCGCAGAATTTGCTGCTCTTCGGTTTTACTCGGATATGTAATCAGCAGCTTGAACATAAACCGGTCTATCTGCGCTTCGGGCAGGGGATAGGTGCCTTCCTGCTCAATCGGGTTCTGGGTTGCCAGAACCATAAAAGGATCATCGAGCCGGAAACTCTGCTCCCCGATAGTTACTTGGCGTTCCTGCATGGCTTCCAGCAGAGCGCTCTGCACCTTGGCGGGGGCGCGATTGATTTCGTCAGCCAGGATGATATTGGCAAATATAGGCCCCTGGCGCGTGGTGAAATCACCTGTCTTCGGATTGTAGATCAGGGTGCCGATAAGATCGCCGGGCAGCAGGTCGGGCGTAAACTGGATGCGCTGAAAAGAGGCCTGGATCGTCCGTGCCAGGGTGGTTATGGTCAGGGTCTTGGCTAAACCGGGCACCCCTTCTATCAGGACGTGATTGTTGCAGAGCAGGGCGATCAGCAGCCGTTCAATAAGAGCTGCCTGGCCGACAATCACCTTGCCGATCTCTTCACGAATTTGATTCAAAACGTTTAGTTCCTTTGCAACTGTATCCCGTAACTGGATGACATCAACAGCCATTGGTAATCCTTATGAAATTGAAGATTTAAAATTGAAATTTTAAAACTGTTACCTGCAGGTTGGAAGAAAAATATGGAAGAAAAGCTCGAATGTCAAGTTTGCTCCTGCTGATATTTTAGTGCGAACTGCACTGAAATGGTTGCCGGAATTACCGGGTTGAAGTTTTCAAGGATAAGTATATTGAATCGTAGATCTATCAATATTCGCGAGAGAATTAATATGCCGGAGAAATGATTCAGCAATTTTCAATTGTCCTTTTTCCCCTTGACCCTCGCCCCCTCGGGCCCTCTATTTCGCCTGCAGTTTCTTCTGGATCATCTGCAGATCCCGCCAGCTTGCCTTTTTGAGATCAGCATTCTCCAAGAGAAGCGCTGGCTGCAGGGATGACATGAGCACTATTGTATCCGCCAGTTTGCTGCTGCAGAGATCATTGAAATTATAGAAGCGGCCACGCAGCTTAAAAAGGGATTTACGGGAATGCAGAAGAGTCTGGGAGGAAAGTGTCCCCATGGTACATATAATTGTGGGGCAGATAATTTCTATCTGCCGGAAAAGGAAGGGCAGACAGGTTTTAATTTCATTTTCTACCGGTTTGGCGTCGCCCCCGGGAAAGCATTTCACCAGGGCTGTTATGTAGACCTGCTCCCGGGACAAGCCGATTGCCTCAAGCATTTTATCAAGCAGATTCCCCGCTTCTCCCTGGAAAGGGGCAGCCTGGCGATCATCTTCGATACCGGGTGCATCGGCAATGATCATAAGTTTTGCTTTTTCAGGCCCTTGGCCGAAAACAATACTGTTCCTGGTCCTGTGCAATGGACAGCGTTGACAGTTGCCAAGCTCTTCCCGGACGTCATCGAGGGTAATTTTTTGGGCCAGACCGGGATCAAAGAAATGTTTTCCCCCAACTGCTTCAGGGGATTTTTTCCTCTGCGTTCCCGGCCCGTTTTTTGCTGGTGCCAGAGAAGGGGTTGCCTGCTGCTGCAGAAAACGTTCGAGTAGTTCGGAACGGGGATATTCTTTAATTCCCAGGGAATTATGGTAACGGAGCAGTCTGCTGATCTCTTCGCCCAGGTCTGTAGGTGCCAGGTCTGTATCTGGTGGTTTTGCCATAGTATGTACCGTAATAAAATGCTTCAACTGCGGCCGGGTGTCATTTTTATTATAATCGCACTATCCCATATCAGGTCATTTATTGCAAAAGGATCTGTAACCGCAAAAGAATCATGTTCTTCTGCGGTAAACTACTGGATATAATTCCTTGATTTTTCATAATAAACCATCAATTTGGCCTTTGTCACATTTTATGTTATACTTTGTTGTTTTCGCTAAGAACAACCACTACTCCAAAAACATAGGATACGTGCACAAGATGAATTCTCAGAATTCAATCTCGCATAATAATTGTGTCCCTAAAATAACTACAGGGCCAAGCCGATATCATCCTGTAATAGCTAATAATGTTGGAGATCGTTTTATGGAGGCAGCGGTAGAATTAAGCTGGCAGGATGAACTCAATAATAATGTAACCACCCTCGATGAGCTGAAGGAATACATTGATCTGGATGCAGCTGAAGAAAAAAAGCTGCAGAAGGTCATTGACGAGCATCCCATGAGTATTCCCCGATACTATCTTTCCCTGATTGATATTACCGATCCGCATGATCCAATCCGTAAAATGGCGGTGCCGTCGCCGGATGAATTGGATATGGAAGGATTCTATGATACCAGCGGCGAAAGAGAAAATACCAAGCTGCCGGGTTTGCAGCACAAATATAAAAATACGGTCCTGCTTCTTTCTGCTAATATTTGCGCCATGTACTGCCGGCATTGCTTCCGGAAGAGAATGGTCGGGCTTTCCAATGATGAGATCATGAACCGGTTTCATGAAGCCTATCAGTACATTGCCAGGCATCCTGAGGTAAACAATGTCCTGATTACCGGAGGCGATTCTCTTATTCTGTCGACCCCTATTCTTGGAAAATTTCTCGCTGCATTTACCAGGCTGGACCAACTTGACTATATACGTTTCGGCAGCAGGATGCCGGTCACATTTCCGGAGCGCATACTCAATGACCCGGAACTGCTCGAATTGTTCAGGGCGTACTCCAGAAAAGATAGAAGAATTTATCTGCATACCCAGTTTAACCACCCCCGTGAGATAACCGAAGAGGCGACAGAGGCGGTTAACAGGGTTATCAAGGCGGGAGTCATTGTCAACAACCAGACAGTACTGCTCAAGGATGTCAATGACACGCCTGAAGTCCTGGCGGATCTGCAGCGGAACCTGGTGCGCATCGGGGTGAACCCTTACTATGTTTTCCAATGCCGGCCGGTCAAACGGGTTAAAAATCATTTCCAGGTCCCGCTGGCTTCAGGATACAGGATTGTCGCAAAGGCCCGCGGTATGCTGGATGGTCTCAGCAAACGGTTCCGCTATGCTATGTCGCACGAAAAGGGCAAAATAGAAATACTTGGCATTCTGGGTAATGAGATGTATTTCAAGCACCAGCAGGCGAGGGACCCCGAGGATATCGGCAGGTTTTTCAAGCGGAAGCTGGATGAGAGGGCAGGGTGGCTTGATGAGTTACAGAAAAGCTGATCTTCTTTTTGGATTATTATGAGAATGCTTAAATTACCTTATCGCTAACCAGCTTATTTACGACAGTTTTGATAAAGTCTTTTGTTAACGTTTTTATAGTGTCCTGCACATAGACATCAGATGTGCCGGCTCATGCTAATTTTTCGGTTTCAGCATTATAAATATTTGTTTCTAGAATGATAATTTTATTGGTATCCATTTCCCTTTTATTCTTGAACCCCGTCAATCGGGTGAACGGTAATAAGTCGGTTATTGCAAGACAATTATTTCCCCAATTTTTTAAGAAGTTTTTAACAAATTAACAGAGGTTGACTGACCTGTAGGGCATGATTATATTCATGCTACCCAAGAAAAGACTATTTTTAAGGAGAGAAAAAATGCCTATTTATGAATACCGCTGTAAGGATTGCGAGACAGTTTTTGAGACTTTTGTTTCGTCCATATCAGATGCTGACAAGATGATTTGCAAGAAGTGTGCAAGTAAGAACGTGGAAAAACAGATATCCTCTTTTAGCAGCCGTTTGTCCGGCAGCTCAAGCAATGCGCCGGCCGGGGCCCTTTCCGGCTGTTCTTCCAAATCAGGTTTTTCCTGAGCATGACATCCCGGGGGCTGGAAGGCTCCCTCAATATATATGGGCTGTCCGTTAAATTCTGTTTAACCGGCAGCCCTTTTTTTTCTTATATTATTATGAGGTTGAGCACCGCGTTTTCCTTCGCTAAATCCTGAAAGTTATACGTTTCTTTTTTGTCGGAATCGCAAGGGGCAGCATCCAGGTAAAGAACTTGGAGCGGGAGTGGAGGCTATGCTGCTGCTGGCAGCCGTACGCACGAAAGGTATAAGATACGAGCCTACGCCCTTTGTATTGCAGCAGTCCCTGGGAGATTTTGTCATCAACTACGAGTTGAATGTTTACTGCGAAGATGTCAGGCATATGATGCAACTTTATTCTGCCCTGCACCAGTATATTCTTGACGTGTTCAACGACCACAACGTTCAGATCATGACCTCGAATTTCGTACAGGACACCGAGCAGCCGAAGTTGGTGCCGCAGGATTAGTGGTATGCAGCGCCGGCGAAAAAGAAAGCGAAACAGCAAAACAAGCAAGTCACAGGCGAAGGTTAACCCCTTCTCTTTTGATCATCCCCGGCACCTCACATATCGTAATTATCCTGAACTCCAGTTTTTCGCATCATAATCAGATAGAGAGGATCCCCCATGAGCTGCATGTTGACGATATCCGGCGGCAGAGTCAGGAGCGCGGCAAGGTAGCTGATTTCTCAATTCTGCCTCAGGGCTGGAATCTTATTAGCCGGCAACTTATTTTTCTTTCTTTTTAAAGAGATAGAGCAGTTCGTTTTTCTTAAGCATGCCATATTCTTTCCTTGCCTTCTCCTCCAGGAAGGCGGGATCTTTCTGTAATCGCTTTATTTCCTCCTGCAGCGTCTTGTTCTCTTCCGCCAATCTTTGATTGTCAGCCTGCAGTCTTTGGATTTCCTTTTGCGACCTGTGAAGCGCAAGTATGCCTCTTTTGGGTGCAAAAACGATCCACAGAATAAGCAGGATGGCAAAAAACAAGCCGGCATAGGGCAGCATTTTTTTTTCACGGCTTGTATATTTGTTGTGCATGAGATCGTGTGCTGATTGCCCCAGATAAGGATAAGCGTAAAAGAACTGGTTCAAGTAGAATTATTTTGTTAAAGCATGCGAAAAAGTAGCATAGAAAATTTGCCGGCGCAATTGGAACCATTTTGCCAGGGAAAAATATATCCTGAGTGTTTTGCGCCATCCGGCATATAATCCAAGGAACTGCCGCGAAAAGGCTATTACATGAAAATATATCTGGCCAGTGGTTGTTTGCTGGGTCTTAAGACCCGGTATGACGGCAAAGTCATGGAGGGCGGAGCGCTCAGAACGATGGCGGGGGATGGCATCTGCATCCCGGTCTGCCCCGAGCAGTTGGGCGGACTACCGACTCCAAGGGCTGCTGCCGACCTCAGCGGGGGCGACGGCCATGATATTCTTGCCGGCAGGATTCGGATTTTGACCAGGAACGGTGATGATGTGACGGATAATTTTATCCTTGGCGCTCGACAGGTCTTGGAGATAGCCCGGCAGCTCGACATTGACGGGGTGTTTCTCAAGGCCGGGAGCCCGTCATGCGGTTTAACCCCGCGAATCGGCGTTACTGCGGCCCTGCTGCAGATCAAGGGGTATGAGGTTATCGAGATGGAATAGTATAATTGAAACGGTTGATCGCGATATTGAGAATAATTGCTTATGCTCTTGTTAATGCCTTCTTTTATTGCAGCACCGCGGGAGTTTTGCCAATTGCCTGCGATGGATCGCAGAAATGCTCAGATCTTCATCATCCGAAGCACCAGAATCCCCAATTCATAAAGCAAATACAGTGGGCCGCCCATGAGCATCATATTGAATATATCAGGCGTCGGGGTTAAGAGCGCCGCCAGAATGCTGATGATGAGTATGGCATAACGCCGATGCTTCTCAAAGGTCTGGCGGGAGCAGATCCCGACCTTGGCGGAAAACACCATGAATATGGGAAGTTCAAAAATGACACCGAATGCCAGGATAAAGATGGTGACGAAGTTGACGAATCTGCTGATGGAAATCACCGGTTTGAGTTGGGCCGACTGGAAACCGAGGAGGAATTTGATCCCGTAGGGCAGGGTGATGAAATAGCAGAATCCGGCGCCGAGGTAAAAAAGAATTGTGGTAAAGAAAACAAACCAGCCGATGGCTGATTCCTGAAGTTTGAACGGTTTGCCGAGGGCCATCCAGAGACAGTAGAGGATGCCGGGCATGAGGACAAAAAGGGTGACAAAGAAGGAAAGTTTGACATGGGCCAGAAAAGGTTCCGCCACGGTGAAGAAAGCCAGCGGCTGCCCGAGATGATGCTGTAAACCGGTCAGTACCGTGGAAGAAAGTATATAAAGCGCGGCCGTGCCGACAATGACTGAAAAACCCAGCAGCCGGATGGACTTGCGCAGTTCGGAAAGGAATATGACCAGATTGCTGTTTATTTCCAAGGGGTTCTTTTTCTCTAATATTTTTTTCTTCGGGTATTAATAACGCGGACCGGGCTTTAGAATATGCAGTTACTTATAGTTCGTTTTCTTATGATAAGCAAAAGAAAGGGATTATTTTTGTGCCGGAAAACAGCGACTGCAGTCTGTCAAATTAAACCTGTCCCGGGGTAATTACAGTTCATCGGCAAATTCTGCTGACATGTCAATAAGGAATTGACAGCAATGCCGCGTTTCACTAAAAGTATTTGCGGAACATACATAAACTATCACGCTGCCAATAGCGACTTAATAAAACAGGGACGGAAATTATGCTTGAGCTGCGTTTTACCAGAGAGAACCTGGAACTTGTCCGGAAAAAGACCAAACTTCGCGGCATAGAAGATTCCAGGATAGATGATTTTGAAGCCGTTGATGTGAAAAGACGGGAGCTGCTTTCCGAACTGGAAAGTTTGCGCAGCAACCGCAAGACGGTGTCGGCAGAAATCGCGGAACGCAAAAAGCGGCACAAGGACGCCGAAGCGTTGATTCTCCAGATGCGCAAAGAAGGGGAGCGCATCAAGGACTTGGAAAAACAGGTATCCGCCATTGAGGAGGACCTGCAGGATATCGTCATGGGAATTCCCAATCTCTTTGATGATTCAGTACCGGTGGGCAAAGACGACAGTGAAAATGTGGAATTCAAGCGCTGGGGTGAGATCCCGGAATTCAGCTTTGATCCGAAACCGCACTGGGAGATTGGCGAGAAACTGGATATACTTGACTTCGAACGGGCGGCGAAACTTTCCGGCGCCCGTTTTGCTCTCCTGAAAGGGCTGGGGTCGAGGCTGGAACGGGCCCTGATAAACCTCATGCTGGATCTCCATACCCAGAAACACGGCTATGTTGAAGTTCTGCCGCCTTTCATGGTCAATTCAACTTCCATGACCGCTACCGGGCAGCTGCCGAAATTCGAAACGGATCTTTTCAGGATCAGCGGCTGGGATTTATACCTGATTCCCACGGCCGAGGTTCCGGTGACCAATATCCACCGGGATGAAACCCTGGCGGAAAAGGATCTGCCTATCAAATACTGTGCTTATACGCCGTGTTTCCGTTCCGAGGCGGGGTCATACGGCAAGGATACCAGGGGACTCATCCGGCAGCATCAGTTTGATAAGGTGGAACTGGTAAAATTCACCCGGCCTGAAGATTCTTATGCTGAACTTGAGTCTTTGCTGGCTGATGCCGAGGAGGTGCTGCAGCTTCTGAAACTGCCTTACCGGGTGGTGACATTGTGCACCGGCGATCTTGGGTTTTCCGCAACCAAGACCTATGACATCGAGGTCTGGATGCCGGCCCAGAACAAGTACCGGGAGATTTCGTCCTGCAGCAATTTCGGGGATTTTCAGGCCAGGAGGGGTGGAATTCGCTACCGGCCGCGGGACAGCAATAAAAGCGGCCTGGTGCATACCCTCAACGGCAGCGGCCTTGCGGTCGGCAGGACCCTGGCCGCCATCCTGGAGAATTTTCAGCGGGCCGACGGATCCCTCTATCTGCCGGAAGTGCTGGAACCCTATTTTGAGAACAGGTTCTAACCACCATTTACGGCAGGTTGAACAATGCGGCTCAGAGTATCTCTATCAGGTTGCGGCCTTTTTTCTTGGCCGTGTAGAGGGCGGTTTCAGCCCTGCTTAGTACCGCGCCACTGTTGGAATCGGAATCCAGGACCAGACTGAGGCCGATGCTTATGGTGTACCGTATTGTCTGCTGCTCATAGGTTGCCGGCATCTCCTCTATATTGGCCCTGATCCGTTCAGCGATGATGGCGGCTCCAAGTCTCGGCGTTTCCGGCAGCATGATAATAAATTCCTTGCCGCTGTAACGGGCAAACAGGTCGGATTTGCGTAAATTGGCCTCACAGAAGATCACAAACTCTTTCAGTATTGCATCGCCGCCGTCGTTGCCGTATGTGTCATTGATCTTTTTCAGGTTGTCGACATCAATGAGCAGGACGGATAAATTTGTATTGTATCTTTTGGCAATGGAAAAGTCCTGATCAAATATCTGCATGAAATATTTTCTATTATAGGCGCCGGTCAGGATATCCTTTTCAGAGAAATCTTTCAACCGGGCTTCCAGGCTTTTCCTTTCGGTGATATCAATCGCCAGCCAGATGACGGAATGTATATCTCCGGCCCGGTCTTTGACCGGGTAGATCCTTCCTTCAAACCATCGTCTCCCTGGGGAATCTTCCCGGGATGAACCGGGAAGATCCTCGGGTCCGAGCTGGTATTCCAAGGTTTTCACCGTATTGCCTTCAATGGCCTCGAATATGCTCTGCATAAGCATGTCAGCCAGGTTTTCCGGCAGGATATCGTGGAGATATTTGCCGGTAAGAAATTTGCCGCTGTGAAAGACAGACCGTTCTTTGCCGCCGATGATATCGAGGTATTTGCCAAATTCATCAATGACAAAAGTCGGTTCCGGAAGGGCCCTGGCCATTGAATGGAGCAGCTGTTCCATGACGGATAATTTTTGCTCGACCGCTTGAAGTTTTTCCAACATATCCATTTTGCGTCCTTTTTAAGGTTTTGATGTGTATTTTTTTGACTAAATTCAAAGTAACGGCAAAAAATCAATCAACACAATGTCTCCTTTACTGCTCCAGGGCCAGATCGATAAGACGGTCGAGAAGGGCTGCAAAATCAAGACCTGCAGCGGCAGCCCCCTGCGGCAGCAGGCTTGTCGGGGTCATGCCGGGGATGGTATTGGTTTCAAGCACGTAAATATCATCATCCCTGACGATCATATCCGTCCGGCTGTAGCCCCTGAGCTGCAGGGCGCGGTGGGCGGCAAGGGCATAATTCCGGGCCCTGATCGCAATTGGTTCCTCCAGGTCCGCCGGGCAGATTTCTGTCGAGGCACCGGGCTGGTATTTTGCTTCGTAGTCAAAAAAATCGTATTGCTCGCCGGGAATAATTTCAACCAGGGGCAGGGCGGTCAACGTGTCATTGCCGATAACGCCTCCGGTTATCTCCCGGCCGGCGATAAACTCCTCAACCATAACATGCCGGTCGATAGCGAATGCCTTTTTCAGGCCGACGGCGATATCATTTTCCGAACGGGCGATGGTCATGCCGAGACTTGATCCCTGGCGGGCCGGCTTTATCACCAGGGGAAGCCCCAATTGACTGAGAATTTTCCCCGGCTGCCCGATATCCTCCCGGGCGGCCATGACCCATTCCGGAACTTTCAGGCCAACATTGCGGTAGAGGATTTTGGCCAGATTCTTGTCCATGGCAATGGCGCTGCCCAGTACCCCGGAGCCTTGGTAGGGAAGGCCGAGAAGGTCCAGGAAGCCCTGGACGGTACCATCTTCGCCAAAAGGTCCATGCAGGAGGATAAAGGCAACATCAAGGCTGTCGGCTTCTGCGGCCAGTTTTGCAAGATCTGTGGCAGGATCATAGCGTTTTACTTCATATTTGGCTGGATCCAGGGCCTTGGCAACTTCTTTCGCCCCTTTGAGAGAAACATCTCTTTCTCCTGATTTCCCGCCGGCCAGTAAGGCTAAACGTAATTTTTTCATCGCAGATACCTGTTAAATGAAGGTTGGACCATCGGGTCTGTTTTTTTTCAGAATACATAAACTGTCAGCCGGTGCAGGACGTGGGATATTGACGGGTCCACAAAAAACGATTTACATTTCGTCATGGATTCACCTCTCCATACCGGCTGCGAGCAGGATACTAGCTTCGGCCGTACTTTTCAATTGGCAAATGTCCGTTGACATTTACCCCATATTCTTTCATAACAGGTGCCTGAATCCGTAAAGGGGAACAGGGATAATGAATAAAAATATTATAAAGGGATTGCAGGCAATTGTCGGCGCCGACAACCTGGTCACCGCCAGGGAAGATCTTCTGTGTTATTCCTATGATAGCACTGGTATGGAGTACCTTCCCGCCGCTGTAGCATTTCCAGGTTCCGCTGCCGAGATATGCGCCATCATGAAGCTTGCCAACCGGGAGCTTTTCCCGGTAATTCCCCGGGGGGCCGGTACCGGTATGACCGGAGGATCCCTGCCGGTCGATGGCGGTCTGGTGCTGGTCATGAGCCGCCTGAACAGGATTCTTGAGATCGATGCCGAGAATCAGGTGGCAGCCGTTGAACCGGGTGTAATCACCGGGGAATTCCAGTCTGCGGTAAAAAAAAGGGGGCTTTTTTATCCTCCTGACCCTGCCAGCCGCGATTTCTGCACCATGGGAGGTAATGTTGCCGAATGTTCCGGCGGACCCAGCGCGGTCAAATACGGAGTAACCCGGGACTATGTCCTCGGCCTTGAGGTGGTTGTGCCGGACGGACGCCTTATGCATGTCGGGGTCCAAACCGCAAAAGGAGTTGTGGGCTATGATCTTACCCGCCTGTTTATCGGCTCTGAAGGGACGCTGGGTATTATCACCAAAATCGTGGTCAGGCTGCTGGCCCTGCCGACCCATAAAAGAACGTTCCTGGCCCTGACCGACAGTCTCCAGCAGGCAGCATCCCTGGTGTCGCAGATTCTTATGAATGGTATCCTGCCCAATACCCTTGAATATATGGATCAAACCGCATTGCATGTTGTGAATGATTATTTCCCCCTTGATCTGCCGCAGGCCTGCAGGGCCCTGCTCCTGATCGAAGTGGACGGCGACGAGAAGTCTACGGAGGAACAGGGCGAAAAACTCCTGCGGCTGCTGGCAGACCGGCAAAGGTACCCTGGAATTCTGGAAGTAAGGCAGGCCGGAAATGATAAGGAGGTTGAGGAGCTCTGGAAAGCCAGACGGTCCATTTCTCCGGCATCCTTTAAATTGCGGCCCCATAAAATATCAGAAGATGTGGTGGTGCCGAAATCAAAAATCCCGCAGCTCGTTAATTATACGGAAAAGTTGTCCCGCGAGCTGGATATTTTCATTCTCACCTTCGGGCATGCGGGAGACGGCAACATCCATGTCAACATCATGGTGGACAATGACAATCCGGAGGAATACCGGAAGGGTCAAACGGCAAAAAGACGGTTATTCGAACATGTGTTGGCGTTGTCCGGCACATTATCCGGTGAGCACGGTATTGGCATCACCAAGGCTCCTTACCTGTCCCTGGAAATAGATGCGACATCGTTGGCGTTTATGCGGAAGATTAAAACTGTTTTTGATCCCAACAATATTTTGAATCCGGGAAAGATTTTTCCGACAACTGATGATAGATCCCCGGATAATGCAAAAAAATAACAGCACCGGCTCATAAAATTATATGGCTGCAGACAGCATACTGAGGCGGCAATGTATTTTATGATGCCGGTAAAAAGCCATTGACAGAAAATGCTTTTGCCTTTACTATCTCCGCCTTTCGTTTTGAAGCGTATTGAACTATTCAGATAATTTTGTTATTATACTTTGTTATTATGTAAAATTATTAATCATCAGTTAAAAGGATGTGGAGACAAAATGATAGAAGTTGAAGTTAGAGGTGATATTGAATATGCCATTCGGCAGTTAAAGAAAAAGCTGCAGATGGATGGCATCAAGCGTGAATTAAAACGCCGTGAGTACTACGAGAAGCCGAGTGAGAAAAAGCGTCGGAAGCAGGCTGAAGCAAAGCGGAAAATGCGCAAGTTCAGGCATCGTAAGGCGTAAAGTATATTCTGCAGATTCAGGCCGTTTCCATTACGTATGAATAAAATGGTCAATGGCTGACAGGGTGAAAAAAAAGGCCGGTAAGCGCTCTCCTGCAAAGGGGAGCGCGGATTTTTCTTCCGCAAAGCAGAGCCCGTTAAATTCCTACCAGGATCTTTTCCTACAGTATTTATCCGCTGCCCGGCGTCTGGCGCCGAACACTTACAACAAGTCCTACCGGTACGACCTGCATGAATTTGCCGGTTTTCTTCAGAATCAGTCCATAATAGACCCGAAGCAGATAGTAAGGTCAGACATCAGGGATTATATCTCCTGGTGCAGAAAAAAAAATCTTTCGTCGCGCTCCATTTCCAGGAGAATATCCGCTTTACGGGGTTTTTTCAGATTTCTGCTGGCGGAAAACCTGATCGACTCTGATCCAACCACCATGATCGAGCATCCGAAACAGGGCAGGGTCCTGCCCAAAACTCTCACCGTCTGCGAGGTCGATGATCTCCTGGCAGTTTCAGAAAAACAGGCCCGGAACGATCCCCTTGGAGCCAGGAATCATGTTATGCTGCACCTGCTTTATGCCACCGGGCTCAGGGTTTCCGAACTGGTCAAGCTGCCGCTTATCAGTTTCAACCGTCACGGCGGCACCCTGCGGGTGCTTGGCAAGGGGAACAAGGAAAGGCTTGTTCCGGTTGGTGAACAGGCCAGGGTGCTGCTGGAAGAATACCTTGATCATGTCAGGCCCCGGCTCCTGCACGGCAGAACAAGCCCATCTTTATTCATCACCATGCAGGGCAGAGCCATGACCCGAAATCGCTACTGGCAAATAATAAAGGGTATAGCCATGCAGGCTGGCATCACCAAAGGGATAAGCCCCCACTCGCTTCGACATTCTTTTGCCACCCATCTCCTGGAAAACGGGGCTGACCTCCGTTCGGTGCAGCTCATGCTGGGACATTCGGATATATCAACAACCCAGCTTTATACCCATGTTGAGCACAGCCGCCTCAAATCCATTCATAAAAAATTCCATCCCCGGGGCTGATGGCCCAGGGCCGAAAGCCCTCAATTTGGCTGTTGGCAATTGCCGGCCTATTGGCTAAGATGGAGAAGAAATTAGGGTTCAAGGTTTCGAGACTTCAAGGATTCGGGGAATATGTGAAGGG
This sequence comes from uncultured delta proteobacterium, assembly GCA_963783905.1. Lineage (GTDB taxonomy): Bacteria > Desulfobacterota > Desulfobulbia > Desulfobulbales > BM004 > BM004. Next base: position 22,628 of record CAWAPG010000012.1, on the reverse strand, counting down.
TAATATCTCTATTCGCTTCGGCAGGATCCTGTTAAATTTCTGTATCAACCAGGTAATTTTTCACCCTCGACCCCTCGACCCCTTGGCCCCTTGAACCCGTGACCCCTTGAAATTTATGGAAGTCATAACCACCCACATGAATGCTGATTTTGACAGCCTTGCCTCCATGGTGGCCGCCAAGAAATTCTATCCTGATGCGGTTATGGCGTTTGCCGGTTCCCAGGAGAAGAACATCCGGGATTTTTTTGCCCAGTCCAGTCATCATTTTCTCGATTTCAAGCGCCAGAAGCAGATTCCCCTCAAAAAAGTTACAAAACTTATTCTTGTAGATACCCGACAGGCCAGACGGCTCGGTAATTTTGCCAAATGTTTAAAAAATCCAGGCATTAAACTCCATATATATGATCACCACCCCGACACCCCGGAAGATCTGCAGGCTGATTATGAAGTTATCCGGCAGGTGGGCTCCACCTCGACTATTTTTGTCCAGTTGTTCCGCGAGAAGGGAATTTCCATCACCAAAGATGAGGCAACTCTTCTTTCCATGGGTATTTATGAGGACACCGGCTCATTTAACTATGCAGCGACAACGCCCGATGACCTTGAAGCAGCTTCCTGGCTTCTGGAGCAGGGCGCCAATCTGCACACGGTTTCCCAGTCAATTTCGCGGGAGCTTACCGTTTACCAGCTTGGCCTTTTAAACGATCTGATCAAGTCGGCGATCAACTATACCATCCAGGGTATTGATATTGTCGTGGTCAAGCTGGCCCTTAGCGAGTACGTCGATGAATTCGCCCTGCTGGTAAGGCGGTTCATGGTCATGGAGAATTTGAATGTTCTCTTTGCCCTTGCCGGCATGGAGGACAGGATTTATCTCATCGCCCGCAGCCGGATACCGGAGGTCAATGTCGGCGAGATCGCCAGGGATTTCGGCGGCGGCGGGCATGCCTCGGCCGCCTCTGCCACGGTGAAGAACATGACCATGGTGGAGGCGGAGGAAAAGCTCGTACGGCTCCTCAACAAGCATGTACGGCCGCAGAGTCTGGCCGGTGAGCTGATGTCGCATCCGGTTATTACCGTGCCGCCTGACATCTCGATAAAAAATGCCAACCAGGTTCTGACCAGATACAGTATTACCGTACTGCCCGTGGTTCAGGATAAATCCAAGCTGCTGGGCATAATTTCAAGACGGGTAACGGAAAAGGCAATTTTTCACAACCTGGGGAATCTGCCGGTCAGCGACTATATGACCACTGATGTCGCCATTCTGCCCAGTTCGGCATCCCTGGGTGATATCCAGGAACTGATCATTGAACACCGGCAGCGTCTGATCCCCGTGGTCGATGATGGCGAACTGCAGGGTGTTATTACCCGGACAGACCTTTTAAACCTGTTGATCAATGATCCGGCCCATCAGCCGAAGAACCTGATCGCCGCCGATGACCGCTCCTATGTCGAACGGCACCGGAATGTCAGCAGCCTCCTCGCCGAGTTTCTCAAAAAAGACGTTGTTGTCCTGCTGCGGACCATCGGAGAGGTGGCGGAAGCAAACGGCTATACCGCCTATGCCGTAGGCGGTTTTGTCCGTGATCTCCTCCTGCGCATCAAAAACCTTGACCTGGATATTGTGGTGGAGGGGGACGGCATTCATTTCGCCAAGAAGCTTGCCGAGCACTTCGGCGGTGCCGTTCGTACCCATGAAAAATTTAAAACGGCCCTGGTCATCATGCCGGATGGTTTTAACATCGATGTGGCAACCGCCCGGCTCGAATATTATGAGTATCCGGCAGCCATGCCAACGGTGGAGCTTTCCTCCCTGAAACTGGACCTGTACCGCCGCGATTTTACCATCAATGCCATGGCCATTAATCTGAACCCGGAAAAATTCGGCACCCTGATCGACTTCTTCAACTGCCAGACAGATATAAAAGAGAAGCGCATCCGCATCCTGCATAACCTGAGCTTTGTGGAAGACCCGACCCGCATCTTCCGGGCTATCCGGTTTGAACAGCGTATGGGATTCAGCATTGGTAAGCATGCGGAAAAACTTATAAAAAACGCGGTTAAAATGAATCTGTTCAACCGTTTTTTCGGACACCGCTGTTTTACGGAACTGAAGCTCATCTTTTCCGAAGAAAATCCCATTTCGGCCATCAGGCGAATGGCTGAATTCGACCTGCTGAAATTTATCCTGCCCGGACTGAAGTTTGATAAGCGCATGGAGAAGAATCTGGCTGAAACCCAGCGGTCCATGGCCTGGTACAAACTGCTTTACCTGGATGAGCCCTGCCGCCAGTGGCAGGTATTTCTCTTTACCATTCTGGCCGACTCGACCTACAGTGAACTGAAGTTATTCTGCATGAAGTTTGAATTCCCGGAGCGGTATAAAAAAGAACTTTTACGGGAAAAGGAAGCGTCCGACAAGATTCTCAAGGAGCTGGACCGCAGCCGGAGGCTGAGCAACAGCGAAATCTACTGGCTTCTCCAGGAGCGCAGCCATGAGAGTCTGCTCTATCTTATTGCCATGGCCCGAAAAAAATCTGCCAAGAAGGCGGTCTCATACTTTGTCACGCACCTGCGACATTACAGAACCCATATCCAGGGGGTGGACCTGAAGGAGATGGGATATAAGAGCGGGCCAATCTATAAGACCATCCTGAATCATCTGCTGGAGGCAAAGCTTGACGGCCAGGTGGAAACCAGGGCGGATGAAATAAAATTCATCAAAAATAATTACCCCCTGAAAAAACAGAAGGGGAGCGAGTAGGGATTGTCATCGGCCGGGCGGCAGCGTTCCTGATCCTAGCGATTTCCCTTATTTCGCTCTTCTTTGGGGATAAATGGCCGGTGCTTGGGTCCGACATAGACCTGCCGCGGCCTGCCGATCCGCCAATTTGGGTCATCCCACATCTCTTTCCAGTGGGCAATCCAGCCCGGCAGCCTGCCCAGGGCAAACATGACCGTGAACATATTGTTGGGGATGCCGATGGCCCGGTAAATAATCCCGCTGTAAAAGTCGACATTGGGATAAAGATTCCGCTCAATGAAAAACTCGTCATTCAACGCCACCTCTTCCAGCTCCTTGGCAATATCAAGGAGCGGATCGGAGACATTCAGGGCGAGCAGCACTTCATCACAGGCCTTTTTGATAATCCTGCTCCTGGGATCATAACTCTTATATACCCTGTGCCCGAATCCCACAAGACGGAAGGGATCATCGGGGTCCTTGGCGCGATCGATGTACTTCTGGTAATCACCGTTTGCCTCATAGATATCTTCCAGCATTTCCACTACCGCCTGGTTGGCGCCGCCGTGCAGCGGCCCCCAGAGGGCGCTTATGCCCGCCGATATTGAAGCGTAGAGATTGACCCGGGCGCTGCCGACGAGACGCACCGTGGAAGTGGAGCAGTTCTGTTCATGGTCGGCATGCAGGATCAGGATCTTGTTCAGGGCCGCGACGACATCATCATTGATTACATATGGTTTGACTGGCGAGTCAAACATCATGTTGAGAAAGTTGGCGCAGTAGGACAGATCATGGCGCGGATAAACCAGGGGCCAGCCCATGGATTTCTTGTAGGTAAAGGCGGCAATGGTGCGCACCTTGGAGATGAGGCGCGTTGCCATGATGTCAATATCTTCCAGTGGGTTTTCCGTCATTTCCGGGTAGAAGTAGGTGAGGGAATTGACCATGGAAGACAGGATCGCCATGGGAGCCGCATTGGGTGGGAAATGATCGAAAAAGTGGATCATGTCCTCATGGATCAGGGCAAAGCGGCCCAGGAGATTGCTGAAGTGCTGGTATTCCTCTGCAGTGGGAAGATGGCCGTGCAGCAGCAGGTAGGCAACCTCCACAAAGGAACAGTTTTCGGCCAGGTCTTCAATGGCGTAGCCCCGGTAATTCAGAATCCCTTTTGTGCCGTCAAGAAAGGTAATCTGGCTGGTACATGATCCGGTATTCATGTAGCCGCTGTCCAGCGTGATATATCCTGTTTCGTTGCGGAGTTGACGGATATCAATGGCCTCCTCTCCCTCGGTGCCTTTAACAATGGGCAGGGTGTACTTCCTGCCTTCAATGGTCAGTTCAGCGGTCTTATTCGTGGCAATTTTGTCATGCATAACATTCAACCTTTTCTGTCTTTCTAAAGGGAAATTACGTTTGTGTGAAGCCTTCAAGGTGGTTTTGGCGTCAGGCTTCATCCCCGGACAACATCCGCCGGAAATTATTTCGGCTGCCGGGATGACTTTTGGATATAAACTTTTTAATATAGAAGAAAAATTATTTTCGAGCAACTATTTAGACCTGAAAGAGGAAATTGATGTTACCGGAAGATGCGGATTATTTGCAAAAGCTGACTTTTTTGCGCAACAGGGTTTCCCTGTACCCAGTTTCCTGCGAACCTCTGGCCAATGGCCGTTCGGACTTCGAGTGGCTGGAGGGTGTTCTGGCAGGCGGAGCCAGGATGGTACAGCTTCGGGACAAGGTCTCCGACGACCTGACTTTTTATAGAAAAGCCCGGGTTTTTCGAGAGAAAACCCGGGAAGCCGGGGTCCTTTTCATCGTCAACAACCGGTTTGATATTGCCCTGCTGGCAGAGGCCGACGGGGTACATCTGGGGAATACGGATTTGCCGGCCCAGGAAGTGAGAAAACTGGCGCCTGATCTTATTATCGGCGTTTCATGCAACAGCCCGGAACAGGCCGCATCAGCGAGGGATCGCGGCGCCTCTTACTTTAATATCGGCCCCCTGTTCCCTACGGAGACCAAGAAAAAGCTGACACCTTTCCTGGGGCCGGATGCCATAGCGAGATTCGGCGCGCTGAGTGATCTGCCGTTTACCGTGATGGGCGGTGTGAAATTAACCCATGTCCCTGAACTGGTTGCCAGGGGAGCGCACCGGATTGCCGTGGTGACGGCCTTGACCCGGGCAAAGGATATTGCAGCCGAAACCAGGCGCTGGATCGAAGCAATTGACCGGGCATCAGGACAATGAGTGGATGGACCGGCCGGGACTGCAGGAGGATTTAAAACATATGAACACCCTGAAAACATTGGCGGATCTCAAGAAAGATATAGAATTTCTCATGAAATACGCGGTGCCGGAAGCGCAGGAAAAGCAAGCGGAAGCACTGCTGGCTCACTATGATTCCGACATCATTGCCTTGAACCTGCTGTACAATTTCTATCTCCAGCTGCCGGAGGGAAAGGATGACTCGGTTACAGAATTGCGTTTTCTTTCCCGCAGCCAGGGGGTGTTTCTGCTCTGTGCATTCACCGGGAACGGGAATTATTACATCTATCTGGTGAATAATGAAGCGGCCCATATTGTCGGCACCCTGGCCGAGGGCATCGTTGACCGGAAGCTGCTTGATTTTTTTGATTATTCCGATAACAGGGAGGTCCTGGCGCTGGCAAAAAAACCTGAACTGCTGCCGGAATATGAACCATATACGGCCGATCCCAATCTGTGTCCCTCATGCCAGGCTGCTGTTGATGAATTTCATACCTTCGGCTGTCCGGTGGAGATATGTCCCTGGTGCAACGGGCAGTTGACCTACTGCAACTGCAGGTTTATCAGGATGGATATTGACGCCATGGAAAAGATCGAGCAGGTCGAAAAGCTGTTGGAACTCCTGGAGGAGGAGGGCCGGATACCCTTTAAAAAGGAGCATGCCCCCGGTTATCCGACCATGGAGGATAAATAGAAAAAAGGTTTCGAGGGTTCAAGGGGCCAAGGTTCCGAGGGTCAAATACTTTTTTTTACTACGTTATTTTTGTTAGGCCAAACCTCAATACCATGCTGATTACACCGGATATGGGTCACTTAAACCGATATATTTATCTTTGATGATAAATTTGAGTTGCGTTGCTCTTCGCAGGTTTTAAAAAAATTTATCCTCAAACGCTCAAACCCTCGACACCTCGACCCCTTCAAGCCTTATTTCAGTTCCTGCAGGAACTTGTAAAATTCCGAATCACTTGAGAGCACCAGGCTGGTATTCTCACCGATCGCATCCTTGTAGCTTTCCAGACTCTTGATGAATGCATAGAATTCAGGATCCTGGTTATAGGCATCAGCATAGATTTTGGCCGCTTCGGCATCCGCCTTGCCCTTGATCTCCTCGGCTTTCCGGTTGGCTGAGGAGATGATCACTTTCAATTCCCGATCAACCTTGCCCATGATCTCAGCCTTTTGGCCTTCACCCATGGACCGTTTTTCCGCCGCTATGCGCTTCCGCTCAGAGATCATGCGGTCGTAAACCTTGCGCCGCACCGTGTCAATGTAATTAACGCGCTTGAACATCACGTCAACCAGTTCAATGCCGTACTGTGGCGTGATCTTGGAGGCGGCCGCGTGGATCATGGCGGTTATTTTGTCCCGGCCATACTTCAGCTTTTCAATTTCAACCTGGGAATTCTTCATGGTTTCAGGTGAAAAATCAGAGCTTCTGATGATTTCCACCAGGTCATTCTTGTTGACCAGGTCGCGCACCGTACCGTCCAGGATGTCGTCGAGGATGGTCTGGGCCCGGGTTTCGTTGTTGACCGCCTGCAGGAAAACCAGGGCGTCGGTGATCCGCCAGCGGGCCGTGACATCAAGATAGACAAAGGTCTTGTCATTGGTCGGGATCTGGTTCGGATCGCCGTCCCAGATCAGTATTCTCTTCTCAAAATAGGTGGCTTCCTGGATAAAGGGGACCTTGAAATGCAGCCCGGCTTCCGTTACGGGCTGGCCGACGGGACGGCCGAACTGGGTGATAACCGCCTGCTTGCCTTCTTTCAGGATATAAAAGCCGTTGGCAATAGTTATAATCAAGGCAATAACTATAATTATCCCGATGGTTCGTAATATTTTATTCACCTGCATACCTCTCTGGTTATATTGGGTAATCCATTAATTAGCTTTGTTTGGCATCTTGGCGCCGCTGATGTCCAGGAAAGGAAGTATGGAACCCTGTTCCTTGTCAATGACATAGATATTTTTGACGTTGGGCAGAACGTCCCGCATGGTTTCCAGGAACATTCTCTGCCGGGTGACATCCTCGGCAGCCTGGTATTCTTTCATGATCGCCAGAAAACGGACCGTCTCTCCCTTGCTGTCATTGAGCCTCTGCGCCGCATAGCCGTTGGCTTCCTCGACAATCCTTTTGGCATCACCGCTGGCCTTGGGAATTACCTTGTTGTAAGCTTCCTCCGCCTCATTGACCAGCCGCTTCATGTCCTGATCCGCTTCGTTGACATCGTTGTATGCGGGCTTGACCGTTTCGGGCGGGTTGACATCCTGGAGCTGCACGGTGACGATCTTGACGCCGGCATCATAGGTATCCAGTACACCCTGCAGTTCTTTTACCGTATCTCCGGCGAGAATTTCACGGTTGCTGAGAACATAATCAAAGTCCATGTTGCCCACGATCCGGCGGATGGCCGTTTCCGACACATCCCGCAACGCCTGCCGGACATTTTTGACCTGGAAGAGAAAATTGAACGGATCGCGCACCTTGTACTGGACGATCCATTCCACATCAATAACGTTTTTATCAGCAGTCAGCATGAGCGATTCGTTGTCAAAACCTTCTTTCGAATACACCGTCTGGCGGGCCGGCACCTTGGTCCGGAAGCCGAATTCCTCCTTGCGCACCGATTCAATGTCCACCTTGGTAACGGTATCGATCAGCGGGATTTTGAAATTAAGCCCAGGAGAGGCTGTTTTGCTGTATTTGCCAAACCGCAGGACTACGCCCCGTTCCCCCGGTTTAATGGTATAAAAGGAGGAGTAGACCCCCTGGGCCAGGATTACTATGGCAATGATGATGAGCAGCTTGCCGATGCCGCCGAACGGTCCCTTCGGTGGACCTCCGGAAGATGGCTGCTCCCCTTCTTCTCCCGGTGGCGAGCCGCCGGAACCGCCGCCAAATGTCTGTTTGAGTTTCTTCAGAATCTCTGCGATAAAATCTTCAGGTGAAGGATTCCTTCCACCTTTCCCCCAGGGGGATTGATCGTCCTGCCAGGCCATAATATTCCTCACGTTGGGCAAACGTCCGCATTCGGCATGGCAGACAAGCGGTGCCGGATATGTCAGACATTCACCTAATTTTTAATAATTTAAAATAATTAAATATTATATTGTCACAGATTGGATGGTTGATTTCAAGTATTATTTTGTTCAGGTGCTATAAACTGTTTCAGGTCAGTATGGATATTCATAGCGGGTAGCGGTTGATTGCCGCGCCGGATGAACAATCTATTAAATTCTACCAGTTGCAGCGCTAAATTATGAAATTAGCCACTGGTGGCGGCGCATATATGTCGTTATTCTAAGTGGCGCAACCCTTTGAATTGTACCTTTAATTGTGCAAATGCTTGTCAATCTATCGGTTGCCCCAAGAACCGTGAACCCCTTTTGTTTTGGTGGTAAGCTGCTGGGTTTAGCAATATGATAAGCACTTTTTCAGCGCATGGCCAGCCACCAGCTTATGCCGACAATTGCCAGGCTGAGCATAAAAAGGGAAGACTGCAGAGATGTTTTCCTGATCAGCAGCCGCTGCGAAGGCAGGAATATCAGGAGGACACCGAGAACAATACCGGCCAGGAGACCGAAAAAATGGGCGCCGAGATCGGTCCGCGGTCCCCCGGCACCGAGAAATGCCAGCAGTCCCGCTCCGGCGGCCAGGGGCAGAAAAATCTCTTTCAGCGCTAAAGACCGTTTACTTGCCGCCTGGTACCCGGCAAGAATGCCGATGGTGCCGAAAATTGCCGTTGAAAAGCCGACTGAATTGTGGGTCTGCCCATGCAGGAGTATGTTCAGTAAATTGCCCAGAATGCCTGAAGCCAGGATGAGAAACCAGCCCAGACCGGTGCCGAGCAGCCGGCAGAGAAAATGGACCAGGACACCGCCGATAAGAATATTGCCGACAAGGTGCACCACATCGGCATGCAGAGTGAGGGCGGTTACCAGCCGATACCACTGGCCGTTCTCTAAAATCCGGCGGCCGGAAACCGCACCCTGAATAAACCAGTCGCTGTTGTTGGACCACGGTCCGGTAACAACATAAAAAATGACCAGGGCGCCCATCATCAGGAGTGTCGGCGGCTGGTATCCGGTCAGGACGGGAAGGGCGCGTTTCTTTTCGGTTTTTGCAGGAGGCCAGTCACTGTTTTCTTCCATATAGGCGGCAATTTCCTGCAAGGCCCTTTTTTCGTGCAGCGGCGAAACTTTGATGACCCAGCTCTGTTTTTCAAACTCGATAACACAGGGAATGTTTGCCGCCCTTAAAACCAGGGACCATTGCTCTGCCTGTTGCCGGCTGGCCGGCAGGCCGATGGTTGAGATCATCTGAAATTCATTCATTTCGTAGCAGCCGATAATTCCTCATCCGGGGATTGATACGGTCGAGGGTCTTTTGGTTGTGCTTTGCAGAGAGATTCAATGTACAAGTATACATGGAGTTTGCGCTTGTCAAAAAGAATTTCCGCTTCTGCCGGGTTTATGGCCAGGCGGCTGCATGCTGCTCCATGACAGCAAACCAGCGCAGCATTTTTCAGACAGATACAGTTGGGCATGGGCAACAATTCTTGTTTTAACCGTTCTGAAACGGCATATGGGTATTTATTCCCATACGGGCAGAGGGTTTGCAGCAGCTCCAGGAAGTTGACGGGCACTGGCTTGTGATGCAGCCGTAAAGCAGAGCGGCAAAGCGGATAAAAATAGGGCAAAAGAAAAAAATTCCTTGACAAAGCATATTGGAGAGACGTAAAAATAAGTACCACAGTGTAGTACAATAATGCGTTTCATACAGGTTGATAATTTCGTTGTTGCCCGGACCTGAAATCGCGATCCCCCCGTCGCGGAAAGCCCTGACAGCAACGAGTTTTAATGGGAGGCGGGATTAACATCCATCAGTTGCAGTCAAGAAGGAGAAGCAGAATGTTTCTCATTATTGCAGGTGGGAATTATACTGGGATGTTGGTCAGCCAAATGGAATAACATGGAAATATTCCACGATTAATCAATTTTGCAGGGAGTTCAAAAATGAAAAAAATAATTTCTACCATGATGGTACTCAGTGTTGCTGCACTGGGAATTTCTATCTTTGCCGTTCCTGACAAGGTAGTTCAGGCCAGCGAGGCGAAGGTCATTACGGCAAAAGCGCTTCCCAAGTTTAACGCGGTTGCCTATATCGCGGGTCATGGCGGTCACCTTGCCATAGTTGACCTGCGGACGTGGGTTCCACCCGTTGATCCGGACAAGGATCGCATCGTGCTCACCGAAGCCGGCTCCGAGATGGAAGGCGTCATTGCCGGCATGAGCTTTGAAGAGGTCAAACAATCCGGCGGCACCCACGGACAGGCTTTGATGGAAGAGGGCGGCCAGAAGGTATTGGTTGCCGGAACCCTGAACGGGGATGTCTACAAGGTCAACCTGGCAACCGGCAAGAAAGAAGGCCCATTTAAAGTTGGGAATAAATTCTGCGGCGCCGTTGCCGGACCCGACGGCAATATCTATTTTGAGGATATGGCTGACGGCCATGTTTATATCTGGGATTCCAAGACGTTGAAAACCGTTGACAAGATGCCGGTCGGCGCTGCCGTCTGCGGCATCCAGTGGACCAAGAACGCCAAGAAGGCATATATCACCGACATGCCCACCGGCATCGTTTACGTTTACGACTGGACCACCAAGAAAGAGATCAAGCAGATCAAGAGCCCCGAGATGACCTTTATCCATCAGGCCCGCATGACCCCTGACGGCAAAGAGCTGTGGGTCAGCGCCCCCAACGAGTTTGATCCGGGCCTGAAGCCCGGCACCCACAAGAGCCAGATTATCGTCATCAACACCGATACGGACGAAATCGCAGACCGCATCGTTCTGCCGGACGACATCAGGCCGCATGACTTTGCCTTTACCGCTGACGGCGCCTATGCCTTCGTCACATCCCGGACCTATGGCGACGATTCAACCCTGAATGTAATGGAGCGGGACAACTACAGCCTGGTAGGCAAGATTTCCGCCTGTGCCGCATGCCATAGGGCAAACGGTGTTGAAGTCACGATAGACAACAATTCACCGCTGCTGTGCGGCATTGAAATGGACTGGAATCCTGGCAATAAATCGGCAAGCGCAAAAACACCTGCTGCAGGATACGGGAAAGGTAAATAGCAAGCGCTTCAGGTATTTTACAAAAGCTAAACGGTAAAAAAACTGGGGCCGGGATTTTTTCCCGGCCCCTTTTTTTGTAATCAGTCGTATGCCGTGGAAAGGCGGCAGCTGCACCGGGCGAATAATACTTTTTTTTTGGTGTTTAATTACGGTATGAATAGGACATTTTTTCATCCCCGGATCGTGGAAAACAGATACCGCATGCATATTTTTATTAAAGAAAAATGAAGAAAATAAACATATTGCACCTTGCCTGGAAAAATCTGCAGCGCAAACTGATCCGCAGCCTGCTGTTGCTCATGGCAGTTGCCCTGGTGACAGGCACCCTCTTCGGGGCCTCCATATTTATTACCGGGATGGAGAACGCCCTGAAGATCGGGACCTACCGTCTTGGTGCCGATATTCTGGTGGTGCCGGCCGCCAATGAGGAGGAAGCCAGGACAGCACTCCTGGCCGGCAAACCGACCAGTTTCTATATGGATCGGGAGGTCTATCCCCGGGTGCTTGAGGTGGACGGAGTGCAGCATGCATCAGCCCAGTTGTTTATCAAGCCGTCCTCTTTCACCTGCTGCTTCAGTGTTGATGTCTTTCTCGTTGCCTTTGATCCGGAAACCGATTTTACCATCAGGCCCTGGCTGCAGAAGAACCTGCGGGCGCCTCTGGCCGAGGACGAGGTCATTGCCGGCCGGACCATGCCGTTAATTCCCGGGATGCAGATCCCTTTCTTCGGCACGGTCTTTACCGTGGTGGGCAATATGGGGCTGACCGGCATGAAGTTTTTTGACCAGTCTATCTTCATGACCATGGATGCCGCCTATAGGATGGCGGAAAATTCCAAGGAGAAATCCTTGCAGCCCATAACCATTGACCGTGGTAAAATTTCAGCTGTGCTTGTGCAGGCGGTTCCCGATATTTCTCCTGAGCGGGTGGCCATCCGCATTGTCCATGATATCGATGGAGTCAAGGCCATTGCCTCCGATGAGGTCATCAACACCGTCCGCCGGCAGCTATCCGGACTGATGAAGGGGATCGTTGCCATCAGCAGTGTGCTCTGGGCTTTTGCCCTCCTGATGATGGGCTTTGCCTTCTACATGATCGTCAATGAACGACAGCGTGAACTCGGCCTGCTGCGGGCCATGGGGGCATTACGCCGCCAGGTTTTCAGCCTGATCATGCTGGAGGCGGTTATAATCACCACCGCCGGCGGTCTTCTGGGGTTGGGAATCGGGGCGCTGTTGCTTTATAACGTTAAAGGCCTGATCCTTGATTACCTGAAACTGCCCTATCTGCTGCCTCCCTTGCCGGTGCTTGAGGCATTGGTTGCCGGCGCCGTGCTTTTCGCGGTCATAACCGGCCTGCTCGCCAGCATCCTGCCGGCGGTCCTGGCCAGCAGGATGGAACCTTATGAGGCGATACGCCGGGGGGAATAGGCCGATTACAACATTATTTGCCGTGCCGGAGGAAAACCAATGCGCCGTACCATGCTGAAATATCCGTTACCCGTAATTTTTGTTGCCGCCATCATGGTGATGCTGTCCGGCTGCCAGCGGCAGGAAAGCAATAAACCTGAGGGACGGCGGCAGGCCCCGCCGGTGACCGCAAACCAGGATATACCGCTGGCCAATGAATCCGCCTATGTTACCGTGCTGCGGAAGCTGAAGAAGAACCCGGGCGATCTGGAGGCTATTTATCATCTGGGTGATCTTTATTACCGGGACGGTGATTATGAGAAGGCGGTGGAGTATTTCCGCCAGGTGCTCGAGCAGGAACCGGACAGGGGCTATCTTTATCTCAAGCTGGGCACGTCGCTGAACCGGCTGCAGCGTTATCCGGAAGCGCTTGACGCCTTTGGTAAAGCCGTTGCCAGACTGCAGAATCCGGCTGTCGCCTACAATAACATGGCCATCGCCTACGGGAAACTTGGTCGGGTTCAGGAGGAAATCGAGGCCCTGCAAAAGGCGATCAACCACCGGCCGCGATATGCTTCCGCCCGGTATAATTTAGGGCTCATCCTGATCGAGAACGGCAGAATTGATGACGCCCGCAGGCAGTATGAGGCGCTGCAAGAGTTTGACCTGACCATGGCCGAGGCCCTGCTGAAAAAGATAGATAAGGCGACCCCGGAAGCCGGCAAAAGGTAAAGGCTATGATTAACGTCAGACATCTGCATAAATATTATCAGGTCGGCGGCCAGCGAATTGCAGCGGCCGAGGATGTCAGTTTCCGGATTGCCGCGGCGGAAATGCTGGCCATTGTCGGCCATTCAGGCAGCGGCAAAACCACGCTCCTCAGCCTGATCGGCGGCCTCACCCGGCCGGAGAAGGGGGAGGTTGAAATTGACGGCGTCAACCTGTGGTCCATGGATGACAATCAACTTTCCAAGTTTCGCAACCGCAACATCAGCTTCATTTACCAGTTTGCCAGCCTGATTCCCACCCTGACCGTGTATGAAAATATAATCCTGCCCACCGCGTTCGGAAGTTACGGCGATGATATTGAGTCCCGGGCCGGATCCCTGCTGGAAAGGGTCGGGCTCGTAAAGCAGTCAGGCTATTACCCGTCCCAGTTGTCCGGCGGTCAGCAGAGGCGGGTAGCCATTGCCCGCGCCTTTATCAACCGGCCGACTGTGGTGCTGGCCGATGAACCCACCGGCGATCTTGACGAAACCACCGAAGACCAGATCATGGACCTGTTCGCTGATCTGAACCGGCAGGAAGATATCACCTTCGTCATTGTCACGCACAGCAGCGAGATTGCGGCCCGGGCCGGGCGCTGGCTGCAGATGCAGGACGGCCGGCTGTTAAATACGCCGCCGTCACCGCAGGATGAAGGTCCGGTTTCTGGCTGATTCTAATGACCTAGCCGTGGGGCAGCAATGTACTGGCTGTCTAAGGGCGCGGACTTGAGTTGCCCGAGCGATTAGTGAATCCTGCAACGCTTTTACTTGACTTGAATTGTGCGGAGTTATATTCTTATAAAGATAACGACGCAGAAATTATGATCCATTCAAAATTGCAGCCCACAGCCTCTTGCCGGCAGCAGCGCATGATGAAAGAGGTTGATCTTAAAATGCCGGAGAAAGCCTCCAGGGAATAAGAATCCGCTGGAGGCTTTCGTGTTTCATGCCCGGCAGCATTTACCCGGTAATATTCTTTACTGTTTCAGGTTTCGGACCATCGAAGTAATTTCGCCGGAGAAGTCCGACTCCCCATCGGAAAGAGTCACCCCATGATAAGGTTGTCACAATGAATATCCTTTTCGTTTATCCCGAATATCCGGATACCTTCTGGAGTTTCAAATATGTTTTGAAATTTATTGCCAAAAAAGCGGCATTTCCGCCGCTGGGCCTGCTGACCATCGGGGCGATGCTGCCTGAAGAGTGGCCCAAGAAACTTATTGATCTGAACGTTGAGTCCCTGGAGGATGAACATCTTGCCTGGGCGGACATGGTTTTTATCAGTGCAATGATCGTTCAGAAAAAGAGTGCCCAAGAGGTTATAAACAGGTGCAGATTCAACGGTAAGAGGGTCGTGGCCGGAGGGCCGGCCTTTTACCACCCAGCATGAAGAATTCACCGGCGTGGATCATTTTGTGTTAAACGAGGCCGAGGTAACCCTGCCCCTCTTTCTCGATGATCTTGCCAAGGGAGAGCCGCAGAAGCTCTACACCTCAAACGTCAAGCCAGACATAAGCACAACGCCGATCCCACTCTGGTCCCTCATCAATATCAATGCCTACGCCACGATGGCTATTCAATATTCCCGGGGGTGTCCCTATAACTGCGAGTTCTGCGATATTGTCATTATGAACGGCAGGATACCGAGATCGAAAACCCCGGAGCAGATGCAGCGGGAATTTCAGGCTCTCTATGATGTGGGATGGCGGGAATCCGTCTTCATTGTCGATGATAATTTCATCGGCAACAGGCAGGAGGTAAAAAAGATGCTGCCGACCCTGATGACCTGGCAGAAAGAACATGACCACCCGTTTACCCTTCTGACCGAGGCCAGCACCGATCTTGCCAATGATGAAGATCTGATGCGGATGATGAGCCGGGCCAACTTTTCCAAGGTGTTTCTCGGTCTTGAAACCCCGGACAAGAAAAGCCTTCGTGAATGCGGCAAGTATCAGAATTCCTCCCGCGACCTGGTCGAAGCGGTGCACACCATTCACGAACACGGCATGCAGGTCATGGGTGGATTCATTGTCGGGTTTGACAATGATACCGAGGCCATATTTGAATCACAGATAGCTTTTATCCAGGAGATCGGCGTTGTCACTGCAATGGTGGGCGTTCTGACCGCACTGCCCCAGACCCGCCTCTGGCACCGGTTGAAGGCCGAAGGCCGGCTGCTCGGCGGCGCCACCGGGAAAAATACCGACGGCGTCCTGAATTTCATGCCCAAAATGGGGACTGAAACCCTTCATGAGGGCTACAAGAAAATTCTTGCCTCCATATATTCCCCCAAGCGGTATTATCAGAGAATCAATACCTTCCTGGAAAATTATGTGCCGACCGCAACCAGAAGGATCGGCAGAGAGGATGTTGTTGCCTTTCTGAAAAGCATGTGGAGAATCGGCGTCGTATCACGGGCCAGGTTCTACTACTGGAAGCTGTTGATCAGGACATTCATCAAAAAAAGGGAGGCGTTTCCCGTTGCCGTGGAACTTGCCATTTTCGGTCTGCATTACGAATGGATAACCCAAAAAATCTGCGGTTCAAAACCTATGGCGCATGAAAACGGATCGGCCTGACAGTTGCGGACGGCAGAACATAATTGATCGGGAATCATCTGCTGCCTCAAAGTAGGTAAGTTAGCGTTATACTATAACCGGCGGACTCCCGACTGTAACAGTTGCCGGTTATTTACCCGTAAAGAGCGTTTTTCTGCAAAATTCCCTTTAATTGCTCACTGTATTTTCGGCCCCGGTCATCATCGCTGACGATCTCTATCTGGTCCGGGCCAGCAACGCCCAGCCCCAGCTCAACCGCCCGGGCGATCTGCTCCTGGCTGAAAATCTTTGTATCCATGATCTGCCGGTTGGCGCCGAGACTTTTCAGCACTGCCAGACCCACCGCATCTACTGCCACCCGGTCGGTTCCGGCAATCATTACATCACCCCTTTTCTTCTCACCCCGCATGGGTCCGCCGTCAACAAAGACCTCGGTCCCATCCATGACGATAAGCGCCGGGCTGTAAACCTGGTTGATCTCCGCTATCATCTTCCGCATGCTGCCGGCAACGGCGCCATGCAGCTCGGACATATCGTTCTTGTGAGTGATGCCCACGGACAATTTCAGGGACATGGTAAACACTCCGCCGTAGCGATGGGTCTTGAGACAGCAGGTGGACACAACGCATGGTGCATCCAGGACAGGCCTGGCCACCAGAAAACCATCCCGCCAGTTACTTTTCTCCGGCCTGATTCTGATCCAGTCCGCAGCTGGCAGCTCCTCGAAGTTAATCAGGTCCACATCGAGCTTGCGGCACAGGGTGTGGATATCCTTGTCCCGCAGGACATCCGCCGTATCAGGAGGACCGCACCGCTCCCCGACCGTGATGCGATCTGCGCCCATGGTTTTCAGTTCATTGATCAGGGCGCCCAGGGTGTCATTATGGGTGGAGGCCGGGAAGGGGTCCGCGGTGTTGAAATTCGGTTTGACCATGACCTTTTTCCCAGCTACCGGGTTGATGCCGAGGGCACCGAGCGCCCGCCGCACACCGTCGGCCCTGTCCGCGCCCTTGATCAGCGCCACTTTTGTTTTCATTACACGCTTCTCCGCCCGGGCAAACTGAAGTTCTCCGGTCAAAAGGGCTACCAGCATCCCGGTTGCTGCTGTTATGAAATTCCGTCTGTTCATGTTTTATTGAAAAAGGATGATTTTCTTTCCTGCAGGCATGAAAAAAAAGGTTACTCACCAGGTATGAAACCATGGAGGGATGAATATTATAAGATACACAAATAATGAATACCACTGGGGCTGTCAAGCAAAATGACGACAGCCTCCCGAGGGCCTCCGGGCATCCCCGCAGCAATGTACCTGTGGCAGGGAAATGCCGGCGAAGATATCGCCTGCTCATTGAACCCGTAAGACCGTGAAACATATAAGTACGACCCGGCAGATTGAATTTTGTCCAACTCGGCTCCATTATTTTTGCATGAAATGGCGGCCGTTATTGGTTAGTATAGGAGAAATCCGGATGCCTCAGTAAAAAATCTGATAGGTAAAAACCATGAAGAAAATGATTATAGTTTTCAGTCTGCTGCTTCCTTTTCTGCTTTCCTCCCTGGCTGCCGGTACAAATGTTGCCGAATACACCAAGGCAATTGAACAGAGCCCGGTGGATATGAAATATAAATTTTATCTTCTGCGCGGTCTGGCGTACAGGAGCGAGGGTGACATTGAGGCCGCCATCAAGGATTTCAGCATCTCCATTAAGATGCGTCCGACCCAGGATGCCTACCTGCGGCGCGGCGAGATGTATTTTGAAAAGGAGGTGTATACCCTGGCCGAGGAGGATTTTACCTCGGCCCTGGAAATGAATCAGTCCCTGGAGGCCTACAAGCTGCGGGGGGTGACCGACCTGGTGCTGGGCAACCTGGACCAGGCGGTTGCGGACGGTACCCAGATTATTACCATGAAGCCCAATACTTCTGAATCGTACAATATCCGCATGGAAGCCTATGCCCAGATGGGCGAACTGGAACTTGCCAGGAAGGATGCCCGCAAGGCCCAGTCGCTGGATCGAAACAACAAGGTGGCGGCTGAACTGCTGGTCAGATATCCGGAAAAAATCGAGTTTGCCGGGGGGACAACAAGCCGCTACCGGCCCAAGGTGGATGTCAACCGGTACCGGGTCTGGGCCAACAACAAGGGATTTGCCTTTACCCTGAAACCCGCCGGCGAAGAGGTCCGCAGCACCCCGGAAAAACCCCCGTTGAAGTAGTTTTTTTATCCCGCTTCGTCCTGCACGGCGCAGATGTCCAGGGGCACTCCCTTGGCAGGCTCGAGCCTGATCCGGATTGCATCCTGTCCGCATTTGGAGGTGCAGACCCCACATCCCATGCAGTTTTCAAATACCACCGTAGCCTTTTCATCCTCCATCCGTATGGCATCAAACTGGCAGTATTCCAGGCATAAACCGCAGCCAATGCAGCGTTCCCGGTCCACCTCCGAAACATAGCCGGAGGGGGCAAGCATGGGCGTGCCGTTCCTGTGGGCATTCATGGCGCCGCAGCAGCAGGAGCAGCAGTTGCAGATGGCATAGAAGCGGTCCAGCATGGCGTCCTTGAAAAAGGCGTGGTGCACGTGGCCCCGTTCGTCCTCTGCCGCCATGATGGCCATCGCCTCCTGCTGAGTGATCCACCTGGCCTTGTCAGGGTGGTGGGCAACAATAAAGCCGGCAAAGGGTTCGCCGATTACCAGGCAGACGTCTTCGGGCTGGCAGGGGTTTTTCTGCGCAGCGCGGCAGGGACAATCCAGCAAGGCGATGTGGTCCGGATTTTTCAGGATGATGGACCGGGCCCGCTTATAGGGGATGACCTGCTCCAGGTCCGGCAGGTTGAGCGGCAGGTTGAGGGTGACCAGTTTCGCGGCCTTATCCAGGGGCATGACCTTGGCATGGTAACCGTCGGCAAAGGTTGTTCGCGCATTTGTTTCAGAAGCGGCCCCGTGCGCTGTTATCTTCGGTTCCGGAAAGAAGCGGGAGACGAAACTGAAAAGGGGGCCGAGAATTTTGGCTGCAGGATGGCGCCCCTTAGCCACCCCGATGTAGAGATAGGTCCAGCGGCCGTAAATGTAGCCATGGATGAAGTCCCACAGAGTATGGTTTTTGCTGCGGCGCGATTCCCGAAAAAATTCTCGGGTCGACGGGCAGATGAAGCGGCCGGGATTCTTTTCGGTTCTGTGCATTGATTCATCCTGTTTCAACAGCGGCTTGAGCAAAACCCCACTATAAATCTTTACATCATTTCAGTCAAAAGGAAGATGACCTTTCCCGGCTGCTGAGTTATAGGGTCAGGCTTGCGTTATTGCGTTATTCAAGTTATAAAAATACATGGCCAGAAAACCGCGCATCCATGTTCCTGGTGGTATCTATCATGTTCTCTTGCGAGGCAATGCCGGGCAGGATATCTTCTTTACCAAAGGAGACCGTGAGAGATTTTCCCTTCTACTGCAGGAAGGTACTGAGAGATTTACATATCTTCTTCATGCTTTCTGCTTCATGACCAATCATGTTCACCTGATTATCCAGGTGAGCGATATCAGCCTGTCCAAGATCATCCAGAATCTTTCCTTCCGCTATGCAAAATATATCAACCAGCGAAAGAATCGAGTCGGTCACCTTTTTCAGGGCCGTTATAAGTCCATACTGATTGATGCGGATGCGTATCTGCTGGAACTTGTCAGATATATTCACAATAATCCGGTGCGGGCGGGACTTGTCAAGGATCTGGCAGAATATCAGTGGAGCAGCCATCGGGTATATCTGGGTCTGGACAATATTCCTTTTCTGACAACAAACTTGGTACTGGGCCAGTTTGGCGGGCAGTTGAAAACATGCCGCAAAAGGTACCTTTCGTTTGCCACGAAAAAAGATACCGACAAAGGGATAAAGAGGCGGGAATTTTACTGCTGCGAACATGATTCCCGGGTGATGGGAGATGAGCGTTTTCTGGAAAAGGTGTTTAATCAGAGTTCCTTACCCCAGAAGACTATTTCGCTGGAGAAATTAATTGATATTGTGTGCCGCAATTATGCGGTGGGTAAAAAAGATCTGGCCGGCCCATCACGCAGCCGGCGTCTAACGGAGGCCCGCGGAGTAATCGGCCTGTTTGCGGCTGAAAAAACCAAAGCCAGCCTTACAGAAGTTGCAGCTTTGTTGAACAGGGACCCTGCCAACATAAGCCGTGCTGCTAAAAAGGTTAATGAAAACGAACACGAACTAATAAAGTTGATAAAACAGCAAATAGATAACGCAATAACGCAAGCCTGACCCCATTTTTTCCCATTACAATATTTCGGGATGTGCAGGGGGAGTATCGTTATGTATAGTATCAATGTTCATTGTCCCTGGCTTCAGGCCCCAGGGGTTTTAAACTGATGAGCAGCTGCGGCAGCAGGGTAAGGGCCGCCAGCAGCGCGGCCAGCATTGCCACTCCTATGGATAGACCGAAATACACCGTCGGAACGAAATTTGAAACAACCAGGATGGAAAAACCGATTATGATCGTGATCGATGTATAGTACATGGCCTTGCCGATACTGGTGTGACAGCGGTAGAGGGTGGCCATGTAATTCCTGTCCCTGGGAAACTCCTTCTGGAAACGATGGATGTAGTGGATCGTATCATCCACTGCTATGCCGATGGTGATCGAGGCAATGGTAATGGTCATCATGTTGAGCGGGATGCCGAACCATCCCATTGTGCCCAGCACCAGCGCCGCAGGCAGGAGGTTGGGGATAATGGCGATGATTGCCAGGGTGATGGAGCGAAAGAGAAGGATAAACATCACCATGATGGCCAGGAATACAATGCCGATGGTGAGGATCTGCGACTGGAATAGACTCTGCAGCATATTGTTGTACAGCACGAACATGTTGGTGAAATGGATCTGGCTATCTTCATACCCCAGCTCGTTCACCAGGTGATGACGCATCTTTGTCAGCAGGACTTCTCGTTCCAGTTTCAGGTCAGACTCAATGATCCGCATGGCAAACCTTGCCTGGGGTATATCCTCCGCCATATAGGGATTTATGAGAAGGTCCTGTATATCCGGGGGGGCTTTTTTCAGCAGTAGGGAAAAATCGAAACCATCCAATGGCTGGTTGTCATTGAGCCTGGTGGTAAGTTTTTCCAGAGTGGCAAGGGACAGGACCTCTCCTGTCTGGGGCAGACTCTCCAGATAGTCATGAATTTTTTCGATCTCCTCCCTGGTGACGACATCGGCGAACCAGCGGGGAGTGTCTTCGTCAGCATCAGCATCGGCAAAAACATCTTCTTCGGATTCAACCGGCGCCAGCGGTTCTTTCTTGAAATCTACGATCAGGTCCAGGGGGGTGGTGCCGCCCAGTTTGCTGTCAATCAGGCTCATGCCCTGGAATATCTCTGTACTCTTACTGAAATAATCGATGAATCTGTTTTCCACCTTGAGTTTCGTAATGCCGATGGTGCTGAGCACGGCCAGAATAATGCTCAGCAGCAGTATCTTTTTTCCATGGGCTTCGGTGATGCGGGCGAAGACAAGAGTGAAGGGACGGGAGGAACCAGCATCTGTGCCGGAGGTGTCTTTTTTCAGAAGCACGACTGTTGCGGGGAATATGATAAAGGCAAGGATAAAGGAGATCAGCAGGCCCATGGCCATCATCTGGCCGAAGTCGATTACCGGCCGGATACCGCTCACCAGGAGCGAGATAAAGGCAACCATGGTGGTAAGCATGGTGTACAGGCAGGGCAGCGTTATTGTCCGGACGGTTTCCAGGACCAGTGTGCGCTGGTCACGATCCGGCGACTGGGCATGTACCTCCAGGTAACGCACTATCAGATGGATGGTGAGCGACATGGTCAGAATCAGCATCAGTGAAATGAAATTTGAGGAGATGAAGGTCACCCGCCAATCGGTCAGGCCCAGGATGCCGAGCATCACAATGACGGCAGCCAGGCAGCAGAGTATGGAAAGCACAACCCAGCGCACTTTATGGAAAATTACTCCAAGGATGATGATTAGGAAGAAAATGACACCCAGTCCGAAAACGACCAGATCGCTTCGGATGAATTTCGATCATGTCTGAAACGATCATGGGTACGCCGCCAAGATAGAGGTCCGCCTGGCTGCGATGTCTGTCCAGGATTGTCCTGACCTCGTTAACTAGCTGGCTGTCCCTGTTTATGCTGGCGGTTGATTTGTCACGGTATTCTTTGGAAACCTGTTCCAGTTCCTCTGCTTCCGCGTTGGAGAGTTCATTGTTATATTTCTTTTCTCTCAGTTCATGACGTCTTTGCAGCAGGGCCCTGTTTACTTCGACATTAGGGAGGCTCAGCAGGAGTGCCGTGGTTTTGCCGTCCAGACTTACCAGCCTGCCCCTGTAAAGGGGGTTTTCACTAAACTCTGCCAGGGCAATGCTTTTTTCAACAGGGGAATTTTCCAGGGTCTTAAGCTTTTCCGCATCCGCCAGATCCGTCAGGGAAATATCTGAGTAGAGCATTAAGGGAACGTCGAGGATGGTGGTTACCGAGCTCAATCCTTTTACTTGGCGCAGCTCATCCCGCAGACTTTTAAGGGCAGCCAGCCCGGATGGCGAAAAAAGATCGCCCTTGGCAGTATAGGCCACGACAAGAATATCTTCTCCCTGGTAGCGATCACTGATCTGCTGGTGATAATAGAGGTCGGCGTCGTTTTCCAGGACCAGTGAATCGGCCGAGGCATCCAGTTTAAATTTCGGAGCCTGCAGAGCAAAAAAAGCAA